>JALENY010000029.1 GCA_022767285.1 Lachnospiraceae bacterium | reverse complement strand
CAGCTCTCTGATCCGAAATAACAAGGTAAAATGATTCAAATTCTACCCCGCCTATTCTTCCAATCCAGAACTGCTTTGTCTCATAGATTCTCTCAAAATCCGAAGCATTTACTGTATTATCCATAAGCTTTCCTCCTTACAATTTTATCATAACATACGACGCAGGAAAAAGACAGGGGCAAAATCTGCCCCTGTCAAAAATTCACTCCACCGCATCCAGCATATTTTCTATAAATATCCCGTACCCTCTCGTCGGGTCATTGACCAGAACGTGCGTCACCGCGCCGACCAGCTTCCCATCCTGAATGATCGGGCTGCCGCTCATACCCTGGACGATGCCGCCAGTCTCGCTGATCAGTTCCGGGTCTGTCACTTCTACTACAAAACACTTATTTGTATCCGTAGCGTTCCAGCATATGTCTTCAATGTTTATTTTATATTCCTGAATGCCATTTCCTATATTACACAATATGGTTGCCGGACCTTCCTGCATATCCTGCTTAAATCCGACTTCATACCATGTCAACTCCAGGCCCCAATTTCCGATTTCATCCAGGATTCTATCATTTATGGTCTCGCTTCTCTGCGTATCATTATCCGCGATTCCACTTTCCTGGGTTCCATTGCTCATGACTCCGCTTCTCCAAATTTCTCCATTCACAGTTTTAAGATCTATAATTCCATAGATTCCGCATAAACCATTCACCTGAATTTTCCCCAGATGTTCCTTTTCATTGTAATGAATAATACCGGCCAACTCACCGGGGCTTCCGGTTGAACCCTTTTTGATGGATACCACTTCCGCACGATACAGGTCACCCTGATCCAGTTTCAGGAGATCCCCCATATCTAAATCGCTGATTCCATGGCCCAGTGCTCCGAAACTTCCGTCTTCCTGAATATACGTCAGGGTTCCGATTCCCTGGGTATTGTCCCTCACCCAGATTCCCAGTTTATAAGATCCGTCCTGACAGCAGACCGGTTCCACAGATACGCTGTGATTGGAACCATCCCGATTAATTTCCAATACCACATCCTCACCGTTATTATCCTTCATTTTGGAAATCAGTTCACTTTTTTTGTCAATATCAATTCCATCTATTTTTTCTATATAATCTCCCGGCTGAATCAGATTCTTCGCTGGTTCCTCATTTTTTCCCTGACTATTTAATATCTCCTGAGTATCAATCACCAGAATTCCTTTCGTTTCCATGTAAATTCCGATTGTATCTCCCGACACACCCACACGAACCGGCTGTGCTTGAGATATAGTTACTTTCTTAATCATAAAAAGGTCAAACAGTCTGCACTCAATCACATACTTGCCGCCTGACGATGCAGTTATAGTATCGGATGTCGTGATAAACGGACTTTTTATGATAGAGTCCAAAGCATTTTTATCGTTCTGTACTATATAAAGCTCATCCGGTATGGAAGCCTTGATCTCATATATTCCCCAGGCCATCGAACCTGTCAGGATTCCAAGTACCACAAGACATAGAAAAAAACGCTTTTTTCTTTTGTTCTTTTTCACTTTGCCACATCCTCTCTCTTATTCTTATCTTCAGTATTTCAATCTTCCGGTTTTTTCACTTCCAGATTATGTGCTTCAGATATTCCCACTTTGGAACCCTTCCTTCTGATTTTTCGTTTCGGATTATCTGCTTCAATTTTTCCGAATTCGTAATCTCCTGATTCGGAATCTTGCTTTTTGAGATTTTTTCTTTTATCCTGCACGTCAAGATAAATATAAAAGAGGATAACACTTTCGTGTATCCTCTCATAGTATGTGATATTTTTTTTATTTCAGTCTTGTATTTTTTTGTTCACGTGCCAAATCCTTCATCTCACGGGCACTTTCCAAAGTACGGTCTGTAATCTGTGCTCCGCCTAGCATTCGCGCCAGTTCACGGGTTTTTTCTTCCTCATTCAGAGGTTCGATCGTCGTTACAGTATTTCCATTTTTTACCGATTTTTCAATTCCATAATGTACATCCGCCATGGCTGCAATTTGAGGCAGATGTGTGATGCACATAACCTGATGATGCAGCCCCACCAAAGACAGTTTTTCCGACACTTTCTGAGCGGTACGCCCGCTGATTCCCGTATCAATTTCATCAAAGATCAGAGTCGGTGTTTCATCCTGCTGCGCCAGCAGAGTTTTGATGGCCAACATGATTCTGGACAGCTCACCGCCGGAAACCACACGATTCAACGGTTTTCTGACTTCGCCCGGATTTGTGGAGATCATAAATTCCACCTGATCCGTTCCGTTTGCCGAAAAATGGCCGCTGTCAGACAGTTCAATCTGAAAATCCACATGTAAAAAATTCAGATCTGTCAGCTGTCCCTCAATCTCCGATGCAAGCTTTTTACTGTATTCTACCCTCTTTTTCGATAATTTTTCAGACCAGCCGCGTAATATTATTTCCTTTTCCCGGAAATCCAGTTCCATTTCCCGACGATTGTTTTCATAATCAACCAGACCATTCAATTCTTCCCGGCTGTCTTTCAAATAACACAGTACCTGCTCAAGGGTGTTTCCATATTTTGCCTTTAGACGATTGATTTCATCCAATCGGCTCTCTGTCTTTATAAAATCTTCTTCAGAGAACGTCAGATCTGACAGATACGTACTGACTTCCCGATTAAAGTCGTTCAGAAGGTTGTCAATATCCGCCAACATGGAAGACAGGCTTCCAATCTCCGGATCATATTCTTCCACTGATGCGATGGCACGCAGTGCGCGTCCTATCTGCTCACCGGCTCCCTGACCGCTCTCATAGCCGGTCAACTCGTGAACTTCCTGAATATTTTCTACGATTTTTTTGCCATTGACCAACTTTCTGTACAGTTTCTCCAGTTCTTCATCTTCCCCATTCTGAAGATTTGCCTGTTCTATTTCCCTGATTTCATATTCAAGAAAATCCATGCGACGTTTCCGTTCCTCTTCGTCCATGGTACTTTCCCGCAGTTTTCGGCGCAGTTTCTCATAGGAACTATAGGCTTCTGATACTGATTTTTTCAGAAAAAGAATCTCTTCTTTTCCATATTCATCCAGAATATCCAACTGTTTTTCATTATGAAGGAGGGATTGGTGCTCGTGCTGTCCATGGATGTCCAGCAAAAGTCCTGCCGCTTTTCGCACCTGAGAAACCGTGCAGGTCTCACCGTTAATTTTGCTGACGCTGCGTCCGTCCATAATCTTTCTGGAAATCAGCACCACGCCGTCTTCCGGATAGATATCCATTTCTTTCAGTTTTTGTTCTATCGATGGATTGGTAATCTCAAACAGCAATTCCACCAGTGCAAAGGGAGCCTGTTCACGAATCATATCTCTGGACATTTTCCCTCCCAGAGCCAAAGTAATCGAATCGATAATAATCGATTTACCAGCTCCGGTCTCACCGGTCAGAATATTCAGGCCTTCCGAAAAATCCACATCTACTTCCTGAATGAGCGCTAAGTTTTTTACATGTAAGTTACGTAACATAGTTTTTCCTCTTCGTATCTCACTTCACGATCTAACTTTCCACGATTTTAAGCAGTTTTCCCATCACACCATTGGCATCCTGCGGTGTACGTATGGCACACATAATAGTATCGTCACCGGCAATACACCCCAATATTTCCGACCACCCCAACGCATCAAGTGCGGCTCCGGCCGCCATGGCCATGCCCGGTACCGTCTTAATGACCAGAAGATTTCCCGCTGTCTCCATGGAAACATAGGCATCTTTTAAAACTCTGGTATACTTTTTACTCAAGTGTCCAACTTCATTCTGAATAATGCTGTACCTGGATTTGCCCTGCCCATCAGCCACTTTGATCAGATGAAGTTCCCGGATATCTCTGGAAACCGTCGCCTGAGTAACCTGAAATCCGGCTTTATTCAAATAATCTGCCAGTTCTTCCTGCGTTTCTATATGATACTTCTCAATCAATCGAATGATCTGTGTCTGTCTGGCATTTTTCACTTTATTTTCCTCCCATTATTCGTCATTCATCTTCATTCGCAGCACTTCAAGGAAACTGATGTTGTTAAACTTCACCAGTCGAATATCCTGCCGCGCACGCTGAATTACGATCAGATCTCCGGTTGTCATCGTGTGATCCGCAGCTCCATCAAAATGCACACAGGCAGTATCCGGTTCCTGAAACCGTCCTGGTCCGATTTCTACCGTAATCCGGTCTTCAGCCGGGAAGACAATGCTTCTGGTATTTAATGTATGAGCTGCGAGCGGTGTCATCATTATGAGCGAAGCCTGCGGTGACACAATGGGGCCTCCTGCTGACAGACTGTAACCCGTAGATCCGGTCGGGGTTGAAACAAGAATACCATCTGCCTGATACTGATTCAGGAACTCTCCATTTACATAGTTTTTAAACCGTACGACTCTTAAGGGGCCGTCTCTCTTGATGGCAATTTCATTTAAGGCAATATCGGAATAAACCTTCTCACCTTCATGAAAAATGGTTCCCTTTAACATCATCCGGGACTCAATAAAATATTTGTTTTCAAAAAGGTTGTCCAAAGCCGGATAAATGGAATTTTTATCAATTTCAGCCAGATAGCCTATGGTTCCCAGGTTGATACCGATCAGTGGAATTCCCATATTTCTTACTTCACGAGCCGCCCGAAGCAATGTTCCGTCTCCGCCCAGGACCAGTACGCAGTCCACATCCGGAGTCAGTTCATCCTCTCCTTTGATCAGGCAAGTCCTGTTGTTTTTACGAATATATTCTGCAATATTTTTTGTGTATAAACCATCTTTATCTTTTACCGTATTTGCAATAATATAAAACTTGTCCATATGTATTCCCCTTATTTATCAAGGCATTCATGTGCTTTTGTGACAACTTCTTTCACGTTGACGTTCGTGCAGCAGTTAGCGTCATTTTTTTTCAGATGCAGCAGATATTCTATATTTCCTTCCGGGCCTTTGATCGGAGAGAACTCCAGATGATGTACGCCGTATCCGTTTTCCAGTGCAAAATCGATCACTTTATGGATCACTTCTTCATGGACTTTCGGGTCGCGAACTACACCTTTTTTCCCAACTTTTTCTCTTCCGGCTTCAAACTGTGGTTTGATCAAACAGACCACCTCTCCTGATTCTGTCAGGAGATTGTAAACCGGAATCAGAACCTTTGTCAATGAAATAAAAGATACATCAATAGAAGAAAATTCCGGAGCTTCCTGAATATCCTTTGGTTCCACATAACGGATATTTGTCTTTTCCATGCAGACCACGCGGTCATCATTGCGCAGTTTCCAGTCCAGCTGTCCATGTCCCACATCAATGGCATAGACTTTCACCGCACCGTTCTGCAGCATGCAGTCGGTAAAGCCTCCGGTGGAAGATCCCACATCCATGCAGACTTTTCCCTGAAGCTCCAGACTAAAATGACTCATGGCCTTCTCAAGCTTCAGACCGCCCCTGCTCACATAGCGGAGCGTATTTCCCCGCACCTCAATAACTGCCTCCTCCGGAAAAACAGCTCCGGCTTTGTCTTCTTTCTGCCCATCCACATATACGATTCCGGACATAATAACAGCTTTTGCCTTCTCACGGGAGGAAGCGAGATTCTTCTCCACAAGCAGTATATCCAGTCTTTTTTTCATTTTTATCATCCATTCCTTTCGCTTCGCTCAAGGCACAAAACTTCATAACGATTCTTTTTCCGCCTTACTCCTCATTCACCAATGGTTCAAGAACGCATTTCTCTACAATTTTTTCCACCACAGAGTCTGCATCCATACCGAGCTTGGAATATAACTGTTCCACACTTCCGTGCTCTACGAAACAGTCCGGGATCGCCACCTGTATCATGTGGGGATACTTCTCATGTTCGTATAGATAATTTGCCGCCTGCTGGCCGAATCCACCCTGTTTAACGTTATCCTCAAGGGTAACCAGCAGTTCATGTTCTTCTGCCAGTTGAATGAGCAGCTCATGATCCATCGGCTTTACAAATCTCATATTGACAAGTGTCGCTTTGACGCCATATTTTTCTTCCAATTCTCTTGTAACAGACGCAGCAATCTCCACCATTTTCCCTACTGCCAGAAGGGCTACTTTACTTCCCTTTTGCAGAATTTCCGCTTTACCGAGTTCAATGGGAGCCCTCAGTTCCTTCATATGATCCCAAGCTTCCCCGCGGGGATAACGTATGGCGATAGGGCCATCATGAGCCACCGCAAATTTCATCATATCGGAAAGTTCCCATATGTTTTTCGGTGCCATGATCGTCATATTTGGCATCATAGATAAATATGACAGATCAAAAGCACCCTGATGTGTCTCGCCGTCGCTTCCCACCAGTCCTGCACGGTCTATGGCGAAGATCACATGAAGATTCTGCAGACAGACATCCTCCATGATCTGATCTACCGCACGCTGTAAAAAGGAAGAATAAATGGCAACGACAGGGATCAGACCGCCTAATGCCAGTCCAGCCGCATATGTTACTGCGTGCTGTTCTGCAATACCCACGTCAAAAAAACGATCCGGAAACATATTTCGAAAACGCTTCAGGCCGGTTCCGTCCGGCATGGCTGCCGTTATAGCTACCACATTCGGATAACGATCCCCAAATTTTCGCATAACCGTCGAGAAAATATCCGTATAATTTGCCTTTCCTGTCCGTTTTGCAGGAAGGCCGGTGGGAATTTCAAACGGAGTCGTTCCGTGGAATCTGGCCGGATGACGAACCGCCGGAAGATAACCTCTTCCCTTTTCTGTAATGACATGTACCACCACCGGCGCTTTCAGCCGTTTTGCTTCCTGAAACGCCTTGATCATCTGTTTCGTGTTATGACCGTCAATGGGGCCAAGATAAGTAAGACCGATGTCCTCGAAAAACATACCTGGTATCATCAGCTGCTTGATGCTCCTTTTAGTCTTTCTCAGAGCGTCAACTGTTTTTTCGCCAATCACCGGAACCCGATTCAATGTATTTGTGACCCCCATCTTTAGACCCGTGTAGGCCTCCGCCGTGCGTATACTGCCCAGGTAGGTGGAAATACCACCCACATTTTCCGAAATTGACATATTGTTGTCATTGAGGACCATAATAAAATTCGTTTTCAGCTCTGCCGCGTTGTTCATCGCCTCAAAGGCCATGCCGCCGGTAAACGCACCGTCACCGATAACAGAAACCACATAGTAGTCTTCCCCGTTCAGTTCCCGGGCAGCTACATATCCCAGGCCGGCTGAGATGGATGTGGTGCTGTGGCCTGTGTCATACACATCACAGGGGCTCTCTGTTCTCTTTGGGAAACCGCTCATACCACCCAGCTTTCTTAAATTGGCAAACCCATCTTTTCTGCCGGTCAATATCTTATGGGTATAGCTCTGATGTCCCACATCCCATATGATTTTATCTTTCGGCAGATCAAAACTGCAGTGAAGCGCCATGGTCAGTTCCACCACACCGAGATTGGAGGCAAGATGACCTCCCGTCCGGCTCAGAGACTGAACCAGAAATTCCCGGATTTCCGCCGCCAACCGAGGATATTCTTCCGGTGACAGATTTTTTATATCATTTTCTTTTTTGATTTTTTCCAGTACCATAAGCTGTACCTCTTATTTTTTCCGTGTGATCAGGAAGCGGATCAACCCGTTCAAAAACAAATTCGTCGATTCCAGCTCACCCAGTGTCTCCAGAGCCTCTTCCGACAGTCTGCGCACTTCCTTTTGGGCTTCCTCCACACCGCGGAGAGTCACGTAGGTGGTTTTCCTGTTTTTCACATCACTGAAAACCGGTTTTCCCAGTTCTTCCCTGGTGGAAGTCACATCCAGAATATCGTCCTGAATCTGAAAAGCCAGCCCCACGCGGTAACCGACACTTTCGATCAGAAAAATCTCCTCTTCCGATGCCCCTGCCAGTGCTGCACCTGTCATCATGGCACCCTCGATCAGCGCAGAGGTCTTGTTGGCATAAATGTAGTCCAATTGTTCTGCGGTAAGGGGATTTCCGTCATTTTGTACATCAAGGGCCTGACCGCCGAGCATCCCGTAAATGCCGGCCTTTTCTCCAAGGATCTGCAAAGCACGCCCCACACGTACCGGATCTTCGCACATGGAAAATGCAAGAAAGGCCGTCTCATATGCATAATTTAGCAGAGCGTCTCCGCAGAGAATCGCCTGCGCCTGCCCGAATACTGCATGGGTCGTCTTTTTCCCCCTGCGGTATTCATCGTTGTCCAGTGCCGGAAGATCGTCGTGTACCAGGGAATGGGTATGAATCATTTCCATGGCCGCCATAAAAGGCTCGATTACCTTTCCCTCGCCGCCAAACAGATGGAAGGTCTCCTGCATGAACAACGGGCGGAGCCGTTTCCCTCCGGCTTTCATGCTATAGTTCATGGCTTCTGCCAGATTTTTTGCAAATCCTTCCTCTTTCGGAAGATAACTGTATATTATTTTCTCCACATTTCTGGTTTTTACGTCCAGTTCTTCTTTAAAATTCACTGAATTCTCCATTCTCATTCATCTTAAGCATTTTCTTTTCTACTGTATCTATTTTTTCGTTACAATAACGCAAAAGTTCCATTCCCTGCTGGTACAGGCGAAAGGAATCCTCGAGAGTAATGTCGCGGCTTCCAAGCTGTTCTACCGTCCTGTCGAGCTTTTGGAATGCATCTTCCATGCTCATGTTATCCGAAATATTATTTTCTGTCATACTAATCTCCGCAATCTGTTTTTCTGTCATACTGTCGCCCGATATGCTTACTGTTCACTATCTTTCTGTTCTCTGTTATACTGCTTCCAAATCAGTCATCGCGGTGCCGATTCGCCGCCGGGAAGGCTGACTTCCTGTTTTTCCTCCACTCGGGTCAGGATTTTTCCGTCCGTAACCTGCACCTGCAGCACATCACCGGGTTGCACCTGCGAAATAGAGCGCACGGTATGTCCCTGCACATCTGCCACAAAGGAAAAGCCCTGATTCAATTTATCCAGCGGGGACAATCCCTTCAGCCTCTGTATATATGAATTTAACTGCTGTCTTTTGAAAAAAATCTGATTTTCCATACCGGTGTTCAGTTTTTCTTCCAGATCGATCAGATACTGTCTTTTCTCGCGGATCTGATTCCGCGGACTTAAATAATTCAATTTTACCTGATACTGCTGTGTTAAAGCCTTAAAAAGCATCAGCCGGTTTTCCAGAGCCTGATTCAGTTCTTTTTGATAATCTGCAATCTGCATCAGCAGATCCCGAATATCCGTCACTGCCAGTTCAGCCGCCGCAGAAGGAGTCGGAGCCCGCAGATCAGCCACATAATCCGCAATAGTAACATCAGTCTCATGCCCTACTGCAGATATAACCGGCGTCTGGCAGTCAAAAATAGCCCTGGCAACCTTTTCTTCATTAAACGCCCACAAATCCTCGATGGAACCGCCGCCTCGACCTACGATCAGAACATCCAGGCCAAGAACATCCAAAGCATGGATACCTTTCACAATACTGTCCGCAGCACCTTCCCCCTGTACCAGGGCCGGATACAGAATCAGCTGTACATAGGGATTCCGGCGGTACGAAATATTCCGAATATCCTGAATGGCCGCTCCGGTAGGAGCTGTCACAATTCCAATTCGCTTATTATATTTCGGTATGGGCTGTTTATATTCCGGAGCAAACATACCCGTTTCCTGCAATTCCTGTTTTAACGCCAGAAAACGCTCGTAAAGGGCACCTGCCCCTTCCAGCGTGATCTCCTTTGCGTATAATTGATATTTTCCGTCCCGCTCATAAATGCTGATGCTGCCGCCCACAACCACTTTGTCACCGTTTTTCATGGAAAATGCAAGACCTTTTCTCTGTCCGGCAAACATGACACAGGCCATGGTGCCGGTCTCATCCTTCAGAGAAAAATAGATGTGACCGGATGTGTGGTATTTACAGTTGGATACTTCGCCGCGAATATAAATGCGGTTCAGCATAAAATCCTGGGTAAACATATTTTTGATGTAACTGTTTACCTGTCCGACAGAGTATATATTGCGGTTCATCGGGCCGCGGACTGTTCCGTTTAAAATCATGTGAATTCCTTCCGGTTTATGCCAGTTTCCCCAGAATTCCGTTGATAAAATGTGCGGATTCCTCACCGCCGAAGGATTTTCCCAGTTCCACTGCCTCATTGATTGCTACTTTTACAGGTATCTCTTCATCGTATTTCATCTCATAGACTGCAAGCCGCAGGATATTCAGATCGACTTTGCTCATACGGGAAGTTTTCCAGCCCTTTGAAGCATCATTGATCATTTGGTCAATCCCGGCAAGATTTTCCCGAACTTTCTGATATTTTTTCTCCATATATACCTGTTCTTCTTCTTTTAACGCTTCCAGGCCGTCAAAATAGAGTCTGAGCTGATCCGGCATCTCGCTTTCCTCGTTAAACTCTCCCAGAAAAAGCAGTTTGAAAATGTGTTCTCTCAGTTCTCGTCTTTTCATTATTTCCTCCAGTTGTCCGTTTAATAAATAGGATGTCTAAGAAAAGAGGGACAGTATCAACTGTCCCCACTTATCATGCAGGCTTGCTAATTTTCCTGCTCCATGTCCACACCTGTTACATGTACATTTACATCAGACACTTCCAGCCCGGTCATGTTTTCAATGGCAGCTTTCACCTTTTCCTGAACCTTTTTGCTCGTTTCCGGAATACTATATCCAAAATCAATATTCAGTGCCAGATCCACACAAACCACACCTTCTAAAATATCAATGCGAACACCTTTGGACGGAGTCTTTACACCAAATTTTCCGCCGGCCATGCTGCTGACACCTTTGACTTCCATAGCAGCCAACCCAGCAATGATTGCCACTACCTCATCTGCAATCTGAACCTGACCGTACTCACCTTCTTCGCGAAGCGTAACTGTCGTTCTTTTTTCTGCCATAATAAGAACCTCCTAATGTTCTTTATGAATTGTCATGAAAATATTATACCAAATCCATCCCAAAAAGGAAAGACTAATCTTATTTACTGAATTCGGTCAGCACCAGATCCTTATTCCGATCCAGCGTCATGCCTACGCTCCATGAATGAATAAACAGAAGCAGCGGACGGTCTTTCAGATCTTTTACTTTTTTCATGTCGGAAGTACCCACAATATGATCCAGATCGATGGATTCCCAGTTCTCTATCCAGCGGATATGTTCATAGGGCAGCGTTTCCAGACGGATGTCCACATTGTATTCATTTTCCAGACGGTACTTCAGCACATCAAACTGGAGGACACCGACAACCCCTACAATGATCTCTTCCATTCCGGTATTATATTCCTGAAAAATCTGAATCGCACCTTCCTGGGCAATCTGGTTGATTCCTTTAATAAACTGTTTTCGCTTCATGGTATCCATCTGCCGCACCCGGGCAAAATGTTCCGGTGCAAAGGTGGGGATTCCATCATATGCAAACTTTTTCCCCGGCATACATACCGTATCGCCAATCGAAAAAATGCCGGGATCAAAAACTCCAATAATATCACCAGCATATGCCTCCTCCACCACATGACGGTCAGAAGCCATCATCTGCTGTGGTTGGGACAGACGCATTTTTTTGTCACCCTGAACATGGTATACTTCCATGTTTGCATCGAATTTTCCCGATCCGATACGCATAAATGCGATCCGGTCGCGATGAGCCTTGTTCATATTTGCCTGAATCTTGAAAACGAAAGCAGAAAACTCCTCTTCCAGCGGATCGATCAGACCATCCGCAGTCATTCTGGCCAGCGGTGCTGTTGTCATCTGAAGGAAATGCTTCAGAAAAGTTTCCACACCAAAATTGGTGAGCGCGGACCCGAAAAAGACCGGGGAGAGTTCTCCTTTGCTTACCAGTTCCTGATCAAACTCCGCACTTGCACCGTCCAGAAGCTCAATTTCTTCCAAAAGCTGATCTCTCTGATCCTCGGATACTACGTCCAGAAGATGCGGATCGTCCACCTCGATTTCTTCTTCAATACCTTCCTTTGTTCCTTTCATTGTATCGGAAAAAGTCAGGACTTTTTTTGTGTTTCGGTCATATACGCCCCGAAAGGCTTTGCCCGAACCAATGGGCCAGTTGATCGGACAGGTGGCAATACCAAGTTCTTTTTCAATTTCATCCAGCAGATCAAAGGTATCGTTGGCATCACGATCCATTTTGTTAATAAACGTAAAAATCGGTATATGGCGCATAACACATACTTTAAAAAGCTTTCGTGTCTGCGCTTCCACACCTTTGGAACCGTCAATTACCATTACTGCAGAGTCTGCTGCCATCAGCGTTCGGTAAGTATCCTCAGAGAAATCCTGGTGACCCGGTGTGTCCAGTATATTTATACAGTATCCCCCATAATTGAACTGTAAGACCGAAGAGGTAACGGAAATACCACGTTCTTTTTCAATTTCCATCCAGTCGGAAACTGCGTGGCGGGCAGTTGCTTTTCCTTTTACAGAACCTGCCAGATTGATGGCACCACCGTAAAGGAGAAACTTTTCTGTCAGAGTGGTCTTACCTGCATCCGGGTGGGAGATGATTGCAAATGTTCTTCTTCGCTCGATTTCTTTTCTGTAATCAGCCACTTTTGTGCCTCCTAAACAAATTATCCTATACGATTCTACTCTATTTTCCCGCGATTGTCTAGGATAAAAAACAGCAGGGATGACATGAATCTTTTTTCAGGCATACACCATCGCATTGAACAGAATTTAGTACGCTTTTCATATAAAACACATATGTTGATTATATATATGCCAAATGGGTGTATACCGATTTTTTGCCGCCGGGCTTCCCGGTAAAACCGGCAGTACGGCAGAAAAAATCATGTATACACCCATTTTCCTCATTTTTTATTCAGAAAACAACCTTTTACCGGATTTTGTAAAAGGATTTTTCTTTCTTATAACCATTCACTTTCTGCTGAATATTTTCGCATATTTCTTAGTTCCCGCAGAGTGCTCCCTCATACTCCGTACTTTGTACAGAACCTTTTTACATGCTTTCGTCCATAGGCGTGATCACAATACTCTCACCGGGAATTCCCGTTTTTCTTATAATAATATCTTCAATCTGTGCCCTCTGAGTATCATCCAGCTGACTGGACGGCACCATCACATCCGCAGATTCACCGGTCAGATTGACCACCACATTCTCAAATCCTTTTGCTTCCAGCATCATTTCCGCAGCAGCTTCCTTTTCAGCCAAATCTGTTAATTCTACCATGCTGGCCACTGCTTCCTGTTTTTCCTCCTCGGAAAGACTGTCATTGTTAATCACATCCATAAGTACTTCTTTGTTCTGGGATCGAATCTGCTCACGGCTGACCTTCGCCTGGGCAACGAAAGAAGACGATCCCGTAAGCACAGCCTCTCCCGGCTGAGATGTATTATTTTCAAGCACCTCACTGTCTGTTGTAACAACATTTTCCGTCTCAGCAGATAACTTGTCATTTTCCTCCATAATAGATATGCCGGAATAGCTTAAGTACCCTGCCACTGCAATCATGATCGCAAGAGCGGCAATAATGATTTGATTTTTCTTTAAAATTTTTTTCAACTGCATTCTCCTTTATTTCATTTTCATTACTTTAATTTTATGGGCTTCCAACTGAAATAATGTCATAACTGACTCCTGTATTTTCTGAACGGATATGGGATCATCACCGGAACTGGCCACCACCAGAACACCTGTTATTTCCGGTGTATCATAACTATCCACCAGAGGCTCCAGAGCAATTGTCACATCCACTTCTCCAATTCCGGCTATGTTGGACAGAGCCGTTTCAAGCTGGCGTTCTAACACATCGGCATTTGTCGATGTTCCAGTTTTCTCTTTCAGCACGGGGTTCGGATCCGATGTGGGCAGTGCCACCACCAGAAGAAGAATTCCGAATAAAAAACACAAAACCAGATGTTCCTTTTTGATTTTTTTAAACAAACCACCAAAATTCCCCATAGTTCGGCTCTACTTCCATATTCTGATCTACAGCTGCAGTCTGCGCTTTCTAACGGCTGATATTGTGTTTCATTCCAGTCGTTTTGCAGAATCATACGAGCGTCAAAACATACAATATGCACCTGCCACACAGTTTTTATTTATAATATTTCTTTCCATCCTCTACGGCTCCGTTTCCAGATTGATTTCCACCTGATCCATGGTTTCCTGCCAACTTTCTTCCAGACTCAGGATATTGTAATTGGCAGCCAGCGTTTCATCCAGGCCCAAAATCTGCAGAACCGGCGTAATCACCACAATAATCAGCAGCATCCCCAGAAAAAAGCGGATATACTTCTGGTATTCCGAATCCGGCAGTACATTCATAACCACCGATACGAGCAGCGAATAAAACACCAGATTTCTCATCCATTCATAGATCAGTTCCATTATTCACCTCCGGATTCTTGCCCTACTATTCAGAAAACCTCTATTGCCCACCTCCGGATGCCACGATCGCAACTGTCACCAGAAACATTACCTCAGCAGTCAGAAGTACCCGAAGCAGCAGTCCGCACCCCTCCCCCATGACTGTCAGACATCCCATCATACGTTTGTCTGAAATAGGCTGAGTAACTGCCGCCAGCGCTCGATACATCAGTGTTGTTATGCCTAACTGAATCACCGGTCCGAATCCCAGCAGCAAAAGAACAATCAGTGCTGCTGCTCCCACACAGTTTCGAATCAACATAGAACAGCCCAGCACCATTTCCGTCACGGAGTCAAATACATTTCCAATTCCCGGAATTGCGCTGGCCGTTTTTCCTATCAGGGTGCGCTGCAGGGAATCCAGCATCGGTGAGACCATTCGCTGAACCACTTGCATGCCCACAATCAACGCGACTGTGCTTTTCAGTATCCACTCCATTACGGTTTTCAGCAGTTCTGCCATTTTTGAAAGAAAATCTTCTTTTGACAGATGATTTACGATTCCCAGCAACACAAACAGATTGATTCCCGGCAATACCATTTTTAAAAGCAGCCACTGTACCAAGAATATGACTACCAGTACAATCTCATAGTAACCGGCTGCAGTGGACGCCCCGTTTGAAGCAATAATGGCAAGATAATAGGCCGGTGTCAGAACTTCCATAAATGCAATCCCATCCTGAAGCGTATCTGAAAGTTCACTGCTCAAACTTCCGAAGGAACGGATCAGCAAAACAAAAATCAGCAGATAAACCATATAAAAGGCAATCTCGCTGATCTGTCCTTTGTCGAAAATGCGAGAAATATTCAGCAAAAGTGACGACGCCAAAACTAAGAGAAGGATCTGGAGGAGGAGTTGTTTCTGACGGAGCAATTCACCAACAAACAGTTTTTTTATAAGCCCGGGCAGAGTCTCTGCACTCCACTGCATTTCTCCATTAACCAATGCCTCCACGGTATCCCGAAAGGAAAAGTCCCTGTCCCCCAGAAGTTCATTGACGGCAAGTTCAAGATCCTCCAATTCAAGATCTTCCAGCAGATCCTGTTTCGTGTCTGCAATATCCTGTTCTGAAATTGTTTCTTCCACTTCTTTGGTCAGACTCTGTTCCGTATTTCCGGTTCCTGTCTCTCCCTCAATCAGTCTCTGCTCAGTATTTTTCAGGTATATTCCCGAATCCTGTTCTGTATTATTTTTTGAAACTCTGCTGATTTCTTCCGCTGAATTGCTGTTTTGCAAATTCGTACCACTGTTTTTCTGAGTCATGCAGCCTGTTTTCAGAACCGGAACGCCGCTTTTAAAGACAACACCGCTGCTTCCGGGGACTACACTGCTTGGTTTCAGATCCACACTGCTGCTTTTGTATATGAAAATAAGAAAAAGCAATAAACAGAGACAAGCAGCAGCCAAAAAGGCCCTCCTCATGACAAAAAACTGCTGATTGTCTCAAGCAGTGCGAGCAAAATAGGCATGCTGATCACCATAATAGACAGTTTACAAAATATTTCAATCTGCCCTGCCATGGAAGAATAACCGGCATCTTTGCAGATTCCGGCTGAAAACTGTCCCAGATAGGCGACTCCGATGATTTTTAACAGGGTGCTGATATATTGGCTGTTGATAGGAATATACTGCTGCAGCTGACGGAAATTGTCAAACAGCATCCGTAGTTTTGTCACAGAAAAGCCAACCATAAGCAGACAGATCGCGACGCTTAAATACAGTGAATACTCCGGCTTGGATTCTTTCAGAAATAACCCCAGAACAATACCGGCGATTCCAAGCACGCTGATTTTTATGATATCCATAAACGCTCCTGACTCAAAATGAAAACAAAGCCTCAACCGTCTCAAAAAGATCAAAAATATACGGAAGGATCCAGAGAAGTACAATCAGAAGTCCGGCAAGGCTGGTTAAAAATGCCTGTTCTTCACGCCCGCTGTGTTTCAATACCTGATTGAGGACAGACACCAGAATTCCCACCGCAGCTATTTTAAAAATAAGACTTACTTCCACGAATTCCTCCTCGTTTTGATTCCGCTTTTTGCACCTGCACTCTGCTCAATCGCCGACCGCGAAGCACTGTTTCGACACGTTACCCCTCGTATCCTATGCCTACAGAAGCAGCAGGACAATCAGAAGTCCTCCGGCCACACCAAGCATTCGGCACAGTTTCTGCTGTCCGCCAATGGAATCGGTAACTTCCGCGACACCAACTTCCAGATCCTTTAAATACAGTTGTATCATCTGAACTTGGATCTTTCGATCCAGATTTCCCAGATGATACCCCATTCTTATAAGTGCCTCCCGTTCTTTCGGTTTCAATGCACTGTTTTTCAGGGACTGCTCCATCTCTCTTTTCCAGATATCAGCCAGTGTTTTTCCTCCGCGCCGATGCATCTGAACGCATATTTTTTTCAGGATATCGGAGAAAGGCTGCATACTCTGTCCTGCAATTCGTTCCAGTGATTCCGGAAGCAAGGTCTGTCCGTACTGAATATCCGTAAGTAGTGACAGAAATATTTTCTGTATTTCCTTAAGTGCATCCAGCCGTTCCTGCAGCTGCTGCCCTTTTGCAAATCCCAAAAAACTACTGGATACCATAACAAGTATTACCCCTGCAATCCGAATCATTTACGCCACCGCTACCCTTTTCAATTTTCATCTGAACGAAGTCTCCACTCCCATAATGCAGGTTCCACGTGCATCAAAAACTGCTTTTACTTTTCCAATCTGCTCCCGGCTGTGAAGCACAATATATCGTTCAAAAACGTGATCCTGAATCAGCTTCTGAAAAAGGGGCTTTCTTTGTATATCCTCGACAGACGTTCCATGAACCGTTGCCAGAAGCTTGCACCCGCAATGGATAACAGACTCAATGGCATGAATATCGCTGTAACTGCCCAGTTCATCCACGGCCACAATTCCCGGTGCCATAGAGCGGATCAGCATCATCATTCCTTCCGCTTTGGGACAGCAGTCAAGCAGATCCGTCCTCATCCCGATATCATTTTGAGGAATTCCCATGTAACATCCTCCAATTTCAGACCGCTCATCAACGACCCCCACCGTGTACCCCGGATGTCCCTGTACCCCATTGGATAATTGACGGACAAGATCCCGAAGTATGGTGGTCTTTCCGCATCTTGGCGCCGAAATGATCAACGTATGGCAGATACCCTCTTTCCCAAACAAATAAGGCAGCACTTCGTCTGCACACCCTTTTATCTGATGGGAAATGCGAACATTGAGACAGGAAATGTATTTCATTCCCCGGATGTGCTCACCATCAGTCAATGTTTTTCCTGCCACTCCTACGCGGTGACCACCCTGAACGGTGACAAAGCCCTGTTTCAGTTCATCCTCGTAAGCATAAATAGAATAATCTGAAATATATTCCAGTGTTTCTTTCAGATCTTCCTGATGAACGATAACCGCTCGGGATGATTCGTTTAAACGTCTGCCCCTGGGATCAAGAAACACTTCCTTTCCCTCATAAATAAGAATCAGCGGCTGATCTACCCGGAGCCGGATTTCCTGCATTTTTTCAAAATCCAGACCACTTAATTCCAGTATTTTTCGTATATTCCCGGCAAACAGCCTCAGTATTTCTTCCCTTTTCATGATTTCACCTCTTACATTATTTATATGAGGACAATCTGTTTTTATTACTTTAACGCGTATCTGACGATAAAAAACAGTTGCACTCAAAAATGCTCCACTGGACCATTTTCTCATATGCATGGCAAAAACAAAGTGGACAAGTCCACTTCTACTCCCTATATCCCTCACTCATGAGGGACTTGTACACTTTGGCGAGAAACGCATGTCACGAAGTGACAATTTTCCATATGCGTTTCTGTGCATCCTCACGGAGTGTTTTTATTTCATAGGAAAGGAATAGCCTATGAAATAAAAGACAGCCGAATCACATACTATTTGTGATTTGACTGTCTTATGCTCAAATTTCTTTAATATGAATATCCAGAGGCTTGCCTGCCCATAATGCGCACATATAGTCCCGATGCAGATGAATAAACTGATGCCAGCCCTCCGTTTTCAGTTCCCGAAGATCTTTTGTGATACCCTCTCCGGTCCACTTCAAATAACTTTCCCTCAACACCCACTTTCGGAAAAAGTCCTCCTGCATGGTTTCCGATTTTAAAAACTTCCGATATTCGTCGTCCGGGAAAATCTTTTTTCCGACTTTTGCCACATCCACGATCCGTTTCTGCTGAATATCAATTCCTACCGGCACACCGGACACCGCGCAAAGGACAAAACGTCCGGAGTGACTGATGTTGTAATGAACCTTCGGACGGTTTGGAAGATATGGCTTTCCGTGCGGTCCTTTTGCACGCTCTTCTTTCGAAAGTGTAATGCCAAACAGCTCATCTAAAGCACGGGTCAGCAGCATCTCCGCGAGTTCGCTGGCATCTTTGCTGTTGTAGCTCAAGCGGTCTGACATTCTTGCGTAATACAAATATGCGGTATTTTTAGATTTATCTGTATGCATACTTACCCCAACTTTTCAATAGCAGCACGAATACGAAGCAGAGACTCCTCTTTTCCGATGATTTCCATGATTTCAGTTGCACCTGCCGGTGTCATCTGTTTTCCGGACAGAGCCGTACGAATCGGCCACATAACATATCCATTCTTATATCCTTTTTCTTTGACAAAATCGCTCAGACGAGCGTAAAGTGCATCATTGGAATAATCTTCCTGCTCTTCCAGGATCGGAAGTACCTCTTTTAACACCACAAGAGAAGTCTCTTGATTTGTCTTCATCTTTTTGTGTGTATACATGGTACTGTCATATTCCGGAACAGCCTCAAAGAAGTCGATCAGATCCGGTATATCCGGGAATATCTCGATACGAGTCTGAACCAGCTGTGCAATATGGCGAAGATCATAATCTTTTGTGACTGCTTGTTTGATGTATGGAAGTGCCATCTCATAAAACGTATCGAAATCAAGCGCTTTCATGTACTCGCCGTTCATCCATTTTAATTTGCCCAGATCAAAGACAGCCGGTGACTTGCTGATATGATGATAATCAAACGCTTTTACCAGTTCTTCCAGAGAATAGATCTCACGGTTTTCCTGGGGGCTCCAGCCCAGAAGCGCCACATAGTTTACGACCGCCTCTTTTAAAAAGCCCTGTTCGATCAGGTCTTCAAAAGAGGAATGTCCGCATCGCTTGGAAAGCTTTTTATGATTTTCATCTGTGATCAGCGGGCAGTGAACATAAACCGGTATTTCCCAACCAAAAGCCTCATATATGCGGTTATATTTCGGTGCGGAGGACAGATACTCATTTCCCCTTACCACATGGGTGATTCCCATCAGATGATCGTCCACTACGTTTGCGAAATTGTATGTGGGATATCCGTCTGATTTAATCAGGATCAGATCATCCAGCTCGTTATTGGGAACGGTAATATCTCCGTAAATCTCATCATGGAACGTTGTCTCCCCTTCTGTGGGCATATTGAAACGAATCACATGGGGCACACCGGCATCCAGTTTCGCCTGAACTTCTTCTTTCGGCAGGTGCAGACAGTGCTTATCATAAACGACAAAATCCTTGTCGCTTCCCTCCTGCTTTAAGGATTCCAGACGCTCTTTGTCGCAGAAACAGTAATAGGCATCTCCCTGCTCAATCAGTTTTTTTGCATATTTCAGATAAATTCCCTGCGCATTTCTTTCACTTTGTACATATGGACCCACGCCGCCATCCTTATCCGGGCCTTCATCATGTTTCAGTCCGGTCTGTTCCAGAGTACGGTAAATGATCTCAAGGGCGCCTTCCATAAAACGCTCCTGATCGGTATCTTCAATACGAAGCATAAAGCTTCCGTCTTCATGTTTTGCGATCAGATAAGCGTACAGGGCTGTACGAAGATTACCCACATGCATTCTGCCGGTGGGGCTGGGTGCAAATCTGGTTTTTACTTTACTCATTCTCGTTCTCCTCAATTATGTCTTCCAAATATTTTCTGCATTACAATTGAAAAGGTGTGGTTAGTCCTCCACACCCTGTCCTCTCAGATACTCCATTACACCAGCAACCGTTGTCAGATTTTCCAGTTCTTCGGTCGGTACTTCGATGTCATACTCTTCTTCAAGAGCCATCACTAATTCGAACAGATCCAGAGAATCCGCACCAAGATCCTCTTTCAGATCTGTATCGGCAGTAATTTCAGCCGGATCACAGTTCAATTGTTCTGCAATCATTTCTCTCATTTTTTCTAACATGGTATTGTTCTCCTTTTTATATTCATTTTTAATATCATATTTTAGTACTCAAAGTATATGCATTTCCGTGCAAAATGTCAATATTTTTACCTCACGTCACCCCAAAGATCCCGTTCTTCTTTCTGGAATCGGATTTTCCTCGACACACTGAGAGCAAGCGCCATCTCCATCATAAGGAAAAGAACCGATGTACCTCCGTAACTGATAAAAGGCAATGTGATACCGGTGGTCGGAATCAGGTTGAGCACAACGCAGATGTTTAAGATGACCTGAAGCGATATGTGAGACATAATCCCCACTACCATAAGGGATCCAAAAAGATCCGGTGCATTCTGCGCGATAAAAAACAGGCGGTAAATCAGATAGCCAAACATAAGCAGGACAATGGCTCCGCCAAAAATACCCAGTTCTTCACACACGATGGAAAATATCATATCGTTCTGTGCCTCCGGTACCGGTCCGAGCTTCTGGGCACTGTTTCCCAGTCCCTTTCCGAAAAGGCCGCCGGATCCCAGTGCATACAAGGCCTGCAAGATCTGATATCCGCCCTCTTCCGGATACTTTTCCGGATTCAGCCAGACCAGGATACGGCGCAGTCGAAAACTCTCGCTGCTTTCCAGCGTCTGACTCAGGAAAAAGATTGCCACACCAATGATAATGGAAACCGCCAGGACGATAAGAATAAAGGGTGCCGTTTTCGGATGGGCCACAAAAACGATCAGGCAGGTGATACCGGCAATGATAATAGCCGTACTCAGGTTTTCTGTAAAAAGATAGGCTGCCAGACTCAGCACCCCTCCAAATACCAGAGGCGGTACACAGGCCTTCATTCCCCGAAATCTTTTCCCCATCTTTACAATCATAATCGGTACAAACACGATAACCGCAATTTTGGCAATCTCTGACGGCTGAAACTGAATGGGGCCGATCTTCAGCCACCTTCTCGCGTAGTTCACTTCGACTCCGAGGGGTGACTGCACCAATGCCATGGAAATAAAAGCTACCACATAGATCAGTCCGCCCAGGGAAAACAAAATATGATAATCCACAAAAGAAACGAAGATCGCTAACAGGATACAGACTGCACTGATAAGGGCCTGTTTGCCAAAATATTCCATATCATTGCCAAATTTCAATTCAGCCATGTAAGCGCTGGTGCTGTACAGCATGACCAGTCCGAAGCAGGTAAGAAGAATCACCACAGCAAGCAGATTATAATCATAATAATCGCTTTTGTTCCGGACTCTGGAAACCGCTTTTCTTACGTTACTACTCATTCATACTCCTCACTTTTTTGCCTGGAAACATGTAAAACTATGTTAAGTATATCATTTTTTGCGCTATAGTCAAACAAAAAATGGTTTAGGGACCGGTTTACCCGCCAAAACAGCACTTTTTGACAGAATGCAGGACACCAGACATGCATTTTTTCCTGACAGGAATTTTGGGACGCACACCATTTGAAGCGTATGACATATTTTAATAATGAATTATGTAATGGTAAAAGAGGAAATTATGGACAGTAATTGTATGAACAACGGCCGTGCCAACACCTGCCCATACCGTCCTTATTATCCGCCAAGACGCGAAGAATTGTGGCGTTCAGGTGAGCCGCGCCGTATGATGGTACAACGGCGCGCCATGGAATCGGAATGGAATGGAATGCGCAGTCGCGAAACCTCAGGCAGCGCAGCCGAGGCAGGCTGTGATGATGAGAGGGAACATTCGATGGAATCATGCTGCGGAGGTGAGCAGAAACGTCCGATGGGCCCTCACTGCAGAGGAGAATCAAAACGTTCGATAGAACCGCGCTGCAGCGAAAGAGAAGGGAAATGTATGCCGGAATCACACTGCAGCGTTGAATCATTGTACCCGGAAAAAACCTGCTGCGATGCCGACCGGAATCGAATGGAAACTGTGTCCCGAATGGGAAAGTCGAAAGGATGCGAAGAAACAGACGGCTTCGCACTTGCTATGGGTTATGTACCCTGGCAGTCTTATCAGCGCACATTCGATCTGTGCCAAGGTCTGCATGTGGGAACCATATTCCCGGAACTGTGCAAACCGTTTTGCGGAAAGAGAGGTGTCTGTCGTTGTTAGAGAAAAGTCATCCCTGTCAGAAAGACCTTTTATGCCGGATCAATGAAGTAAGCTTTGCCATTAACGATATGCTCTTGTACCTAGACACCCATCCCTGTGACCAGCGCGCACTGGATGACATCCATCAATGGGTAGAAGAGCGCCAGAAACTGCTTGAGACTTATGCAAAATATTTCGGTTTTCTTACCATAGACAGCACAGCGGATTCCGGCGGTGATTCCTGGACCTGGGTGACACAGCCGTGGCCATGGGAAATTCCGGGAAAGAAAGGCAGGTGTCAGTAAATGTGGAATTATGAGAAAAGGCTGCAGTATCCGATAAAGATTACTACTCCAAATGCAAAAATTGCTCAGTTTATATTAAGTCAATACGGTGGCCCGGACGGAGAAATCAACGCCTCCCTGCGTTACCTGTCCCAGCGTTTCGCCATGCCCAACCGCAAAGCCATGGGTGTACTGACAGATATCGGCACTGAAGAACTGGCCCATCTGGAAATGGTATCCACCATCGTCCATCAGTTAACTGCCGATTTGACTATGGAAGAAATTGAGAGCAGCGGATTCGGTAATTATTATATTGATCATACCAATGGAGTCTGGGCTATGGCCGCAGGCGGTATTCCTCAAAATGCCTGTGAATTTCAGTCAAAAGGCGATCCGATCACGGATCTTTTTGAAGACCTCGCTGCGGAACAGAAAGCCAGAAGTACTTATGATAATATCCTGCGTGTTGTAAAAGATATGCCGGAGATTGCTGATCCCATCCGTTTTTTGCGTGCCCGCGAGATCGTGCACTTCCAGAGATTCGGTGAAACATTAAGAACAGTACAGGAAGACCTGGACTGCAGGAACTTCTATGCTTTTAACCCCAGCTTTGATATGCCGTCCTTCTGTTCCTGTGAAACAGACGATGACGGTGGAAAGAAGGAAATATGCGAAAAGAATTGACAGAAGTCATAAAAACCATCCTTCCGATGCCGCCTGTCTGCACCGCCGATGTCATGGGCAGCAGCAAATATCCGAATCTGCAGGGAGTCTTGAACTTTTACCCCTTCTGGAACGGTTCCCTGGTAATTGCAGAACTGTGGGGGCTGCCCTCAACCGGAAGAATCTGCGAGGAAAATGTATTCGGGTTCCACATCCATGAGGGGAACTCCTGTACCGGGAACCCCGATGATCCTTTTGCGGATGCGGGCCTGCACTACAATCCGGGGGGATGCATGCATCCTCACCATGCCGGAGACTTCCCGCCGCTGTTTGAAAATGATGGCTATGCCCTGACCATTTTCTATACAAACCGATTTGAACCGGAAGAAGTGGAGGGACACTGTGTGATCGTTCACGGTATGCCGGATGATTTTCACACACAACCCTCAGGGGATTCCGGAATGAAAATTGCCTGCGGTATCATAAAAGCCAGCTGATACTTCATTCAGTATTATAGCCAGCATAATCTGGTTTCTCTCCTGCTCTCGGAAAAACTGTACAACGCAATAACCGCATGGCCGATATTTTAGTGGCCATGCGGCATTCTATTTATATTAATCAGACAGCCCGGCTTCACATAGCCGCGCATAGACACCGTTTTTAGCCAGCAGTTCCTTGTGGGTTCCCTCTTCCGCGATTCCGTCTTCCGTAAGAACAAGAATTCTTCTGGCATTCCTTATAGTGGAAAGGCGATGTGCTATGACAAAGGTCGTTCTGTCCTTCGCCAGTTTTTCCAGTGAATCCTGCACCACTTTTTCACTCTCATTATCCAGTGCCGATGTTGCCTCATCAAAAATCAGGATCGGCGGATTTTTCAAAAATGCTCTGGCAATGGAAAGCCTCTGTTTCTGTCCGCCGGAGAGTTTCACGCCCCTCTGGCCAATATCCGTATCATAATCTTCTTCCATTTCCATTATAAAGTCATGTGCGTTGGCTGCTTTGGCCGCACGGATCACCTCTTCATCAGTGGCATCCGGTTTCCCGTAGCGGATATTTTCCATAATAGTCCCCGCAAAAAGATAAACGTCCTGCTGAACAATGCCAATCTGACGGCGCAGATCTTCCAGTTTGATTTTTCTTATATCCACACCGTCCAGGGTGATTTTCCCGCCGGTTACATCATAAAATCTGGGAATCAGGCTGCAGAGGGTAGTCTTTCCGGCACCGCTTGAACCTACTAAAGCCACATATTCCCCTGCTTTTACTTCCAGATTCACATGAGATAATACATTGTCTTTATGATCTCCGTAATGGAAGGTCACGTCGTCAAAGCAGATATCTCCCTGCGCCTTTTCCATAGAAACCGCATTCGGCTCGTCATGTATATCTGGCGCAATGTTCATAATTTCCAAAAACCGTTCATAACCACTGTAGCCATTCTGAAACTGCTCCGTAAAGTTTACCAGTTTTTTCACCGGCTCCGTGAAATTATTAATATATAAGAGAAATGTCACAAGATCCGCCGACGACAGGCTTCCGTCACTCATGAACAGAGCACCTGCAATAAGCGAAACCACCGTAATCATGGTAGAAAATGCGTTCATACCGGAATTGTAACCGGCCATATATCTATAAGATCTGCGCTTGGAGTCCACAAAACGCTCGTTTCCTCTGGCGAATTTTTCCATCTCCCGATCTTCGTTTCCGAAAGATTTTACAACGCGGATCCCGGCAAGACTGTCTTCAATCTGGCTGTTGATGTCAGCGATTCTGGCACGATTTTCTTTAAAGGCATTTTTCATCTTTTTGTTGAAGAAAAATGCATAAAATAACATAATTACTACGATAGAAAAGGCAATAACGGCCAGCTTCCAGTTGACTCCCAGAAGAATCAGAAATGCACCTGCCAGTTTAATGGTGGAAATGATCAGATCCTCGGGTCCGTGATGCAGCAGTTCACTGATGTCAAACAAATCGCTGGTAATGCGCGACAGAAGATGTCCCACTTTCTGATTATCATAAAAAGCAAAGGATAGCTTTTGATAATGCATAAAAATTTCGTTTCGCATATCATGTTCTATATACGCACCCATCATGTGTCCGAAAA
This sequence comes from Lachnospiraceae bacterium, assembly GCA_022767285.1. Taxonomy (GTDB): domain Bacteria; phylum Bacillota; class Clostridia; order Lachnospirales; family Lachnospiraceae; genus JALENY01. Next base: position 121,398 of record JALENY010000029.1, on the reverse strand, counting down.
ATGTAATATAGAAATTTGAGAAAAGCTCCACCAATACCAGCAGGATCATACCCAGACCGATCTGCAAAATAATCCGTGTGGCGTTGTCAGACATATTTACCACCGTTCCGGTGATATAACGCACCAGAAGCGGTATGACAAGCGTCACTGCCGCTCCCAGAACCGCAAAAAATAAATCTGTAAAAAACAGGCCCTTATACGGTTTATAATAGGCTGCCAACCGTTTTAGTTTATTCTCTTTCATGCTCGCATACCTCTTCTCATTTTTGTAAATATCCGAAAAATGCTTTGATTTTGTATATTGAAACCATGCTTCGGTACTTATGTTAGTGTACCGGAATGAATCAGCTTTCCCATGGATCCGGCACAATTAAAAGTATAAAGAGTTTAAATTTTGATGTCAACATACCATTTTTCATGACAGTCTCTATTCCACTGGCATTCTTCGCAAACGGCAATGAAGAACTCAATTTATACAGCATCTTTCTGTTCTAATATATACAGCCACCGGATCTGTGCTCAGCTCGGCTCAAACTTTTATAAAACCGCCATCTTGACACAGGTCTGAAGCAGGTGTATGCTGAGCTTTGTCGAAATCCTGCCGTAGTTTCATTTTTACCGGCAGACAGACCGCATAAGTACCCGCAGGCCAGCATTTGAGGATATTTTGCGTTATACTAACATTTTAAGAGGTGAATGATTATGAAAATCATACAGCAGATCGGCATTATTTTCGGAATTTGCTGGGTCAGCCAGGTGATTGAATCCCTGCTTCCCATTTCTTTTCCCGCCAGTGTAATCAGTATGATTCTGGTCTTTCTTTTTCTGTGTACCGGACTTTTAAAAGTGGATCATATTCGTGAAAAATCGGATTTTCTTCTGTCCAACATGGCTTTTTTCTTTATACCTGCCGGTGTCAATATTATTAATTATCTGGACATTTTAAAAAGCAATGCAATTCAGCTGATCATCATCTGTGTGGTATCTACCGCAGTAACTTTTGCTGCCACCGCCTACAGCATCCGGCTGACAATCTATCTGCTGAACAGGAGGAAAGAAAAATGAGTGCTCTTTTTGAATCCAACTTTTTCGGTATCGCTTTAAGCATCTTTGCATTCTGGATTGGGGTCCGGATCAATCGAAAAACCGGGCTCGTATTCTGCAATCCTCTGATTATCGCCATTGTTCTGATCAGTGCCGTACTGCTGATCTTTCGAATTCCATATGAAGCCTATAACAACGGCGGTGCCATCATCAATATGTTTCTGGCGCCGGCCACTGCCTGTCTGGCTGTGTCCATTTATTCAAAAATACAGATTTTAAAAGAAAACTGGCTTCCTATTCTGGTGGGCTGCAGTGTGGGTTCCGTCACTTCCATGGCATGCGTGTATGGGATGTGCCGACTGTTTGGACTGGATGAGGAAATGACTTATGCACTGATTCCAAAATCCGTAACCACCCCCATTGCTGTCAGTATTGCCCAAAGTCACGGAGGCCTGGTGCCAGTCACAGTAATCGCAGTTATTTTTACCGGCATTCTGGGAAGTATGTTTGCACCTTTTCTGATTCGACTGTTCCGTGTCAAAAATCCCATGACAGCCGGGCTGGCCATCGGAGCCTGCAGCCATGCCGTTGGCACGTCCAAAGCCATCGAAATCGGAGAAACGGAAGGCGCTATGAGCGGACTGGCCATCGGAATCTGCGGTATTTTTACAGTACTGTTTTCATTGTTGATCTGAGACTTCTACATGTGCTTCGTTTTAAACCGAATGATTTAATTCTGTTTTATAGGCAATTACCGGTTGTTTCGTTTTTCACAATTCAATCAAATTTTCTTCCGCTTCATGAATGAAATACCGGTTGCTTATGTTTTTATTCGTGTTATAATAATCAAAGAAATTCTTGTTTATAGTAAATCAGGGGGATATCATGCAAATAATCATTGTAGGCTGCGGAAAAGTCGGTTTAACTCTTGCAGAGCAGTTAACCGGTGAAGGACACAATCTGGTCTTAATCGACCCGGATTCTTCCAAAATTCAGGAGGCCGTTGAAAATTTTGATGTTATGGGTATTGTGGGAAACGGTTCCAGTTTTAACGTTCTTTCCGAAGCAGATGTGGATCACACGGATCTGCTGATCGCGGTAACCGGATCCGATGAATTGAACCTTTTATGCTGCCTGATTGCGCGAAAAACCGGTCACTGTCAGACCATCGCACGTGTGCGCAATCCGCTGTACAGCAAGGAGATTGCTTTTATCAAAGAACAGCTTGGAATATCTATGATCATTAATCCGGAACTGGCAGCTGCAACAGAAATATCCAGAATTCTCCGTTTTCCGTCCGCAAACAGAATCGATCGTTTTGCCAAGGGAAAAGTTGAACTGGTAAAATTCCGCATTCGTCCGGAATTCAAACTGGATGGTTATAAGGTAGCCGATATTTTCAGCCGTCTGCGATTTGATGTGTTGGTGTGCGCAGTAGAACGCGGTGAGGAAGTAGCCATCCCCAACGGTGATTTTGTGCTGCGTGCCAACGATGTTATTTCCATCATGGCCACTCCCCAGGACTCTATGGGACTCTTCAGCCGGATCGGTGTTAAGACGAATCAAGTGAAGAACTGTATGATCGTAGGTGGAGGGACCATCGGCTATTACCTGGCAAAACAGCTGATGGAAATGAACATCAAAGTTCATCTGATCGAGGCAAACAAAGAACGCTGTGACCAGCTGACAGAGCTGCTTCCGGAAGCTACCATCATTCACGGAGATGCCACTGACAAACAGCTGCTGACCGAGGAGGGACTGGAGCAGGCCGAATCTTTCGTATGCCTGACCAATCTTGACGAAGAAAATCTTTTTCTGGCCCTGTACGCCAAAAAGCATTCCAACGCCAAATTGATCGCTAAAGTGAACCGTATTACATTTGACGATATCATTGATGAGCTGGAGATTGATTCCATCATTTACCCAAAATACATAACTGCAGATCATATTACCCGCTACGTCCGTGCCATGCAGAACTCCATCGGAAGTAATGTGGAGACTCTTTACCGTATACTGGATAACCGGGCAGAAGCGCTGGAATTTATCGTTCGGGAAGAATCCGAAGTGACTAACATTCCTCTGTCCGATCTGAATACCAGAGATAATCTGCTGATCAGCTGTATTATGAGAAACGGAACCATCCGGATTCCCCGCGGCCACGACAGCATTCAGGTCGGAGATACCGTTGTGGTAGTCACCACCGCCAAAGCGCTGAACGATATACGTGACATTGTAAAGAAATAATTTTTACCTGAGAGGATATCATGAACTTTTCAATTATTGCATATATTATCGGCTGGATATTAAACTGTGAGGCCGCTATTATGATCCTGCCCTGCATAACAGCAATTGTTTATCGGGAATCCCAACTCCGGGCTTTTCTCATAACAATGGCGCTCTGCCTTGCGCTCGGCATACCGTTGGTATCAAGAAGTCCGAAAAACCGATTTTTCTTTATACGCGAGGGATTTGTGGCCGTAGCTTTAAGCTGGATTGTTCTTAGTATTATGGGATCCCTTCCTTTTCTGATCAGTGGAACCATCCCGAACGTAATTGATGCACTTTTTGAGACCGTTTCCGGTTTTACCACCACAGGTGCAAGTATTTTGCCCGCAGTGGAACCGCTGCCCCGTTCTATTTTGTTTTGGCGCAGTTTTACCCACTGGATCGGCGGTATGGGCGTCCTGGTATTTATCCTTGCCATCCTTCCTATGACCGGTGGTTCTCAAATGAGTCTTATGAAAGCAGAAAGCCCCGGACCTTCTGTTTCCAAGCTGATGCCACGTGTACAGTCAACCGCTAAAATTCTTTATGTAATCTATTTTTGCATGACGATACTGGAAATCATTTTCCTGCTCATAGGTCATATGCCGCTGTTCGATGCTCTGACTACTGCGTTCGGAACGGCCGGTACCGGCGGATTTGGCATAAAAAATGATAGTATCGCAGGCTATTCCACCTATATTCAGGTTGTGGTCACCATATTTATGATTCTGTTTGGCATAAATTTCGGCCTGTATTTTCTTCTGATTTCGAAAAAAATCAAGCAGGCTTTCGCTCTGGAGGAGGTGCGATGGTATCTCAGTATCATTCTGATTTCGATTTTTATCATCACGCTGAACATACGCGGCCTTTATCCCTCATTAGGAGAAGCTGTCAACCATGCGTCCTTCCAGGTTGGTTCCATCATCACAACCACAGGATTTGCAACGACGGATTTTAATAACTGGAATCAGGTATCCCGTTCCATACTGGTCATTCTGATGTTCATCGGTGCCTGTGCCGGCAGTACCGGCGGCGGCATTAAAGTATCCCGCTTGATCATTGCTGTAAGGACTGTGAAAAAAGAACTTCATCAGTACATCCATCCCCGGAGTGTCAAAAAGGTAACCATTGACGGAAAACCGGTAGAACATGAAGTGGTCCGTGCCACAAACGTATTTCTGGTTTCTTATATGTTGATTTTTGTTTTCTCCGTATTACTGATTTCCTTTGACGGGCATGATATGATCACAAACTTCACTTCCGTAGCAGCGACCTTGAATAACATTGGTCCCGGTCTGGAGCTTGTGGGGCCCACCGGTAACTTTGGCATATTCTCCATCGGAGCTAAGATAGTGCTGATTTTTGATATGCTGGCAGGCCGTCTGGAAATTTTCCCGCTGCTGCTGCTTTTTGTACCTGAGGCCTGGAGGAAATTCTAATATTAACATAATTCGATTCATCCGGTACCTCCTCATGCAATTCTTTGTACAGGAGACCTGTGAACTTTTTCATATCAGATTATACTACGGTTTGAAAAGAGGAGCTGCGCACTGCCATATACTCAGTGCGCAGCTCCTCTTACTTTTTTAAAAAGCAGCTTCTGAATTTCTATTATTGTTTCTCCTATTCTTCCAACATTTCAAAATGCTGATAGTCTTTCCGATCCGTCCAGTCACCACCCCAGGAAAATCCATGCTGCGTAAATATCTGATAACAGGGATCCTCATGGTCAATTTTATAGTCAAATTCTTTCTGACGATCCGTGTATTCCCATGCATTGACAGGTTCACAGTTCAGCCTGCCCTCAACCGTCTTGATATAAGGATTATACAGCGGATTAATATCAATAGCCATGCCTCTTGCATGATTGGACAGACGATTCGTAAAAGAAATCGTCCGGAAGTTAAAGGCCGAACAGTTATTGTCTGCCATGGATGCTTCATCATTTGCATCGTAATCATCAATCAGATGCATCTTTTCAATGGGATATGAGATATTATACAATTCCCGGAATATCTCGACGGTCGTATCCGCAATTTTTTCATTTACAACCAGCTCACCCACGTGGGTCTTCCCGTCAAAACCAAAATGCAGTACCCTGACATAGCGCAGCTCTTCTCTGGGAACCGTACAGTTTTCCTTATACGTTTTTCCTTCCATCCGCGCAAACACTTCGTCGGAAATTTCCTCTGCATAGAACAGATTGTCCACACCCTCAAGTTTTAATTGTTCTTCTGTGACAATAGCGCCTGCCGGCATATCCTGCACTCTCTTCATTTCTTTCTCCTTATTCTTTATGAATTGTATCTGTTCAGCACAGAAGTCCGCAAATATCCTTGGATTTTGAACATTTAAATACGTTTCTTCCGTATTATACTCATCTTCTTCCGCCTTGATGGCATTTTTTTCTGACATTAAGTCATTAATGTCAACTTTTATCACTTCACTCAGCTGCAGTTTCAGCACCCGATCGACTTTCGGAAGCGGTTGGGCCGAATAGGCATAGGCAGCCGATTCAAAAAGGATATAAAGATCCGTCCCATCAATGTAAATCTGCTCCAGCTTCTGCGGCAGAGTGATTTTATTGATCGTATACTTTTTCTGTGTCCGATGCATGACATCATCATAATTGTGCACCAGAAGAAAAGACGGATAAATTCCATAAGATTGTGTCAAAATCACCTTATCCTCATAAACTGCAAATCCCTGGATCATCTTTGGTATTTTTTTGATGTCATCCGGCATAGCAATATCTTTGTCAATACCAAGTTCCGCGCCGGATCTGGTCTTCAGACCGCCGTTGATCCCAATTTCAAACTTTTGTACTACACTGATCTCGTTTTGAGAGAAATGGCCAATATACAGATATCCGTCTGCATAGGTCATAAAAGAATCCCTTTCCAATGTGTATAGATCATAATCATGCGTATAGGCAATCGGTTTTTTCATCAATTCCAGGTTGTAGGCTTCCAGATTTCTCAGCGAAAAAGCCGAAGCCGCCGCTCTGCCGTCATGACTGGTAGATACCCAGATCATATAGTTTTTTTTGTCGAAAGCCAGGCCGCCCACATGGTCTTTGTTTTTCAGTACGATCACCTTCACAAGTTCACGGGAATTTTTGTTTAGTACATAAACGACGGAATTGTGCCGGTGAGTATGGCAATAAGCGCTGATCAACAGATAATCGTTGGCAATTGCCAATCCCTGAGGAGTCATGGAGGTACACATCTCGATTTCTCCGTCCTGATTGGAGGTCAGCGTCTCTGTTGCCTCCAGCCCCGGAATCGCAATCATTCCATATTCATCCTCTATCGCTCTTCCCTCAAAGGCCAGCCGATACAATTCTTCAAAGGGGCGAAGGACTTCCATCTGCTCTGTCACTGTATATAATACCGGATCCGTGGTAGTTTCCGCTGCATCTGTTTTGGGTTCCACCATTTGCCGATATACGATCACATATCCAAAATACAAAATCAATGCCAGGAAAAAAAGTCCGGCGGCCGCCCAGACACGCCATCTCTTTTTTTTCCTTTCTGTATTTTCTCTTTTCTGTTTTCCTGTTTTCTGCCTCTTTTTTATGCCCATATAATAATCGTACTGTCTCCAAATAATGTATTATGTATTTCTGTACAGAACAGCTTTCTGTTCTTTATTATGGCTTTAACCGAATTGCAAGACAATCGACATCTTCTGTAAAACGTGATATAATAGACCACACAAGGAGGGATGTCTAATGACAAAAAATGATCTGATTTCTACTCCATCCGTTCGTGAAAAAGAGATTTGCAGGCAGTGCTGCTGTACCCAGTGTTACAAACAAGAATTCTGCGGACGATGCGAAACCTGCAGCGAGGGCTCACGAAAGAAGAACGAATGTGACAGATTTGAGGGAGCCTACAATTACTAAGGAAAAGAGATACCGGTTCTGTTTGGACTGTGTATCTCTTTTCCTTTTTTCAGATGTCTATTCTCCCGGCTGTCGGATCAGAGAAGTCCCTGCCGTGGAATTATATCTTTACAGGATCCGATTGATTTACGAATTCCTCTGTTTTACAAAATCCCGCTGTCTCTGACTCTCTCAATTGCGATCCTGATATCTTCTTCATCCTGTACCAGAGCCATTCGGACAAAACCTTCTCCGGACGGGCCAAAGGCACTTCCCGGGGTCACCATAACACCGGCTTTCTGGATCAGATCCTCCACAAACATCTGAGAAGACGGATATTTATCCGGGATTTTCGCCCAGACAAACATGGTCGCCGGGCATCGCTCCATGGCCCATCCGATCCTGGTAAATCCATCGCAGAGCAAATCGCGGCGCCTGCGGTAAGCTTCTCTGGTCGTTACCACGCACTCCTGCGGTCCGGTAATCGCAGCAATGGCTGCTTTCTGAACAGGGATAAACATCCCATAATCCATGTTGGATTTCAGTCGCTTGAGGTTCTCCACCACCTGTACGTTCCCGATGCAAAATCCCACTCTGGCACCGGCCATACCGTAGGTCTTGGACAGAGAATTAAACTCCACACCTACCTCTTTTGCTCCCTCAAAGCTCAGAAAACTGCCGCTTGGTTCCCTGTCAAATACCAGTTCACTGTAAGCATTGTCGTGGAGCACAATAATATCATATTTCTTAGCGAAATCGATCAGGTTACGGTAAAACTCCGGAGTGCCCATGGCTGCAGTAGGATTGTTCGGGTAGGAAACAACGATCAGTTTTGCCGCCTTTGCCGTCTCCTCTGGTATCTCTGCAAAATCAATGATAAAATTATTTTCTTTTCTGAGAGGCATATAATGCAGTTTTGCCCCTGCTAAAACCGGACCATCCGCAAATACCGGGTAGCAGGGATCGGGTACCAGTACCACATCTCCCGGATCTACAATGGAAAGCGCGATATGGGCCAGTCCCTCCTGCGACCCCAAAAGGGATACTACCTCAGTCCCCGGATCAATGTCGACCCCATAGCGCCGCGCGTACCACTTGGACACAGCCTCATCCAGTTCCTTCAAATCGGAAATCGCATAGATATAATTATTCTTATCCAGCACAGCCTCTTTCATAGCCTCCAGAATATGATCTGCCGGCGGTATATTGGGCGCGCCGATACTGAAATCGATCACCTTTTCCCCGGATGCTTCCTTTTCCTGTTTCATTTTCAGCAGGGTGGTAAAAACACTCTCGCCAAAATAATCCATTCGTTTCGAAAATCTCATGTTTTGTTTCTCCCGTCTTTTGTAATAAGGACCCTGCTTGCAGGATTCTCCGCCTGAGGCGGCGTTCGAGCGACATATTGCCCTCCTCCACAGGCGATTTATGCAGAACATTTCTATTTCACAGGACACATTTTCTCATGAAAGAACAAAGTGGACAAGTCCACTTCAACTCCCTATATCCCTCACTCATGAGGGACTTGTACACTTTGGCGCGGAACGTGTTTGAAGCATAGGAATCACCTATGCTCCAAGAAAAACATGTCTGATATAGGATAGAGTCTTTCTCTCTCCTTCTTTTGCAAGCATGGTCAGCAGAAATTCCATCTGCCGTTTGGTTTCTTTATGGATAAACCACATTTTATCTTTACTTTTCAAATAATACTCCAGCGGCTGATCATTGGTATATTTTTTACCGTTATACACCTTTGCCGCACAGATCCGGTCCATGATCATCTCTGCCACATATTCGCGCGGCATCTGTATTCCCTCAATCACCCGATCTGACGGTTTTACTGAATAATCAATCCAGTATTCAAAATGATGCTTGTTCCTTCCCTTGTGATGCAACCAGGCCAGAGATACACCTGTATCTTCCCTCTCAGCATTGTTGGGGCTGCGATTTCCCTGATAATAACGGCATCCTGCACGAAATTCTGTGGGCGAATACTTTGAAAGGTCATGCAAAAGTCCCTGTTTGTACAGCCCGATGCGGAAACAGTATTTCATAACCATAAGTTTATGTTTTGTTATCGTTTTGAAATGTCCCCATGCTTTCTCATTCATCTCATTCTGCTCCTGTTCCTGACCGGTCCTTATGGATTATGCCCGGTTTCAGCATTTTGCTTTGCTTCACTGATCTGCTCCGTTTCCGCATCCTGCTTTGTTTCAGCGATCTGCTCCGCTTCTGCATCCTGCTTTGTTTCAGCGACCTGCTCCGCTTCTGCATCTCGCTTCGATTCTATATTCTGCCTAGCTTTTGCCTTTAGCTTTACTTTCGTTTTCTGATTTTCTTCCGCTTCGGCTTTTTTTCCTAACAGTACCATGACGGACCGTTCTGCTACCTCAACCTTTCTCTGTTCCAGAAGCGGTTTTCCCGTCGGATAGAATTCCTTATCCTGATCATCGGTGTAAATCGCCATCTGCCACTTCATACCTGTGGGAAGTTTGGGAAGGGAAAATGTCTGTTTTTCCCAGTAAGCATTATATGCAACATAAATAAAGTCATCCTGCTCTTCTTCCTTCATCGAAACAAATTTTCCGCAGTACATAGCTCCAACGAATCGATTAGAGCTCTCAAACTGCGTGTACCAGGCCCGTTCATCATGATAGGACAAATCCGGATAACCGTATGCGCGGTAATCAGTCAGCCTCATTTCTTTGTTCATATGGAGAATCGGATGGGCTTTTCGAAATGCAATGGCTTCTTTCACAAATGCAAGCAGTTCTTCCCCATAGGGATTCTTTTTCCAGTTCACCCATCCGATTTCATTGTCGGAGGCATAGGCATTGTTATTTCCCATCTGGGAATTGCCCCACTCATCTCCCTGATAAATCAGCGGTGTTCCCTGAGCAAGCAGCACATACAAAAATGCATTTTTCAACTGCTTCTTTCGAAGGGCGCGGACAGATGCTTTTCTGGTCGGACCTTCTGCGCCGCAGTTCCATACATCATTTGCCGGCATACCATCCCGGTTTTCCTCACCGTTTTCCTCATTGTGCTTCCGGTCATAGGATACCATATCCATCATGGTAAATCCGTTGACATTTGCCATATAGTTCACAGCACCATGTTTCTGTGGGTTTTTTCGGCTCTGATAAACAAAATTACTGATCTGGCTGTCATCACCTTTTAACAGGCGCCTGGAACAGTCCATAAAGTCATTATTATACTCTGCAATATTCCGATACACCGGTTCCTTGTTGCCATAAATCCATGCCTCATCCACGCGGTCAAAAAATAGCTTTGTCCGTGTGAACAGAGGATGCCGCACAATCGCTTCTACCGGAACGCCGTCACCGATCAGGTGGAATCCGTCGATTCCATAGTTCATTTTCCAATAACGGAGCACGTCAACCGCCAGAGTAGGAACTGTGCCGCCAGGAAAATAGATTTCCATAATGCATTCAATCCCGGCTTCATGGAAGGCGTTGATCATATCCGCGCATTCTTTTACCGGCTTTCCGGTGGAAGCATAAACGCTTTTGGGTGCAAAATAATAATTGACCGGCGCATAGCCCCAGTAGTTTTTTCTCACTGTCTCCGGTTCCGGGCAGGGATAATAGGATACGGACATATTCACCGGGCGCAGAGAATCATTCCATTCATAGATGGGCATAAATTCCACACCGTTGATTCCCAGTTCCTTCAGATAGGGAATCTGCTCTTTAACGCCCTGGAATGTACCTTTTTTCCTGACTTTTGCCTGTTTTGTAAAACCTTTTATATGCAGCTTATAAAGTACAAGATTCTCAAAAGGAATCCACGGCTGATCGTTCGTGACAACTGCCTGTCCATATTCTTCCACTACCACGCAGCGCTCGCCGGATATCATAAGCGCATAGGGATCTTTGACTGTGACACCGCCGGTCCGATAAACATACTCACATCCTTTTCCGGACAGTCCTTCTACAAATACACTGCCCACATCTCCGGTACACAGCTCCGGAATCATACTGATTACCAATACCGGGTTCTCTCCATTTTTCTCATAAATCAACAATTCCGTCTCTTTCCCTCCGGGAAGTTCAACCGTAAAATTAACACCGTTCGCCAATACTACAGCGCCCATCCATTCCGGATTACCTTTTTTGATCTGGTATTTTTCTTTTTGTTTCAAAATAGTTCTCCACCTTTCATTTGTGTTATCGTATTTCAGAAACATCTATGCCGGTGCATTAAGGTCAGCACACCGAGGCTGCTTTTCGGTTATATAATTTTATTATACCCTACCACCACACGCGATTACCAGACATTTTTTTCTGAAAGCCTTGTCTTTTTCCATAGACCTGTGTTAAAGTAAGACAAGAACAGAAGGAGGTCTGAAAAAATGGAGGATTTAAAACGCGAAAACAGCTGCAATGGCGATTGTTCACACTGCGGTGAAGAATGTGATACAAATGGAGCAACCGTTACCCTGACACTGGATGATGACACCGTTGTGGAATGTGCTGTCCTGACCGTATTTCCTGCCGGAGGAAAAGAATACATCGCACTGCTTCCTTTGGATGAAAACGGCGAAAATCAGAGCGGCGATGTATATCTTTACCGCTTCTATGAGGATGATGAGAACGGTCCGACGCTTGAAAATATTCTCGATGACGATGAATATGAAATCGCAGCCGATGCATTTGATGAGATGCTGGATCAGGCAGAATTTGACGAGGCTGAATAAAAGAGGGTATTCCCGGGGTCTGTGAAAATTCAGACTTTTTGGGAATACCCTTTTGTACACTATACGCGCTATCTTCCCTGCAGACGATTTAACACCTGACGTGCGTTCCGAATATTTTCCTCTCCGGTCTGCCAGATGTCATATTCACTTAATCCCGGCAAGCCCATGTTCACAGTTTCTCTGCGGAATGTCATGGCACTGTCTATCGTAATTTTCCCTGACATATGATATGCAGTCGCTTTTGTCAGCCCATACATTTTCTCGATAACCGGTGCACTGACACCGGCTCCAACCAGAATCGTCATCTCTTCTCCGGCCAATGAAACCAACTCTGAAATCAGCTTTTGCCCTTCTACACAGTTTGGAGCCTGTCCGGAGGTCAGTATCGTATCGACGCCAATAGATTTAGCTTTATAAAAAGTATCATAAGGATCCATGCACATATCAAAGGCACGGTGAAGAGTCATACCCATATTCCCTGCGGCATTCCGAAACCCTTCCATGTGACGCTCGTTCAGAGTTCCGTCCGGATTCAGACTTCCCACAACAACACCCTCAGCGCCGGCCTCACGGAACATACGGATATCCTCAAGCAGAATCTCATATTCATAATCATCGTAACAGAAATCACCAAATCTTGGTCTTAACAATATCCGTGCCGGAATCTGTAAATGTTTTCTTATTTCCCGGTACAGATTAATATCCGGTGTGGTTCCTCCAATCACCAGATTTCCGCACAGTTCAATTCGATCTGCTCCGCCTCGATCGGCTGCCAGAGCAGAAGCGACCGAATCCACACACGCTTCTAAAATAAAATCGCTCATCTTAATCTCCCTTTACACTACTTCGACGTACTCCCGAAGCCCCCGTTTCTCACCCCGTTTGCCTCATCATCTACTGTAATTCCATATTCCACAAAAATTCCCTGCATAAATCCCATGCCTTCTGTAAATGCAATCGTTTTACCCTCATTGCTGTCGTTGGTGATTTTGGAAAAAATGTGGCCTTCGTTATCGGAATAAAAGTAATCGCTGTCAATGATTCCGACCGTATTGTTGAGCTGCAGGCGGTATTTGAATCCAAGGCCGCTTCTGGGATAAAGTTTCAGCACCCAGTCTTCTTCCATCTCCACCCGGATTCCGGTGGGAATCTTGATGGTCTCGCCTGGTTTCAGTTCGCATGATACGGTACTGAAAAAATCATAACCGGCGCTTCCGCTTGTTGCCCGTCGCGGCAGTTTGATTGCATCATATTTTTCTTTTAACACAGTCTCATCCGTCTCACCGAATGTATCCATCCATCCGACCTTAAACTGCTCAAAACTGACTTTATGAAATTTTGCGATTCTCTTCATATGCTAAGTCTCCATTTTTGTTTTCTTCACGAAATAGTGATTCTGACATCAAAATCAATGCTATTTTATCAAATATGCAAAACTACTTTTTTCATTCTTAAGGTATCCGGGACATCAATCACTCTCTGGTTCGGGCTGCCCCGCCAGGGAAGCTGGACATCTCTGTGGTCGATCTCAAACCGTCCATCCACCAGAACATCAACGTATTTCATGATGGGCCAGTCGCAGATTTCTTCCCACTCATAACCGGTATAAAGCCATATGGTTTTTTTCGGATATTTTGCCTTGATCTCTTTTGCCAGCGCTTCGATTTCCTTTCTATTTGCCTCATGAAGAGGATCCCCGCCGCTGAATGTGATACCATCGATATAATCATGGTCCAGTTCTGTAAAAATCTCCTGCTTGTTTTCTTCCTCAAAGGGAATTCCGCCGTTTGGATCCCAGGTAATGGGATTCTGACATTCTTTGCAGTGATGGGAGCATCCTGCCACCCAGAGAACCACTCGGAGACCGTCTCCGTTTAACATATCGTCTTTTGTAATATTATGAAACCGCATGCGGTTACCTCCTTTTTTCAAAAATGATTACGTTCCGCTCAAAACGATTACATCTTCCGGTTTCCCGATTCCGCCGAAAATGATTACACCCTCAGTACGCCGGGATACCCGACGATACTGAAGGTGTATTGTTTCATGCTTAATCTTTATTCTTCTTCCTCTTCCGGCTCAGCTTTTTCAACTTCCAATCTGTCTTCTGCGCCCGCCGGAACATCCTTGATACTGAAGCTCAAACGTCCCATCTTATCTTTTCCGAGACAGATAACACGAACAACATCACCCAGCGTCAAAACGTCTTCAACACGATTGATCCGCGCCTTGGAAATCTTGGAGATATGAACCATACCTTCTTTGCCCGGCGCGAACTCAAGGAATGCACCAAACTCTTTGATGCTGATTACTTTACCGGTCAGGATCATATCTTTTTCCAGATCTGTTACGATAATTTTAATGGCTTTTGCCACTTTCTGCATATTATCAGCATTTGTACCGCAAATGGATACATTGCCATCGTCATCAATATCGATCTTCACATCATACATCTCAATGAGAGCGTTGATGGTTTTTCCTCTCTGACCAACCACATCACCAATCTTAGCCGGATCAATCTGCATCTGAATAATTTTCGGCGCATATTTTCCGACGGATTCACGCGGTTTTGGAATGCAGGGTTCCATAACGTTTGTCAGAATGTATTCTCTGGCTTCTTTTGTTCTTGCAATTGCCTCCTCGATGATCGGTCTTGTAAGGCCGTGGATCTTGATATCCATCTGAATGGCAGTGATACCATCGTGGGTACCTGCTACCTTAAAGTCCATGTCTCCGAAAAAGTCTTCCAGACCCTGAATATCGGTCAATACCAGATAATCATCATCGGTCTCGCCGGTTACCAGACCTGCTGAAATACCTGCTACCGGTTTTTTGATCGGAACACCGGCTGCCATAAGAGACATTGAAGATGCACAGATACTTGCCTGCGAAGTAGAACCGTTTGACTCAAATGTCTCCGATACGGTACGGATCGCATAGGGGAACTCAATCTCGCTGGGCAGTACCGGAACAAGAGCACGCTCAGCCAGTGCACCATGACCGATTTCACGACGTCCCGGTCCTCTGGACGGTTTTGTCTCGCCAACGGAATAGGACGGGAAATTGTAGTGATGCATATAGCGTTTCTTTGTCTCAAACTCATCCAGGCCATCCAGGC
Organism: Lachnospiraceae bacterium; assembly: GCA_022767285.1. Lineage (GTDB taxonomy): Bacteria > Bacillota > Clostridia > Lachnospirales > Lachnospiraceae > JALENY01. The sequence goes on along the minus strand of JALENY010000029.1, from coordinate 106,365 downwards.
GCTGCGCCTCAGAAAGAGGTGCCAGTGTTGTGATGGTACATATCTGAGTCTGTCCACGGGTAAACATGGCAGAACCATGCACACGCGGAATCAGATCAACTTCCGCTGCCAGCGGACGAATCTGATTGATTGCTCTTCCGTCCGGACGTTTGTGGTCTTTTAAGATCATCTTACGTACGGTCTTTTTCTGATACTGATAATCAGCCTCACCAAGTACGGCAAGCCATTCTTCGTTGTCTGCAAAAGCTTCTTCCAGTTTTGCGGTAATCTGACGGATATTTTCCTCACGAATCTGCTTTTCATCGGTAAATACCGCTTCTTCCATCTCTTTCGGAGTGATGATTTCTTGCATCGCTGCAAACATTTCTTCCGGAATCGCGCAGCTCTCATATGCATGTTTCGGTTTTCCGCATTCTGCTACGATAGTATCAATAAATTTGATGATTTCTTTGTTGACTTCATCAGCTACAAAAATAGCTTCAATCATCTTGTCTTCCGGAATCTCATTGGCTCCGGCTTCGATCATGATAACTTTTTCTCTAGTGGAAGCAACTGTCAGCTGAAGATCCGATACTTCTTTCATGGCCAGGGAAGGGTTAATGACATACTCGCCATTTACCAGACCAACCTGGGTGGTAGCACATGGGCCGTCAAAAGGGATATCGGAAATAGAGGTTGCAATAGCGGACCCCAGCATAGCTGCGATTTCCGGATTGCACTCCGGGTCAACGGACATAACCATGTTATTTAAGGTTACATCGTTGCGGTAGTCCTTCGGAAACAGCGGTCTCATAGGACGGTCAATAACACGGGAAGTCAGGATCGCATGTTCGCTCGCCTTGCCTTCTCTCTTATTGAAGCCACCCGGAATTTTCCCCACTGCATACATTTTTTCTTCATATTCAACACTCAGTGGGAAAAAGTCAATGCCTTCTCTCGGCTTGTCGGAAGCGGTAGCCGTACTCAAAACGACGGTATCGCCATAGTGCATAAGCGCACATCCGTTGGCCTGTTTTCCAACACGTCCAACGTCTACGGTCAGTTTACGACCGGCCAAATCCATTGAAAAACTTTTGTACATAGTACTCTCCTTTTTGAACTCAAAAAAGGTCCGGTGGACCTTTTTCTCAGATATATAGCAACTCAAAAATAGGGCGGATTCCTCCGCCCCCTTACTTAACTGATTATTTTCTGATTCCCAGTTTTTCAATCAAAGCACGGTATCTTTCAATATCAGTCTTCTTCAGATAAGCAAGTAAACCACGTCTCTGACCAACCATTTTCAGAAGTCCTCTTCTGGAATGATGATCTTTGTGGTTTGTTTTCAGGTGCTCGGTGAGCTCCTGAATTCTTTCTGTCAACAATGCAACCTGTACTTCCGGTGAACCTGTGTCACCTTCGGTTCTCGCATACTCTGCAATAATAGCCTGTTTCTTTTCTTTTGAAATCATTTTGATTTCCTCCTGTTATTCTAATTTTTATCCCCTCGAATTAAGAGGCGGTCGGAGTCGTCCGTTCTCTGAATCCGGGTTCACTCGCACTTTCACAGTATAACACATATAAGGGGAAGTGTAAACTGTTTTTTCTTATAAATTTCAATTTGAAAATTTCAATTCACATCTATTCCCATCCATTTTCCATTGACCTGGTTTTCAAATAATCCGGGGTTCTTCTGATACACAGTAATGATTCTGAATAAAAAGCAGACAGAATACCGGCATCCAATTACTCTTTATCCCAGATACACAACTTCATTTTCCGGTTTCTTGGCAGCTTCTATTCCGGTAAGATACAAAACAGGCTGCTCCTCGCCATAGGAAGTCAGTGCTTCGTACTCAAATCGGGCACGCACCGTCACCCAGCTTTTTTCCTTAAATTCCGGCTTTTTATTTAATTTGCAGGGATAACCGTAAAAACGGATATCATCCGCACAACAGGTCATGATTTCGCGGCCGGGGACAAACATGTCCTCTTTCATTCCCTTCGGGCGAAATACCTGAGCTGTAAACTGGATTTCTTTATGCAGATAATACTCCGGGTGATCATAGGCATCCACATACCAGATACCATAATCATCATCTCCAATCACAACCGTCTCACCTTTAACATCATATGGAAGATCCTCCCGGGAAGGCTGTATGATCTGTCCGTCGGTTCCCTCAAAGATAAGCTGTGCCATGGGATTTTGGACTTTTACCGCACGTCGGAATCCCGAACGGTTCACCTCCTGGGAACAGCGGTTTACCACGATCAGTTCTGACTCGGTCAGCTGTTCCATCAGCATGTTTCGCATGTTTTTTAAGTACAGATCTAGCGTCTCACCATTCACGGTAGAATATACCCCCTGAAGCTGCCAGCTTCGCGGATACCGGATAGAAAGAAGCTCCTCAAGTTTCCAGGTTCCGTTGTATTCGATCACTACCTGTGCCGGGCGGTAATGCCGCTCACAATTCTTAAAAAACCCTGTGTTCAGTTCAGAAAAATCCTCGATTTTCAGAAGTATCATATCATGTTCTCTGAGGTATTCTTCGGAATATTCGATTTCTCCTTCTTCACATAAGATCAGAAGTGTCAATCCGGGCTCGATCCACTCCTGTTCCATCAATGTTTCTTTTACCAGCGTTGTTTTTCCGCTGTCCAAAAATCCTGTACAGATAAATACAGGTGTTATCATAGATATATCAATTCCTTTCTCTGCTGCAAAATATTTATAGTTGATATACCTAACAGCCAGTTAGGTTATTGCCATCTTAACACATATAATTATTGACTATATATGAAAGAGTTCCTGCAGTTTTTCCTCTCGGAGGTCTGTACCAATTACACAGACACGGCCAGTGTAATCAGCATTGCCTTCCCTCACTTCATATTCTTCCGGAACCAGGTCAAACTGCTTCCAGGAGCCATCTGCCATAGCTATAATTCCCTTTGATCGGAGCACCGTTCCATAATCCTGTGTTGCAGAAAGTGCTTTGAGAAGGGAAGCTAATTCTTCTTCGGTATATTTATGTGCAGTTTCTTTTCCCCAGCTTGTAAATATCTCGTCTGCATGGTGGTGATGATGCTCATGGTGGTCGTGACCACAGCAGCCGTGGTGATCGTGGTCGTGATCATGATGGTCATGATTGTGCTCGTGATCATGATGGTCATGGTCGTGATCGTGATCATGCTCGTGATTGTGCTCGTGATTGTGCTCGTGATCGTGCTCGTGATCATGATCGTGATCATGATGGTCGTGGTCATGATGATCGTGGTCATGATGATCGTGGTCATGATGATCGTGGTCATGATGATCGTGGTCATGATGATCGTGGTCATGATGATCGTGGTCATGATCGACATGATTGCAGCAGCCATGGTGCTTATGCCCGTGTACCTCTCGCGCCTCTTCCATCAGATGTTCCATCTCCGTTTTATGGTCCAGGGCATGAAGAATTGCTTCTCTGCCGAGCATATCCCAAGGTGTGGAGATAATCGCTGCTTCCTCATTTTCTTCCCGAAGCATATGAACACATTCCTCTATTTTCTCATCTGTCATCATCTGTGTGCGGCTGATGACAATGGCTGACGCATGTTCCACCTGATCTTTGAAAAATTCACCAAAGTTTTTCATATACACTTTTGCTTTTTTCCCGTCCACCACCGTGATTCGTCCATTAATCTCGATATCAGCACTCTCTCTTATGTTTTCTATGGCTTTTACAATATCTGAAAGTTTTCCAACACCAGAAGGCTCAATAATCACGCGATCCGGATGATACTCGTCCAGCACCTGCTGCAGCGCTTTGCTGAAATCGCCAACTAACGTACAGCAGATACAACCAGAATTCATCTCCGTTATTTCAATACCGGCATCTTTCAAAAACCCGCCGTCAATTCCAATCTCACCAAACTCATTTTCAATGAGAACCAGTTTTTCACCTGCATACACCTGGTCAATCAGCTGCTTTATAAATGTGGTCTTTCCGGCTCCCAGGAAACCGGATATAATATCTACTTTTGTCATTTCGATTCCTTCTTTCATTTTTTGCGTTTCCTATATTATACTCTTTTCGCGCTAACCTGCAAGTCCATGGGCGGCAACAAATTTTTCTTAGTGCCTTCGCTTTTTCCATTCAGGAATATAATTTTTCTGCTTTGATCTGTTTCTTAATTCTATCTGTGTAAATGAAAAATAACGTCAGTGTCCGGGAGCTGTCTGCTTCTGGCACTGACGCTATATAATATCAGACTTAATTTGAATAGATTTCGAGAATTCTTATTCCTGACATAGAGTCAAACTCTTGTTTCCGTCACATGGAAATTCACGTAGAACAGAGAAATTGTCAGTCATTTTTCAGGGATCATTCCTCCATATGCAAATATGCTTCCGCAATTCTGTTATAATCAAATTCTCTGGCAATTTTTTCCACAGTAAAATCATCGTCCTTGATTATGCTGCGATAAATATATCTGCCATCATCAAGAATGGTATCGTCTTTTACCACCGCACCAACCACATAGTGTTCATCTTCGAAATCAAATTCGTCCATTACCGCCATCTCCACATCGGAACCATCCTTGGCAGTCACATGGAATGTTAAATATTCACTGTATACATCTTCCATTTTCCGACCTCCTGATTCTCATGGCAGCCCATTATCTGTCCACGATTTTCTCACATTCGCTGTCATTGCTTTCCCACACTTTTTCCTAAGCTATTCATCCGGATAATCATCCATCAGAGAAAGTGTACAACTGCTTTCTTTCTCCTCTGGCCCGCCATCGATTTCTCAGGCTTTTGCTTTCACCAGTTCATCCGGATCCTCATCCATCAAAGAAAATGCAATATTGGTTGCATGATCCGCCACACGCTCCAGTCCGGAAATAATATCAGAATACATCATACCAGCTGCCGGTGTACATTCATTTCTGGTCAGACGGTCCACGTGAGACTGCTGAAGAGTTCGCTCCATCTCATCGATTTCGTTTTCCAGAGTAAGGATTTCCTCCATATGTTCTCTGTTGTTGTTGGAGAACATATCGATGGCATATGTGGTTATCTTAATTACCTTGTCCAGCATACCGGAAAGTTCTTCCTGAGCCTGCTGGCTGAAGGTTACCTTCCGCTCGATTCTTGCTTTTGCATCATCTGCGACATTTTCCGCATGATCGCCGATTCGTTCAATATCATTTACCACATGGAATAAACTGCCGATGTGTTTCGCATCATCTACCGGGATGGTCAGCTGGTTGATATTAACCAGATAATCCGTGATAGCAGCATTCAGATAATCGATATTTTTCTCCACATCATAGACTTCCTGTATGTCATTCTCATCCAACGTAATCAGTGCATTCATAGCTCTGGTCAGGTTATTGATGGCCATGCTTCCCATTCGCTCCATCTCACGGGTAGCATCCAGAACGGCTGTTGTAGGCGAAAATGCAACGGTGGATCCTATGTACTGCAGATCGAAATCTCCGCCTTTCTCTTCTTTGCCCGGAACAATCTTGTAGGTCAGTTTTACGATCCACTGAATGAACGGGAACAGCAGCACAACTTCGGTAATCTTAATGATCGTATGTGCATTTGCCACACTTCGGCCGATATCACCGCCGGAAATCTTAAAGATCAGATCGGCGATCGGATTCAATGCAAATGAAAGAACGATCACGATAAACGTTGAACCTACAATATTAAACAGGAAATGAATCCACGCCGCACGTTTCGCATCTTTTTTTCCTCCGAGGCTGGCAATCAGAGCAGAAACACAGGATCCCATGTTACATCCAAGGATCAGGAAGAAACAGATAGGCAGTTCCAGCAGCCCCTGAGATGCCATTAAAAGTACAATACTGACCGTTGCAGAGGAACTCTGCAGAACAGCCGTTACTAAGAAACCAACTAAAATTGCCAGATAATGGTTCCGGAGAGATCCAAGAATTTCCACCATCTGCGGCGATTCCTTTAATCCTGACATAGCCCCTGACATGGTATCCAGTCCCATAAAAAGAATACCAAAGCCAAGAACAACCTCACCGATTTTCTTGATACTCTGTTTTTTGCAGAACAGCATCATGATAACTCCGCCCATAACGAAGATCGGCGCCACATCCGACAGTTTGAACGCAACCAACTGCGATGTGATCGTTGTACCGATATTGGCACCCATGATCACTCCGGCAGCTTCCAGAAGTGTCATCAAACCGGAATTAACAAAGCTGACGACCATGACCGTCGTAGCACTGGAAGACTGTACAATTGCCGTAAAAAGCATACCAACCAGCATACCAACAAATCTGTTTTTCGTGAAAAATTCCAAAACGGAACGCATCTTGGCTCCGGCGGCTTTCTCAAGCCCGGAACTCATCATATTCATGCCAAAAAGAAAGAGACCCAGACCACCAGCCAGTGAAATTACAATATTCATTCCCATCTTTCCTCCTATGTTTATTCGGATTCGAAAAATGCTCGAACCGCCACTTCATCTTTCTGAAGCTGTTGTTTCAATTCTTCCAGACTGTCAAATTTCACTTCCGGTCTCAGGTAATGCTGCAGCCGCACTTTTTCCTGCTCTCCGTAAAGTTCCTCATCACAATCGAATAAATAAGTTTCTACTCCAATAAAGTGTCCATCTACCGTAGGTTTATTTCCAATGTTTGTCATACCGTAATAAGTTTTATCACCTGCTGTAGTTCTCGTTGTATATACCCCGTTGGGCGGCAAAAGCTTTCCCTTCGGAGGGATCAGATTCGTTGTAGGAACCCCAAGCGTTCTTCCTACCCTTCGGCCATGGACGATCTCACCGGTTACGAAAAACTCATATCCCAGAAGTTCATTCACTTTTTCCATGTTGCCCTTTGCCAGTTCTTCCCGGATGTAAGTACTGCTGATTTCCCGGTCACCGTCCATCACTTTATCCAGGACTTCGACCGTAAACCCGTACTTGGGCCCAAGCGTTTTCAGAAGTTCAACATCTCCGCTTCGCTCATAGCCGAAACGAAAATCCTTTCCTACGACCAGATGCACGGCATGAAGTTGTTTGACGAGCATTTTTCTGACAAACAACTCCGGATCCATAGTAATCAGCTCCGGGACAAAAGGGCATTCGATCAAAAGATCAATTCCGGCATTTTCCAGCACCAGTCTGCGCTCTTTTTTGGAGAGAAGCATCATTGGGGCAATATCAAACATAAATACTGCTTTCTTCGCCCTTTTTCTGTCATAGGTCATCACCCGTTCGATCAGGGCCTGATGTCCGCGGTGCAGACCGTCAAACTTTCCCAGGGTAACCACATGCTCTGCATCTTCCTGAAAATGAAGTGTTCCTTTTATTCGTTTCATCTGTACTCCTAACTGATCATCGGACAGGGATAAAACATTTTCACAATATGAAAGGAACCGTATTCCTTTTCATATCGATAAATTCCGATGAATTCTTCTTTGCTGGAATAGACACGCACCTGTTCCTGATTCTCAAGATTAGCTTTATAACAAAAGGTATTTCCGTTATAGAGGGCTTTATCCAGTCGTTCCGGAACTGACACCTTTTTCAGTTGCTGAAACATCTCCTCCACGCTGTGGACGAAAGAGCAGTCTCCTGCTTTGGCAATCCGATCCAGCGTCATGCTTTCCTCAATGGAAAACCGGCCCACCCGGGTACGTTTCAATGTTTCCATGGTTCCGCCGCATCCGAGTTTCTGCCCGATATCATGACACAGGGTTCTTATGTAAGTTCCCTTTGAACAGCATACTTCCATCTGAACCCGCGGAAGATCCATATCCAGGATACGAATCTCAAAAAATGTAACCGGTCTTGCTTCCCGTTCCACTTCTTTTCCCTCACGGGCCAGCTCATAAAGTTTTTTCCCATTCACCTTTCTGGCAGAATACATGGGCGGCACCTGAAGCTGACTGCCGAGAAAGGAACGGATCACCTCCCGAACCTGATTCCCGGTGATACCCTCCAGAGATCTTTCCTCCAGAACTTTTCCGGTCATATCCTGTGTGTCTGTGGTAATCCCCAGATACAAGCCGGCCACATAAGTCTTGTGTTCATCCGTCAGCATATCACACAGGCGTGTACCTTTCCCAAGGCAAACCGGCAGAACGCCCTCCGCCTCCGGGTCAAGGGTTCCTGTATGACCGATTTTTTTCTGATGAAGGATTCCCCGCAATTTAGCCACCACATCATGGGAGGTATACCCTTTTTCTTTGTATACATTTACAATACCATTAATCATCACTGTCTTTCAACATTTTATCAATATAATATGTCAGATTGTTAATTACATCATAGACGTTTCCGTTCATCGTACAGCCCGCAGCACGGATATGTCCGCCACCTCCGAATTCCGCGGCGATCTTGCTCACATCCACATAACAATTGGAACGAAGGCTCACCTTATATTCCTGGATTCCTGTCTCGTAGACAAACATGGCAACTTCCACTCCTTTTGTCATACGCAGATGGCTTGCAATGCCATCCAGGTCTTTTTTGGTGATTCCGTAAAAATCCATCTGCTTTTTGGTCACAATGCCCACAATGCACTTTCCATCCATAAGGCGGATGCTCTCCATCAGAGTTCTGCCCAGAATCTGCTGCTGGACATAGGTTTTCTGATTGAAGGACTCATCTATGATCTTTGCAAAAGGAACTCCTTTTGCCATAAGTTTTCCTGCAATTTCCATGGTCCTCGGACCTGTGCAGGAATACTGAAATACACCGGAATCATGAATGATACCCGTATACAGTGCTTCTGCCACAGGAAGGGTTATCTTCTCCTCCTCCAGAAGTTCATACAGCGTTTCACTGGCTGAACTGGCATCCGGCACAATATGGTTTTCATTTGCAAATCCCCGATTGCTGACATGATGGTCAATGCAGATCGTCTTATCAGCCATCTCGAAGGCATCAAAAGCAACTCCGATCCTGTCCTTTGAGCTGGTGTCCAGCAGGATGAAAAGATCATATTTTGTCTCTCCATCCCAGCTATCTTTTACATCCTCAATTTTTTTCAGATAATAAAATTCCGGACGAACATGCTCCAGGTATACATCTACAGTCAGTTTTGGATAATTCTCCGTAAGGTATAAGTACAATCCCATAACGGAACCTACACAGTCTCCATCCGGATTCACATGTCCGGCAATTCCGACGGTAGCAACTCCGTCAAGATGCGGTGCGATCTTATTCATCCTCATCATCCTTTTCTTCTTCATCGCGTTCCAGGCTGCGATTCACATCTGCTATTTTCTTTGCCATATTTACTCCGTATTCAATGGATTCATCCAGGACGAATCGTATCTCCGGAGTATTGCGCAGATTCAGATTCTTTGCCAGCTGATGGCGAATAAAGCCCACTGCGCTCTTAAGTCCCGCCAGCGTGTCGGCTTTGGACTGATCCTGCCCAAGCACACTGATATATGCTTTGCAGGTTTTCAAATCCGGAGCCACCTCCACTGCGGTCACAGAAGTCATCATGCCGATTCTGGGATCTTTCAATTCCTTGCGGATGATGTTGCTCAGCTCGCGCTGTACTTCTGCATTTACTCTTGTATTTTTAATACTGTTTTTTCTCATCGCGGCACCTCAACCATAATATATGCTTCGACGATATCATCTACCTGGAAGTCCTGGAATTCCTCGAATACGAGACCGCATTCAAATCCGGTCTTAACTTCCTTCACATCGTCTTTGAAACGCTTCAGGGAAGCCAGCTTGCCCTCGTAAATCTGTTCTTCTCCACGGCGGATACGGATCAATGCGCCTCGCTGGAACTCACCGTCTGTCACATAACTTCCTGCAATATTTCCGACACCGGATGCTTTGAATATCTGGCGGACAACTGCATGGCCGATAACTTTTTCCTCATATACGGCATCCAGCATACCTTTCATGGCAGCTTCCACATCTTCGATGGCCTGATAAATTACTTTGTACAGTCGAAGATCGATTCCCTCCTGCTCAGCGATAGCTTTTGCAGTCGCATCCGGACGAACGTTGAAACCGATAATGATCGCATTGGAGGCGGAAGCCAGGGTAACGTCAGATTCATTGATGGCACCAACACCGCCATGAATAACTTTAACAATAACTTCTTCATTGGACAGTTTTACAAGACTCTGTTTCACGGCTTCTACAGAGCCCTGAACGTCTGCTTTGACTACGATCGGAAGTTCTTTCAGATTACCTTCCTGGATCTGGTTAAACAGATCATCCAGAGACATCCTGGTCTTAGTCTCATCCAATAATTTATTTTTATTCTCGGAAATAAAGGTTGCAGCAAATTCTTTTGCCTCTTTATCGCTGTTTGTTGCCACAAGCACTTCGCCTGCATTTGGAACGTCAGACAGACCGAGAATCTCCACCGGAGTGGACGGACCCGCTTCTTTTACGCGGCGACCTTTATCGTCCATCATAGCTCGAACTTTACCGGAAGCAGCTCCACAGGCAATGAAATCGCCAACCTTCAGCGTACCCTTCTGTACCAGAATGGTTGCAACCGGACCTTTGCCCTTGTCGAGCTGAGCCTCGATCACAAGGCCTCTGGCTTTTCGTTTCGGATTTGCTTTCAGTTCCATCATTTCTGCTGTCAATAGGATCATTTCCAGCAGGTTATCAATACCTTCTTTTGTATGTGCAGATACCGGAGCAAACACAGTGGAACCACCCCAGTCTTCTGCGATCAGACCGTATTCTGTCATTTCCTGTTTAACACGCTCTACATTTGCACTTGGTTTATCGATCTTGTTGACTGCAACAATGATTTCAACACCTGCAGCTTTTGCATGGTTGATTGCTTCGATGGTCTGCGGCATAACACCGTCATCTGCAGCGACAACCAGGATTGCAATATCCGTGGCATTCGCGCCGCGCATACGCATTGCAGTAAACGCTTCATGACCCGGAGTATCCAGGAACGTAATCTTCTGTCCGTCAATGGAAACGGTATATGCACCGATGTGCTGGGTAATACCGCCCGCTTCACGGTCGGTCACGTGTGTATTTCGGATGGCATCCAGAAGGGATGTTTTACCGTGGTCGACATGACCCATGACGCAAACTACCGGAGGACGCGGAATGAGAAGGCTCTCATCCTCTTCTTCCTCTCTTAAGAGTTCCTCGATTACATCTACCTTTTCTTCCTGCTCTGCAATAATTTCATAATCCAGACAGATCTCCTGAGCCTTTTCAAAATCGATCTCATGGTTAACGGTAACCAGGATACCTTCCATAAATAGTTTCTTTACGATCACAGAAGGCTGCATTTTGATAGCATCAGCCAGCTCACGAATCGTCATTTTCTCCGGAAGGACTACTTCCGTAACGGCTTCTTTCTTTTCATCCTGCTTCTGTTTTGGAGTCGGTTTTTCAAGAGCTTTCGGAATACGATTAAACTGCTTTTTGCTCTGGTTCGGACGATTGCTCTGATTCGGCCTTCTTCCGTTCTCTTTCACCTGTTCTCTGTTTTTATCCCTCTCTTTTTCTTTACTGTCCTTACGCGGATCCCGAGATGGTTTCTTCAGAAGCGGTGCATCCGGCACTTCCACCGCACTTCTTGCCGGAGTACGATTTCCGCCAAAACTGCGGCCGCCCTGAGAGCGATTGTCGCGGTTGTCGCGGTTTTCGCGGCTGTCCCGTCCTTCTCCGCTTTTTCCAAATCCTTTCGGCGCATCTGAGCGATTCTGGCTGTTAATACGATTCTGTCCGTCACCGCGACCCTGGAAGGAACTGCGATTTCCTCCTTCACTGCGGTCACGATTCTGACCCTGATTACGGGTTCCGCCATCCTGCCGTCTCTGGAACTGACCACGGTTCTGTCCGTCACCGCGACCCTGGAAGGAACCACGGTTTCCTCCTTCACTGCGGTCACGGTTCTGATAGGAACCTCTTTCCTGGCCATTCTCACGCTGTTTATAATTTGATCGTTCCTGATTATTTCCCTGAGCTCTGTCACGGCTGCGGTCCTGCTGATTTCTTGCAGAAGCCTGGTTTTTCTGAACCGGAGCTGCCTTTACCGGTTCCTGTGCCGGAGCTGCCTTTACCGGTTCCTGTACCGGAGCTGTTTTCACCGGTTCCTGTGCCGGAGCTGCTTTCACCGGTTCCTGTGCCGGAGCCTTTACCGGTTCCTGTACCGGAGCTGCTTTTACCGGTTCCTGTGCCGGGACTGTCTTAGCCGGCTCCTGTTCCGGTTTTGCGGCTTCCGGGCGGACACCCTGAGGACGCGCACCTTCCGGACGGGTTCCATCCGGTCTTCTCATACCGGGCTTTCTCTGACCGTCCGGACGTTTCTGCCCTTCCGGACGTCTGGGTTTTCGCTCCGGAATGCTTCCGCTGGCATTCTGTGAACGAAACACACGGATAATATTTTTCTTTTTCGGCTTCGGCTTTTCCTCAGAACCGGATTCCGGCGAAGCTGCCTTCGATGAAAACGCCTTGCGGGTCTGATCCACCACATCATCCGGTATGAGACTCATATGACTTTTCACATCGACGCCTTTATTGACAAGGTAATCCATCACCTCTTTATTAGTCCTATCTAATTCTTTTGCGAGTTCATGTACTCTGATTTTCGCCATTTACGCTACCTCCGTTATTCATTCTTTCCTATGGGGCTGCCCATTTCTTTTATAATCGCCTTTGCCAAGTTCTCATCTATCACTGCCAGTGATGCTCTGAATTCCTTTCCGATCGCCCCTCCGAGACCTTCTTTGGAACCAAAATAATAAATGGGCACTTCATAGTAAAGACACATGTTTCCAAACTTTTTCTTCGTGTTGTCTGACGCAGCTTCTGACACAATCACCAAATGAGCCAGACCTGTTTTCACTGCCTTTTCCGTGGCAAATTCACCGCTTTTTACTTTTCCTGCTTTCATGGCAAGACCGATCAGAGATAACACTTTCTTATGATTCATACTGGGTCATCTCCTTTTTCAGACTTTCCATTACGTCCTGCGGTACGGAACACTTCAAAGAGCGCTCAAGGCCTTTGCTTTTTACCGCTTTTTCAAAACATTCTCTGCTGCGGCACAGGTAGGCTCCCCGGCCGTTCTTTTTTCCTGTCGCATCCAGAAGAATATCTCCCTCCGTGGTTTTCAATACCCGAAGCATCTCTTTTTTATTTTTCATCTCACCGCATCCGGTGCATTTCCTGAGCGGAACTTTTTTCGCAGTCGCCACACAATCACTTCCTTCTATATTATTCGGAGTCTTTTTCTCAAGTCTCTTCTACATAATCATCATAAGTATCTTCATAACCCTCTTCGTAATCATCGTACTCGTCGTAGTCATCCTCATACTCATCATAGTCTTCAAAATACTCGTCGAATTCACCGGACTCTCTTGCCTGTGTCTCACTCTTAATATCAATCTTATAGCCGGTCAGACGTGCAGCCAGTCTCGCATTCTGGCCTTCTTTTCCGATAGCCAGGGACAGCTGATAATCCGGAACGACCACAGAGGCGGTCCGCTCATCCGGATCTGCCATGACTGAAATTACTTTTGCCGGACTTAATGCATTTTCAATCAAAAATGCCGGATTCTCATCCCAGTTGATGATATCGATCTTTTCTCCCCGAAGTTCATCCACAATGGCATTTACTCTGGCACCGTTCATGCCGACACATGCACCAACCGGATCCACATCCGGGTCATTAGACCATACGGCAATCTTGGTTCTGGAACCGGCCTCTCTTGCAATGCTCTTGATTTCCACAATGCCTTCGCGAACCTCAGCAACTTCCTGCTCAAAAAGACGCTTGATCAGTTCCGGATGTGTTCTGGAAACCAGAACCTTTGGTCCTTTTGGTGTATCTTTTACTTCCAGGACATATAATTTAATGCGCTCGGTGGGTTTGAACACCTCACCTTTCACCTGCTCGTTTTCATTTAAAAGGGCATCTACCTTGCCAAGGTTAATACTGACATTTCTGCCCACATAACGCTGAACCACACCGGTTACGATATCTTTTTCTTTTCCGTAATACTGGTTGTAGATGGATTTTCTTTCTTCCTCACGAATTTTCTGGAGAATCACATTTTTTGCATTCTGGGTGGCGATACGTCCGAATTCCCTGGACTGGATCTCGATGGCGACGGTCTCACCCAACTGAATATCCATATCTTTCTTTCTGGCATCTGCAAGGCTGATTTCCATGACCGGATCAGTGACTTCCTCAACGACCGTCTTTTCTGCCAGCACGCGGAAATCGCAGGTATCCGGATTAATGGTTACAGTTACATTATCCGCCTTGCCAAAATGATTTTTGCAGGCCTGAAGCAGAGACTGCTCAATTGCCTCCAGCAGGGTATCCTGGCTGATTCCTTTTTCCTGCTCAAGAATTATTAACGCCTCTTTTAATTCTGTGTTCATTTTTCCTTTATCCTCCTATTTTTCTCAAAAGTCAAAAGCCAAGCGAATCAATGCGATATCACTCTTTTGAAAGGTCATATTCTTTCCGTCTTCTATCTCAATGGTCACACTGTCTGTATCATATGCAGTCAGAATACCATAAAATTCTTTTTTTCTCTCCACAGGCCGGTAGGTACGGATTTCCAGTTCTTTCCCCATACTGCGCACATAGTCTTTTTCCTTTTTCAGCGGTCTCCCCAGTCCCGGCGAACTGATTTCCATAATGTAGCTGTCCTCGATAAAATCAGCTTCATCCAGTTTATCGCTGAAAATCCGGCTCACATCCACACAGTCATCCACGGTGATTCCGCCCTCTTTGTCGATGTACCCCCGCAGATACCAGCTGCTGCCCTCTTTTACATATTCCACATCCACCAGTTCGAATCCAAAATGCTCGAGAATCGGTGTGAGCAGCTCTTCTGCCTTTGCTTCATAAGTTTCCTTTTTACCCATATACACTCCATTCCATGGTCTTTGAAGCCATGTAAAAATGTGATGACAAACAACGAGAGTGGACTTTCGTCCACTCCCTTAACATCAACAATATTAAATCTACATTCTTACTATAGCACCAGTTTTGTTAAAATGCAAGGCTTTTTTACTGATTTTACCCTCTGCATTTCGTACCTTTTCCGTCCCTCTTAGCCAGTTTCAGGCGGTTCAGGGTCAGTTTCCGTCCCCGGTACTCAATGGTATAATCCGTGCGGCCTTCCAGCAGATACGCTGCTTCCAGTTCATCCTTTTCTCCCAGTTTCATGCCGCGCACACCCACCGCCGTTTTTTTCTTCAGCGGTACCTCTTCTTTCAGGAAACGCAGGAAATAACCGTCTTTGCTCTGCAGCACCACATGTTCCATGGGATCGGCTGCAGTGATCAGGATCACTTCATCTCCCTCGTTCAGTTTTGTAGCCGCTATGGTGCGCTTGGCCACATCAAATTCTGCACCTTTCACCAGTTTCATCATAGACTGTTTGGTGATGAACATCAAAGTGGATGCCTTTACGAATGTCAGACTGGCCACATAGACCATGTCCTCCGCCGCATTGGAAAAATTGCTCATATTATCAACAGGAGTGCCCTTGTCGCGCATCTTGCCGTGGGGTACATCCAGCACTTTTACCGTGTGCATCTTTCCGGTATTGGTAAAAATGCATACTTTATCTGTATTCATGCAGGAAAATACATATTTGTATTCCCGGTCAACAGTCTCTTTATTCCGCTCATAAGCGGCCTTATCTATGGTCTTGGCATAGCCGAAACGGTCCATAAGGAAATAGACTTCCATTTCCTCAACCTTTTTCTCCTCAAAGACTACTTCCTCCACGTTATCGATCACGGTTTTTCTCTTATTACCGAACTCTTTTTTAATGGCATCCAGATCATCCATGATTACCTTTGCCATGGAATCATAGTTGTTCAGAATATCTTCATATCGGGCAATGTTTGCCAGGGTACTTTCGTACTCTTTGTTCAGCGCAGCGATCTCCAGGCCGATCAGCTTGTAAAGACGCATTTCCAGGATAGCAGTAGCCTGACGCTCGGTAAAATGAAGTTCAGAAGCCTGCTTTTTGCTTTTGACCGTCTTAAACTTGATTCCATCTGTTTTTCCCTGGATCAGGCAGTCTTTTGCCTGCTGCTGATTTTTGCTGCCCCGAAGGATTTCAATGATCAGATCGATCACATCACAGGCTTTGATCAGGCCTTCCTGCACCTCTTTTTTCAAAAGGTCTTTTTCCAGAAGGTTCTGATATTTTCTGGTGGCAACCTCAAACTGAAAATCCACATGATGTTCGATCACCTGTTTCAGACTCAGAGTCTCCGGTCTTCCATCCGCAACTGCCAGCATATTGACACCGAACGTATCCTCAAGACGAGTCTTCTTATAAAGCAAATTGGTGAGTTTTTCCACATCCGAATCACGCTTCAGCTCCAGCACAATGCGGATTCCTTCCTTTGATGACTGGTTGGAAATATCCACAATATCGGTGGTCTTTCTGGTCTCCACCAAAGCAGCAACATCATTGAGAAATTTTCCGATGTTTGCCCCGATCATGGTGTAGGGAATTTCCGTAATGACCAGACATTTTCTTCCGTTTTTTCCTTTTTCCTCTTCTACCTTTCCGCGCACTCTCAGTTTCCCGATTCCAGTCTCATAGATCTGCAGCAGATCATCCTGATTGACCACAAGGCCGCCGGTGGGAAAATCCGGCCCCTTAATATATTTCATAAGTCCCCTTGTGGTGATCGCATCGTTTTTCATATATGCTTTTACGGCATCGATCACTTCAGCCAGATTATGGGGCGGAATGCTGGTTGCCATACCTACCGCAATGCCGTCCGCACCGTTGACCAGCAGATTGGGAATACGCACCGGCAATACAACAGGCTCCCGTTCCGTCTCATCAAAATTCGGTACAAAATCCACCACATCTTTATCAAGATCACCCAGAAACACTTCCTGCGTGATTTTCTGCAGACGCGCTTCTGTATAACGCTGAGCCGCCGCGCCGTCGCCTTCGACAGAACCGAAGTTTCCATGCCCGTCCACCAGCGGAAGCTCTTTTTTGAAATCCTGTGCCATTACCACCAGCGCCTCATAAATGGAGCTGTCACCGTGAGGATGGTATTTACCCATGGTGTCACCGACGATACGGGCGCTCTTTCGGTATGGCCGGTCATAGCGGATCCCCAGCTCATACATATCGTACAGCGTCCTTCTCTGCACCGGTTTCAGACCATCTCGCACGTCCGGGAGGGCTCTGGATACAATAACGCTCATGGCATAGTCAATATAGGACTTCTGCATGATCTCCGAATAGTCGGTCCGGATAATCTGTTCTTCTGTTTTTGCTGCCATCTTATCTCAACCTCCTAAATATCCAGTTCCGCATCCTGTGCGTGTTCATAAATAAAGCTTCTTCTGGGCGGCACATCGTTTCCCATAAGGATTCCTGTCACCTCAGAAGCAAGTCTTGCATCCTCAATCTCGATACGGCGCATCATGCGTGTCTCAGGGTTTAAAGTTGTCTCCCAGAGCTGCTCCGCATCCATCTCACCAAGGCCTTTGTAGCGCTGAAGGGTAAATTTCCCTTTATGGGTTCTTCGGTATTTTTCCAAAGCCTTATCATCGTAGAGATATTCTTCCTTTCCTTTTGCCGGCATGACTTTATACAGGGGCGGCATAGCCACATAGACATGACCCTCATAGATCAGATCCGGCATAAAGCGGTAGAACAGGGTCAAAAGCAGTGTGGAGATGTGCGCACCGTCCACATCCGCATCGGCCATAATAATAATTTTATCGTAATTTAGCTTGCTGATATCAAAATCATTTCCATATCCTTCGGAAAAACCGCACCCAAAAGCGTTGATCATGGTCTTGATCTCCGCATTGGCCAGGATTTTGTCAATGCTGGCTTTTTCTACGTTCAGAATCTTTCCGCGAATCGGCAGTATGGCCTGATAGCTTCTGTCCCGCGCTGTCTTGGCGGAACCTCCGGCAGAATCTCCCTCCACGATAAAAATCTCGCATTTTTTCGGATCCCGCAATACACAGTTGGCCAGTTTCCCGTTAGAATCGAAGGAAAATCTCGGCTTGGACAGCATATTTGTCTTGGCTTTTTCCTCTGTTTTACGGATTTTTGCTGCTTTTTCCGCACAGGAAAGCACCGTCTTCAACGCATCCAGGTTTCGGTCGAAATAGTGGGCAATTTTTTCGCCCGTCACTTTTCCGGTGGCGCGGCTGGCATCCTGGTTATCCAGTTTTGTTTTCGTCTGGCCCTCAAACCGGGGTGCCGGATGTTTGATGGATACCACGGCAGTCATTCCGTTCCGGATGTCCGCTCCGGTAAAATTGGCATCTTTTTCCTTTAAAATGCCTAGTTCACGGGCATAGTTGTTCATGACTGTGGTGAACATGGTCTTAAATCCGGTCAGATGAGTACCGCCTTCCGCATTGTAAATATTATTACAGAAGCCCAGGACATTTTCGTGAAACTCATTGACAAACTGAAATGCCGCTTCCACTGTAATGCCTTCTGATTCTCCCTTAAAGTAAACGGGTTCCGTCAGAACTTCCGCTTTTTTGTTCAGATCTTTTACAAAACCGATGATTCCGTCCGGTTCAAAAAATTCGATCTTCTCCACTTCATCATCTCTTCGATCTTCAAAATAGATATGAAGGTTTGGATTTAAATAGGCCGTCTCATGAAGACGGCTTTTTACTTCTGTAGAGGAAAATCTGGTCTTTTCAAAGATTTCAGGATCCGGAAGAAAATTTACCCAGGTTCCGGTCTCTTTCGTTTTTCCGAGTTTCGGAAGAAGACCGTTCTCCAGCTCAATGGTGGGGATGCCCCTCTCATAATGATCATGATGTATGTAGCCCTCACGGCTGATCCTGATATCAAGATAGGTGGAGAGCGCATTCACAACGGAAGATCCAACACCGTGGAGACCACCACTGGTCTTGTAGACACTGTCATCGAATTTTCCGCCTGCATGGAGTGTGGTAAACACAAGCCGCTCCGCTGACATGCCCTTTGCATGCATGCCCACAGGAATACCGCGTCCATTGTCGTTGACCGTACAGGAACCGTCTTTTTCAAGAAAGACCTCAATCCGGTCACAGTATCCCGCCAGATGCTCATCCACTGCGTTATCTACAATCTCATATATTAAATGGTTCAGTCCCTTTCGGGACACGCTGCCGATATACATACCCGGTCTTTTTCGGACTGCTTCCAGCCCTTCCAGAACGGATATACTGTCCGCATCATACGTGTTTTTCTTCGCCATATTTTAACCTCGTTTCTAATGACTCATGACTTTTATACCTTTACTGCGGGCGGCACTGCATGGATTTTCCCGTGCACGAACCGCGTATCTGTATTTCCGTGCCTGCCGCAGGTTTTCTGCTTTTACATGTTCAGCGGCTGATTCCCTCTAAAAGTTCTTCCTTCCATTTTTCCAGACTGTATTGGCGTGTATCATAGAGCGGAAGAATGACCCCGGATGGATTTTCATCCGGATCGAAAGCGTTTCCCTCATCCGTATCCACATGCATAGCCAGCTTGAAGCTTTTATTCACACGAACTACAACATCTGCATATATGACTGACCGCTCATAACTGGTTGTCAAAATGCAGACGGTATCGTTGTCTTCCACATGAAGACGGATGGCATCCTTCGGAGTCATATGAATATGGCGCTTCGCCACAATGACCCCTTTATCCAGTTCCAGCTGTGTATCTCCGTTTCTCAATATACATCCCGGTGTTCCTTCGATATCACCGGACTGACGAATGGTATGACTGATCCCCATTTTTCTGGTGTCCGTTATGGACAACTCCACCTGAGATTCTTTTCGAAAGGGTCCGAGAATTGCCACATTGGAAAAAACTCCTTTCGGTCCGATCAGATCCACACGCTCTTTTGCCAGATACTGGCCCGGCTGACTTAATTCTTTCGCAAACGTCAATTCGGCGCCCTTTCCGAACAATCGCTCAAAATCATCCCGTGACAGATGCACATGGCGTGCTGATATTTCTATTGGAATGTCTAACTTCAGGCTCATATTATCCCCCTTAAAATCCTGTAACTTTTTATCAATATATTCTCACAGTGCGATCCACACGGAACGCTTTTATTCCATGGAATGCACTTTACGACGGACAAAAAAAGAGACCTGATTTCAGGTCCCTGTAGAAAACAGTCCGTAGGGGAATCGAACCCCTGTTTCCGCCGTGAGAGGGCGGCGTCTTAACCGCTTGACCAACGGACCATATCTGTAACGCTCGTACTATTGCATTCTATACTATGTTGCGGATAAATGCAAGCATTTTTTTAATTTTTTTCATTTTTTATTTATAAAGTTACCTGTAAAAGTAAATTTCACCCATCCAGCGAGCGTTTGCTCTCCCTTTGAACATATCAGATATAAGAAAAGAAAGGCACCGGGCCATTCTTTTCTTATATCTTTGCATCCTTATACCTTATGCTTTTCCGTTTGCGGTTACAGGAGTCGGGCGACGTGAATCAAAGACTTCCGAAGCATTGAACATCCCGTTCAGCACATCTGTCTCTCCCTGGGTTGATCGATAGAGCATAAACCCATCCAGATTGATTCGTCCCTGGCGAACATAATCCCCTCGGATCTGCACCCAGTAAGGTGTGGATCCATCCACATTGCAGAAGAAATTGTAACCGGCACTCTTATAATAATTGTATTTCTCATTATCCGCACTGTAATCCCGCCAGTCACCAATATCATTTCCGTGAGCAAAGATTATCGTATCCACATCACCCACGATATTTTCGACCGTATTTACCCATTTTTCATTGTCAACAGCCAGCTCCGCCGCAGTTTTATTGGTCACACTGAGATGACCCCACGTATGGCTTGCAAATTCCCATCCAGATTTTTTGATAGCATCTGCGATCTTTGTAGCCTCCGCAACTTCGCTGTCCCAGTTGAAGTCCGGATGTTTGTCCAGCCATGCTTTCTGATCCGGGTCCAGATCAACGCCGGTCTTGTATGCTACATCCGTGCGGTATCCGAATACACCGTTGTAACCGGTCATGGCTATGAGCCCGCGGGCTCCTTTATAGGCTCCGTCCGGGTGCGCTTCCAGGAAAGAATTCAGTCTTGGAACCACATCATAATCACCGATGGTGGTATTTCCGGAGGCATCTGTATATTCGCATTTAACATTGCCGTTTTCATCCAAAACCAGTTTATTTGGATAACCAGCCGCCTCATAGGGCGAATGATAATAGCTGAGGTCATCAATAGAGAGAACGACAGGCTTTTTATCCGGCGGAAGCAGCAGGTTTGTATTTTTCTCAAAATGTACATTCCCCTGTTCGTCAGTTGTCTCCACCACCAGATCGCGAAGCCGCACAAAAACATAGCCGTTGTCATACATCTGCTGGGTAATTTTATCAAATTCTTCAACGGTAGTCATCCATGCATTTAATCCGTCCACCGTACTCTGCCCCAGGACACTCACGTTAAAAGCACGATCCGTATCATTAATCAATGAATGGTAAAAAATATGCGGCACCGTGTCCACATTCACAGCAACACAGGCATTTTTCTTTGCCTGATAATCGGCAATTGCAGAAACTACCGCCTCATCATTGTCATAACCCGGTATGGTCTGAAGCAGTTCAATTGCGCCGTCATAATCATAACCGGCAGCCATTCGTTCCGCCTGAACCATCACCGATGCAGCATCACCTGACGCAGCCGGCACGTCTGTATCATCAGATCCGCTCTCTCCGCCGATTGCTTCCTCCGACGCCTCCCCATCCACCGGATTTTCTGTCGGATTGATCGTATTTTCCGGTTCCTTGTCTTCTTTGCCGCCTTTTATCACGACGATCAGGCAGACAGCCAGAATAACCAGCAGCACAAGTAAGATCACGGTTTTGCAGATCAAAGCTCTTCTTCTTTTTCTGCGCCGTCTATCCCTTCGCTCTGCTATGTACTGTCTGTCACGTTCATCCCTGTTTCCCATTATGATTTCCCTTTCTCTGCCCAAAAGCAGTTCAAGCGCCAACACTAATTCCCACAGGTTCATTGTATATGTTCCTGTCGAAAAAGGCAACCCTTAATTTGAAACCCCATACATTTGCATGGGACACTTACTCTGTTTCTGCAGGAAATCCGATTTTCCCGATTGCTCTTGCTGTCACAGTCTCACTAAGAAACATTTTTTCCGCATTAACCACCGGTGCAGTCTGCTTCGACTCCACCAGAACCGTATAATTGACAGCGCCTCGCTTTACCACCAGCTCAGCCGCCATTTTCTTTGCAGACTCAACAGCAGCCCTCTTTGCTTCTTCATAGTTTTCAAACTCACCCTGCTCAAGACCGGAAACCAGATAGGCTTCAATACCTCCTCCATTATATTTTGATTGTATCTCCACTTTGCAGGCTGCTGTCACATTGCCCAAAACCGCCCCAAGCGCATTGGCAGCCGGCGCCTCTTTGGGGATAACAGCCCTGGTTCCCAGCATTCTTGCTACAGGTTCAAGAAAAATATGTATCGGAGCACCGATTCCGATCAATACCGCTTTTGTTGTGAAAGTGATTTTGCACATTCCCGCATCTTTTTGCTGTGCCATATAAAAGCTTTGTGCAACAGCATCATCCCACTTTTGTGTATTTTTATATTTCTTTCCACAGGGGTTTTGCCGATTCCACAAAATTCGCACCAGATTACAGTAAAGCTTTTCCTGAACCATCTGATACACAGTTCTTGACAGATTGAAAACATCCATGCCGACACATCGAGCCACATAAGCAGCTGTCAGTTCAGCCGCCTCCCGCTCAAAGGCTGTAAAGTCGCCGCAGAGATGCATGATGTCAGTGGGTGTCAAGCCGCTTCGGATCACGATTCCTTCTCGCTCCAGCCTCTCCGTATGAAAAGAATAGGGATCACGGCCCAGAGATTTTGCTGCCTTTGATAAAATCATCGGACCATCTTTCAGCCTTTTGCATAAAAGCTGTTCTTCCTCTGTATAGCCGCTCTTCCCCCGGATATCTTTTACCAACAGCAAAAACTCATGGAGGAAATGGATGGAACTGCCATCCTCCAGTTCCAGTAATTCCCGCAATTCGGCTTTTACATCCGGGTATCTGGCTGCCAGACTGCAGACAGGAACGATTCTTCGGGTGTCCAGATACAGCTTTCTTTCATGATAGCGGACTGCACTGTCACCTCCCAGACCGAAAGTTTCCACAAACACTCCTTTTACAAAAGTTTTCCACTGGCCGAGACTGATTCCGTCTTTTTCCACAATAGCCGCACCATTTTCCACAATCGCCACATCTGTGGTCGTTCCGCCCATATCCACGATCAGAGCCTCCGGTTCACCTGCCAGTTTTACCCCGGCCATCACGCTGGCAGCCGGGCCGCTCAGAAGTGTTTCCACCGGATGTTCCAGCGCAAATTCCAGAGACATCAGGCTTCCGTCACTTCGCACCACCACAATAGGAATTTTCAGGCTTTTTCTTTTTAATACTTTCCTGACCTCGCAGACAAAACTGCGGATAACCGGAATCAGTTGGGCATTAAGCAGTGCCCCCGCACCTCTTCGCAGAACATTTCGTTCCTGGAAGAGTTCGTTCCCGCACACACAGGGAATGTGCAGCTCATCTTCCAGAATCTCTTTCACTCTTTTTTCCCATTTTCCGCCGTCCTCCCGGGCAAAAATCTGTACCACCGCCACACTGTCATAATTTTTCAACTCCGGCAGTGCCTCTGCGAGAATTTGCTCCCACCGGGAATCGGCGCAGTCGAGAAACAGGATCTCCCTGGGATGCGGAAGTCCGTATTTTTGGTACATTTCTTCGACTGTTTTATATTCCACACCAATAAAAATCAGTTTTGCGCGTCCGCCTTTCTTTTCCACGCATGCATTGGTTGCCAATGTTGTGGACAATGCAAGAAATTCGCCCTGCCGCAAAAGATCTTCCGGCAGGGTGTCCAGGGCTCCTTCTATCCCTATTTCCAGGTTCTGATGAGTTGTTGGGGCTTTCCCTCCTGCAAGTACGACTTCTTTTTCAAAATCATAAATCACGGCATCCGTATAAGTACCGCCCGTGTCAATCCCGATACCAATCATGTCTATTCCTCCTGATTCCCAATAAACGAATGCTCCGATACCGGCTGGCAAAGCTGGATTCTATTTTTCACCGGTATCCTGGATTCTTTTCAGCTACTCTGATTATAGGATCCTTCACGTTTTACGTCAAACCCCTGCAAACAACCACCAAATATAATACAAAAAATCAATAGTTATTCCATATCCTGAGGAAATATCACAAAGCATGATTTGTTTCCGACACAAAAAAAGAACAGATACCTAATCAGGTACCTGCTCTGTGTCATTCATTATACAAATCTTCTGATTGCCAAAATCGGGCTGCAGCTTACGGAACGGTTACAAGTAATACCAGCACTGCTTGACTGAGCCTCTACAATACGGCCATTGCCATCGTAAATCGCCACGTGACCGGAATAGCAGATTACGTCACCGGCCTGCGCCTGAGATAAGCTTCCAACCGGATTTCCGAGAGTTCTCCATCCTGCGGAAGTTGCATATCCACCGCTGTAAACACCACAGTTTCTGAGAACCTGCCATACGAAGTGAGAACAGTCAATACCATTTGTCAAACTGTTGCCGCCCCATACATACGGATTACCAACAAACTGTTTTGCATAAGCTACGATAGATGCTCCTGATCCGCTTCCGGAATAACCCGGTACGCTGCCGGAACCACCGGAATTGTTTCCGGAAGAACCGGAATTACTGGAATTCTGCAGTTCCTGCTGTCTTTCTGCTTCTCTTCGCGCTGCTTCTTCCGCTTCGCGGCGGGCAGCTTCTTCTGCTGCTCTTCTCTCTTCTGCAATCCGAGCCAGCTCTGCTTCCTGCTGTGCGATAAGGCTGGTGATCTCAGCCGCCTGTGCCTCTGCAGTTGCGATCCGTGCTTCATAATCAGCGGAAACCGCTTTCTTTTCTTCCTTCATCACCTGAAGATCATTCTGTTTCACTTCCAGGTCAGCTTTCTGAGCTTCCAGCGATACTTTCTGAGTCTCCAGGTCAGCTTTCTGGGTCTCCAGATCAGCCTTCTGGGTCTCCAGACTAGCTTTCAATTCCGTTACCTGATTTACAACCTCGATATACGCGGTAAGCATCTGACGGTCATAATTGTGCATGCTCTGTGCGTATTCTGCACGGTTCAGCATCGTTGTGATATCCTGTGCTGACAGCATGATATTGAACCAAGCTGCTTCACCGCCGTTCTCATATATGTAACGAATACGGGTCTTCATATCAGCATACTGCTGATCTCTGTCTTCCTCTGCTGCCGCAAGATCGGCTTCGGTCTGTGTGATTTCAGATTCTTTATTGGAAATCTCGCCTTCTTTTGTCTCAATGTTTGATTCCGTAAGTGAAATATCCGACTTGACCGCATCTATACGGATCATCATATCAACCAGTTCCAGATCCAGACTGTCAATCTCTGCCTGCACTTCCTGCTGCTTTTCTGACAAATCATCAATCACAGCATTTGTCTCATTCAGCTGACTCTCTGCCTGGGACTTCTGGGCTTTAATATCAGCCTCAGTGGTAGCCAGAACGGTCACCGTCTCTGATATCATCATAACAAGACCCAAGAAAAGACATACGATTCTTTTTCTCATTTAATCTCTCCTTATAAAACATGAGTTGCTATGTTTCCTGTTTCGGTGTAACTTTTTTGTAATATTTCTGTTAACCTTTTTACATACTACCATGATTTAAAGATAATTTCAACCCCTTTTGTCTTTTTCCCAAAATATATTTCATATTTTTGTAATACTTCTGCGAAACTTCTTCATACAGCCACATCCGAAAACGAAATCAGGACTTCTTCAGCGCCCGGATGAATGCTAAGATCCTGCGGCGGAAAAGCCAGAACGTAATCAGGATCAGAGCCAAAATAACATACCTTACATACCCCAGCAGATATGTCCCCAGCATCAGCCCGGAAGCAGCAATAATGCCCACACTGAACAGGAAAATCTGTCTGACCGGAAAAATCTCGTCCCGAATGTGATGCAGACGGCGTGTTCGTTCCATAAGGATAAAATGCAGTACTGCCAGCAGAACGTAACATGCCAGCGTGGTCCAGCCTGCCGCCATATAACCGTATAACGGAATGAAAATACAGTTAAGCACCAGATTCGCTGCGGACGCTGCAATTGAGATCAAAGAAATAAACCTCGTTTCACCGTAATACATCTCTGCATTGGCAAATACCATATATACAAAAATAAAGAACACACTTCCCGCCACCGGTGGTATGATCCATATAGCCTCCGAGTATTCTTCCGTTGCCAGCAAAGCGATCAGATCCGGTGCAAAAGCAATCATTGCAACAGTCGCCGCCCCGATGAGCGCACAGACCATGGTGACTGCTTTCCTCACTTCTTCGTATCGATAATCTTTCAGTTTTTTATACATCCAGGGATTGAACGATGCATTAACAGCTGAAACCAGAAGCAGCATCAGTGTCGCTGCAGAGTAAGCTACACTATAGATTCCAGCTTTATCCGAACCCTCATAATAATTGATCATGATCCGGTCCGACTGATTCAGCAGCGACTGGGATATATAATAGAAAAGCAGCGACAGATTAAACTTCAGGGCAAATTTCCAATACTCCCGATCATACCATTTTTTTCCTCTTTTTAAAAGCAATATAAAGAGAACGGACCCAAATCCCGCCTGCACTGCCACTGTAGCGATGATCCTGGCCTCCGCCTTGTAGGGAGTGCACAATACGGCAATTACCGCAATGAGCGGATTCAAAATGGTGCTCAAAATGGTAACGACTACCGGCCACCGGTAGCGAAAGTCGAATCGCTCCCGGTTTGTCCACAGATACAGAGGTGGATTAAACAGGATCTCCAAAAACATCAGTACCATAATGAAGCTGCTAAATCCCGTAACCGCATCGATCCACTTCCGGAAGATCAGATACACCGCCGCACATCCGAAGGTCAGAGTTGTAATCAGTCCCACCATGGAAGATACATAACCGTCTTTGTCCCCCTCGTGGCGGATCAGGCCGTTATTCAATCCCTCATAGGGGATCTTCAGGGAGCTGAATAATACAAATATATCAAACCAGGACAAGTACACACTGTATACACCGTACTGCTTCGTTGTTAATAAACGTGTAAAAATAGGTACCATCAAAAAAGCAGTACCTCTCTGCAGGAAATTACAAACGGTAAACCACAGAGATGTCCGCACTGCCGGCGAAGCTTCTTTATAGATTTTAATCGGATTATATTTCATAAAAAATCTTCACCTCATTCTCACTGAAAAGGCTTGTGCAAAGCGTCATTTTATTTCATAGGAAGACCTGTCCGGCAAAATATGTTCAAAACTCATCTTCAGTTTTTCCTGTATTTCGGCAAACGAATCTATATTTTCCAGACTATCGTTTAAGCATACTGTCTGAAATGACTGATTCCAGACAGCCCGGTATGCATCCTCATCTCTTCCCAATTCAAAATGCTTTCCCCAACTGCATTTTCGCGGCACAAATTTTCCCTCACACAGCTGCCAGCATTTGAACAGGCAATGGGTGTAATCGTCCGGAGAACGAAAGCGATGGGTTCCGCAGCTCTCCAAAAGCGCACCTTCCTCCCGCCAGACCCGATCCAAAGACGTCTTGCAATAAGATACGGGCAAATGAAGGTCTTTAAAACCAGAGAACGCCTGGAAAGGTGCCAGCAGAAAATTTCTTATTACTTCTTTTCCATATCTTGGTGTATAAAATTTTGAGGCATGCCTTCTCAGCACTTCCCTCTTGACAAAATGTCGGTTTAGAATGCCGGAATTATTCAGAATCGTATGCGGAAACACATCCTCCGGCCTGGTCAATGTCACCACATCCAGCAGTGCTGACTCACAGGGCAGCCCATTTTGAAAAAAAGTATCCGGCTCAGTGGGTGCAGTCAGAAACGTATCATCATTAAACAATACAAAATATTCAGACAATTCCTCAATCCGATTCAGAAACAGTTCGATAACATTGGAATTAAAAGTCGGCAGATATTCTTTTGGAATATAATCTTCATGAAGAATCAGTTTTAACTTTGGATGCTCTCTATTCAGCCACTTTGGGTAATGCCCCCAGGTTATGAAATACACCCGGTTCACCCACGGTGCATATTTTTCCACACCCCGAAACCAGTACCGCATCAAATCCCAGTCACGATATCGATTCTGCGTGGACCCATTGTTCGATTGATCCGAATCATACTGATTTTTCTCCGCGATCCATGCCGGATCATTCCCATCCACCCAGGTCACTACAAAATCAATTTTTTCCGTACAATTCATAAACATTCTCTCTTTTCTACTATGTCTCTCCATTGTTCCTGAAGCAACCGTTTTGATTCATCTGAGTCTGAATATCCGCATTCACGATCTCCTCACCGGTTCTGTCTGACAACTGCGCTCTGGAGGCCGTACTGAGTCCGTCATTCACTTCGGTATGCAGATCGCAGGTGGAACAGGCGTCCAGCTCTTCTTTTGATACTTTTCCGTCACGATAGTCACGAACAATCTTATTTTCATACATGCTGTATTTTTTCTTTTTCCAAAGCCGGAAAAACTTATGGCGGATCACCCACCACGCGGGAATCCAGATATATTTATGCATAGCCGGTGAAACGGAACCGATCATCCAGCATTGGCGATCACAACAGCGCACCTTTTTCCGCACAAGATCCGCCTTTTCACTGTTCCAGAGTTCTTCCCAGGTCTGTTCGTTCAGATTGCCCATCACTTCCTTGTCCTTTGTGCCGTTGCAGGGCATGACATCGCCGTATGGATCTATAAAAAAAGTATCAAAACTCATATCACAGGGCAAAAAACGCTTTTGGCTGTAAATATAATTGATCAGTCCATGGTTAAAATATGCCCTGAACCATTTCTTGGGACTGTTGGAATTCAGCATTTCGTTTATCAGGTCTTCAAAATGCCGGGCTACCATGGGCCGATCCCGAATGATGTTTTTCCCCTCCACAAAATAGAAGCTGTTATGCAGAGAGGCTGTCGCGAATTCCATTCCCATCTCGTCTGACAGCCGATATAACTTCAACAGATCTCCGGCATTTTTGTCCTGTACCGTCATGCCAAATCCCACATCTTTCATTCCCATGCCAACCAGTGTTTTCAAAGTGCTATATCCCCTCCGAAATCCGTCCGGCAGCCCGCGGATTGCATTGTTCGTCTCCTCCATACCTTCAATGGAAATGCGGATTCCCACGTTGGGAAAGGTTTTACAGAGATCTACAATCCGATCGGTGAAAAATCCATTGGTCGAAATCACAATCCGATCACTCTTTTTATACAATTCTCCCACGATCTCTTTCAGATCCGTCCGAATAAACGGTTCGCCGCCGGTAATGTTGGTAAAATACATCTTCGGAAGTTTTTTGATCGTTTCAATTGATATTTCCTCCTCCGGTTTCGAAGGAGCTTTATATCGATTACACATGGAACAGCGGGCATTGCACCGATAAGTGACAATGACCGTCCCATTCAGCTTTTTCTCCATCCTTATCAGCCTCTCTTTTTCAAAATGCCATTCAGCCAGGATCCAAAAGGTTGATTCCCATGTTCCCGGAAAATCGTCAGCCGCAGAGACCGTCCCTCCGTAATCATTACCGATACCTAACAGTTGATCTGCTCACCGCGATATATGCACAGCATCTTCCGGCAATATGTTTCAACGGAATCAAAGTTAATACTTCTGCAGTTTCTGCTGTACCGTTCTGTACGCTCCCTGTCGTTCCAGAGAGCCAGGATCTTTTTCTTCAGTTCCGCTCCATCTCCGGCGCGAAACAGCTCACCCGTATAACCGTCACGGATCAGTTCCGGAATACCGCCGATTGATGCCCCCAGTACAGGTGTTCCAAACAGCTGCGATTCCATAACAGAAAAAGGACAATTTTCATACCATTCCGAGGGATATATGGAGAATCTGGCCTCCCGGATGAGTTTTTCCAGCTCATCTCCGGTCCGAAAACCGACATTTTTAATATTTGATACCTGTGATAGTTCAGCTTCCAGAGGGCCCGTCCCGGCAAAACAAAAAGGAATCTCAGGAAGCTCCCGGCACACTCCGATCAAAGTACGTATTCCCTTTTCCGGCGAAAAACGGCCGAAATAAAGAGCATAATCTTTTTTTACGACAGATTCGTGTTCCGCCTGATCAATAAAATTATGCAGACAAACGGTTTTTGTCCGAAACAGAGGATTGCAGTCCAGCTTCTGTTTCATAAATTCAGAACAACAGATGATCGTGTCTATATATTTATAAACGCCGCGCATTTTCCAGAATACAGCTTCCGTCATGCCGATCGCTGATCTGGCAGCTGATCCATGTACACACTTTCCCTTGAGGCAGGCACGGAACCTTCCGCTTAAACACTTTTCACAGTTTTCATGGGTAATGGGATTCCTGCACATATGGTTGGGACAGACAAGCTGATAATCATGGGCTGTGTAAACAATCCGGCAGCTTTTCCGGTCCTTTTTTTTCCATTTGCAGATTTCCAGTATGATACTTGGCGTCAGCTGATAATTGAAATTATTCAGATGGACAACATCCGGATTAAAGTCGTCCAGGACCATGCGGACTTTTCTTCGCGCTTCCATTGAATAAATTGTCCGGAACGGATAAGTCAGTTTTGACAGTTTTGAACCATTGTGAAAGTCCATGTTGGCAGTATAAGCCTCCACTTTATTTCCGACACAACGGCCTTCCTGTTCCATGCCAAAATACTGCACTTCATGCCCCAGAGATTCCAGACATGCACCCAATTTAAAAATGTAAGTTTCCGATCCGCCATTGTGGCGTAAAAACTTATTAATCATTAAAATTCTCATATTTTCCCAACTCTGCTGATGTTCGATTTGAAGTTTGATTTTCCATACCGGTTTATTCCTCAGTATACCATAAAAACAGGGGTTTTCAACCGTATATCTTTTCCCGCTTTTTCAAGAACGATCCCTGCTCAGCAGGATTATCTGTCTGCGGCTCGCCGCTATAGCGACATATTCTCATCCCGAAGCATACGATCCGCACAGAGCGTTTTGTTTTATCAGGCACATTCCATGGAATAAAAGCCGCCGGGGCTAATGCCCCGGCGTATGTAGTTTTGTTTTTACGCAAAAATCGGTTTCAGAGCTTCTGCCAGTTTTTCTTTCTGAGCTGTTGCTTCTGCCAGATCTTTACCAAGTGTGGTAAAGTATGTCTTGATCTTCGGTTCTGTACCGGACGGACGAACAACAACCGTTGCTCCGCCTTCCAGTGCGTAGATCAGTACATTTGCAGCCGGGAGACCTGTCTCTTCCGGTTTTGTATAATCGGTAACTTTTGTAACCGCATAGCCGCCGATCTCGGTCGGAGGATTCTTGCGAAGATCATCCATGATAGCAGTCATCTTATCCATACCGGACAGACCCGGGAATTCAAAGCTGTCTACCTTGTTCAGATAACGACCATATTTTTCATAAATCTCTTCCAGGCGCTGTTTAATGGATGAACCAATGCTTCTATAGTATGCAGCCATTTCACAGATCAACATAGAACCGATAATAGCATCTTTGTCACGAACATACGGACCGGCAAGATAGCCGTAACTCTCTTCAAAACCAAAGATAAAGCGGTCTACTTCACCTGCTGCTTCCAGATTTGCGATCTGGTCACCGATCCACTTGAATCCGGTCAGTACACTGCGCATCTCAACTCCATAATTTGCAGCAACTGCGTCTGCAAGCGGAGTAGAAACGAGAGATTTAACTGCAACCGGATTTGCCGGCATAGTTCCGTTCTCAATACGGCCTGCGCAGATGTAGTCCAGCAGTAAAACACCAACTTCATTACCGGAAACCAGTTCATAGGAGCCGTCCGGACATTTGATCGCGATGCCTACACGGTCCGCATCCGGATCCGTAGCCAGCATCAGGTCAGCGCCCTCTTTTTTCGCAAGTTCAAGACCAAGGCGGAGAGCCTCAAAGATTTCCGGATTCGGATATGGACATGTGGGGAAATTTCCGTCCGGATACTGCTGTTCCGGAACAATGGTAACATCATTCACACCGATATCTTTCAGGATACGGGTAACCGGAACCAGACCGGAACCGTTCAGCGGAGAATAAACCAGCTTCAGGCCGGCTGTTTTACACAGACCCGGGCGCACACTGCGAGCCTCGATTGCCTCATAGAGTGCTTCCTTACAGTCATCACCTACATATTCGATCAATCCGGATGCGATACCTTCTTCAAAAGGAACAACTTTAGCACCGTTCAAAATATCTGTTTTTTGGATTTCTGCATATACAATGTCAGCAGCTTCGTCCGTCATCTGGCATCCATCCGGACCATAGGCCTTGTATCCATTGTATTTTGCCGGGTTATGGGAAGCAGTCACCATAACACCCGCATTTGCTTTATAGTAACGAGTAGCAAAGCTCAGTGCCGGAACCGGCATAAGCGCATCATAAATACGAACTTTGATTCCATTTGCAGCCAGAACACATGCAGCTGTTTTTGCAAAAACGTCGCTGTTGATACGACTGTCATAGCTAATTGCTACAAGCTGGCTTCCACCCTGTGTCTTTACCCAGTTAGCCAGTCCCTGTGTAGCCTGACGAACAACGTAAATATTCATGCGATTGGATCCTGCCCCTAACACACCTCTTAAACCTGCCGTACCAAATTTCAGAGCCACAGCAAAACGATCTTTGATTTCTTCTTCATTTCCGGCGATTGCTTCCAATTCTTCTTTCAGCGCTGCATCTTCCAGATCAGCCTCGCACCAGCGTTTGTAATCATCCATATACATATTGCTCACCCATCCTTTAATATTATTGAGTTTTTTTGTGAGAATTCACCTAATATATAGTATAAGGAATTTAAAAACGCTTGTCAATCCTGTCTCTAACTTTATCACGCAAAGCGCCCCGCCTGTTTCCGGGCGGGGCCATGGCTATTTGAAGGATCAGTCATCCATTCCACTCAATTCAATTATTCTGCAACTACTTTCTTCAGATGTACGAAACGCGGAAGAGAATTTTCTTTCTTCATCTGGATCTCTCCCTGAATTAACGGAAGTGCATAGTTAATGAAGTCATCTGTTACATTGTTTCCTCTTTCGTTGATCCATTCCGTCGGAACTTTCTTTTCATAGTTTGCAACCTTGGAAAGATCAAGCAGCTCAGCTTCACATTTATAGCCATTTTCGTCACGAGTACATTTGAATCCTACCATTTTATCTGTAATGCCTTTGATTGCTTCGTTAACAGCAGTCTGACCAGCCATGAAGGACTCATCTGAGTCTGTCTGAGATGCGCAGTGCTCTGCACAACGCTGCAGCAGAGAGAGCTCAATAGGACGTACTTTTACGCCAGGAATTGCATTTTTCACTACATCCCCAAGTCTTGCAGCAAGTCCGCCAAGCTGTGCATGACCAAAACCGTCTGTTGCAGAAGTCTCAGCTTCTGATACGAATTTACCATCCGCATAATGAATACCTTCCGATACAGCTACAACCACATTATGGTTTTCATTCCAGATTCTTTTAACATCTTCGATAAACTCATCCATCTTGAAATCTACTTCCGGAAGGTAGATAAGATCTGCCGGATAACCTGCTACTTTTGCAAGAGCAGCTGCACCGGCAAGCCATCCTGCATGACGTCCCATAATCTCAACGATGGTAACCTGACCTTTGTCATATACATGAGAATCCTGGTAAATTTCTACTAAAGAAGTCGCAATATATTTTGCTGCGGAAGCAAATCCCGGGCAATGGTCTGTGCCATACAGATCGTTATCAATGGTCTTCGGAATACCCATTACACGACATTCATATCCGACCTTGTTCATGTATTTTGAAATCTTATTGCAGGTATCCATGGAGTCGTTACCACCATTGTAGAAGAAGTAACGAACATCATATTTCTTGAAGATTTCAAGAATTTTCTTATAATCAGTATCATCTACGTCCGGATCTGCAATTTTGTACCGGCAGGAGCCCAATGCGGAAGATGGAGTATATTTCATAATAGCCAATTCCTCCGGATCTTCCTCATCCATAATATAAAGTTTGTCATTCAATACACCTACGATACCATTAGCAGCACCATATACTTTCGTGATGCAGTCAGCATCGAGACCAGCCTTAATCGCTCCGTAACAGCTTGCATTAATAACTGAAGACGGACCGCCCGACTGCCCGATAATCATTGCACCTTTCAACTCGCTCATTTTAGAACCTCCTAAATATGTAATCATTTTAATCAAAATTCTTCCATATTATAGCACAGGGCATTACTCTTTTTCAATGTTACATTGTTCTTAATTAGCAATATCATTATTTTTTTCGTGCAAAAAGGGCATGGAAAGCAAAATGAATCAGAAAAAAAAGCGTACCACTATTTCTAATGGTACGCTCCTTATTCGTTAATATTTCATCATGGACGAGCAGTCTCTTGCTCTGGTTTATTTCTCAGCGATAGCTGCCTGTGCTGCTGCCAGTCTTGCGATCGGCACGCGGAACGGTGAGCAGGAAACATAGTCCAGTCCAATCTTGTGGCAGAATTCTACGGAAGAAGGATCTCCGCCGTGCTCGCCGCAGATACCGATATGAAGATTCGGATTAACCGGCTTGCCAAGTTTGATAGCCATATCCATCAGCTTACCAACACCAGTCTGATCCAGTTTTGCAAACGGATCATTTTCGAAAATCTTAGCATTATAATATCCACCCAGGAATTTACCAGCATCATCACGGGAGAAACCGTAAGTCATCTGAGTCAGGTCGTTTGTACCGAAGCAGAAGAAGTCAGCTTCTTTTGCGATTTCATCAGCAGTCAGAGCAGCTCTCGGGATCTCAATCATAGTACCAACTTCATATTTCAGTTCAACACCAGCTGCTGCGATTTCAGCATCAGCAGTCTCTACCACTACTTTCTTAACATATTTTAACTCTTTTACATCGCCAACCAGCGGAATCATAATTTCCGGTTTTACAGTCCAGTCTGCGTGAGCTTTCTGAACATTGATAGCAGCACGGATAACAGCTTTTGTCTGCATCTTAGCGATTTCCGGATAAGTAACTGCCAGACGGCATCCACGATGACCCATCATCGGGTTGAATTCATGCAGGCCATCAATGATAGCTTTGATCTCTTCAACAGTCTTGCCCTGAGCTTCAGCCAGTTTCTTGATATCTTCCTCTTCTGTCGGAACGAACTCATGCAGAGGCGGATCCAGGAAACGGATGGTAACAGGATTGCCTTCCAGAGCTTCATACAGTTTCTCAAAGTCTCCCTGCTGATACGGAAGGATCTTCTCAAGTGCTACTTCTCTCTCTTCAACTGTATCTGCACAGATCATTTCACGGAATGCAGCAATTCTGTCTTCCTCGAAGAACATATGCTCGGTACGGCAAAGACCGATACCTTCTGCGCCAAGTTCGCGAGCTTTCTTAGCGTCTGCCGGTGTATCTGCATTTGTACGAACTTTCAGTTTTCTGAACTTATCAGCCCAAGCCATGATTCTGCCGAATTCGCCGGCAATCTTAGCATCTACAGTCGGGATGATACCATCATAAATATTACCGGTTGTACCATCGATGGAGATTTCATCTCCTTCATGGAACTCTTTACCAGCCAGTGTAAATCTCTTGTTTTCTTCATCCATAGTAATGTCGCCGCATCCGGATACACAGCAGGTACCCATACCACGAGCTACTACAGCAGCGTGAGATGTCATACCACCACGAACAGTCAGTATACCCTGAGCAGATTTCATACCAGTGATATCTTCCGGAGAAGTCTCAAGACGAACAAGAACAACTTTTTCTCCTCTTTCAGCCCACTCTACAGCATCTTCTGCTGTGAACACGATCTTACCACAGGCAGCACCCGGGGAAGCGCCAAGACCTCTGCCCATCGGAGTAGCAGCTTTTAAGGAAGCAGCATCAAACTGCGGATGAAGCAGGGTATCCAGGTTACGCGGATCGATCATAGCTACTGCTTCTTCTTCTGTTCTCATGCCTTCATCAACAAGGTCACAAGCGATCTTCAGAGCAGCCTGAGCGGTTCTCTTACCATTACGTGTCTGCAGCATGAAAAGTTTTCTATCCTGGATAGTAAACTCCATATCCTGCATATCTCTATAGTGATTTTCCAGAGTAGAGCAAACTTTTGTGAACTGATCAAATACTTCCGGCATAACATCTGCAAGTGCAGAAATCGGCTGCGGTGTACGAACACCTGCAACTACGTCCTCGCCCTGAGCATTCATAAGGAACTCACCCATAAGCTTCTTCTCACCGGTTGCCGGATCACGTGTAAATGCAACGCCTGTACCGGACTCATCAGACCAGTTACCAAATGCCATTTCCTGTACGTTAACAGCTGTTCCCCATGAATACGGGATATCATTGTCACGACGATATACGTTTGCACGCGGGTTATCCCAGGAACGGAATACAGCTTTGATCGCGCCCATCAGCTGTTCCTTCGGATCATCCGGGAAGTCTGCGCCGATTTTTTCTTTGTATTCAGCTTTGAACTGATTAGCCAGTTCTTTCAGATCTTCGGCTGTAAGGTCTACATCCTGTGTAACACCTTTTTCAGCTTTCATTTTATCGATCAGCTCTTCGAAATATTTTTTACCTACTTCCATAACTACGTCAGAGTACATCTGGATAAATCTTCTGTAGCAGTCACGAGCCCATCTTTCATTGCCGGTTTTCTTAGCAACTACTTCAACAACTTCTTCGTTAAGACCAAGGTTCAGGATAGTATCCATCATACCCGGCATAGAAGCTCTCGCACCTGAACGAACGGAAACAAGAAGCGGATTCTCATGATCTCCGAACTTCTTACCGGTTACTTCTTCCATTTTAACGATGGCTTCCATAATCTGTTCCATAATCTCATCATTGATTTTTCTTCCGTCTTCATAGTACTGCGTACATGCCTCTGTTGTGATGGTGAAGCCCTGCGGTACCGGAAGACCCAGGTTTGTCATTTCTGCAAGGTTGGCACCTTTACCGCCCAGAAGATTTCTCATAGTTGCGTTACCTTCTGTAAACATGTAAACCCATTTTGCCATTTGATAGTTCCTCCTATTTCATATTATGTACTTGCACGCCACGGCCAGAATAAGTGGCCGCTAACACCCTTTCATGCGCCTAGGTATCATATAATAATCATACCATATTTGGCCTGTTTTTCAAGTAAAAAATCCTTGCACCGCTGCTATTTTTACAAAAGGGGAGACATCTCCTTCCGGATCGTCTTCCCCCTTCTTACGCATTTTATAAAGGATTTCCGCAGTTCGGACAGAACTTCGGCTTCATCTGCATGGACGGATCTGCCCAGCCGCATTTGCTGCACACCGACGCACCTGCCGGTTTTTTCTGTCCGCAGTTCATACAGAAATTCCCTGTATTGACGGTTCCGCAGGCACATGTCCAGGTTTCGCCGACAGGAACATTCTGCGGGCTTGCCGCAGTCTGAGCGTATCCCATACCGGTCTGCTGCGCGCCCTGCTGATTTTGCTGCCAGTTCATGGCCGGTCCTGCCTGACCTGCCTGCCATGCAGCCTGGTTTGCCGCAGCCTGCTGCTGTCCCATCTGCATCATAGATGCAAGATTGCCGCCCATTGCGCCATTCATGCTATTCATCATACCAACGCCTGCAAAGCCCTGCATAGCTCCTTTTGCATTGGATGCCGCTGCTTTCATGGAATCTGTCTGGCCCATTCCCATATAAGCGGCAAGCATGGAGGGATCCGTATATCCTTTCGTTTCCTGATAGCTGTTGATTTTTTCCTTGCTCTTGTAATCGGGATCAAGCATATTCACTGCAAGACCGAACAGCTCGATTCCTCGCTTTGCAGCCCAGGAATCAGACAATATCTCATTTACATCTCTGGTCAACTCCGCTTCATGAGAGGCAATATCGGTGTAAGGGATCTTCAGCCTGCTCAAACCGCCGATACCCTGGCGAATGGCGGAGATTACTTCTGATTTTATCTGGCTTTCAATGTCATTTCTGGTTACCAGGCCTCTGCCGTCGGTTCCGGCCACCTGAGATCCGAGCATCTGATAGAACTTCAGCGGATCCGTCACGTGAATGGAATAAACTCCGTTCCCAAGCAGCGTTGTGGAACACTGCCATACCGGCCGGTCTGTCATAAGATCACGCTCCACATGCTGGAAAGAAATATTACCGGATCCCCATTTAAAGCCCTGAATTTCACCCATATTGATGTAATATACACGCTCAGTATTGGTTCTCTGACCGCCGGCCATAATCTGATGGCCCAATGTACTTAAAATTGCATCCAGCCCCTTGTTATCCCCTGCGATAAAGGAGGGTGCAGCAGAAGAATCGTACGTATAACGTCCCGGTTCCGCACAGAGTTCCACAATTTTACCATTTTCGACCAGAATCATACATTGATTTTCCTGTATATCAATGCCGGATCCGCTGGTTATGATATTAGGGTCTCCCTTTTTATTTCTGGTGTCTTTTCCCAGAATTTTCTCTCCCCGTTTCATGATCACACCGCCGGACATATCACCGCTTTCAAAATAGTCCTGCCACATGGAACGTCCTGTTGTTCCCAGTCCGCCGCCCAAAGCGCCTGCCACATCGCTAACTGCAGAACCAATCATTTTAATCAAACCCATAACCTGTTCCTCCTTTATCTCTGTCCATATTCTTTTCTATGTATCACGCAGATAAGATTTCGTTCAATATCACAAAATCAACATGATGTATCAACTTCATTCGTCCCGATCCGTACTCAGAAACCGCGGCCGCCTCCGCCATGTGAAGTTCCGCTTCCTCCCACATGCATTCCGCCTCCGCCTCCGGAACCGCCTGCACTGTTGTTCTTCGGTATTCTTTTTGTAAATGTCTGTGTTCCCAGAAATACAGCCCGGTTCACGCCGATCTGAAATGCATTTGTTTTAATCTGAACATTTGCAAGATTGGACGGAGCTTTTGCCTTATGCTGTGCGATCAGTCCAAGAAACACAAGCAAAGAAATAACCGCGCTGATGATCAGCGACAGACCGGTTGGCATCAGTGTGTGCAGCAGATTTTCATGATTCCTTACCTTTATAACAAAATTCTCAAGACATTTGTAATAGTTTCCGGAAGAAGCTGCAGGGGTCGTGGCATCCAGAATATCTTCAATATCTCCCTGTGAAAAGGAACTTTTTTTAACCCCGGACACCTCTGTGCAGATTCCGGTAGTACTGATCCATTGTTCCCGATTATCCATATCCAGCAAAAACAGGATGCAGTCCGGTCCCAAACCGTTGAAATCGGTAAAATCATCTGCATATTCCATGGCAGTTGCCGGATTGTTATTCGTGGTCACCACTACAATGCGATAATCTTTTTTCTTCTCAACATCCCGAATCA
This sequence comes from Lachnospiraceae bacterium, assembly GCA_022767285.1. Taxonomy (GTDB): domain Bacteria; phylum Bacillota; class Clostridia; order Lachnospirales; family Lachnospiraceae; genus JALENY01. The sequence goes on along the minus strand of JALENY010000029.1, from coordinate 66,931 downwards.
ATGCATCCAAATCTGCAATTTCCTGATGTTCAAGAAGCCCTGCCAGATCATACACACAATCCCGGTTATCCTCAACCAGCGGTGCCACACTCTGGTACTCATTTTCAGCCGCCGATACAGGAAAAATTCCAAAAGCAGCTAATACGAAAGCCATCAATAACATACCACATGCCCTTAGGGCAGAGCTTTTTGCACCGTAAAGCATGAGAATCGTTTTTTTCTCTTTCATTCCTTTGCTCTTTACCACTCTTTTTTTCATCAGAACAGACCTCCTATCAGCCGAAACAGCATCATCAAGAGCTGTGTTCCCAAAAAGACACCTGCCGTTACAAGAGCAGCTTTTTTATAATCTTTCGGAATCTCGCCAATCATCTTGCCGGTCTGCCCATTCATACCGAAAATATAGTTTTTCCCTTTGTATTCCGTATACATCATCCAGACCGGTAGCATGCCGTACTCCGCCTTTTCTTCGGAATATCGAACATGCTCATTCTGGACTGTCACCTCACCGTACCCATCCAGACCTTCCATCATCTGCTCATACATACAGTCTTTTGCCCGTTTCTGAGCCCGTTCTTTTGTCTGCCCGGCCGGTTCATCGAAACGCTCCGTATAATATCCCGCAAGATATGCCGGTACAAAGGGTTTCAGGCTGCTGTAATCAAAGGGTTCAATGGCATCCATCAGATTATTATCCATTTTTGCCAATGCATCCGTCGGTATTTTGTCAAAATCGCCGGAAGCACTCCGCTCAATCTGATAGGTTTTCACTTCCGTATGTTCTACGTCGCCCACCTGCCAGACACGATATTTTTTCGCCGTGGCCGTAAGGGTCGCATCTGCATGCATACTGTGCAGCCAGAAGGGTATGTACATACCTTTTATTTTTTTCACTGTACTTTCTTCTTTAAAAAGCTTCGGAGCCAAAAAGGTGCTTTTGCACAGCTTTCGGTAGGCATTTTCCACATCTTCACGCTTTTTCACAAAGGGGATCACATAGTCCGGCTTTAATTCTCCGGTCACATTCCTTTCCAGTACAACCGCACGGTTGCAATACAGACAGGTAGTGGCAACGGTACTTTTTGATGTGATAATCTCTGCGCCGCAGTGAGAACATTTATAGACGACCAGTTCTCCTTCTGAATCGTCCGTAGAGCGGGCATCCGAATCCGCAGTTTCCGGCTGTATTTCCTGTTCCCCCGCAATTCGGCCGGATTTCTCCGAATCCTTTTCACCGGTTTCCTGCCCGGTCTCTGCCATCTCCTCATACTCTGCCGGATCAAATTCACTGTCGCAGTACTCGCACTTCAGTTTCTGCGTAGCCGCATCAAAATACAGTTCCGCCCCGCAAGTCCTGCAATTGTATTTTTTCATTCATTTACCTCCCTCATGTCCAAAACACATACAGTTTTCCGGGAAATCCTTCAAATTTATACACTCCCACAGAACTTTCAATCTTTCCCCAGGCTATTGGTTCCATTACATCTGTCTCCGCAAGAGCGAACGAGGTTGTTCAGGCACCCTGTTTCTCATGCGGAACAGATATCCTAAAACAACCTCATGCATGTTCTTTACGAAATACTAAAAACGAAACTTATCCTCAAAATAAGCCTTCAAATTTTCAATTTTTACTCTCTCCTGCTCCATAGTATCACGGTCACGAACCGTTACGGCGCCATCATTCTCAGACTCAAAGTCATAAGTAATGCAGAACGGTGTACCAATCTCATCCTGACGGCGGTATCTCTTACCGATATTTCCTCTGTCATCATACTCACAATTGTAGTATTTGCACAGTTCATGATAAATCTTCTCTGCGCCTTCGTTCAGTTTTTTGGACAGCGGAAGCACACCGATTTTCACCGGAGCCAGAGCCGGATGGAAATGAAGAACGGTACGGACATCATTTTTCTCTGCATCCAGAACCTCTTCATCATAAGCACTGCACAAAAATGCCAGAACCATACGGTCTGCACCAAGTGACGGCTCGATCACATACGGAACGTATTTCATTTTCTTTTCATCGTCAAAATAAGTCAGATCCTGACCGGAAGTATTCTGATGCTGAGTCAGGTCATAATCGGTACGGTCAGCAATACCCCACAGTTCACCCCATCCAAACGGGAATAAAAATTCCACATCAGTCGTTGCTTTGCTGTAGAAAGACAGTTCTTCTTTCTCATGGTCACGATAACGAACTTCTTCGTCCTTCAGGCCCAGGCTGTGAAGCCAGTCAAGACAGAACTGTTTCCAGTATGCAAACCACTCAAGGTCAGTATCCGGCTCACAGAAAAACTCCAGTTCCATCTGCTCAAATTCACGGGTACGGAAGGTAAAGTTACCCGGTGTAATCTCGTTGCGGAATGATTTTCCGATCTGAGCAATACCAAATGGGATCTTCTTACGTGACGTTCTCTGAACATTTTTAAAGTTTACAAAGATACCCTGAGCAGTTTCCGGGCGAAGGTATACGGTATTTTTTGCATCTTCCGTTACACCCTGGAACGTTTTAAACATCAGGTTGAACTGACGGATATCCGTAAAATTATGTTTGCCGCAGGTCGGACAGGGAATCTGATTTTCATCAATAAAATTCTTCATTTTTTCCTGTGACCAGGCATCTACAGATTCTTCCAGCACAATGCCTTTTTCATGGCAGTAATCCTCAATCAGTTTATCAGCACGAAAACGCTCGTGACATTCTTTGCAATCCATAAGAGGATCCGAAAAACCGCCCAGATGCCCGGATGCTACCCAGGTCTGCGGGTTCATGAGAATGGCACAGTCAACACCAACATTATATGGGCTCTCGGTAACAAACTTCTGCCACCAGGCTTTTTTTACATTGTTTTTCAGTTCAACACCCAGATTGCCGTAATCCCATGTATTTGCAAGACCTCCGTAAATCTCACTGCCCGGATATACAAAACCTCTGGATTTTGCCAGTGCAACTATTTTTTCCATTGTTTTTTCCATAATATTTTCTCCTAACTATTTCTTTCTTAATATGATTTATTCTATCATTCATACACCACGTAAGCGTATGATTTATGATCTGCTGTTACTTCTGCGGTCTTTTTTCCTTTCAGTTCTACATTACTGCTGGTATAAAGAATTTTTCCGGAAGTTTCCAGAATACATGTTTCCTGCAGAATGGCCAGATGATAGGAATCATCAGAAAGGATCAGATTCCGAAGTGGAATTTTATTGCCGTTTTGGTCCATGAGCTCCGCCTGAGCATCGTAGATGGTTTCATCCATCTCTTTTACAGTACCATTGTAGATCCCAATCTGGTTAAATTTTTCATAATCTTCATCACCAGCATATGTAATTGTTGCATGGGCCGCGTTTCCTTTTACGCTCAGCGTATTCAGTTCGATTCGCTCCGATCCCGCGCTGCTGTTGTATTCTTCAATGGCGTTCTCCACCATTGTCTGCAGTTCTTTCTTATCATAATAATCTTTATCAAAAGTTTCATGAACCGTTGCCTTGATCCAACCCTTTTGGCTCACTTCTACGGTATTTTCTCCCAGTTCATCCTTGTTCCCGCACCCAACAAAGATGCAGAAAATCATCAGCATCACAATGATGCCTGTTTTCTTCATAAAATTCCCCCAGTTTGTACAAATTCCTGCTTGATTCATTATACCCTGTACTCTTGTATTTAGTCAATCATTTCCAGGATATCGAGACTTTTAAAGTGACGGTCAGCACATTTTTTCATGTACCTGTGGGCAATTTCAGCAAATTCTTTTTTTGAGTCTTCCTGCAGGGTAAAGGAATACAGTTTTTCCACAGGGGAGGAGACCACAAAATACGCAGCATACAGGGAAGTCTCGTCCCCGTATTCTCCCGGATCAATGGCAAAATATCCGTTGATTACAAGTGTTTTCAATTCGTAAATACTCCGGATCAGCTTTGGCTCCACTTTATGCTTCAAAAGCGCACGAAGGGTAACAAACACAAGATTCACCATCTGGGTTTCATCCACATTTTCCTGGGCAAAATAATCCGCCAGTTCCAGGAAATAAAACCCGTAATATACTTCTGGTAATTCTGATGCCAATTCCAGAAAATAATGGCTGACACCTGCCTGGATCAGTGTATAGGAGCTGCGCCCCTCATACAGGGTAAAAGCGGCAAATACAAACGCATTGGTGGCCGCCAGAAGCGGACTGTTCGGCTTTCTGGCACCTCTTGCAAAAGCCGTGATCCTTCCCCGTTCTTTTGTAAGCAAAACCACACGCCGGTCATATTCCCCCACCGGCATGGCAGACAGGACAACACCGGTCACTAAGATGGGCTCTCCCATATTTATACATCCTTCTTATCGTATCCGAAGTTTTTCATCAGAAAGTCGCTGTCTCTCCAGTCTTTTTTTACTTTTACCCAGAGTTTCAGATTTACTTTCTGCTCCATCATCTGTTCAATCTCATAGCGCGCATTGCTTCCGATCTTCTTCAGCATACCGCCCTGTTTTCCGATAATAATTCCCTTGTGAGAATCTTTTTCGCATATTATTGTGGCTTCGATATCAGTGATGGTTCCGCCTTTCCGCTCTTTCATCACATCAATGGCAACCGCAATTCCATGCGGCACCTCCTCGTCCAGCGCATGAAGAGCCTTTTCGCGTATGATCTCCGCCACAATCTGACGCATGGGCTGATCTGTAACGGTGTCTTCATCGTAAAAAGCAGGTCCATAAGGAAGATATTTAAAAATACTGTCATTCACGTCCTGCGTATTCTTTCCCCGCAGCGCCGAGCAGGGGATGATTTCATCAAAATCCAGCAGGGTGCGATATTTATCGATGACTGCCAGTATTTCTTCTTTTTTGATCATATCAATTTTATTAATGACAAGTATGACCGGCAGTCTGCTGTTTTTCAGCTGTTCCGCAATGTGGCGTTCTCCCGCTCCGATATAAGTGGTGGGCTCTACCAGCCAAAGGATCACATCCGCATCCTTCAGCGTCCGCTCTGCCACCTGAACCATATATTCACCCAGTTTGTTCTTCGCCTTATGTATACCCGGCGTATCCAGGAACACGATCTGTCCCCGGTCGTCGGTGTAAACAGTCTGAATTTTATTTCTGGTAGTCTGCGGTTTTTTTGAAGTAATCGCAATTTTCTGACCAATCAGCTGATTCATCAGCGTGGATTTTCCCACATTCGGCCGACCGATGATGGCAACAAAACCGGATTTGAAATTTTCACTCATTCTGAAATATCCTTTCTTAAAACAATTCGCAAAATCCGGGAAGTCATTCCCGGCTTCCTTCTGATGCCGATCTGAAGCGTCATTTATCTGCTTTGATCGTAGCACCCCACATTTTTACTATCCTCAAAGGTTCTCCATATGAAGAAACAGGGATACATTTTCTTCAATGGCAGACTCACTGCCCACAACACAGATATTTTCCTGTTTCAGAACATATTCGATCAGATCAGCCAACGCACGGATATCTTCTGCCCCGGCATCCAGAACCTGATTTCTCTCTTCCTGAAGATCTTCCTGCGAAATACCGTTCATGTAAGCCGCCAGACCCAGGGCTCCCTGCGCCGACGGATTCAGTGGTGTATCCATACCGCTGACGGTTCCGATTACATATTTTGTCATCTCATGTTCATCCGCCTGAAAATTCCGGACATATTCCGGAATCCCGGCAAAAACATCCAGCGTATTTTTCAGATTCGGATCGCGATAGGAGACAAAATAGCTGTCACCGGAGCGTTTGAATCCACTCATACACCCGTAGGCACCGCCCTTCACACGCAAATTGATCCAGAGATAATCATAACTCAGGATGAGTTTCAGAATGCGCAGTGCGCCGGTATAAACATATCCGCCCTCGCTGAAGTTTCCGCTCTGAGCCACATATTGAACCTGACTGGAAGTCATAATACCCTCGTTTTTCTTTTCAAGAACGAATGCACGGTTTTTCTCGAAAACATCCTCACATTTGCAAAGTTTTACAAGGAATTCCGGAAGTGCCGCTTCCAGAATTCCGTATCCTTTTTCATCCGATACATAACTGATCATAAAGTGACCCGGCTGGAAGATATTTTTGCAGAGCATTTTCAGGATTTGAATCAGTTCCCCTTTTCTTTCATCCCAGTTTTCTTCAATATCTGCGATCAAGCGGTAAAATCCAAGTCCACCGGTCTGATCCTGGAAATAAGCGATCTCCGAAAAATAGGATGTTGAGCGCAGCACTGCAGTAGAGTGGCCTGCACCCACCAGCTCCATCTGTGAGCGTGACTTCATCTGGGCAATGATTTCATACAGCCGTTTCTCATCCTCCAGATTAGATGTATTCAATATCTCATCGATCATTTTGAACACAAACTCCGTCTTCGGATAAAGAGCTTTGCTCTTGATCCCAAATTTTGCCTGGTAGCGTCCGCCCGCTTCCTTTGGATTGAATACCTGAAGCCCGCAGATGATCCCACCGGTGTTGGCATTGATCTCATTAAACAGCTGCGGATAGGTAAAATGAGCTGTATCCACGTAACCGAGGACCGACTTGAGGATTCCGAGATACCCAATATATTCGTCCGGAATCTGTTCCAGATCAAACAGCATGGTCATATAGCCGATTCCATTGGTTTCAATCTCATGGTGGAGAACCTTTACTCCCAACACACTTTTTTCTTCATTATGAAGTTGCAGCGTTTCTCGCTTAATATCCGTACGTTTCAGCATCGGAATACAGCTGAGCGCCTCCGGACTCTCCTCTTCCTCCTGATACTCTTTCAGTGCTTTCGTCTCATCCACCAGTGCTTCCAGTTCTTCGCGGGAGAGACTGTCTTTTTGGGCCTGCAGCTTTTGTTTCAGTGCCTCTTCCCGCTCGCGGGCCAGACCGATTTTCGGCGTGATAACTACAACAGCACTATGGTTGTTATTCAGCAGATACTTCTGAATCAGAAATTCAAAGTAGCCCTGATCTATTTTTTCTTTCAGGCTTTCAAAAACTTTCAGCTGCTGAAGATGCACAAAAGGTTTCTTATCATCGTAAAGCCATCCGTCAAACACATCGATGCCATACATCAGCCCCTTCGGATATGATGAATAATCCGCCTCACGGAACCGGAATTCAAAATAATTGATTCCAGCCTGGAGCGATTTCCGGTCGATTCCTTCCTGTGCCAGTTTCTCCAGAGTAGTGCGGATGATATCCAAAAATGCTTCTTTTTTCTCCAAATTCGAGTTTTTTGCCACAATGGAGAAAAATGGCTGCAAAATGCCGTCCGAATACGAGCCGAAAATGTCTTTTCCTATTTTTGCATCCAGCAGTGCCTGCTTCAAAGGAGCTCCCGGAGCAGACAAAAGAGCGTATTCCAGGACTTCAAAAGCCACACACAATTCCACATCCAGCGAGTCTCCTACCACCATATTGCAGGACAGGTATGTGTTGTCCTCAACGCCTTCACTCTCTGAAACCGGATAATCCAGAATCAGTTCAACCGGTCTGTCAAAAGGTTTCTGATAAGCAATGGCAGAATCCACCTGCTGACTTTCAAAACAGCTCAGATAGTTTTCATCCATCCACTCCAGGCGCTCCGCCATATCAGCATTTCCATACAGATAAATGTAACTGTTGGAAGGATGGTAGTATTTTTTATGAAATGCGATAAAATCTTCATATGTCAGATCCGGAATAAATTCCGGGTCACCGCCGGACTCTACCCCATACGGCGTATCCGGAAAAAGAGTACTGAAAATTGTGCGATCCAGAACTTCTTCCGGGGAAGAAAAAGCGCCCTTCATCTCATTGTAAACAACACCATTGTAAGTAAGGGGCGCATCCACGGACTCCAGGTGATAGCTCCAGCCTTCCTGCTCAAAAATCTTTTTATTCTTATATATATTGGGGTAGAATACCGCATCCAGATACACATGCATCAGATTTTTAAAATCCTGGTCATTGCAGCTGGCCACCGGATACATAGTCTTATCCGGATAAGTCATGGCATTTAAAAAGGTGTTCAGAGAACCTTTCACCAGTTCCACAAAAGGATCTTTAAGCGGGAAATCTCTGGAACCGCACAAAACACTATGCTCCAGTATATGCGCCACGCCGGTACTGTCTGTGGGCGGTGTCCGAAAGGCGATATTAAACACCTTATTCTCATCATCGTTTTCCAGCACCATCACCCTGGCGCCGGTTTTTATATGTTTAAGCAGATACCCTTCTGCATGAATATCCTCAATTGTCTCCTGTCGAAGCAGCTCATAGGCCTGTAACTCTTTCAAAACCTTAAAACCTCCTTTTTTCTCTATTATTCCCACTATATCCCTCTTCCATTCTTCTGTCAAATTATTTTTCGCATCATAGTTTTGCATACAGATAATCCTGCAGCTATAAAGAACAAAGTGAACAAGTCCACTTCAACTCCCTATATCCCTCACTCATGAGGGACTTGTACACTTTGGCGCGAAACGCATGTCACGAAGTGACAATTTTCCATATGCGTTTCTGTGCATCCTCACGGAGTGTTTTAATTTCATAGGGAAGAAACTTCCTATGAAATTAAAAATGGGGTATCGTATCTCTACGACACCCCGGATGTTAAATCTTTGAATATCCGTATCCATTGACCAGCGCATCAATCCTATGACCTTCCTTGCAGAGCGGACACTCTATAGGTTTGTAGCTCTGATAATGGGGTACATCCTGACGGTGGAAAATATAGTTTACATCTACATCGGCCAGCTTGTTGATTGTACTGAAAATACAGGAAATTCCGGCAACTTTTCCTCCATAATACAGAATACTGTTCACGCACGCCTGAAGAGTCTTCCCGGTTGTGGCAGAAGCCATCAGAATGATCACATTCTTATTTTCCAGCATCATTTTCAGATTATCGCGGAACATGATCTGACCTGCGGAGTTGAATTCCGGAGAAATAACATATATCGTCTGATGCAGGTTCATGGACATGATGCCCGCAGCAGATAATTCTTCCGCCAAATAGGCTCCTACAATCTGCATCTCATCCATGCAGACAATGGTATCCACAACAGTACTCATAGAATACTTTTGTGCCAGCACCTGCGCAACCGCTCTCGCCTCCGACGCCCTGGTCTTCAGAGTCGTCATGTCAAAATAATGACTGATGTGTGAGTTCGGTGTGGCAAAATGACCTTTGTAAACCTTTAAAGCAATCCGCTTATCTTTACGTGACCAGATTTTTTGCATTCTACTCTCCATAACCTGCCCTCCTTATTCACTTGTAAAAGCGCCCGATGGCAAGTCGAACGCTTTTTTTTAGTATACCATATATTGGTAAAAGAGCACAATCTTTTTTTGCATTTTTACAGTATTCCGTCAAAATTGACAAAACTCCTTTTCCTCCGCATGAAGACAAAGTGGACAAGTCCACTTCAACTTCCTATATCCCTCACTCATGAGGGACTTGTGCACTTTGGCGCGAAACGCATGTCACAAAGTGACAATTTTCCATATGCGTTTCTGTGCATCCTCACGGAGTGTTTTTAGTTTCATAGGAAAGGAATTTCCTATGAAACTAAAAAGAGACAGACACATCCGTGTCTGCCTCTTCGAATTTTGAATTATTCTGCGCTGTGCAGTGTAATCAGTTTCTGCAGGTATGCGTATCTCTCCTTGGAGTACTGCTCTGCTTTTGCAAACAGTTCTGCAGCTCTTTCCGGATTTGCACGTTTCAGAGAATTGTAACGAACTTCTCCATCCAGGAACTCTGTATAGCTTTCAGTCGGAGCTTTGCTGTCCAGAGTGAACTTATTACCTTCTGCAGCCGGATTGTAACGGAAGTTGAACCAGTAACCAGCTTTAACTGCTTTGTCTTCTTCTGTCATAGCTTTGCTCATACCAGCTTTAATACCATGGTTGATACACGGAGCATATGCAATGATCAGTGACGGTCCCGGATATGCTTCTGCTTCAGCGATTGCTTTTACGGTCTGGTTCATATCAGCACCCATAGCAATCTGAGCTACATATACATAACCATAGGACATAGCAATACTTGCCAGGTCTTTCTTCTTAACTTCTTTACCAGCAGCAGCGAACTGAGCGATAGCGCCGGTCGGTGTAGACTTGGAAGCCTGTCCGCCAGTATTGGAGTAAACTTCGGTATCGAATACCATGATGTTGATATCTTTTCCGCTTGCAAGAACATGGTCAACGCCGCCGAAACCGATATCGTATGCCCATCCGTCACCACCGAAGATCCACTGGGATTTCTTAGCCATGAAATCTTTTGAAGCGAGGAGTTCTTTTGCTTTATCACAACCACATGCTTCCAGAGCTGCGATCAGTTTTTCGGTAGCCGGGCCGTTTGTGATTCCGCTGTTGAAGGTATCAAGCCATTCCTGACCAGCAGCCTTAACATCTTCATTTGTTCCATTTGCAACAATATCTTCTACTTTTGTCTTGATACCGTCACGAAGCGCTTTCTGAGCAAGAGACATACCATAACCGAACTCAGCCGCATCTTCAAACAGGGAGTTGGACCAAGCCGGGCCCTGTCCTTTTGCGTTTACGGTGTACGGTGTGGACGGTGAGGAGTTACCCCAGATAGAAGAACATCCAGTTGCATTTGCGATGTACATTCTGTCTCCAAACAGCTGAGTGATCAGTTTTGCGTAAGGTGTTTCACCGCAGCCTGCACATGCACCTGAGAACTCAAGGAGCGGAGTCTTGAACTGACTTCCTTTAACGGTTGCTTCTTTGAATTTCTCAATAACATCTTTCTTCTCCGGCAGAGTTACGCCGTAATCAAAAGCTTTCTGAGAAGCAATATTTGCTTCCATGTTAGCCATAGTAAGAGCTTTCTCACCCTTCTTGCCCGGACATACATTTACACAGGAACCACATCCGGTACAGTCAAGAGCAGATACTGTGATTGCAAATTTGTATTCCGGCATACCGGTCATAGTCAGAGTCTTTGTTCCTTCCGGAGCTGCTTCTGCTTCTGCTGCTGTCATAGCTACCGGACGGATAACTGCATGCGGACATACATATGCACAACGGTTACACTGGATACAGGTATCCGGATTCCATACCGGGATATCTACTGCAATACCACGTTTTTCATATGCAGCAGAACCGGACGGTGTCGTACCATCTACATATTCGGTAAATGCTGATACCGGAAGATTGTTACCTTCCTGAGCATTTACTTTACTCTGGATATTGTTAACGAAATCAATTACGTCTTTTCTGCCATCTTTTGCAACTGTCATTGCCAGACCTTCGTCTACGCAGTCTTTCCAGCTTTCCGGAACGGTGATTTCAACAACCTGTTTTGCACCGGCGTCAATTGCATCGTAGTTCATCTGAACGATCTTGTCACCCTTACGTCCATAAGTAGCTTTTGCAGCTGCTTTCATCAGTTCGATTGCATGCTCTTCCGGAATGATGTTAGCCAGTTTGAAGAATGCAGACTGAAGAACGGTATTGATACGTCCGCCAAGACCGATCTCTTTACCGATCTTGATACCATCAATCACATAGAATTTGATGTTGTGATCAGCGATAAATTTCTTAACCTGTCCCGGTAAATGTTTCTCAATACCTTCCATATCCCACGGGCAGTTCAGAAGGAATGTACCGCCATCAACAAGCTCCTGTACCATATTGTATTTGTTTACATATGCCGGATTGTGGCAGGCAACAAAGTTAGCCTGGCGAATCAGGTATGTAGATTTGATCGGTTTCTTACCGAAACGAAGGTGAGACATGGTAACACCACCGGATTTCTTTGAGTCATAATCAAAGTAAGCCTGAGCGTACATATCTGTATTATCACCAATGATCTTGATAGAGTTCTTGTTTGCACCAACTGTACCGTCAGCACCAAGACCCCAGAACTTACAGTTAATCGTTCCTTCCGGAGTAGTAACCAGCGGAGCGCCGATTTCCAGAGACAGATTGGTCACATCATCAACGATACCGAGTGTAAATACCGATTTTTCTGTGTTGTGATATACAGCAACGATCTGTGCCGGTGTGGTATCTTTGGAACCTAAACCGTAACGACCGGTAAATACCGGAACACTTTCAAATTTGGAACCTTTCAGTGCAGCAACAACATCCAGGAACAGCGGCTCGCCCATTGCACCCGGCTCTTTTGTTCTGTCAAGAACGGTAATCTGTTTTACAGTTTCCGGAATAGCTGCGATCAGAGCGTCTTTGGAGAACGGTCTGTACAGACGAACTTTTACAACACCTACTTTTTCGCCTGCTGCTGTTAAGTAATCAATCGTCTCTTCGATTGTATCACATACAGAACCCATAGCTACGATGATGTTCTCAGCATCAGCTGCTCCATAGTAATCGAACAGATGATAGCTTGTACCGATCTTCTCATTTACTTTATCCATGTACATCTGTACTACTGCCGGCATAGCATCGTAGAACGGGTTACATGCTTCTCTTGCCTGGAAGAAGATATCACCATTCTGTGCAGAACCTCTCTGGCACGGATGGTTCGGGTTCAGACATCTTGCACGATATTCAGCGATTGCTTCCATATCAGCCATATCTTTCAGATCTTCATAATCCCAAGTCTCAATTTTCTGGATTTCATGAGATGTACGGAATCCATCGAAGAAGTTGATGAAAGGAAGTTTTCCTTTGATTGCTGCAAGGTGAGCAACCGGAGTCAGGTCCATAACTTCCTGAACGCTGGATTCGCACAGCATAGCACAACCGGTCTGACGGCATGCATATACGTCTGAATGATCGCCAAAAATAGAAAGCGCATGGCTTGCAAGAGCACGAGCGGATACGTTAATAACGCCCGGTAACTGCTCACCAGCGAGTTTGTACAGGTTCGGAATCATCAGCAACAGACCCTGAGAAGCAGTATATGTAGTTGTCAGTGCACCTGCTGCCAGAGAACCGTGTACGGCACCTGCTGCACCTGCTTCGGACTGCATCTCAGTTACCTGAACTTCCTGTCCGAAAATGTTCTTTCTTCCCTGTGTTGCCCATTCGTCCGTAGCTTCTGCCATAACGGATGAAGGAGTGATCGGATAAATAGCCGCTACATCTGAATATGCATAAGAAGCATGCGCTGCAGCATGGTTACCATCCATGGTTTTCATCTTTCTAGCCATTTGAATATTTCCTCCTTAATTAATATATAAAAATATTTTATCAGCCTATTCCGATTATAACACGCAATTTTTTAGATGTCTATTTCCCTTCCGATTTTTTTATCATGTTTTTCATTTTATACATGGAAAAATACGGTATTCCGCAAAGAAAATCCGGTCTTTCTGCCCCAGTCCCATTAGAACACCGGAAGGGATTTCTTCCTAAACGGACATGTCTGCTGACGCAGACATCACCATAAATAAAAGTTGATTGCTTCGCATTATATGCTCCCGCAATCACAACCTGTATTCGCAATCCAGCCTGTCGGCCTACTTGCTCATACAGGTTAGCCCGTCCAATATCCATGTGCCTACGCATGCAAGCATGCTACACCACATGGCTTCTGTCCGGGACTTTTATTGTAAATAAAAAAGCATCCCTATCCTAAAAACTCCTTGCAAAATCACCACTTTCATGTAAAATAGGTTACGATAAGATTATGATGCCGTTGCCGAAAGACGGGATTTATTCAGAGAACAAATTCTTATTTATACCGAATATAAATCTCCGAACTTCTGGCACGCAAATCAAATATAGAAGAAAAACGAGGTTTGATTATGATTTCTGCAAATAATGTCACACTCCGTCTTGGGAAAAAAGCTCTTTTTGAAGATGTAAACATAAAATTTACCGAAGGCAACTGTTATGGCCTGATCGGAGCCAATGGGGCCGGCAAATCTACTTTTTTAAAAATTCTATCCGGTCAGTTGGAAACCACAAAAGGTGATGTTTCCATCACTCCGGGCCAACGTCTTTCTGTGCTGGAACAGGATCATTTTAAGTATGACGAATATACTGTTCTGGATACGGTAATCATGGGAAACAAACGTCTGTACGAGATCATGAAGGAAAAAGAAGCCATTTATGCAAAAGCAGACTTCACGGACGAAGACGGGATCCGCGCCAGTGAGCTGGAGTGCGAATTTGCCGAGATGAACGGATGGGAAGCGGAATCCGATGCAGCTACTCTCTTAAACGGCCTTGGTATCGAGACCGATCTGCACTATGCAGTCATGAAAAACTTAAACGGTAACGAAAAGGTCAAAGTCCTGCTGGCAAGAGCTCTGTTCGGAAATCCGGATATCCTGCTTCTGGACGAGCCTACCAACCACCTGGATATGGATGCCATTGAGTGGCTGGAGGAATTTCTGATCAATTTCAACAACACCGTCATTGTGGTATCTCATGACCGCTATTTCCTGAACAAAGTCTGCACCTATACCGCTGACATTGACTACGGGAAAATTCAGCTGTATGCCGGCAACTATGACTTCTGGTACGAGTCAAGCCAGCTGCTGATCAAGCAAATGAAGGAAGCCAACAAGAAAAAAGAAGAAAAGATCAAGGAACTGCAGGAATTTATTTCCCGATTCAGTGCAAATGCATCCAAGTCCAAACAGGCAACGTCCAGAAAGCGTGCTCTGGAAAAGATCCAGCTGGATGATATGCGTCCTTCCAGCCGTAAATATCCGTATATTGATTTCCGCCCCAACCGCGAGATCGGCAACGAAGTCCTGATGGTAGAAAACCTGTCCAAAACCATCAACGGTGAAAAAGTACTGGATAACATTTCTTTTACCCTGGGACATAACGATAAAGTTGCATTTGTCGGAAGCAATGAGCTGGCCAAGACCACGCTGTTCCAGATTCTCATGGGCGAGATGGAACCGGATGAAGGAAATTACAAATGGGGAGTTACCACTTCACAGGCATATTTCCCGAAGGATTCCACCCATGAATTTGACAATGACCTGACCATCGCCGACTGGCTGACCCAGTACTCCGAGATCAAGGATGCCACTTACGTTCGAGGCTTCCTGGGACGTATGCTTTTTGCTGGTGAGGATGGTGTGAAAAAGGTTCGTGTGCTTTCCGGAGGCGAAAAAGTGCGCTGTCTCTTATCCAAAATGATGATTTCCGGTGCAAACACACTGATTCTGGATGAGCCCACCAACCACCTGGATATGGAATCCATCACAGCACTGAACAACGGCCTGATCAAATACCCGGGTGTCATCCTGTTTGCATCCCATGACCACCAGTTTGTTCAGACAACCGCAAACCGCATTATGGAGATCATGCCCGGCGGTGCTCTCATCGATAAGATCACCACTTATGATGAATATCTGGCAAGCGATGAAATGGCAAGGAAACGTCAGGTGTACACATTGAAAGAAGTCGATAATTAAAAACAATAAGTCCGCATCAATCGTCATTTTTCGATTTGATGCGGACTTTTAAATATACTATGTGAAGTAATCCAAAAATCAGAATATATGTTTTCCTATGCAAAGCAGGGATTCAGAGTAATCTCAAGTTTTTCCTCCAGCAGATGGACGATACCCTGCATCACCTGATAGCAGACCGTGATGATAAACTGAATATCCTCCTGTACGTTCCGCTCCTTTGAGACATACAGTTCATGCGCTCTTTTGATAAAGGTGATGATCTGCTCAAAACTGGTAAAGCGTACGCCTTTTCTGCAATTGTACATTGCCTCCCCATTTTTGATGTATTTTTTCAGACCGCGCTTCAGTTCTGCTTCATACTGTCCGTGTTCCAACAGCGTACCCTCGTAGGTATCATTATGGGGAAAAGTGAAATAATCCGCCACATGATGGGTAACCTCACCCAACTGCCTCCAGTATACTCTGGCATTGCGCTCATCAATCTTGCAGTCAATGGTAAGGGTTCTTATTTTTTTCTGAACCAGTTCAAAATTCACATTAAACTCATGCTTTGTTGTCAAAAAAGATGGTTTCAGATCCGGAAGGATACTGCCCAGACAAAATGCTTTTCTGTGGGACTGCAGGTCAATGGCCTGTACCTGATCTGCGAGACATCTGGCTAACAAGATATGGGATTTTTTTCTCATTTTCTTCCTCCTGAAGCAATCACCATTTTTGCCTACGCTTACCATTATATCCTTTTATCCCAAAAAAGCAAGTAACATTATTACGCAGAAATGGTAGGATTTTCACATTTTACGACAATTTAACGCGATGTCAGGCCAATAGCCTGCCGATAATACACCTGATACCGGTTCTCTATAATCTCCTTCGGGCACTCGATCACTCCCCGGTTCTCATAAGGATCATTAAAAATATAGGCATTCTCGTTTTCCCCCACCAGGAGCATACAGTGCTCATTTGATATCCAGGTGAAGACTTCGCCGTTATCCAAAAGTCTCCATTGGGGTCCGATCACCGGTTCCCGCATATTGATGGAGTTCCAGAGAATGACCGGCATATCCTGCCTCAAATAAGTTTCCACCAGGTAGCCAAGATCTTTCCCGGTTTCATTGTGTACTTCATATTTATCTCCTGCAACGGACGCAAGCGCCCTGCAGATAACCGGTGCATAGCAGCCCATGGAATCGGGATCATAAGGACTTCCCGCAAAACATTCCCAGGGGTTGGGTCCGTACAGAATACCATTCCTCTTTTCAAAACCTTTCACAGCCAGGTGTTTCTGAATAAATTCATCAACCGAAATATCATATCCCAGATAATGCAAAAGCATGACCGTAGTCACGCTTTCACATCCCGTAGGGTATTTTTCACTTTGATTGATGTAAGGCACATCTATTTTTATCATTTTTGACTCCTGTCTTTTAAGCATCCTGCTTTGCACTGTGAGCACGAATCACTTCAAGCACAGCAATCAGGATTACCAGGCTGGCAGCCAGTGTGATGATCCAGTTCTTGCACAAGCCGGCGATTACATAGCCCACTGCGCATACCACAGCAACCACCATCGCATACTGCATCTGAGTAGATACGTGATTGATATGGTTACTCTGTGCACCAGCTGAAGACATGATCGTAGTATCGGAAATCGGAGATACATGATCACCGCATACCGCACCCGCAAGGACTGCAGATACGGAAATGATCATCATTTCCAGATTCTGTCCGCCGAACAGAGCGATTACGATCGGGATCAGGATCGCAAATGTACCCCATGAGGTACCTGTTGAGAATCCGAGGAACAGACCAACTGCAAACATAATAACCGGGATCAGTATGCTGGCAGAAGCATTGTTTCCGACAACACCGCTCACAAAATCGCCAAGGCAGAGTGCATCACCAACACCTTTTAAGGTCCATGCCAGAATCAGCACCATAACAGCCGGGATCATCAGTTTGAATCCCTCTACAAGGCTGTTCATGAACTCGGTAAAACTTACCACTTTACGGGGCAGATACAGGATCAGCATGAAGATAAGTGTGATAAAGGTCGCAAAAATCAAACTGGTTTCTGCATCACATCCTGCAAACGCATCGATAACATTCGTTGCACCGTCTAAAACTCCGGTGTAGATCATAGCTCCCACTGCAGATACGATCAATACTACGATCGGAAGAACCAGATCGAAAGCACGTCCGTTAGAAGAAATTTTATCTTCTGAGACATTGTCAAATTCTTCTGCTCCGCTGGTAAAAAGGTCCCCGTTTGCCGCATTTTTCTCATGAACTTTCATCTGTCCGAAGTCGATGTTGCGGCAGATAATATAGATAACCATAAAAATAGTCAGCAGCGCATACAGATTATACGGAATGGTTCTTAAAAATAACTGAAATCCGGTAATTCCCGCATCCTCCGGGACATAAGAGTTTACCGCTGCGGCCCAGGATGAAATCGGCGCAATAATACATATGGGTGCTGCGGTTGCATCAATGATATAAGCCAGTTTTGCACGGGATACCTTATAACGGTCTGTAAGCGGGCGCATAACAGAACCTACGGTCAGACAGTTGAAATAGTCATCCACAAAAATCAGCATACCAAGTCCGCTGGTTGCCAAAAGAGCCGATTTTTTGCTCTTGATCTTTTTGCCGGCCCAGTTGCCGTAAGCAGCGGAACCGCCGGATTTCTGCATGAGCACAATAATCATGCCAAGCAGAATATCAAAAATAAGAATGTTCAGATTCATGTTATTTTTCATGATATCGAACAGTGCGTTAAAGGCATCCCAGGGCACAAATCCTGTATAAAACAGAACTCCGACCATAATACCGATCAACAGAGAACTGTACACTTCCTTTGTAATAAAGGCCAGTACAATTGCCAGAACCGGCGGAACAAGGGCCCACCAGGTTCCGATGAACATAGAACCATCCATAACACTTTCTCCTCCTAATGCATTAAAGTAAAATACTTGGTAATTATAACATGCAAAGTATAATTATACAAGAAAAGCCGATAATTTTTGCCAAAAAAAGAGGAAAAAGAGCATTTTTTTGTCTCACTTTTCACAAAGTTATATTCTCGTTTGTTCGTACATCCCTTAATTCAGGCCCTTCGGGCGGAAGTATTTCACGCTATACAGCATATTTCATGGATTCCACGGTATCCATCAGCATCTCCGGATGCAGCAGGATTATAGCCACCATCAGCACCAAACCGCCGATCAGAAGCAATACCGTCGTACTGATCAGAATAGTCAACACCACACCCTTTCCTCTTGCCGGAAGATAAGTCACTTTTTCTCCCCGGCTGTTGCCCCTTCGCACCAGATACGCCGCCGTATACAGCAAAAACGGAGCAACACAGGCCATCATCATATAACTTCCCAGACTCATAAGAATCAATGCAGGCTGTTCCAAAAGCAGATCAACGGATTCATCTACGCTTCCCGTCTGAAACAAGGATATCACAGAGATAAAACCATTATTAAGGAAATGAAACAGCATGCCGTAAAGCAGATTTTTTGTCTCATATACTACATAGGCCATCAGTCCGCCCAAAAACGCAGTGGGTAAAAATCGGATGGGATCCATGTGCAAAATGCCGAACATAACACCCACCAGCGTAATGATCAGCCATTTATTTCGAAGAGGATAAAGGCTGTTCTGAATCACCCCTCTGGTGACCATTTCCTCACAGACAGCAGCCATAAAAGCGGTAACAAAAAATTCCACAAAAGGATTTGTATCCTGCATGAAATCGCTGAGGCCTTCACTCACAGAAAAATATTCTTCCGGAAACAGATACATCAAAGTTACCATCAAGACCATCAGCAGCAAATATCCGGCGCCCCAAAGGAGCATGGTTCCGAAAAAAGGGGACAGCTGAAGCTTCCTGAACGGAAATACCTCTTTGAAATCTGCCCGCAGGATCCACACGTACAGAAGGGACATACAAAGGAGAAAAAGCTCCGTGGCCGCCAGTCCTGCCATTCCCCAGTAATACTGCATAGTTGAACAGATAAAGATCATAGCCAGTATTACAAGCACAAAAAACAGGATTCCCTGCCATGGCCTTAGCTTCCTTTTCTGTTTTTTTGCCGGAAGCATATCAGGTATGTTCTCTTCCTTATACAAATTTTCCTCCATCGCCTGTCCTCCTATAAGATATGTTCATCCAACATAATAGTAAAAGGTCCGTCATTTTCCAGGGCAACCTTCATATGGGCACCGAACACTCCTGTCTTAACTTCCGGCACACACTCTTTTGTCTTTTCCACCATATAATTGTAAAGCGCTTCTGCCGCATCCGGCTTGCCTGCCCCGATAAAGCTGGGGCGATTTCCTTTCCTGCAGTTTGCATACAGCGTGAACTGTGAGACCATCAGTACGGCTCCGCCCACATCCCGCAGTGAAAGATTTGTTTTCCCTTCCTCATCTTCAAAAATCCGCAGTCCAACCATTTTCCGGATATACTTGTCTGCAATTTCTTTTGTATCCGTGTCCGAAATTCCCACTAATACAAGAAAACCTTTTCCAATGCTGCTATATTCGGCACCGTCGATGGCTACCGAAGCTTTATTTACACGCTGAATCACTAACTTCATATGTTCTTCCTCTCTTCCGCTCACCCCCAGCATCTGCACATCAATGCCTGTTCCATATACAGACGCGGTGACCTTAGCACCATCATACCACGATGTATCGGAAAAAGATACCGCAAAAATATGTATCTCTTCGTTGCGTTCATCTTCCAAAAAAGATATAATGGGTCGTAAGGCACAGCCGAAGTTTCATTCTCACAGCCACTGTGCACGATCGAACTATTATGGAGTACTTTTATGGAAAAAGAAACCAGATTAAATAAATATTTAAGTGAATCAGGTATCTGTTCACGCCGTGAGGCCGATCGTCTGATCGAAAAAAATCTCGTTTGCGTGGACGGAAAACCGGCCGTTCCCGGGCAGCGTGTGACAGCAAAAAACAAAATTACCGTCAACGGAAAATCCATCGGACCGGTTCAGGAAAAAGTTTTCCTTTTATTCAACAAGCCAAAAGGCATTGTCTGCACGGCTGAAAAGCGGGAGCCGAATAACCTTATGGATTATCTGAACTATCCGGTTCGCATCACCTACGCGGGCCGGTTGGATAAGGATTCCGAGGGACTGATGCTGCTGACCAATGACGGAGACCTGATCGATAAAATGATGCGCGCCCGCAACCGGCACGAAAAAGAATACCGGGTCACCGTTGATCACCCCATCACCGACGAATTTTTAAAGGATATGGCAGGCGGTGTCCCCATCCTTGATACAGTCACCCGCCCCTGCGAGGTGACAAAAGTCTCCAAAAATACTTTCCGCATTGTACTGACCCAGGGGCTGAACCGCCAGATCCGTCGCATGTGTGAATATTTTCACTATAATGTGGTACAGTTAAAACGAGTGCGTATCATGAACCTGCATCTTGGGAATCTGCCGGAAGGGCAGACCCGTCCTCTGACGAACCGTGAAAAAGAGGAACTTTACCATCAATTAGAACAGGAGTAAGATTCTATGACTCAAATGGAGCGTATGAAAGAACTGGTCTATCTTCTGAACCGGGCTTCAAAGGCCTACTATCAGGAAGACCGTGAAATAATGGATAACCGTGAATATGACGAGCTGTATTCGGAACTGGAACAGCTGGAAAAAGAGACCGGTACCGTACTGACCGGTAGTCCCACCCAGGCTGTGGGCTATGAATCCGTGGACGAACTTCCCAAAGAGACCCATCCCAGCCCCATGCTTTCTCTTGATAAGACAAAAGAGCGCAGCGTTCTGATGGATTTTGTGGGAGACCATAAAACTCTGCTCTCATGGAAAATGGACGGGCTGACCATCGTACTGACCTATCGGGACGGTGTTCTGGCAAAGTCGGTCACCCGCG
The DNA here is from genome assembly GCA_022767285.1 of Lachnospiraceae bacterium. GTDB lineage: Bacteria > Bacillota > Clostridia > Lachnospirales > Lachnospiraceae > JALENY01. The sequence goes on along the minus strand of JALENY010000029.1, from coordinate 45,667 downwards.
GCAACGGTGTGGTCGGAGAAGTCGTCACCAACAATGCACGGGTATTCGACAATCTTCCCTTAAAAATACCATTTCGCGGCGAGCTGGTACTTCGGGGCGAGGCGATCATCACCTACTCGGATTTTGAAAAAATCAACCGGGAAATCGAAGATGTGGATGCGCGCTACAAAAATCCGCGAAATCTGTGCAGCGGTTCCGTGCGCCAGCTAAATAATGAAGTCACTGCAAAGCGCCATGTCCGTTTTTACGCCTTTTCTCTGGTAAGCGCCAAAGAGATCCCTTCCGGACAGCCTGATATGCAGCCCCTTTCGGAAGCAGCTTCACAGGATCCGGATTTTGAAAACTCCAATGAAAAGAAAATGCTGTGGCTTAAGGAGCAGGGCTTTGAAATCGTAGATTATCGGGTCGTAACCAGAGAAAATCTGAATGAAACCATCGACTGGTTTTCCGAAAAAATAGCCACAAACGATTTCCCTTCTGACGGTCTGGTGGCACTCTACGACGATATCCGATTCGGAGAATCCCTCGGAACCACCGCCAAGTTCCCGAGAAATGCCTTTGCATTCAAATGGGCGGACGAAATGCGTGAGACCCATCTTCTTGAAATAGAATGGAGTCCCTCCCGCACCGGCCTGATCAACCCGGTTGCCATCTTTGAGCCGGTGGATCTGGAAGGCACCACCGTCAGCCGCGCCAGCGTGCACAATATCAGCATTGTAAAAGCGCTGGAACTGGGCATCGGCGATACCATTACCGTCTACAAAGCCAATATGATCATCCCGCAGATTGCCGAAAATCTCACCCGAAGCGGCGATCTTACCATACCGGACACCTGCCCGGTCTGCGGCGGTCAGGCAAAAATCATCTGCGAAAACGATGTGGAGACCCTGAACTGCCTGAATCCTGACTGCCAGGCGAAAAGAATCAAGTCCTTTTCGCATTTTGTCAGTCGGGATGCCATGAATATAGACGGTCTTTCCGAAGCTACGCTGGAAAAATTCATTGCCCGGGGCTTTATTCACGATTTCGGCGACATTTTTCTCCTTAGCCGTTACCGTGAAGAAATCATCTCCATGGAAGGTTTTGGTGAAAAATCTTTTGAACGTCTGATGAACAGTATCCAAAAAGCCTCCGTAACTACGCTTCCGAACTTTCTTTACAGTCTTGGCATCCTGAATATCGGGCTTGCGGGAGCCAAGCTCCTGTGCAGACAGTACGACCATGATTTTACAGCACTCCGCAGGGCAAGCGAAGAAGATCTCAGCGCCATTGATGGCATCGGACCGGTAATTGCAAAAACTTTTGTGGACTATTTCGCCAATGAGGTGCATAATAGAATAGTAGATCATCTTCTCACTCTGGTTACCATAGAAAAACCGGAAGAATCATCGGATGACTCTTTGAGCGGTAAAACATTTGTTATCACAGGAAGCCTGAACCACTTTTCCAACCGTAACGAACTGAAAGCCTTTATCGAATCAAAAGGAGGAAAAGTCACCGGTTCTGTAACCGGAAAAACCAGTTTTCTGATCAACAACGATACCGCCTCCACTTCATCCAAAAACAAGAAGGCCCGGGAACTGAACATCCCCATACTTTCAGAAGAAGATTTTATAGAAATGACGAGGTGAAAAAACATGCCAATTAAAATTCAAAGTGACCTGCCGGTAAAAGAGATTCTGGAACGAGAGAACATTTTTGTCATGGACGAGACCCGTGCCCTTCATCAGGACATCCGTCCCATTCAGATCCTGATTCTGAATCTCATGCCTTTAAAAGAAGAGACTGAACTGCAGCTTCTGCGTTCTCTCTCCAATACTCCGCTTCAGATTGACGTGACCTTCATGGCAGTAAAATCCCATGAATCCAAAAATACTTCCAGAAGCCATCTGAACCGTTTTTATGAGACTTTTGACACGATCAAAAAGTTGAAATTCGACGGTATGATCATCACCGGTGCACCGGTTGAAATGATGGAATTTGAAGAAGTGGACTACTGGGAAGAGCTGACTGAAATCATGGACTGGGCCGAAAAATCCGTTACCTCCACCATCTATCTGTGTTGGGCAGCCCAGGCCGGCCTTTACTATCACTACGGCCTTCAAAAACGGCTTCTGGACAAGAAAAAATTCGGTCTGTTCTGGCACAGAGTAATGAACCGGAAGATCCCACTGGTGCGCGGTTTTGACGACGTATTCCTGGCCCCCCACTCACGCCACACGGAAGTGCCCATCGAAGATATCGAGGCATGTGAAGCGCTGACGGTTCTGGCAAAATCTGATGATGCAGGGCTGTTTCTTGCCATGGCGGAAGAAGGACGAAAGATTTTTGTCATGGGACACCCGGAATATGACCGCGTCACACTGGATGGAGAATATAAACGAGACCTGGCCAAAAACCTGCCCATTGAGATTCCTGAAAACTATTACGAAAATGATAATCCGGAGAACCGCCCTCTGCTGCGCTGGAGAGCTCATGCCAACAACCTGTATACCAATTGGCTGAATTACTACGTTTACCAGAGTACCCCGTATGATTTATACGGCACTCCCTTTTAGAGCGTAAAGTCTGTAATTTAATACAGATTCCTGTCTTTACAAACAGAAACTTTTATGCTAGAATAATTGGGTATGTTAAAGATACGCATCTGTAGCTCAGGGGATAGAGCAGTGGTTTCCGGTGCCACGTGCCGGGGGTTCGAATCCCTCCAGATGCGTTTTTTTCTACACAAGAGGAGGAGTATACATTGAACGAATTCAGAGAATGGCTATCGGATAATCTGCGTTACTTTATGTTGGGCGGCGGCATTTTACTTGCCCTGATTCTGATTTTCCTGGGTATCCGCCTTATCTCATCCACAATATCAGGGAATGATACTCCCAATGAGGTTCAGGCAGAAACCACCCCAACACCGGAAGAACAGCAGGAAGAACCTTCCGCAACACCCACGGAAACACCGACGCCGGAACCGACACCATCGGATGAACTTGCAAAAAATGCAGTTCCGGAAGTCAACACACTGATTGAACAGTATTACACTGCTATCGCAGCAAAGGATATCGAAAAACTTCGCACCCTGGTGGATACACTCACCGCAGAAGATGAAAACAATATTTCCAGCGATCCGGTCGAGAGTTACCGTGATATCAACGTTTATACACTGAGTGGTCTTACAGACGGTTCCTATATCACTTACGTATCATATAAGTACAAATTGCCGGATATCAATACAGAGGTACCGGGTTTGAGTCAACTGTACATACAGACAGACGAAGCTGGCAGTCTTTATGTCTGCACTTCCGCTCCCAATGCGGAGACACAGCTTCTGATCGAAAAATCTGTTGATTACGCAGACGTTAAGCAGTTAATCTCCCATGTTCAGAGCGAGTATGAAACAGCCGTAAACAGTGATGACGCATTATATGCTTATTTCAATCCGGATGCATCAAATGCTTCCGAAGAAACCGCATCCGCTGAGCCGGAACCCACACCTGAAGCTACTCCGGAACCTACCCCGGAACCTACCCCGGAACCTGCTCCGGCAGAAAGTACCGTACCGGAAGGCGAATGGGTCGTTTTGAAAGAGGCGGCCAATATCCGTGATTGCGCCGGTATGAAAAAATCCACCGTAATCGGTTGCTATCCCGCCGGGACGAAAATGATCAAACTTGGCGAAGAGGGACTTTGGTTCCACGTTTATGTAGACGGTGTCTATGGATATATTTCAAATATGTTTTTCTGATTTTAAGTGATTAAGGCAGCACCATTTCGGGTGCTGCCTTTTTATCACAGCAATTTATATCGCAATCGATCCTGTCATCCGATCAAAATAATACACATTGTCTGACAGTACTTCTGTCTCGTCCACCTGGACTTCATTGATTTCTGTTACCATTTCACTAAGACTTTTCTGAGAATATTCCCCTGAAGCGGGCATGATAATGCATTCGTGAATACTGCTTGGCAGTATATAGAGATTGTCATTCAGCTTATCTGAGATTTGTTTTAAAAGATCCGGATAAAGCATGCAGGCAGCGCCAAAATATTTTTCCCGGTTTGTCAAAACATACATAGGCGCAGACTGCACTTCATCCGGATCGATTCGGAATGGATCGATCTCATCTTCCCTTTTGTCTCCATCCATAAATTCCTGCAAAAGCTCAGACAGGGTCGAAAACCGCCATTCCATCAGCCGCGGTGTGTTCTCCATGGCGAGATCTTCGATTTCCTTTCCGGTAGTGTGCCAGCGCTCAACATCCGTATTGCGGATCAGAACTGATGCATGTTCCAGTACATTGGGTTCCATGGAATAATAAAACACCATGGCAAGATCCAGCACTCTTCGATGTGGAACCGAGCGAAGCAGTCCGGCATTTTTCTTATAATGAATCAATTTAAAACATATTCGCTTTCTGACAAGGGAAAAATCCAGGAAAAACTTCTCCGGGATTCGGCCCCTTATGTGATTCAGGCGGGAAAATTCCAAAATTTCCTCAGCCAGTTCCCGCACACTGCTCCCCTGCCGATAACGGAGATAAAAATCCTTCAGATAAATGGAAGGCGCTGCATTCTGTCCATTTCCCATCACTGTGATCGCATCCAGAATAATCCCATTATTTTTCGGAATTCGATGGAGCAAGACATTCACCTCCTCTCCAGCTAAATTTGTGACCTCTGCGGTCATGGCGATTTTGAATTCTTCATAAGTCATTTCAAATCATCTGTCCTTTCTTAATATATTTATTTTAAACGGCATGCATCAGGGTACATACAGACAGGCAAGTCCGCGTACCGCATTATAGCCGGATAAAATCCCAAACATGTTATATGATCCGCTGTCTGATATCATAGCCGGTTACCAAACGGCTGAAATATAATTTGCGAAAAACTATTGACATCCTCCAATAAAAATGTAAAGTCTTTAAATTACCAATGCATATTTTGCACTCATAATAGATGAAACTGCTTTTCTATGAACTCAAAACAGAATATGAATTAAATAAAATGGAAACTGCTGCCGAACGGCATAAATGAATTGCTATAAAAGATTTTTAAAGATAAAGATTTTAGAGGGCGGGCGGGAAAGTCCGCCCTCTGAAAGATCCAATTATACTCTGGAAAGATATTCGCCGGTACGGGTGTCAATCTTAATCTTATCACCTGTACTTACAAACAACGGAACGCTAACTACTGCACCGGTTTCAACGGTAGCCGGTTTTGTTGCGCCGGTTGCTGTATCGCCTTTGAATCCAGGCTCTGTATCAGTAATCTCAAGTTCTACGAACAGCGGCGGCTCAATAGCAAATACGTTGCCATTATAGGAACATACCTTAACGATATCATTTTCTTTTACAAACTTCAGAGAATCACCAACTGTATCACTGTTCAATGCGATCTGATCAAAAGTCTCATTATTCATGAAGTTGTAAAGGTCTCCGTCAGAATACAGATAGGACATATCAACACGGTCGATACGTGCTGCCGGGAATTTTTCTGTGGGACGGAATGTTTTCTCAACAACACCACCACTGATTACATTTTTTAATTTTGTACGGACGAACGCTGCACCTTTACCAGGTTTTACATGCTGGAACTCCATAATCTGAACTACATTTCCATCGATTTCCAAAGTAAGTCCGTTTTTAAAATCACCTGCTGAAATCATGTTAATTATTCCTCCTTAAATGCGTTTCCGCATATATTCACATATATCTGATATTGTATAATAAAATATACCATTTTTCAACTGTTTCTTTTTTACAGGGATTACTTTTCGTAATCTTCCAAACGCTCACAGATTTCCTCCACAATCTCATCAATGCTCTTATTGTTGGTGGAAACCTTAATATGTGCGGCACTGCGATAATATTCTTTTCTGTCACTGAGCATCTCTTCAATGTACTCTACACTCATGTTTTCATTGAGCAGCGGGCGTTCTTTATTGTCCTTTACTCTCTCATAAATAATTTCCGGTTTTGCGGTCAAATATACCACATATCCGTTTTCGCGCATCAGAGCGATATTTTCATCCCGCAGTACAACACCGCCGCCGGTGGAAACCACCAGGTTCTTCTTTCCCTGCAGTTCCTTCAGAAGGCCGGTCTCAAGACGTCGGAAATAGTTTTCTCCGTATTCGTCAAAAATATCGGATATTTCCATGTCATGCTGCTCCACGATCACCTGATCCATTTCAATGAGTGTTGCACCCAGTTTTTCACTGAGTTTTGCTCCTACCGTACTTTTTCCGGTACCCATAAATCCAATTAAATAAATACTGTCGCTTAACGTGTTCATAGTTAGCTTATCATTCCTCCCACGTGCCTTATCGGCTAAAATATTTTTCTTTTATCAACTCAACCGGCATATCTTGTCCGGTCCAGATCTTAAATGCGGCCGCCCCCTGATAGAGCAGCATATACAAGCCGTTTGCCGTCCTGCATCCAGCTTCTTTTGCCATCCGCAAAAGTTTTGTCTCCTCCGGATTATAAATAACATCATAAACCATCAGACCCGGGGTAAACCAGGATGCATCTTCGATAAGAGAATCCTCCTCATTGGGGGCCATTCCCACCGAAGTACCGTTTACCAATATGGCGCTGTCCTGTATTTCATCTTTTAAAACAGACGGATCCTCATAATCAAAATGATTCAGCACACATTCTGTATTTTCCCGCAGTTTACTGATCAGGGCCTCTGTCTGATCCCATTTACTGCTCTTTCGACTGAATACGGAAATCTCTCTCACACCGTCCAGTGCTGCCTGGATCAAAATCGCCCTTGCGGCACCTCCCGCACCAAGAAGTGTCATTTTTTTCCCGATTATGTCAAATCCCGCTGCCCTGCAGGCATCCATAAATCCGATGCCATCGGTCGTGTAGCCGATCAGCTTTCCCTCCCGGTTCAGAACCGTATTGACAGCACCACCAATGGATGCCGCCGCCGAAAGCTCATCACACAGCTCGCAGACCAGATTCTTGTCGGGCATAGTCAGATTAAATCCCAGTACATTCATCTTTTTCAGGGCTTCCACAACCAAAGCCAGATTGTCAGTCCCTACCGGAAATGCCAGATAGGTGCAATCAATTCCCAACTGCCGAAATGCCTCGTTGTGCATAGCCGGTGAAATACTGTGTTCCACCGGATCCCCCAGCAGGCAGGCCAGCCGGGTATGACCGGTTATATTATACTCCATATGTTTTGTTTCTCCTGATCTTCTGTTTCTCTTTTCTTCATCTGCAGACAACGATGGTATCTGTGCTTTTTCTATGTCCGCGGTCTGTCAGCCCAGCTGTTTCTGGATCTCTTCCGCCATCTGTTCGATCGTCATGCCCTTTGCATCCAAGATCATATCTGCAGCCTTTTTGTAATAAGGTTCCCGTTCAGCCAGCATCTTCTTGACCTTATCTGCAATCTTGGTTCCCTTAAAGAACGGATCATCCGCACGTTTTTCTTCCAGACGTGCCGCTAACTCCGCCACTGGCTTTTTCAGGTAAACAACCTTCCCCAGTTTTTTCAAATATGTAACATTCGATTCAAATGTTGCCAGACCACCGCCAATACAGATAATACTACGTTTTTTCTCATCCAGCAACTGTTTCAGGATAAAACCTTCCATTGCACGAAAATATGGCTCACCAAACCGTTCAAAAATATCATTGACGCTCATGTTCATTTTTGAAGTAATTAATTTGTCCACATCAATATAGGGTAATCCCATATTTTTTGCCAAAGTCTTACCTACTTTTGATTTCCCGGATCCCATAAAACCTTCAATGATAATATGATTCACTATTTTCCCACCTTCCTGTTGTAAAAAAAGAGAACGATTTTTTCCAGGTACCTTTTTAAAACAATCTGTATTTCTTCTTTTGGATGAATCGGTTTTACCAGGATGTTTCGGATACCTGCTCTTTTTGCACCCCAAACATCGGTAAATAACTGGTCTCCGATAAAGATCGTATTGCTCCTGTCTGTCCCCATCCGCTCCATGGCCGCCAGATAATTTTTTATGGAAGGCTTATGCGCATTCTCAATAAAATGCACCTGCACATCCCGATTGAACATCTCCACACGGTCAATCTGGTTGTTAGACAGAAGACAGCACTGATAACCCATCTCTTTCAGGTGGGTGAACAATGCAATGGCTCGGGAATCTGCCGGAGCCCCGTGAGGCACCAGCGTGTTATCAATGTCGAAAATCAGCCCTCGATATCCCTCTTTATATAGTGTATCAAAATTTATTCCATATGTCGATTCCTGAATTTCATCCGGATAAAAACAATCAAACATACACAGGCTCCCTTATAATTTCAGCCGCATTCAAGCGATTTCAGCCACGCTCATTCAGCGGTACATATTTCTGGTTTTCCAGAATATTTTTGTAGGCAGGACGAATAATCTTATCCGTGTTGATCAATTCTTCCAGACGGTGAGCACTCCACCCCACCATACGGGCAATAGCAAACATAGGCGCATAGAGTTCCAACGGTAGATCCAGCATGCTGTATACAAAACCGCTGTAAAAATCCACATTGGGGCTGACACCTTTGTATATTTTACGTTCTCTCGCAATGACTTCCGGAGCCAGACGTGCAACGGCAGCATACAGTTTATAGTCTTCTTCACGGCCTTTTTCCACTGCCAGTTTTTCTACGAATCCTTTGAAGAGGTTCGCTCTCGGATCCGATATGGAATACACCGCATGTCCCATTCCGTAAATCAGGCCCCGCCGGTCGAACGCTTCTTTATGAAGCAGTTTTACCAGATAGTCCTCAATCTCTTCCTCGTCAGAAATATTGCGGATATTATTTCTCATATCTTCAAACATTTCCACGACTTTAATGTTGGCACCGCCGTGCTTCGGTCCCTTTAAGGAAGCCAGAGAGGCTGCAACCGCCGAATAGGTGTCCGTACCGGAAGAGGTTACCACATGCATGGTAAAGGTGGAATTGTTGCCGCCTCCATGTTCCATATGAAGAACCAGCGCCAGATCCAGTATTTTTGCTTCCAGCGGTGTATATTTTTTATCCGGCCGCAAAAGGCGAAGAATATTCTCTGCCGTGGACAGTTTTCGGGAAGGATTATGAATGTACAGGCTCTTTCCGCGAACATAATGATTGTATGCCTGATATCCATAGACGGACATCAGCGGAAAGGTGCTGATCAGATTGATACACTGGCGAAGAACATTCGGCAATGAAATATCATCTGCATGGGTATCATAAGAGTACAGATTCAGTACACTTTTAGACAGTGTATTCATGATGTCTTTGCTTGGCGCTTTCATGATAATATCGCGCACGAAATTGGTCGGGAGTGAACGCTGCTGAACCAGAATCTGTTTGAACTGCTCCAGCTCATCCCTGGACGGCAGTTCTCCGAATAGAAGAAGATATGCAACTTCCTCAAACCCCATGCGGTTTTCCCGGAGAAAACCTCTTGTCAAATCGTTGATGTTCATACCTCTGTAGTATAATTCACCGTCACATGGAACTCTCTGACCATCTACGATTTTGTCGGCTACAATGTTGGATACCTGCGTTAACCCAGCAAGCACACCCTTACCATTAATATCGCGGAGACCTCTCTTTACATCATACTTTCCGTACAGAGATGCATCCGTAGTTGTGTTTTTCCGGCAAATTTGTGTCAGTGCTTCAATTTCCGGTGTTACTTTCATACTATAATTTGACATATGCATTTCCCCTTTCTGCTGGCGGCATGTATATTCTGCCTTCTATCGTCTTTCATATCTGCGATTGTTCCCGATTTACTCCCCCTCATAAAAAGTATCAATATATAATACATAAACAAACACATTAAAACCAGTATATCAGAAAAACCTGATTTCGTAAACAAAAAGAATCTCACCCGATCTTCGGCCTCATTCCTGTCTGCTGCATTTTCCGGCCTCTTTCCTGTTTTTTTCTTGACAGTCCTTTCTTTTGTCTTCTATACTTATTTTGCAGGATTCCGGGTTGACGGCATCCTGAAACCTTCAGAAAGGATGACAGTGATATATTTTCGAAACGGACATGGCTGCAGACGCAGATATCCCATAATTGAAAGTCGATTACTCCCAATTTTCATAGCAAATATATCCTGCAGGTGATTAACATGATTCTTAAAAACGGTTATTATATCGATCCGGCTTCCAAAACGGCAAAACAGGCTGACATTCGAACTGCTGACGGCAAAATACAGGAAATCGGGACTCTTTCGCCCAGGGAAGGTGAGGAGATCCTTGATGTGTGCGGGCTGACGATCGCCCCCGGTCTGATTGATACGCACGTTCATTTTCGTGATCCGGGATTTACCTATAAAGAGAACCTTCATACCGGCGCTCTGGCTGCTGCAAAAGGCGGATTTACTTCCGTCATCTGTATGGCCAACACGTCCCCTGCAGTGGACAACGTGGACACACTCACGGATATTATTTCCCGCGCAGCGAAAGAAACGATACACATTTATCAGGCTTCTGCTGTCACGAAAGGCCTGAAAGGAGAAGAACTGAACGATCTTGAAGCTCTGGCACGGGCCGGCGCACCGGGATTTACCGATGACGGTTTCCCGATCATCCGGGAAGATCTCTGTTTTTCTGCCATGAAAAAGGCAGCAGAGCTGAATCTTCCCATCAGTTTCCACGAGGAAGATCCTGCATTTATTGAAAACAGCGGCATCAACCGCGGTCACATTTCCGAAAAGCTTGGCATCGGAGGAGCATCCGCCATGGCAGAGGATGTTCTTGTGGCCAGAGACTGTATGCTGGCCCTTCATTCCAAAGCCGATGTGGTTATTCAGCACATCAGCTCCGGTAATTCCGTATCTTTGATAAGGACCGTCAAGAAGCTGGGGGCTCGTCTCCATGCCGAGGCAACACCACAGCACTTTACGCTGACTGAGGATGCTATTTTAGAAAAAGGTGCCTTGGCAAAACTGAATCCACCGTTTCGTACCAATGCGGACCGGCTGGCCATTATCGAAGGACTTAAGGATGGCACCATCGACCTGATCGCCACCGACCACGCGCCCCACAGTGCAGAAGAAAAATCACGGCCTCTGACAAAAGCGCCCAGCGGAATGATCGGCCTTGAGACAGCTCTGGGTCTTGGCATCACTTCCCTGGTAAAACCGGGTCACCTGACACTCATGGAACTTTTGGAGAAAATGACTGCAAATCCAGCCGTTCTGTATCATCTTCCGGCTGGAACGATTCAGCCGGGCGCTCCTGCGGACTTTGTGATTTTTAACCCGGACGAGACCTGGATCGTAGATAAATTTGTCTCCAAATCCAGCAATTCACCGTTTATCGGAATGGAATTGTACGGGAAAATTCACTATACCATCTGCGGCGGAAAAATCGTGTACCAAGAGCAATAAAGCAAAAGATCCATCGCAGTGCGATCCACACAGAACACCACCCGTTCCTACGGACGCACTTCTCTGTATAAGAACAAAGTGGACAAGTCCACTTCAACTCCCTATATCCCTCACTCATGAGGGACTTGTACACTTTGGCGCGAAACGCATGTCACGAAGTGACAATTTTCCTGTGCATCCTCACGGAGTGTTTTTATTTCATAGGAAAGGAATTTCCTATGAAATAAAAAAAGCCTGCCCCCTCGATCATACCAAAGAGGGAAACAGGCTTTTTTATATTACCAATAACGTCCAAAGGAACTAATCATATTAACGACATCTTGTACAACGGTGTTTGCCAAAACTGCCATGAGCAGGAACACAGCAACCGCCTGAATCACTTTCGACAGCACATAGCGAAATACCTTGCCGTTTTCCGTGTTATCCACCACAACATAATAAGCTGCAAACTGTGCATAGGGCGGTATGATACTGAATCCGGCTATAACGAACAGACCAATTACCATCATAACAACCGCTTCCATAGCAGCACCAAGAAGAATAAACAGACCGCCGATTGCCGTTCCGAAAATTTCATATACTACACGCACACTTACATTGATGGTCATGCAATTATAATTCAACTTTCTGGATCCGGACAAAAGTTTCAGAAGCAGTGCATCCAGGAAGTCCAGACCGGCGGTTAAGAACAGAGTCATGACAATCAGCTGGAAATACGGTGCCTTTAACCCCAGATCACCCAGAAAACCTCCTGCCAGTTTATTGACCTTTCCAAACAGAATAGCGGTTGTCAGGATCACAAGGATCAGGGACAGTACTGCTTTAACAGCAATCAGCTCAATACCCATAATGCTGCCCGGATTGGTAAACTGTCTTGCCCCGGTTACCGGTTTTTTAAACATGAAAAGGGCTTTTGCTGCAATATTCTTTGCTTCTGCTTTCACATCAGTACCCTGCATTCTCGCCGCTCTGCGCTGGTAGGATTGATACTGACTTACATTTGGGGGCACCTGACGATACTGCTGGTTTACATTGGGGCCTGCCTGCTGTCCCATTCCCGGACCCGGCTGGCGGTACTGCTGATTCATACCGGGGCCTGCCTGCTGTCCCATTCCCGGACCCGGCTGACGGTACTGCTGATTCACATTCGGATCTGTCTGCTGTCCCATTCTCGCTGCAGCCTGCTGGTTTGGATTTGAACCCGTCTGCAGCGGCTGGTTCGGTATTGACTGCTGACTGCAGGTACAAACTTCTCCATCCTCCAGCTTTTTTCCGCATCTTGTACAAAATCTTGCCATCACTTTCTCCTCCTTATATTTCAATCTTTTCTGCGTTTGGCAGCAAAGATCTATTATCATTTCCGTTAGTTAAATTCATATTCGCTGACGTTATAATCTGCCATTTCAGACTGGATGACATCCAAATAAAGCTCATTATAGTCATTCTCGTAATCCTTCACGTAGATTTCATTCAGGTTGCAGGAATTACTTCCATCTGCATTCTTTACAATGTTTTCAACCGCAATTGCCACATAGCGATCCGTCATATTGCCGTTGCTGTTATGTACTTCTGTCGCTTTATAGACAAGAACCAGCATATTGGTAGCACCCCAGTTATCATCTGTTTTGGAGCTCAGGAAAAAGATCCGTACCGGTTGTGTTGCCGTAAAGTTATAATTGTAAGAACGATGGTTTGCTTTCCATGCTTCCATCACATCAGAAGCCTGCTGTTTAATTGCAGACATAGACGCATCTGCAATTTCATCGAAGGATGAGATCAGTTCCGGGAGACCGCTTACTTCCAGTTTTCTTGTGATCTCATCGCCGATCACCGCGTAGCCTTCCGCCTCTGCCTGATAATCATCTATATTTAAAGACAATTCCAGTACATCGCCATTGGCAATATCATTATACTTATCCAGATCATAATAAACAAACGAACTATACTGATTATCTGCATTATCAAAAGAAGCTTTTCCGTAAGGTGATGTCCCTTCCAGAATGATGTTTGCTGCATCCAGCAACTCCTCCGCTGAAATCAGCTTTGCCTGACTCAGACCGGATACCGGCACTTCCATCCCGTCAAAGGTCAGCCGGATTCCCAGGTCTTTTGCTATATCATTGTCATAGATACATGCAACTTTTACCGTGTCACCATTTTTCAGATATTCCGTCTGATTCAGCGCCACGTTGATGGCAGAGGTCAAATAATAGACATTCTGCAGATTCTGCGTTCCAACTTTGCTGGTGAGTGCCTGTGCCAGCTTATCATAATCCAGATTGACAGAAGCCGATCCTTTATAGTCCATACCGGAAAAAGAAACACTGATATATTTTTCCAGATCAATCTTTTTCTCACCACATCCGGTCAGGCTCAGACATCCGATACATCCTAATAATATCAGACCTGACAAAAAATTTTTTTTCATTTTTACCCTCCTCTATCCTAATCCGTTTTCATTTTATATTTCACTTTCAAAATCCGTCCAAGTGACGCATGAAGCCTCTCTTCTGATATGGTTCCGTTCTGAACGGCATCCAATACGGCATAATAAGCCGACTCAAAATCCGCCGGCATCAGAATCATATCCACTCCGGCCAGCAGTGCCTGCACCGCTGCCTCCCCGGAACTGTACCGGTTCACAATGGCCCCCATATTCATGGCATCTGTCACAACAATGCCATCATAACCCATCTGCTCTCTTAAAATTTCGTTTACCATCACAGATGACATGGTAGCCGGGAGCCCGCTCTCATCCACGTTTTCTGCAGTAACATGACCGACCATAACAAAATCCGTGCCGGCATCAATGGCTGCCTGAAAAGGGAGCAGTTCCCACTGCTGCATTTCCTTAAGGGTTCTGGTGGTAATGGTCCTTTCTTCATGACTGTCCTCTGAGGTATATCCCAATCCCGGGAAATGCTTCACCGCCGTACAGACACCTCCGTCATGAAGCCCCTGCACTGCCGCTTTTACCATATCCGCCGCAATCTGCGGATCATTGGAAAACGCTCTCAGCTTTGTATAATAATTGCTGATATCCGTGTATACATCCGCAACAGGAGCAAAATCCGTATTAAAACCCAGCCCGCTTAAGTATGTGCCGACTTCTTCCAGAGTCACCCGCACCAGATTCGTGTCACCGGTACCACCCAGATCCACCATATTTCCCGGATCCGCAAGTTCAAATGCCGGATTGCCCGCCACGCGGGTCACAGAACCGCCTTCCTCGTCCACTGTAGTGAAAACCGTAACTCCCACCGCCGAAAGACTCCTGTCTTTTGCCGTCTGCAGCATCTGTCTCGTCTGATCCGGATCCTGCAGATCACTTTCGAAATAGATCAGACCCCCTACCGGATAGACGCTCAGATCCAGTCCGAGGTAGTTTCCGACGATAAAAAGCTGTGCCACCTGATCTTCCAGAGACATATCTGCAATGCGGTTTTCAATCCAGATCTCCATCTCCTGCTGTTCTTTCTCTTCCACGGTCAGCGGCTGCAGTTCCCCGTCTTCCGTTCCCACGTTTTCTGACATCGCGTCTTTGGAATCTGATTTTTCCAATGGTTCCGGTACCACGGCCGGCGTTATGATCTTCACATTTTCTTCCTGAACCGACGTCTGTGCCGTTTCCGTTCCCATGCTTTCTGTCTCATTTGCGATATGACTGTTTTCCGCCTTTCCGCACCCGGTCAGCCACAGCATCAGAAAAGCCAGGCCCAGTATGAAATTAACCCGTTTTTGCATATTACAAAGATCCTTAATTTCCAAATTCACAGATAAATCCAACCGTTCCGGAATAGCTTGGAAGATACTGCAGAATGTTGTCCGGTGCATCGTTAAAGACCCACTGACCGGTGGTATTGCGCAGTTTGTACAGCATCATCCTGTCTTCATCTACTCCCAGACTTTCATCCCGAAAGCTTGGCTCACCGGTCATCCAGTGGATATCTCCGTTTATGGTGCCTTCTTTGAAGGTTCCGTCCGCATTTACCCAATGATACTCGCTGGAGCCGGATGCCGTATCCCTTGTTCCCCCGATCCAGAATTTTCCGGTATCTGCAATACCCTGCTCAATCATCAGCGCCAGGATCTTATCAAACTCTCCCTCTGAATCAAAATGAACCAGATGACCGCCCATCTCAGCACATTTTGCCTGTGCCTGCGACCAGGTACAATCCATGATGACAAACTGGTACGTACTTTCTTTTACTTCTTCCGGAGTCGCCGTCGGTGCGGGAGTCTCCATGGGAGTTACCGTCGGCTCTGTGTCTGATGCAGTCTGTCCATCCGTAGAAAGTACAGCGGACGGATCCACGCCTTTTGGAGTGATTACTCCGTTATTTTTTTTTTGCTTCGTCAGAACCTGTGGTTCCGCCGATTTCATCCATAATCTTCTGTGCTGCATTCAGATTGGTATCATCCAGTTCTTCTACATACTGCTCATACAATTCAGCATTTTTCTTATCTTTTGATGACTGCAGTACAGATGATACGATCGGAATCGCTATTGCCAGAATCAGGCATACCGCTGCGGCTGCACCGGCTATGATCAAATATTTTTTCGGAATCGGTTTTCTGGGCTGTTTGGGTCTGTGAGGCGGATAATTACCATTGGGATTGTATCCCCCGTTCTGATAACCGCCGTTGGGAGTGTATCCCATATCCTGATAGCCGCCGTTGGGGTTGTATCCCCCATCCTGATAACCGCCATTTGGATCGTAACCAGTATCCTGATAACCGCCATTTGGATTGTAGCCCATGTCCTGCTGGTATCCGTTATTCGACTGATATCCCATCGTCTCCGAACAGTCTGTATTCTGCTGATAACTTCCGCTTGATTCCGTTTTTCCATCCGAAACGGGATTCCCGCAGTTTTCGCAGAACCTGGATCCATCCGGTATCATACTCCCACATTTTTCACAAAACATATTGACCCTCCTCATGTACAATTATTTTTCGCTTACATTTTCAATGGATTTCCGCAGTTTTCACAAAACGCCGCATCCGGTGCATTCTGTACACCGCAGCTGCTGCAGAATTTTCCGACAGGCTGCATCTGAACGCCCTCGTCCAGTCTTCCTCCACAGTTTAAACAGAACCTGCTTCCATTTGGATTTTCAAATCCGCACTGCGGACAGATTTTCGCCATCTGCATCAGCTCCAGTTCCTGCATATACTGGATGTTCTCCTTGCGGAGGCGAATAATCTCCCGGAGAAATTCCGCAAATTCGGCATCTTCTTCCTCCAGATGCCGCTCCACGTACTGATAGCCGATCTGGCAGGTCAGCTTGTCCATCATCTTGTCATTTGCTTTTATCAGATTATTCAATCTCATGCTCTCCGTTGTATTTCTTGCTTTCAGAGAGATTGATTCCAATATCGCCATAGGTTACCTCCTCCATTGCAATAGACCGGAATAATATATCTGGGGGAAATAAAATTCAGTCTTTTTTAATGCATCTGTTTCTTTTAATAATACTACATCCGGCATTTTAATACAAACATTTTCCATGTGGTTTTCAACATTATTATTTAATTATTTACAAATTTAAAGCAGCAAAGCCAGTTTTCGATAAAAAGCAAAAAAAACCTGCATCCATTCAGATGCAGGGTATGCTGTATGCGGAAGATGGGACTTGAACCCACACGGCACGAATGCCACAAGATCCTTAGTCTTGCTCGTCTGCCAGTTCCGACACTTCCGCGTAACCAACAAACGTTATTATAAGAGAAAGGTGACCGGTTGTCAATACTTTTTAAAGAATTTTTTCAAAAAAATTCTCCGGATGCTGTCCGGTAATTGTCATTTACAGAAAAACATATGAACTTTTCGCTTCAATATTTGCAGAAAAATTACACTTTCTATACAAAAATTAAATTTCTGTGGAATGTGTTGATACTTTCCCAAAAATATGTTATGAATGATACGAAAATTATTATTTTACATCAAGCAGCGGAGATAAAACAATTATGAAACTTCTGACATATCAAAAGGACGGAAATCAGATCCTGGGAAAACTGACTGAAGATGGCAGGGTATGTTCTCTGGACGATCTGGGAATTCATTTTTCTTCCATGAACGACCTGATTGCCCACAGCACACCGGAACAGTTAAAACGGATCGAAGCCGGCAACGCTCCGTCCCTTCCATATGACGCAATTGTAAAGTGTTCCCCCATTCCGGTGCCCGCCCAGGATATTATCTGTCTCGGTATCAACTACATGGCTCATGCAGAAGAATCCGCCCGTTATAAAAAAGAAGCATTCGGCGGTGAACGGCCCTATGCAGTTTATTTTTCAAAACGTGTGGACTGTGCCGTCCCGGACGGCGGATACATCCAGGCCCATACCGATATGGTGGAGCGTCTGGACTATGAGGCAGAGCTGGCGCTCATCATCGGAAAGGAGGCAAAAAATGTACCAAAAGAGGATGCCTACGATTACATTTTCGGATATACAATTATAAATGATGTCAGTGCCCGTGAAGTTCAGACCAACCACAAACAGTGGTATTTCGGAAAAAGTCTGGACGGATTCACTCCCATGGGTCCATGGATCGTAACAGCTGATGAAATTCCCGGACGGCCAATGCTGCCGATCCGTTCTTACGTGAATGGAGAGCTGCGCCAAAACAGCACCACGGACTTGTTCATTTTTGACATACCGCATGTGATCTCAGAATTAAGCCACGGCATGACGCTGCGGCCGGGAACCATCATTTCCATGGGAACCCCCGCCGGTGTTGGCATGGGCTTTAACCCGCCGAAATTCTTAAAGCCGGGCGATGTTGTCACCTGCGAGATTGAAGGAATCGGTACTCTGTGCAACACCATACACGGGTAATGCACTTTCATGTCATAATTATTACAAAAGATTTAAGATTGCATTTTTTTTACTTTTTTGAAGTCTAATATGATATAATTACTAATTGTATGCAGTTGAAATAACACTTAAGAAAATAAGGGATCAAGATGAGCGAAACGAAGTCAAAAATCAAAACTCCCAGAACCGGAAAAAACAAGATCGGTAATTTGGGAAAACGTCAAAAAAAGAATCCAACAAAACCAGAATCCTCAAAAAGCGGAAAAGGTCTTGGAAAAAAGAAAACCCTTCTCCTTGCACTACTGCTGGTGCTGCTCTGTATTATAGCTGTTGCCATTGGTGTATATCTCTATTACGGTTATCGGCATAAAGATGAATTTTTCAAGGGCACATCCATCAATGGCATGGATGTAAGCGGCAAGACTGTACGGGATGTGGAAACCATATTTTCAGACAGTACTAAAACATACAGCATCTCTGTCACTTCAAAGGACGGGCAGACCGAGAACATTCAGGCCGCTGATATTGACTACTGCTATGTATCTGACGGTTCCATACAGAAAATTTTTGATGAGCAGATATGGTGGCAGTGGGGTAAAAGCTATCTCACAAGCAAACAAGGGGAACATCAGACCTCAGTGGCGATCACTTACGATAAGGAAAAATTGAGATCCATCATGAATTCCTGGTCATTCATGGCAAAAGAAAACCAGATCGCGCCGGTGGATTCCACATTGGCTTACGAAGAAGGTCAGTACGTGGTAACGGAACATGTTGACGGAAACACGATCGACGAGACCGTCCTGTTTGATGCGCTCACCGCAGCCATCGACAACACAGAGAAAACCTTATCGGTGGAAGAGGCAGATGCCTACATCATGCCGACAGTCACAAAAACGGATGCCGTGCTAAATGACAATGCTAAGACACTGAATGAACAGACAAACTTCACGATTACGCACAATATGCCGGATGGCACCACAAAAGTCATTGACAAAGATGTACTTCTCAGCTGGATGTCCACAGACGAAACCGGCCGCTACTATCGCGATGAAGCGGTATTCAATGAAAAAATTGCTGCATATGTACAGGAATTAAGCGCCGCCGTTGATGCCTGTAACGGCAGCAACGTTACCTTTACCAGCAGCAATTCAGGCAATCCCCGTCAGGTAACCATACCCAGTTATATATCCGGTTCCTGGGCAGTGAATACAGAGGAAGAGACAAAACAGCTGACCTCCGAAATTATGAGTAATACAACCACATCACGTGAGCCGATTTACAGTTCCCGCCGTTTTTCCGGCTCCGGCCCTCTGGGTGACACTTATGTGGAAATCGATCTGTCAGCCCAGCACCTCTGGTATTATCAGGGCGGTACCGTCGTACTGGAGACAGATATCGTCAGCGGTACTTACACAAACGCCAGCCGCCGGACTCCGGAAGGTGTATACAGCCTGGATTATAAACAGCGCGACCGTGTACTGCGGGGACAGCAGATTCAGGAAACCGTGGAAGTACAGGTTCCGGTGGAAGTAACCGTTCCCGGCACCGACCCGGTTCTGGACGAAAACGGAAATGTGATCACTCCGGGTACGCCTCCGACCACAAAAATTGAATACCAGACAGAACAGCGCACCGAGACAAGATATGAGTACGAATGTCCGGTGGATTACTGGATGCCGTTCAACGGCGGTATCGGCATGCACGATGCTGCCTGGCGCGGTTCTTTCGGAGGAAGCATTTATATGTACAGCGGTTCTCACGGCTGTATCAACATGCCCCACAGCAAAGCCGGTGAACTGTTTGAAATGATCGAAAAGGGCTGCCCTGTCGTATGCTATTACTAAGCAGGAAGTGATCCGCCCGTTGGGCGATCAGAGGAATCCTGCTTTACAGAAAAAAGAATCCAACATATGGAAATTTTCCGATATGTTGGATTCTTTTTTAGTTCAACTCTGCAATTCTTGAAACGGCTACATATATTTCCTGTATTTTATACCAGGTACGATAATCCACAATTCCGGATACCGGAAGACCGAACACGGACTGGAATACCCGTACTGCCTCCTGAGTGTATTCCCCATAGATCCCATCAGTGACCGGAATCTCCGGAATAGCCGGATACGCGCCTCGAATGGTGTTAAGCTGTTCCTGTATCTGCCGTACCTTTAATCCGCTGCTGCCGATATCCAGGCTGTACCCGGGCCAGGAGGCTGGTACTCCGGATATTTCTTCCGCTGTATTGATATACATATCTTCCCCGTAATAATATCGAATAATCTCGATCGGTGCATAGTTCTGGTCTCCCAGAAACTTACTTCCCCACTGGCTCATCCAGTTCGGACAAGTCACTCGTTCTCCGTCACAATACTGCGTCAAAATCGGCTGACGTACATTCGGCCGCGACAGGTAGTTATCAAACACCTCATCCACCGCCTCGTCAATACTGTCATATACATTTCTTCCATGCATCCATTTGTGGTCATATGCAGTAGAAGATGTTATGGTAAAATCATAGCCTTTGTTGCGATACCACTCCGTATAAACGCGATTCAGTGTAAAAGACATAATTGCCAGCACGTTGGCCCGGATGGTCGACTCCGGCCAGGTGGCATAAATCTCACTGGAAGCCACGTTTTTAATATAGTCCCGGTACCTCACCCAATAATTCCGAGCGGTACTGTCGCCGGGCGTTCCATCATGTACCACAATATATTCCGGGATTACCACACGGCTCAGCACAATCTCCCCGGACTGGTTGGTAGGTTTGATCTCATCCTCCGGGATTTTTGGCGGATACTCGCCAAACAGCGTATGGGCCGGAATCACAATGTCTTCGAACTGTTCTTCCGGCTCCAGAGGATCCATCACGACAGGCTGGACCGCTTTTACTTCCGGCAAAAGTTCTGTTCCGGTGATATCCACAGGAGCAAATCCTTCTGCTGTTACTCGTATCGTATATTCTGAATAAGGCTGGTACTCGGATGGTGCCATACTGTACTCAATGGGAGGTGTCGGCAATTCGATGGTCGGCGACTGCCCCGCATTATTGGTTACCAGTTCTTCAATAACACGCCCCGGCTCTCCCGTATAAGAGATGCTGATCCTGGCATTCTCAATGGGTCGGTTCCGTATATTTGCCAATACATTTACCTGCAAAAGTCCCCGGTCCACCCGCTCATTCTGTGTCATTCGAAAAGGTGCATACATACTGTCCACCTCAAAATGCGCTTTACCTAATGTCTATGCGGGCGTCCTTATTCTCAGAACAATTTCTGAATATCATTAAACATAACGACGATCATCAGAAGCATCAGCAGCATAAGACCCACAAAATGCACCATTCCTTCTTTTTCCCGGTCAATGGCTTTGCCACGCACCGCTTCGATGATCAGAAATACCAGTCTGCCGCCATCCAGAGCAGGAATGGGCAGCAGATTCATCACACCCAGGTTTGCAGAGAGCAGCACCACCAGATTCAACATATTCAGGACTACCATGAGAATTCCTTCTGATTTTGCCTGCTCATACGTATCTCCAATAATGTCCACCACACCTACCGGCCCCGACATATCTTTCAGACCGAATTGTCCTGTTATCAGAAGTTTCAGACTCTGCAGAGTCGTTTTGATCCAGTATTTAATTTCAATAAAACTATACTTAAGAACACCCATTGCAGTAGTCTTCACACGCCCCACATTGTAGCCAAATCCCATCGTCATGCTTGTGGTCGCTTTCGGTATGAGCGTTTCCTCATAGCCAAGTCCATCTCTCTCATAAGTGATCGTAACCGGCTCCTCTGTCATCGGATGCTCCGCCAGATAATTGCTCCAGTCTTCATAGGATTTAAAATAGTAGCCATTGATGCTGGTCAGATAGTCTCCTTCGCAGACTTTGCTCTGGCTCATGGGATAGTTTTCCACCAGATTGGTAATCTGAACACGATCCTGGTCATACACACCGGTAAACCCGAGAATATACCGTTCATAAGTAGCCGGTGTGAAAGAGAGTTCTTCTTTTTTTCCGTCTCGCAGCACAGTCATCTGCACTTCTTCTCCCGGTGCAACGCCTGTCAGATTCATGTACGTTGATACATCCCGGGAAATATCCACATTTTTCCCCTGAAAACGGATGATCTGATCACCGACTTCAAGTCCCGCCTCTGCTGCCGGACTTTCCTCTTCCACCTGCAAAATTTCAGCCGGATCATAGCCCACGACACTGATGATCACAACTGAAGCTGCAAAAGCAAGAATAAAGTTGAAAATCGGTCCTGCTGCGATAACCGCGATCCTCTGATCCGGTCTTTTCGTATTAAAAGCGCCTTCCGTATCCTCGCTTCCGTCTTCGCCCAGCATCATGCAGGAACCGCCAAAAGGCAGCAGTTTCCAGGAATATCTGGTTCCCCCTTTTTCAAAACTCAGAAGCCTCGGTCCCATACCGAGAGAAAATTCCGTAACCACAATTCCATTCATCTTTGCCAGCAAAAAATGTCCCAGTTCATGGAACAGGATAATGGCGCTGAATATGAGAAGCGCAATAATTATTTTCATTTTACCACCTTGCATTTATTCGTTCATAAGTCTTCTGTTCCGTCTCCAATATTTCCTCCAGTAAAGGTTCGCAGATGACCGCATGGGCATCCATCGCGTCCCGGATGATCCTGTAAATATCAAGGAATCCTATCTTTTTCCGGAGGAAAAGGGCTACCGCCAGCTCGTTGGCCGCATTGTAGACCGTCGGCATACTTCCGCCGATACGCCCGGCTTCCAGCGCCATGGGCAGACCCAAAAAAGTCTCCATATCCGGAGTTTCAAAGGTAATCTGCGTCAGAGTCGTAAAATCCAGACGGTCCCCTTTCAGATAACGGCGCTGCGGATAGTACAGCGCATACTGAATGGGAAGTTTCATGTCCGGAGTTCCAAGCTGTGCCATGACTGCTCCGTCTTTAAACTCAACCATGGAATGAATGATACTCTTTGGCTGCACAACCACCTGAATGTGATCGATATCCATACCAAAAAGCCATTTTGCTTCCATGACTTCAAGTCCCTTGTTTACCAGTGTGGCAGAATCGATCGTAATTTTCTGCCCCATGGCCCAGTTTGGATGTTTCAGCGCATCTTCTACGGTTACTTTTTCCAGATCTTTCGTTTTCATACCGCGAAATGGTCCGCCGGAAGCTGTAATCAGAAGTTTTTCAATTCCTTTTCGCTCTTCCTGATGGACACATTGAAAAATAGCGCTGTGTTCACTGTCAACCGGAAGGATTTTCACTCCGTATTCCTTCGCCATTTTCATGATCAGATGGCCTGCGGTGACAAGTGTTTCTTTGTTCGCCAGTGCAATATCCTTGCCTGCTTTGATGGCCTCCATAGTGGGACGGATACCGATCATACCTACTATGGCCGTAACCAGTATCTCCACTTCCTCCATTCGGGCCAGTTCCATCAGTCCTTCCATGCCGGAGATGACCTTTGTGTCCGTGTCCGCAACTTTTACGGCCAGTTCCATAGCCGCGTCTTTATCCCAGACAGCTGCCAGCCTCGGCGAGAACTCCCGGATCTGTTCCTCCAGAACACGAATGTTCCGCCCTGCACTTAAAGCCAGTACCTGTATATCACCATTGGCTCGCACAACTTCCAGGGTCTGGGTTCCGATGGAACCGGTCGATCCTAAAATAGCTATTTTTTTCATATGATTTTTCTCCCTGCTTCGTGCAAATTACCACATATTATAAGACTTCCAGGCTTAGATTTCAATCTCTCACGCCCGTCTCAAGATCAGCCTAATAAAAAAAGCGACAAATAATAAATAATAGGTGCCGTGATAATCACACTGTCAAAGCGATCGAGAATACCTCCATGACCCGGAATCAGGGTACCGTAATCTTTAATACCCATATTACGCTTGATAGCAGAAGCTGCCAGATCGCCAACCATCGATACCAGAGCACCAACCGCACTGATAATACCGTACATGACCATATTCCGGTTCAGAACAGCCGCATAAATGACTCCGATGAGTGCAGCTCCTACAACACCACCGACAGCTCCTTCCACGGATTTTTTCGGGCTGAGGACAGGTGCCATTTTGTGCTTTCCGATGAGCACACCGACACAGTATGCACAAGTATCGCACCCCCAGGAACAGATAAATACCAGCCAGACCAGAAATTTTCCATCCGCTTCCAGCATGCGGGTCTGATAAATATAGGCGAGCATCACACCCACGTATACAATACCGAAGAAAGCTGCCATAATCTGATTGGCCTGATACTTCGGATATGTAAATACATAAACAAACAGAATCAGAATCAGGCCGCCGATCAGCGCCAGTTCTCCGTACTGTGCCAAACCGAAATAAACCAATCCATAATAAAGAATAATGCCCGCGTAACCGGCAGCCTGAAGCAGATTAAATTTTTCTCCACGAACACCCATGACGCGGTACAGTTCCTGCATACCGATCAGGGAAACACACAAAAGCGTCATAAAAAGGATTGGACCTCCGCTGATGATCGTGATCAAAGCCACCAGCACCAGTACAATCCCGCTCAGCAAACGTGTCTTAAACATAATGTCACTCCTCCTTCACAGCGCCGTATCGTCTGTCTCTTGCATTATATTTCTCTATAGCCTGAATTAATTCCTTTTTGTGGAAGTCCGGCCATGGCACATCGGTAAAGTAGAACTCCGTATAGGCCAGCTGCCACATGAGGAAATTGGACAAGCGCTGTTCTCCGCTGGTACGGATCATAAGATCCGGATCCGGGATTCCTGCCGTATCCAGATAGTCGGAAATGGTATTTTCCGTAATCTGTGTCGGGTCGAGCACGCCGTTTTTCACATCTACGCCCATGCGGCGCACGGCACGTGCAATCTCATCACGGCTGCCATAATTCAGTGCAATATTGAAGTAAATCGAATCAAACCGGCTGGAATATTCCTCCAGTTCCGCAATGCTTTTCTGCAGATCCTCCGGAAACGCCGAAGGATCACCGATCACCCGGATACGCATATTGTTTTTTTTGGCACTCTTCATACATTTTTTCAAATAGCTCCGGAAAATATCCATCAGACCGTCCACTTCTTCTTTTGAACGTTTCCAGTTTTCCGTAGAAAAAGCATATACGGTCAGATATTTTACGCCGATATCTTTTACAATATCACATATTCTTTCCAGATTCTGACAGCCTTTCACATGGCCGTAATGGCGCGGCATGCCCTTGCTTTTGGCCCATCGGCCGTTTCCGTCCAGAATGATCGCTATGTGCTGCGGCACACGTTCCGGTACTTTCATAAAGGCTCTTCCTTTCCTACTACAATATATTTATGGTTAATAGCCCTTACAGCCAGTAAGGAATTATCCATCTATTTCGTATTCAAAAATCAAATAAAGCCATGGCAGAAACAGCCGGTTACCTGAATCCGGCTGTCTGCGTCCCCCTCATCCTTTGCTGCGCAAACAGGGCTGCCATAGAATGCGGCCCCCGGATCATATATTCTGCGATAACTGTCAGGGAGACCCCCTGCCCTACGACACAATATATAACCCGAGACAATACCACTACCTACAACAGCCCTCACAAGTAATCTTAAACGGTCATAATCTCTTTGGATTTTTCTTCAACAGCTTTGTCAATCTTTTTGATATAGCTGTCTGTCATCTTCTGAACTTTTTCTTCCAGATCCTTTACTTCATCCTCGGAAACATCTGAACTTTTGCCCAGTTTCTTCAATGCATCGTTTGCATCACGGCGGATATTTCGAACTGCTACTTTGGCAGCCTCACCTTTTTTCTTGACATCTTTTGCCAGATCTTTTCTGCGTTCCTCGGTCAGTTCCGGGAAAATCAGGCGGATCACTTTACCGTCATTGTTCGGATTGATTCCTATGTCCGACTGAAGGATTGCCTTCTCAATCTTTTTGATCAGGGAAGATTCCCAGGGCTGTATTTGAATCATGCGTGCTTCCGGCACTGTAACATTTGCCACCTGCTGGATGTTGGTCTGTGTTCCGTAATAGTCTACGGTGATCTTGTCCAGAACGTGGGGGTTGGCACGGCCGGCACGGATGGTCAGAAACTCTGCCTCCAGATTCTTCATTGTTTTTGTCATTTTGTCATCATATACCTGAATTTTTGCATCCATTCCTATATCCTCCTGCTCATTATACGGTCACAACGGTACCGTTTATTTGTCCTTTTGCCGCATTGACAATGCTGTTTTCCTCATTCAGTCCGAAAACCAGCATCGGCATTCTGTTGTCTCTGCAAAGAATGGATGCGGTCATATCCACAACTTTCAGATTTTTCTCGATTACTTCATCAATGCTTACTTCACTGTATTTTTTCGCCTCCGAATTGGCAGCCGGGTCACTGTCATACACACCGTCGATGGATTTTGCCAGAAGTATCGTCTCAGCTTCAATCTCAATGGCCCGAAGTACCGTAGCAGTATCGGTGGAAAAATACGGATGTCCTGTTCCTCCTGCGAAAAATACTACCATACCATGTGCAAAATACTTATTTGCACGATCTTTTGAATAAAGTTTCGTAAAGGAACCGCATTCAAACGGAGTCAAAACAGAGGTCATCATGCCTTCACTTCTGAAAATCTCAGAAACATAGATACAATTCATAATGGTGGCCAGCATGCCGATCTGATCCGCTTTTGTACGGTCAATATTTTCACTGCTTCGTCCTCTCCAGAAATTGCCGCCGCCGATCACGATACCGATTTCCATGCCCTGATCAACCAGCTCTTTTACCTGCTTCGCCACTTTTACGACCGTCGGTTCATCAAAACCGGTCTTCTTATCGCCGGCAAGGGCTTCACCGCTTAATTTTAAAAGTACTCTTTTCATATGCACCTCAGATAGTATATTTTGTCGAATCCGCCAGTGCCCGTCAAAAATCGGCACTGCTTCTTATCTACCTGTACATTATAGCATATTAGCAGGATGCTTCCAATAATTTTTTTGTGTAATCTGACTTTGGTTTGGTGTAAACCTGCTCCACATCTCCGATCTCCACGATACGCCCGTTTTTCATGACCATGACGCGGTCGCACATCTGATAAATCACATTCAGGTCATGAGAAATAAACAGATAGGTGAGACCCAGCTCTTCCTGGAGGGACAGCATCAGTTCCATAATCTGTTTTTGAATGGTCACATCAAGGGCGGATACCGGTTCATCCGCCAGGATCAGTTTGCTTCCCTGGATCAATGCAATGGCAATGCTGACACGCTGTCTCTGACCGCCGCTCAGTTCTCTGGGATACCGATTATAATAGGAAGGTTCCAATCCGACTTTTTTAAGCATTTTTTCAACTTTTTCGCGGCGCATTTCCCGGTCAGTTTTTCCCTGCATGCGCAGCGGTTCCTCCAGAATCCATCCGATGGTCTTGCTTGGGTTCAGGGAACCATAGGGATCCTGAAAAATCATCTGCATTTGATCGGTCCCGCGCACGATCGTCCCATCCACATCTTTAATAAAACCCAGGATCGTTTTGGCCAATGTGGATTTTCCGCAGCCACTCTCGCCCACCAGGCCGAGGATTTCACCTTCCTGTATGGAAAAACTGATATCTTTCAATACTTGTTTTTTCCTGGTTGCGTTGGATTGGAAGGGATTTTTTGATTTTATTTTGTACCAGCTGTTGACATGTCTCAATTCCAATATTGTACCCAAACTATTTCCTCCGTTTGACAGGCATTTCCTTAATTCGCCGTGCTTTTCGGCATTATGGTATACCCGCAGGGTATTTCCTTAATTCGCCGCGCTTTCCGGCATTATGGTATACCCGCAGGGTATTTCCTTAATTCGCCGCGCTTTCCGGCATCATGGTATGCCGCCCTCATCGTATCTTCATATATCCGCAGGTTGTTTCCGCCTGCGCAGAGAATGCGTTCTGGTTGGAATGGCATCCAGCAGACGTTTCGTGTAATCATCCTGCGGATGATAAAAAACATCATCAATATAGCCTTGCTCCACGATTTTCCCCTTATACATAACCACAACACGATCACAAAGTTCCTGCACCACCCCAAGATTATGGGAAATAAACATAATAGCCGTTCCCTTTTTCTGGTTGATCCATTTTAAGAGCTGAATAATCTGCCTCTGAATGGTCACATCCAATGCGGTCGTCGGTTCATCTGCGATCAAAAGCGCCGGATCACAGATCAACGCCGAGGCAATCATCACACGCTGCCGCATACCTCCGGACAACTCATGGGGATATTTTCCGTAGACCTCCTCCGGGTTCGGCAGTTCGGCTGCCTGAAGCATTTTTAACGCCTGAGACCGGTATTCTTCTTTCGTCAGTTCCTGATGCAGTCGAAGGCCCTCCTCTACCTGTTCACCAATACGCAAAACAGGGTTTAAGGAAGTCATGGGCTCCTGGAAAATCATACCGATATCTTTTCCTCTTATTCTCTGCAGTTCCTGATTATTTAATTCCAACAGATTTTTTCCCTGGAACCAGATTTCACCGCTGGTTTTGGCATACCGGTTCAGAAGCCCCATCATAGAAAGCGCCGTCATGGTTTTGCCGGAGCCGGACTCGCCCACAATTCCCACAATCTCACCGGGTTTCATCTGCAGCGAAAAATCGGTGACTGCATTTGTCACCGGTTCTGTATCATGAAATTGTATGTTCAGATGATTAATGTCTAACATATTTTTTTCCTCGTTTTTCAATACCAATTCGCAAAAATGCAGACCATACATTCTTCACTGGTGCATAGTTGCCTTCAAGAACACCTTTGTTCTTATATTTTCATGGGATCTTTCCTATTATGTCAGCCCCGTTTCTGCAGACCGTCACTTAAAAGTCCCACTCCGAGAACCATCAGAATCACGGCAAGGCCCGGAAAAATCACACACCAGGGAGCGTTGCCCAGATAGGTCTGGGATTCGGAAAGCATTCTTCCCAGGCTGGCATCCGGCGGCTGAACACCGATTCCAAGATAACTCATACCGGCCTCTGCCAAAACTGCATTGTTAAAACCGATGGCAACCGAGGCCAGCAGCGTTGGCAGAGCATTCGGCAGAATGTGCACAAACATAATCCGAAATTTCCCGACACCCATGAGACGGGCACTGGCCACATAATCCAGATTTTTGTTTTTGATATATTCGCTTCGCACCAGACGGGCAAAGCTGGGAATAAAGATGATCCCAAGAGCAAGAATCACGTTGTACTTGCCGGGGCTTAAAATACTTATGAAAACCAATGCAAGCAAAATACTGGGAAATGATACAATAACATCATTGATTCTCATAAGGATTTCATCAAACCATCCGCCGATATAGCCGGTCAAAACACCGATCACCGTTCCGGTTCCGGCGCCGAGGATCACGGTACTGACAGCCACCAAAAAGGTGGTTCCGCTGCCTTTAAGCACACGGCTGAAAATGTCCCGGCCAAACTGATCGCAGCCAAAAAAATGCTGCAGAGACGGCGCAGCAAATTTTGCAGATCCATTCATTGCATCCGGATCATATGGTGTATAAAACAGTCCCACGAGCACAAAAAGAGCCATCGCTGCCGCGATGGTGCCTCCAATGATTATATTGTAGTTCTTTCTCTTTTTTTTCATGAATTTGTTTCCTTCTCTGTCAGACTGTTCTGCTGCAATTTTTGTTTCGAATCTTTTTCTCATTTTATTCTGCAGATCCTGTTTCGCATTTCTGTTTTGCGAAATACATGGTTGGCAATTGTTATTTCCGTTTTTCTACTCAATCGTTACACGTGGATCGATTTTGGTATACAAAAGATCCACCAGGAAATTGATCACAACCACCAGTCCCGCTACCATAACGATGATCGCCTGCACAACAGGGTAATCGCGGTTTGAAATCGATTGGATCAGCATACTGCCAAGTCCCGGAATCGTAAATACCTGTTCTATAATAATACTGTTGGCCACAATATCCGAAATAGTCAGCGCCCAGAAGGTCAGGACCGGAATCATGGCATTTTTCAGGATATGATGATACATAACCCTGTGCTGTGAATTTCCTTTGCTGTAAGCAGTGCGTACATAATCCATGTGGAGCTGTCCG
The DNA here is from genome assembly GCA_022767285.1 of Lachnospiraceae bacterium. Taxonomy (GTDB): domain Bacteria; phylum Bacillota; class Clostridia; order Lachnospirales; family Lachnospiraceae; genus JALENY01. Next base: position 15,391 of record JALENY010000029.1, on the reverse strand, counting down.
ATCACGGAACTCCGAAGCATTTTCACTCCCATGGCACATTTGGGCAGCGCAATTGCTATGGCCGGAAAAATCAAATAATAGAGAAATCCGCCGAAATCTTCCCGATACGAAACATAAGCACCCGGAATAAACAGTTTCATGCCCAGACCCAACACAGCAGTGATCAGGATTCCCAGGAAAAATCCAGGAATCGACATCAGCACCTGATTTGCCATCATGGTAGCCCGGTCAAGCCTGCTTCCCTCTCTGGATCCGGTGAATAAGCCGAGCGGTATGGAGATGGCAAGAATCAGAAGAAAGGATAGGGCAGTCAAAACCAATGTAATAGGTAGTTTTCCTGCCAGCATCTCAGATACCGGCATATTGTAGCTGTAGGAAGTTCCGAAATCTCCGGACACAAAATCCTTCAGCCAGTTTCCATATCGCACGAGCATCGGTGCATTCAGTCCCATTTCCTCCCGCAAAGCCTCCACCTGTTCCGGCGTGGCATCTGTTCCCAGTCGGGAGAGGGCCGCATCTCCGGGTATAATCTGGAAAGCCAGGAAAGACAGAAATGAAATGATGAACAATGTCAATATGAGAGTACCTATTTTTTTAATAATATATTTCATAATGTCTTTCCTCCTCTCCATATTATTGGCATCAGAGTGTTTCCCTGATCATGTCACGCTATTTGACATAATGGTATGCCCGAAGGGTGTTTCCCAAAAATAATCCTATTTCTTATAAAGTTTACTTAAATCCATAACATAAATCGGATAAAACTCATATCCACCGAAATCCTTATTCAATGCAACAAGATTCGCCATATCCTGAATATAAACATTTGCACAATCTTCTGACAGCAATCGTTCCAATTCAAGATAGCTCTCTGTTACCTCTTCATCATTTGTAGTTGATGTCGCCTTTGCAAAAAGCTCATCATACTCATCATTCTGATAGTTAACAAAGTTATTTCCTGCTGCACTGTTAAAACGCTCCAGAAGTGCTTTCGGTGTTAATACAGAAGCATCTACACCAACAACCGTTGCCTGATAATTCCGATCAGAATATACATCCGACAGCCAGCTGTCCCACTCTATCAGCTGAATTTCAGCATTTACACCTGCCTGTTTCAACTGCTCTACCAGTACCTGAGCCGTATCGATGTGCGGCTGATAATTGGAAGGAACCGTGATCGTCAGGTCAAAACCATCCGGATATCCGGCCTCTGCCAGCAGCTCTTTTGCCTTTTCCACATCCTGAGGATAAGCGTCAGCCAATTCCGGAAGATAGTATTTCTCAAAAGCCGGGATCATGCTGGTTCCGATAATCGTACCTTTTCCGTCACTGGTCAGATCCAAAACTTCCTGTTCATTGATCGCATAAGCAAGAGCCTGACGAACACGAACATCATTCAGCGGTTCTACTGCATTGTTCAGATACATTGCCTGCACCAGATTCATGGTTCCCTCATAAATATCACAGACACTCTCCACCTCTGCAGCCTGTACCGTTGTCAGACGGCAATACATATCAATCGCACCGCTTTTCAGGTTTGTCACAATCGCATTGGCATCCGATACAATTTTCAGTGTAACCTGATCCAGATGCGCCGGCTCACCCCAATATTCTTCATTTTTTTCAAGAATAATATTCTCCTGCGGTGAACGGGAAACAAACTTGTACGGGCCGGTTCCGATAGCATTTTTTGCCGGGTCTTCGTTGCTGGCCGGAATAATAGCCGTAGTCATATAGCACAAAAACTCTGTATCCGGTTCTGCCAGAACGACCTCTATCGTCTTATCATCCAGCTTGTTGATTTCGGCAACATTTAAAAATGCTGATGTGGAAACTCCAACATCAGCACTCCGCTCGATTGAATATATTACATCATCCAGAGTAACCGTGCTGCCATCATGGAACTTCACACCGTCCCGCAGGGTAAAGGTATAAGTCTTTCCATCATCTGAAGCTGTGTGCGCACTGGCTACCGCGTCGATCAAATTACCGTTTTCATCGTACTTTAATAAGCCTTCGTAAATATTAAACAGAATCTCTTCGGTTCCTGCCGCAACTGCCGCGTGTGGGTCAAGACTGTCCTCAATATCCTGAGGGATTCCTACAACAATCGAACCGCCTTCTTCCGGTTCTCCTGCTTTCTGAGAAACGTTACCTTCCTCGGAGCTCTGACTGTCTTCCTTCTCACCTGAGCACCCGCCCAGTGCAAGAGCAAACGTCACACCTACGACCAGGAGCAGCGTTTTTACAAACTGTACTCTTTTCATATTTTCTCCTTTTCGATAACCTCTCACTATTGAATTGTCGCTAATATTTTACCGAATACAGAAAGAAAATGCAAGAGTCTCTCCTGCATTTTCCCGGTTCCCGTTGTTTAAAATCCCATACAAAAGCGGGACAGCTCTACTATAACTGCATGTCAATTCAACATTTTCTTCAGTTCGTCCATAAAGGTATTAACATCCTTAAATTCGCGATATACAGACGCAAAACGAACATATGCAACTGCATCGATATCTTTCAGACGATCCATAACCATCTCACCGATTTTCTGGCTGGGCACTTCACGATCGCCCCGATTATAAATTTCCTGCTCGATGGCATCCACCATTTTTTCGATCTGACCGGCTGAAATAGGTCGTTTGTGGCACGCCCGCAGGACACCGCCCTCGAGTTTTGAACGGTCATACTGCTCACGATTCATGTCTTTCTTAATAACAATCAGCGGGATCGTCTCCACCTTTTCGTAGGAAGTAAAACGTTTTCCGCACTCATCGCACATTCTTCTGCGGCGAATGGCAGTGTTGTCATCGACCGGACGGGAATCCACCACTCGTGTGTTATCATGATTACAAAACGGACATTTCATAGCTTTTTTACTCCTCTCTGAAGGATTCTATGTAAAAAACTCGTTAAAAAAAGTATAATATAAATCCGAACAAGTGTCAATTTACCTAAAGGAACATATTTTAATTAAAAGGAAAAAATCGGTGATTCTATGCGCCTCTGTGAGTTAAAGCAAAAAGAAGTGATCAATGTGTGCACCTGTAAATCTCTTGGCTGTCCGGTGGATGTGGAATTTGACTGCAAGTCCGGATGCCTGACTGCCCTGATCGTACCAGGTCCAGGCCGCATCTGCGGACTGTTCGGCAGAGAAACCGAGTGTGTTATACCATGGAACTGCATCCAGCAGGTAGGCGAAGATATCATTCTGGCTGAAGTTAATGAAGAAAAATGCTTTCATCCGTGTTAAAGGCAGATTCCCCCTTATCCCAATACATCACGTAATCTACAAAGGTTGTAAAATTAGGTCTTGCATCATACAAATACTTCTGCTATAATTCACTGCGATGAAAATAAATAAGACAGTTCGTGACCATCCTGTCTATAAACAAAACTAGGGATCTGCGGCAGTACATCAACTGCTGCGTTTTACGGACGCCCTGGGGCGTCTTTTTTGTTGTTTTACATAAAGGAGAGGTTCATTATTATGGCTGAAAATCCAATCCGTTACAGCATCATTACTGAAAAAAACCCAAGGGAAATCCTGATGCTCCGGGGAAACGGCTGCAAATGGCGCCGCTGCACTTTCTGCGACTATCATCTGGATTTTTCAAGGGATGAAGAAGCAAACTATAAACTGAATATCGAAGAAATTCGAAAAGTGACCGGTCTTTATCACAAACTGGAAGTCATCAACTCCGGCAGTTTCTGCGACCTGGATCATCGAACCATGAACGACATCCTGAATGTCTGCCGCAATAAACAGATCGATGAAATCCACTTTGAGACTCACTGGATGCACCGGGAAGAAATTGCCACTTTGCGAGAAACATTTGCCCGCATCGGCGTATCGGTCAAATTAAAGATCGGTGTGGAAACTTTTGATGAGAATTTCCGGGAAACGATCTATCGCAAGGGAATGCCCGGTGCCTCACCGGAAGATATTGCTGCTTACTGTGATGAAGTCTGTCTGCTCTTTGGTGTGTCCGGACAAACTGTTGAATCGATGCAATACGATATTGAAACAGGCCTAAAGTATTTTGAACGGGTCTGCGTCAATATTATGGTAGATAATTCCACAAAAATAAAGCCGGATCCAGAAGTCATCCGGGCTTTTACAGAAGAACTATATCCCCGGTATAAAGATGATCCCCGGGTCGATATTCTGCTGAACAATACTGATTTCGGTGTAGGAGGAGAAAAACAATGACCAACGAAATATTACTGATTCTGTGCCTTTTCTTTACTTACAGCATGGTCCTGGCATCTTACTATTTTCTCGGCAAAGCCGGGCTATATGTCTGGACTGTGATTGCAACGATCACTGCAAACATAGAAGTATTGATTCTTGTAAATGCTTTCGGAATGGAGCAGACACTGGGAAATATTCTGTTTGCATCCACATTTCTCGTAACGGATATTCTGAGCGAGATGTTTGATAAAAAAGCCGCCAACAAGGCGGTCACCATCGGAATCTTCACTTCCGTTGTCTTTATCATACTGTCTCAGTCCTGGCTGCTCTACGCACCTTCTGTCAACGACTGGGCACAACCTCATATACGGCAAATTTTCACCAACACGCCGCGCCTTATGATTGCCAGCCTTCTGGTCTATGCCATCTGCCAGCGTTTTGACGTATGGGCTTATCACAAATGGTGGAACTTCACCACAAAGCGGTTTGGCGATTCCACACGCTTTCTCTGGCTGAGAAATAACGGTTCCACTCTGCTCTCGCAGTTACTGAATACGGTACTGTACACCTTTGGGGCGTTTATGGGGATGTATGATATGGGTACGCTGGTTGCTATCTGCATTTCCAGCTATGTGATCTTTATTGTCACTTCACTGCTGGATACACCGTTTATTTATCTGGCACGAAAAGTAGTTCCGAGAGAGCGCTGATTGGGTATCCTATGCCTCTCTCGGCAAATATGCAGTATAAAATTGGAGATAAGACCACAAACTGCACCTATTGGTCACATCAAAAAACACTCTTGCTTCATTTTCTCGTGCCCGGAGGACGCACCTAAATTCGTGCTCTCCGGGCAGAGATATTTTGCATCACACGCTATGAATTCTGAGCTTCAATTTTTTCTGCCAGATCATTCAGGTATACCCAACGATCCATTTTCTTTTCCAGTTCTGTCTCTGCTGCTTCTTTTCGAGTTGTCAGTTCCATCAATTTTGCAGAATTGGTCGCATTGATCACCATTTCTCTATCCAGATTTTCAATTTCTTCTTCCAAAAGGGCTATGTCATCATCGATGGTCTCAAATTCTTTTTGTTCTTTATAAGTAAATTTCAGTTTTACCGGTTGATTTTGATTCTTTTTCCAGTCCTTTCCGGTATCCTTTTTCTTTTCCCCGTCTTTATCTGATTTTTTTGCAGTATTTCCCGCCAAGCTGCCAGTTTGATTTACCATTGCATTTTTTGCCGAACTGCCCGGTGACGCATTTTGACCGACATTTCTGCCAAGCTTTGTTTCAAGATAATCGGTATAGCCGCCTTCATACTGCTGCAAATACCCATTTCCCTCAAATGCAAAAATACGGTCCACCAGGTTGTCCAGAAAATACCTGTCATGGGAAACAGCAATTACAATCCCGTTGAAGGAATCCAGATAGTCCTCCAGAATAGTAAGCGTGGGAATGTCCAGGTCATTGGTTGGTTCATCCATGATTAGTACATTTGGCGCTTCCATTAAAACTTTACAGAGATATAACCGCCTTTTTTCCCCACCGGAGAGTTTGCTGATAGGCGTATACTGAAGATTTCCGTCAAAGAGAAAACGTTCCAGCATCTGAGAAGCTGTAATACGGCCATCTTTCGTGGGTACATATTCCGCAATATCACGGATATAGTCGATCGCACGCTGATTCGTATCCATATCCTCTGCTTCCTGGGCAAAATATCCGATGCGGATGGTATCTCCGATTTCAATCTCACCTTCATCCGGTTCAATTATGCCGGTGATCAGCTTCATCAGGGTGGATTTTCCACATCCATTTGGCCCGATAATGCCCAATCTCTGGTTTTTCAGCACAATATAGTCAAAATCTCGAATGATAACATTATCGCCATAACTTTTACTGATATGATGAAGTTCAATGGTCTTTTTTCCCATGCGGGTACCGATGGATTCCAGTTCTACAGATGCATCTTTCGTGGGTGCGACACCGTTTTTCAATGCTTCCAGACGCTCCAGTCTGGCTTTTTGCTTTGTCGTTCTGGCACGGCACCCACGTTTTGCCCATTCGATCTCCATCCGCAGAATGCTCTGACGTTTACGTTCTGTGGCAAGCTCCATTTCCTCACGCTGGGCCTTCATTTCAAGGAATTTGGAATAATTGGCTATATAACTGTACAATTTTCCGTGGCTGATTTCCAGAATCCTGTTGGTGACGCGGTCCAGAAAATAGCGGTCATGGGTAACCATGATGATGACACCTTTGAATTTATTCAGATAATCCTCCAGCCACAGAGCCATCTCGTTGTCGATATGATTCGTGGGCTCATCCAAAATCAACACATCCGCCGGATTGATCAGTGTCCTGGCCAGCGCCACACGTTTTCTCTGACCGCCGGATAAAGTATCGATCTTTGCATCATGATCTATAATATCAAGTTTATTTAAAACGGATTTCGCCTCGCTCTCCGTATTCCATTCCTGTTGTCTTTTCCCTTCAATAACATAGGAAAGAACGGCTGCGTCTTTCGGGAACTCCGGATTCTGAGGCAGATAGGTCACCCGAAGGCCATTTTGGCGGATCACCTGTCCCTCATCCGGTTCTTCAAGCCCTGCGATGATTTTCAAAAGAGTTGTCTTTCCGGTTCCATTTATTCCGATAATACCGATTTTGTCTCCCTCGTGAATGCCGTAGGAAACATCATCAAAAATTGTCTTTTCGCCGAATGTTTTACTCACATGTTCGATGTTTAATACGTTCATGTCTGTTGCTCTCCATTGTCATTCTGATTTCTCTCTTTTTAACCTTTTATACACTTTTCGCATCATCAGGTAAGATCTTTTTTACAGCAGCGCATCAAATAATCCAGAAAGGCCTCGCAGCCCTCCAATACGTCGTTGTATGTTTCATCAAAATTACCCGTATACCATGGATCCGCAATATCTTTACTCAGGCCGGCAAAGGACGGCAATTTATAGATCTTCCCATCCCGATCTCCGCCTGCAATGCGGTTCATATTGCGGATGTTGGCTGTATCCATTCCGATGAGATAGTCATAGTATTGATAGTCGGCTTTGGTCATTTGGACTGCGCGGTGGGGAACCAACGGTATTCCGACCTGTCTCAGTTTGGTTACGGTTCCGTGATGGGGTGGGTTGCCGATTTCTTCGCGGCTGGTAGCGGCAGAATTTATTTCGAATTGATTCTGCAGGCAAAGCTGATTCACCAGGTGGGTGAAGACGGATTGAGCCATGGTTGAACGGCAGATATTGCCGTGGCAACAGAAAAGCACTCGTATCATATAAAAAACTCCTTTCGTAAAGCAAAAATATGCCGTGTTTTGCCCCTATTTGCAGACCTTATCACGTCCATGTTGATTATTAAATTTGTCACAGAATAAGCAAAATGCGGCAAATCGGGGCAAGTTGAGGCCGTCAATCGTAGTAAAAACGTAGTAGAAATTGAAGTTTCTTGCTACTCAGCTTTTATCGGTTTACTTTTATCACTGCATCCTTAAGTTGAAGATAATCTCCTATTTGACACGCGAGACTCTCCAACTCCTGCATAATTCCATTTTTAACTGTTAAGTAATCTGATTTGAAATATTTTTGTGTCAAACCAAATAATTTATCCTCAAAGAGCAATTCATCCTTTTTTAATGCAACACCCAGTTTATAATGTGCCATTGTGTTTCTAAATTGCCAGGATTCCCATTTCGTATCAATAACCAAATTCGCTTTCAATTTCGAGTTTATTTGAGGAATAATATGTAGCAAGGAATAATAAAGTAAATATGCAAATCGCATCTTTGTTGATATTTCTTCTCGCACCCAAAAATCTATGCAGCAAACGATAAAATTAATCTGACATAAAACAGAAAACAATATAAATTTGTCACTAAATACATTTCCTACTGGCGATTTCACAAATCCTCCATAATCACGAACATCATACTTTATTGAAGTATCGACCGGATACTCTTTTGTTGCATCGAAAAGTTTTATATACTTACCTCCAATAACTGACATTGCTTTGATAAATTCTCCATTATTCCGACCATATGAAAACAGCGGACTATAATAATAGCATAAAATTGTATTTCCACAAATTACTCCATTTGCTCTATCAACGCCAAAAATATCATATAACTTCATTTTTTTAGCAATTGGTTTGCAAACATTCCCAAAATAGTCATCACTTACACGATACGCTTCTTTAAGAGCTTCATAAATAACCGAATATTCATTCTGCCACATTTTAATAGAATTTCTCATTTCTTCATAGTAATTCTGTTCTGACTTAGAAAAAATCGGTATCTCCAATTTCACTTTACTGGAATTATTAATAGCCTTTACCCATTCTTCTGCTCCATCAATTATAACACCCATATATGGCAAAAGTGACGGAATATAATTTGATTCATTAGGATTAATTCTTTTTATAACTGTATATAAAAATCTTAGATCATTTTGAATCAAAGATAATGCTGCTTTCTGAACAGGTTTTAAATTTAAGTCCTCCATGCATATCCTCTCTTTATCATAAATGCAAATCCTACCGGGAAACCGCATTCTACTCTGTTTTACCAACTATAATTTTCCGTTTTCTCATCAATCAGTTATCCAGACTGCCCTCATTCAGCAGGAAATCATAGACACTCATAACCAGCACCCCATCATCATTGTAATACGGTGCAGGTGCATCTTTCGTGATGATGATCTTCTTGAAGAAATCACCAGTCAGCATCAAGGAGCGCTGCTCTTGTTCCATCTTTGCCTGATCAGGAATCGCATAGGCAGACTGGATATAGTAACGCTTAGAGCCTTTGTTGCAGACAAAATCTATTTCCAACTGCCTGCGAATTCCGTGACCCTTCTCATTGGTTTTATTCAGAATGATAACGCCCACATCCACATTGAAGCCTCGTATCTTCAGCTCATTGAAAATGATATTCTCCATAGTATGAGTTTCTTCCAGCTGACGGAAATTGAGACGGGCATTGCGCAATCCCAAATCGGTAAAGTAATATTTGACCGGTGTGTCGATATATTTCTTACCCTTAATGTCATATCGGACAGCGCTGTCAATCAGGAAGGAATCACAAAGATAGTCGATATATCTTTTGATGGTGGTGTTGCTGATGGTTTTCTGCTTGACACTTTTGAAGGTAGCCGACAACTTTGTAGGGTTTGTAAGCGAGCCGATAGCAGATGAGAGAATATTCAGAAGTTCCTCCAATTCTGCCCGGTTGCGTACATTATGTCTGCCTACAATATCCGAAATATAGGTCTCCTCAAACAGCGACTTGAGGAAATTAATCTTTTCCTCCGGACTTGAAATGTTCATGATAGGTGGCAGTCCGCCGTAAAGCATATATTCATTCCAGCCGTCCTGTTTCGTACCCGAATAAACAGACATAAATTCAGCAAAACTGAGAGTATGCATATGAACTTCATCTCCCCGTCCCCGAAATTCAGTAATCACATCCTTAGACAAAAACCGGGCATTGCTTCCTGTCACATATACATCCACATTTTTCATACGGATCAGGCTGTTTAATACCGATTCAAACTCTTCCAAAAGCTGCACCTCGTCCAGCAGCACATAGTACATTTCATCATCTTTAATCTGCTCCTTGAGATAGGGATACAGAACTTCTGGATCACGAAAACGCTTATTCTCAAAGGAGTCAAACGCAATTTCTATAATATGCTGTTCATCCGTTCCTTCTGCCAACAAATGATCCTTAAACAAATTGAACAGCAAGTAGGACTTTCCACAGCGTCGGATGCCAGTTACCACCTTTATAAGTCCATTGTGTTGCTTACTGATAAGCTTATTCAAATAGATGTCTCTCTTAATTTCCATATCATGATCCTTCTTTCTACTGAAAGTTTTTGCGAGTTGTCGCAAAATTCTTCATTAGTATTATACCCCGTCCGGATTGATTTTACAACTTCTAATGAAAATTTTTGCGAGTTGTCGCAATTTCATGCAGTAGAATCCGTCAAAGAAACATTCCAACCCAAAACTACAATACTTAAAACCTGACACCAGGATCAACACCTACTTTGTAAATTTATCCCACTACAATCCTCCATACAAAAGCTGAAGATACCCACATAGCAAACAAACATTATTTTTTACATTCATAATTATTATCCCTTAATTGCCACGTTTTGTCGCAATTCGCCCCCGACTTTACGATGCCATAGCACAGGCTGTAATTGAATCGTAGTAGAAACGGTGTAAACACCATTTCCACTGCCGCGATTTGCATCGTTTTGACACGATTTGCGTTGTCTATGCATATTTGCCGAGCGATTTGCCGTGGCAAATAAATAAAACTTTAATCATTTCTGTATAACTCCTCAAATGCCGTATTCTGCACCGATTTGCACCGATATACGGCATCATTTTCCTTGTGTATTTTCTGTTTTTCTGTCACAGTTTTGCCGGAACTGGGCAAAATAGTGCAAGTTGAAGCAAGCTGTAGTAGTAGAACCGTAGTAAACAGGGGGTGCAAATACTACTATTATTCATAAACTCTTAAATCCCAGAAGTTGTCCAAAGAGATTTTTTTCTTATTCAACTCAGATAATTCATCATCATTCAATTCGATGTTATAAGCTTTAAAAGTATCAGGTATCAATTCACACATCATATTGAATGCTCTCATTCTCCACAGATACTTATCAGAGACGGGGGTATGCAGGTTGTCCATTATAACCTTTAAAACAAATTCTCGTTCTTCTTCAAAGCTTTTTAAGAATTGTTCTTTTGTTGGCTCAGTACTATCCGGCGTATTCCTTAACATTCCGATTGCGCATGGATTAAAACAATATTTCCCATCAATATCCTTAAAAATTGAAGCTGGAATTTCAGGTAAACCATTGACTATTTCATCCTGGATAATAATTCTACTGTAATTTGCTTGGTTTTCTAACCTGTATGAGTTAATGATTGCTGGTCCAAACGCAATAGCCTCATTATGATAGAAAAGTCCCCTTGAGATTCCTCCTCTAAAAAGAAGCCCTGTTTTTGAATATAGATAGCTTTCTGCAATCCATATTGCCAAAAAGAGCATTCCTAAATCAGATGTATCGTCTGTAGTTAGTACAATACTATCAGAGAAAAAAGCAACTTTCGTTCTGAGTTTAGGTGAACTATTAAAGAAATACTGAAACTTACCGACAAACTCTGTTACATCTTTTACTTTATCTGCATTATCTTTATCTAAAACCAAGTTGCTAAAGCCAAGAATATCAATAAATGCAACATGTCCTTCTATATAGTCTATTTTATCCATTTTCGCAAACCTCTTATCCACAATAATCCATATCATTTTACCACATCCGTCAATATCTCGCCACAGCAAAACGCCCTGCCAACCACTACAGTCAGCAGAGCGTTCTCTGATTTTCTTCCATATTAAATTGCCCGAAACATCTTCTGGGTGACAGGCTTTTCGCCAGTGGTCTTGTTCAGCTCCGCTCTCGCAGCGTTCAGTTCCTCCATGCGAATCATCTCCTCCTTGGCATCTTCTAAGCCGAGGTGAGTGTAAGTATTCATGGTAACACCGATGTCCGAATGTCCCATGAGGTACTGCAGGGTCTTTGGATTCATTCCGGCTTTTGCCATATTGGAGCAATAAGTGTGTCTGCAGATGTGAGGAGTGATTTTGGGCATCTGCACTTTGTAGATCTCGTTGTATCTGTTCACTGCATGACGGAATCTGTGTTCCCAGTGCAGTGCTACTTCCGGCAAGCCGTCCTTGTCCAGGTAAAGGAAACCGGAATACCCGTCCACGAACTGTTCTACCTTAGGCGTAGGTCTGTCTTCCAGGATTGCCCTGAAACAGTACGCCACATCTTCTGTAATAGGAAGTTTCCTCGTTCCGGCATTGGTCTTGGTACTCTGGATAAGATAGGTCATATCGGATAACCGCTGAAGCTGATGGTCGATGTTGATGATGTTGTGCTCAAGGTCGATGTCCTTGATGGTAAGCCCACAGAATTCTGATATTCTCATGCCCGTGTGGAAGAGGATGTAAAAGGCTTCGTAGTACTTGCAGTATATATTATCGTCCCTGCAGAACTTGAGGAACTTCCTCATCTGGTCTTTTGTGATTGCCTCACGGGTAACTGTGTCATTCACCACCACTCCGGCAAGTTCAAAGCCGAAGGGGTTCTTCACAAGGATATCATCGTCCACCGCCATCTGAAATGCTGGGCGAAGAACACCTCGTATGGTCTTCACAGTGCTGTACCTCCTGCCGTCAGCCTGTAAGCCGATAAGGAACAGCTTCGCATCGGAAGTCTTCACATCCCCAATCTTTCTGCTGCCAAATTCATGCTCAGCCAAAATGTTCTGTACGAACTTATAATTGCTCCGGGTGGTAGGCTTCACTGCGTTCACCTTGGTGGTGAGGTAGCGTTCCACAAGGTCACACACCCTCATGCTCTTCCTCGTTGGGTCTGCCAGTGTATCCAGATCGTAGCCTATCTGCTTCTCCAGTTCCCGGAGGGAAAGGCATGGCTTCTTGCCCTGTGGCAGTTTGTCAGTCGGCTCGAGTCTCCAGCTGTAAACGAACTTCGGTTTACCGTTCACATGATATTTGAACTGATACTGCCCGTCTGCTCTGACAGATTCCCCACGGCGGAGAACCCTGTTTTTCTTATCCCTTCGTGTCGGCGGTCTTCCTGTACGTGCCATTCTTCAATTCCTCCTTTTCTGCCGGATGGTGCTTCAGCCACCGCTCAAGTTCTGTGCGGATGACGAGCCGTCTGCTGCCGTAGAGTGCCATGAAGCACGGCTCTGTGGATTCGATCAGCCTGCGGAACTTTCTCCGGCTGAGATTAAAAAGGCTGATGGCTTCTTCCACAGTCAGCGTCTCCTTTTCCGCTAAGATAGGTCTCTTCATTTGAACTCCTTTCCTCCGCTTGCCATATGCTCCAGTACATATTCCTCAAACCTCGGTCTGACGATGAGATAACGATTACCCAGGTAGATGGCAAACTCGCTGAGATGATTCTCGGCAAGCCGTCTCATCAGCTTGATGCCGATGCCGAAGTAATCCGATGCCTCTTTGATGGAGAGCATATACTTGTCCTTGATAGGGGTGATTTCAGGTCTGCCCCATGCTCCAATGTTTTCTTCCATTATGTGATCCTCCTGGTAAAAGTAGTGACCTCTGGGGTCATCGTATATTCGCTCTACGTGCCCAGTAAGTCAACTACTTATGCCAGAATAAAGGAAATCAGATCTCAGAAGATTTCTCGATAAATTCCTCGAATTTTGTGCGATTTATTAGGTAACGATTACCGCTGTACACGGCAAATCTGCCAAGGTTATCCTCTGCCAGTCGACGCATCTTCTTGATGCCGATGCCGAAGTAAGCTGCTGCCTCACGGATGGACAGCAGATACTTCTCGCTGACAGGCAGTCTGACTTCTGCTTCGTTTTCAATGATATTCATAATGCCTCCTGTCTGAGGGAATTGACTGTCCCTCCGATAAAACTATTCTCAAGAGAGGGTGAACATACCGTTCACCCTCATAGGTGAATTACTCTGCGATTTTCAGCGACTTCACTGCATCCGGCAGCACAAGAACCGCATCCACGCGTTCAGAAGTGATGAAGGCAACCTGTCCGCTGTCGGCGAAGCGTTCCTCCAGACGCTTGATGATACGCTTGCCACGTTCCGCAATCCAGAACCAGTTGAAATCACCGAAGAATGCAGTGATATTACCGGGTTCAGGATCAGGCAGGCAATTGGAAACAAACACCCTGTATCCAAACAGCGTATAAGGTTCTCCATCTCTCAGATTCTTCTCCCAGATACGCTTGCCTTCCAGGATCTGAATCTTTCTCAGCTGCTGATATGCACCATTCGACATGACAAGCACAGACTTTTCACGAGAGCGGTACTGCTGACCAACTGAATGGATCAGGTCAATAATATCATCTAAGCTGATTTTTCCGACTTCCTCAGTAACCACACCGACAGGCGCCTGATGGATCAGTCCAATCGGTTTTGCAACGCCATCGCCAGTAAAGAAAGCCTGCTCTTCAGCGGCACCGATACGCTCAGCAAAAGTATCAGCGATGTATTTCTCAAGATCAAACCCGCTGTCCTCAAGCATCTCATCGGATACACGGATAATCGTTCCCAGCTTATGCAAATCAATCTGCACCTGCCCAAATTCCACCTCACCGTCTGCATAGGAATCGGTTTCATCTACCCAGCTTGCAGAACCATTGCTGAGTACCAGGGGAATGACCTTCTTGGAATTGCTGGTAATGATTCTGGAAATCTTACGAAGGATATTCTCGTCTTCCAGTTTCTGTACCAGGGTATCAGAGAAGGTATCCGGTACGGTATATGCCCCGGAGCCCTTACTGCCGATATTCATGGATGCGTTCGGCATTCCGGTACACATGGTATCCCAGAAATCATGTGCATAGGCTTCTGCACGTTTGATCTCGTCCACAGTGGGCTCTTTCTTCTTGCCACTGATTTCCTCTGCAAGCTGATTCAGTCTTGCCTGCAGAGCATCTGCATTGTTGTTCATCATATTATTTGTCCTCCTTAAAATTAGTAGCCCTGGCGTGCACGGAGCAGGCGCTCCATCACATCGTCCTGGGGAGTAGGGCCATTAAACTCCACAGAACAGTTTTCCTTAACCACCTGATATATCTGATACCAGGCAGTGTTGGCCTGTTTCATGTACTCCCGTCCCATCGTTACATAGGGAGAGGAGATTACTGTGCCTGTCGGCTTTTTGGCAAGAAAACCGAATTCAGATACTGCTTCTTCGCACTGGATCCAGCGTGCTACCGACATGGCATACTGCTCGATCTGCTGAGTGGGAATAAACTGATCACATCTGCGTTCGTGCAGCCATTCCCAGGTTTCCTTATAGATTTCTTCGGCGCAGGTGACGCTTCCATCCTTCTGCTTCGCCTTGAGATACTCCTTGACCGGGGGCATTTCGGCTCCCTGTAAATCCGAGGTATCACAACCGAAGTCGAGGGTGGCCAGCTTCCTACCGCCGGGATTGCCGTTAGCATATTTTTCAGCTACGGCCTTCGGTTTTCTGCCTGCACCGGGGCGAGATCCGCCACGGTTTGTACCATCTTTTGCCATGGTAATTCCTCCATTTCATGTTTGATTTCTCCGTTTTTTGCGTTTGAATTCG
>JALENY010000022.1 GCA_022767285.1 Lachnospiraceae bacterium | reverse complement strand
ATTAGAAAGTTCTAAGTCTGAAGAAGCAAAACTTGAACAAAAGAAGGCAATTTTAGATAAGTTAGGACTTGGTAAGAATTTAGAAAGGGGAATTTCTGATTTAGAAAATAATCAACGAGAACTTGGTGATATAAATAAAGAGTTAATAGATGCACAGCGTGAAATCAGTGATGTATCAACAAGACTAAATTTGTTGTGAAGAAAAGAAATAGAATGTGAGCGAATTTATTGGGAATTTAAAGAAGTATTACCAGAAGAACGAAGAAAATGTATTATGGATTCTTTATCAGATGCACCTACAGTAATATTAGATTTTATTGAAAAATATGGTACTCAAGTTGAAGTTTGTGGAGCTAAGGCGAAAGTTATAAATGGAAAAGTCATAAAAGAAAGATCTTGTTATGATGACGAAACCAAAACAATTAGAATGGATGAAGCTAAAGATGACATTGAATATGCAAAAACATTTAAACATGAATTTGGACATTTTGTAGATGATGTGTTGGGAAGAGTTTCACTAAGTGAAGATTTTGAAAATGCAATGGATGCAGATAAGTATTGGACGAATAATTGTACGGTACAAGGAAATAAGAACTTCTCGATAATGATAGAAGATTTAAAAAAATTTGATGTAATGGACAATATGTATATTTCAGATATTTTGTCAGGAGTTTTTTTTAATGATACAAAAATAATTGAAGTTTATGAAAATAATGGAATGAGTTTTTATGGTCATGACAATAATACATATTGGTTTGCATGGGAAGCAGAAGAAAAAATTGTGCAACGAGAGACTTTTGCAAATTTATTTGCAATATATACATCTGGTAATATGAATATTTGTGCCTTTGTTGAAAAATGGTTTCCAAATACGACTGATAGATTTAAGAAAGAAATTGAGAAAAGAGTTTATGGATGATAGAATTTTCAAAGATTCAATAAAAACATTTAATATTGAATACAAAAAAATATTTGGTTATATTCCATGTATCGAGAATTATTCTTGTGGTCAGAATGAGTATAGAAATGCTTTAATGAGAGCAATTCAAGAGAAAAAGGAACTTTCGGAATATCTTACTGTATATGAGCATGAAGTGGTAAAAAGGCGAAAAAGGTAATGAAGCGAATTATACTAGATATGTTTGTTATAGGATTTATTGGTGGGCTGGTAGGTGGGGAATTAAGTTTTTTCAATGGATAGGTGTATATACCGACCAGACAGAGCACACTGCACGGAGTTTCAGTGCATCCCTTCCGCTAGTTCAGTGCACGCTTTCCGGAAAGCAGAGCAATCCTTTGATCTGCTTGATTATGAAAGGTCATATCTCAAAAACTGTGTCAATGGAGCATTTATGCCGCCACAGGCCATGCCATTGACTCGGATTTTGAGATATGAAACACATATTGTCGTCGTGCTCTGTTCGCCGGAACGAATGCACTCCTTGACCGTGCAGTATGCACTGTATTATCGGTATTTACAAAGAGAATGGCAGAATTTGAAGCTTATGCTCTGGGGAAAAAGGAAAGCTATGATTCATCAACGGATCAGCTGGAACTGCTCAGGAAGAAGTATGAGGGACTTAAGGAACAGCTTTCGTCGGCTGAGGATAAGGTCAGGGAGTTTAGTCGTGTGAAAGTACATGAGAGTTTTGCAGTGATGAAACTCACACCGGAACTGATGGATGAATATATTGAGAGTATTGAGATTCATCCAGGCAATGATGTCAGGGTAATATGGAAGTAAATATTGATTTATGGGGGCTTGCTGCTTAGGTGGTGAGCCTCTTTTTTTGATTGAAAAAATGTCATAAATGATGTACTATAAATTATACGAAAAAGATAACTGATAAATTCGATAGAGGGATGTATTTATGGTCAAAAACAATATCGAAGTAGATGTAAAGGTAAAGTGTATAGAACAGGGAAAGTCTCAGGTGATGCTGGCAGATGAAATTGACACCACGAAGGCCTATGTCAATCGCGTGATAAAGAAGCAGGATGGTGTGGTCAATAAGACTTTTGTTCAGATGATGGAAGCACTGGGGTATGATATTGAACTGACGTATGTGAAAAGGGAAGGGTGAAGCCTGGACAGATTTTCTGAAAAGAGTTTATTAGCTCTGGGAGATTATTATGTTTATGGCTTAATTGATCCCCGTAATAAGCAGATTTTTTATATTGGAAAAGGTACTGGTCACAGAGTTTTTGAACATGAGAAGGAAAGCCAGGGAAGCCCGGATAGTGAAAAACTCAAATTAAAAACCATCGCAGAGATAAAAGAGGCAGAGCTTGAAATTGAGAAAATTATCATCAAGATAAAAAAACTGTATCAGAGAGGTATGCATCTTATGGAAGAAAGATTAATGGCATTCATTATTTGGGCAATAATGGGCGTATTATTTATTGTAATGGGCATTTATGATTTAAATTCCAAGAAAGCAAAACCTTTTGGCTTTTGGGCAAATGCTGAGGTGCCGTCCATAGAAGATGTGAAAGGTTATAATCGTGCTTTGGGCAAATTGTGGTGCGTGTATGGTGCTTTGTTTACGTTAATAGGATTGCCTTTATTAGATGGGCAAAATTCGGGTTTGATTATTATACCTATATTGGGTGCGATGCTTATTAGTATTGTTGCTATGGTAGTGTATGTCGTAGGCATTGAACCCAAATATCGCAAAAAGAAATAGATGGAAACTTTTAGGCTTCAGGTGGGCCTGAAAGCGCTTAAATTTCAGTTTGAATAAGAAAATTGAAAAGTACTATTAAAGAAAACAGCTGAGAGCGAGGAACAATATATGTGGAAATGTCCTATTTGCGGGAGAGAATTTAAAAATACAGGCCAGAGCCACTACTGCTCGGTAAAGCCAAAGACGATTGACGAGTATATTGCGCTTCAGGAAGATTCGAAAAGACCGGATCTTTGCCTCATCAGAGAAGCACTGAAAGAGGCATTGCCGGAAGCAGAAGAACGCATTTCCTGGAGTATGCCGACTTTCTGGAAGGAACATAACATTCTTCATTTTGCTGCTTCAAAGAAACACATTGGCCTGTATCCGGGGCCTGCAGCAGTCAAGGAATTTGCAGAAGCCTTGAAAGAATACAAGACGGACAAAGGAACGATCCGTATTCCATATGGTAAGGTCGATATAGAGTTGATCAAGAGAATTGCCGTGTGGTGCTGCGAAACCGATAACCACGCCTGAGATAGGGAGATACAGATGAAACCGATTGAAGAGATTATTCGAGAAACAACTGAGGAAACTCAGGAGAAGGTGGACTGGACCAAATCATGGAGAATGAAAAAGTGTTTGCCATGTCCTTTTCCAAGGTATATGGCCTTTTGATAGCAAAAGCAGAACGAAAAGGTCGCAGCAAGTCAGAGGTTGATGAAGTTACTTCCTGGCTTACCGGATACTCCGTGCCGCAGCTCGATGCGTTTGCAGGCAGTGAGCTTACCTACGGTAACTTCTTCCGGCAGGCTCCGGCTATGAATCCGAACCGCGAAAAGATTACCGGCGTGGTATGCGGGATCCGTGTTGAAAATATCGAAGATCCGCTGATGCGTGAGATTCGTTATCTCGACAAACTGGTGGACGAGCTTGCCAAGGGCAAGGCAATGGAGAAAATACTGAGAAAGTAAGAAGGTGTTATGCCAATGAGTCATACAAAGGATGAATGGAAAGAGGCGAAACGTCGGATCGCTGCATTTGAAATAGCAGTAGAACTGATAGAAAGAGAGATAGAATCATGAATATAGATGAGCTTGCTTTTTTTGACAATCGACCGAATGAGTTTGAAATGTATGAACTGCTTTTGGACAGATTATCGGAATTAGGATGCGAGTATAGCATCAAGGTGCAAAAGACGCAGATATCTCTATCCAATCGATATATGTTTGCCTGTTTTTCTTTTGCACGAGTGAAAAAGAAAGCAGAGCTTCCACCCCACTACCTGGTGGTAACCTTTGGTCTTAATTACCCCAAAGAATCTGAAAGAATTGCTGTTTGCACAGAAGCAGCGCGAAATCGGTGGACACATCATGTTGTTATCGGCAGCACATCTGAAATTGATGACGAACTATTGGGATGGCTTCGGAAAGCCTATGAATTCAGCAACAAAAAGTAGGAGGAATCATGTTATATCTTTCCATACGAGTTTACAAACTCTGATAAGGGAAAAAACAAGGGAAAGAAAATCATATAAAACAGTATAACATATAATAAAAGCGACATGATGAACCGCTTGAATATGCAAAGCTGTATCTTGATGGGATGATGCAGATGTGGTTTGATGCCGAAGATTCATTAGGAATATAGCATCGTAAAAAAGAATAATTGGGGAATATTATTTAATACAGCAGTTAATAAATAACATTGATTCTCCCGGAGGCAAAAGATAAGATGATCGTATTTGATGTAGATGATACAATGTATGATTTAATGTGGCCATTTTATAAAGCATATGAACAGGTACTGGCAGACCGGACAACTGCGGGATGTGAAGAGCTGTTCCTGAGATCAAGAATTAATGCCGATATTGTATTGGAGAAGGAAAAGCAGGGACTGATAAAACCGGAAGATGCTTTTTATCAAAGAATGAAAATGACATGTGAAGACGTGGGTGTTTCCATTGCCAGAGAAGAGTGTGAGGCCTTCGAAAAGGAATACCGGTATTTTCAGACCAGGATCGAACTGTTTGATTTTATGAAAGAGATTCTGGACTGCTGCAGGGAAAAACAGATTTCAATCGCATTTCTGACGAATGGAAATCGTAGAGATCAGGGGAAAAAAATATCTGTCCTGCATCTGGAACAATGGTTTGAAGAGAACAAAATGTTTATCTCCGGAGAAATCGGGTATCATAAACCGGATGTTCGTGCATTTCAGACGATTCAGGAGCGATTAGCCATTCAACCGGCGGAAGCCTGGTATATTGGGGATTCCTATGAGAACGATGTTTTAGGAGCGTACAATGCCGGATGGCATACAATCTGGCTGAACCACAGGAGGCGAAAATGTCCGGATTTGAAATGTCTGGCAGAAATAGAAGTGAAAAGTGGAGCAGATTTGCTATGCTTATTTAAAAATTACTTTGGGCAGGTTAAATGAAAAATATTCTCACTTATAGTTATTGACATATAATTAATGTAAGCATATACTAACTTTAGTAATAAATAGTTGATACTGATTATTAAGAAGGGAAGCAGGTGGGTTATGATGCCTTTATCAATGGCTGAGACTGGTCGGGAAATCCAGATCAGGAAAATCGGCGGAAAGGATGAAACCAGACGTTTTCTGGAAAGCCTGGGGTTTGTCATTGGTGGATTCGTTACTGTTGTGTCGGAAATCAACGGAAACCTTATTGTGAAAGTGAAAGATTCCCGTGTGGCGCTTAGTAAGGAAATGGCAACTAAAATCATGGTATGAGGAGGAAACAAAGAATGGCTACATTAAGAGACGCAAAATGCGGGCAGACAGTCAAAGTTGTTAAAATTCATGGTGAGGGTGCAGTGAAGCGCAGGATCATGGATATGGGGATTACAAAAAATGCAGAGATTTATATTCGCAAAGTCGCTCCCCTTGGTGACCCGGTAGAAGTGACGGTCAGAGGATATGAGCTGTCCTTAAGAAAAGCAGATGCCGAGATGGTAGAGGTACAATAGGACTTATTTTTTTATAAGGTGGTTAGTGACAACTAAAAATAGTTTGAAATATATAATCGAAAAGAGAGGATGCATATGAAAGTCAAAATTGCGCTTGCGGGAAATCCGAACAGTGGAAAGACAACTCTGTTCAATGCTTTGACCGGTTCCAACCAATTTGTGGGAAACTGGCCAGGGGTTACGGTAGAAAAGAAAGAAGGAAAGATTAAAGGATACACAAATAAGGGGGAAGAGGCGATCTTAGTAGACCTTCCGGGTATTTATTCTCTGTCTCCGTATACGCTGGAAGAAGTGGTATCCAGAAATTTTCTGATCGGTGAAAAGCCGGATGCGATTATCAATATTATAGATGGCACAAATCTGGAACGAAATCTGTATTTGACTACACAGCTTACGGAACTGGGTATCCCGGTCATCATTGCGGTAAATATGATGGATCTGGTGAGGAAGGACGGAGAAGAGCTGAATGTAGAACGCCTGGGAAAAGATACCGGATGTAAGGTCGTTGAGATTTCCGCTTTGAAAGGGGAAGGGATCGATCAGCTTGCACAGCGTGCAGTATCGATTGCAAAGAGTAAAAAGACCAGTCAGCCTGCACACAGATTTGAAGGCTGTGTGGAACATGCAATTGCACATATTGAGGAAGCGATTACCGGCCGTGTAGAAGCCAGCATGGAGAGATGGTATGCGGTCAAGCTTTTTGAACGAGATGAAAAAGTACAGGAGAGCCTGAATCTTGGCAGGGAACTTCTTGCACACATTGAAGAAGACATTGTAAGCTGTGAAAAAGAAATGGATGACGATGCGGAGAGTATCATCACCGGAGAGCGTTATAATTACATAGAAAGTATTATTGAAGACTGCTATAAGAAGCGTGTAAAAAAACAGATGTCATTATCGGATAAAATAGACCGTGTAGTAACAAACCGTTTTCTGGCGCTGCCGATCTTTGCGGTTGTGATGTTTCTTGTATACTACGTGTCTGTTACTACAGTTGGAACTATTTTGACGGACTGGACGAACGATACGCTGTTTGGCGAGTGGATTCTTCCGGCGGCCCAAAGTGGTCTGGAAGCCATCGGCTGCGCAGACTGGCTTACCGGACTGTTGGTTGATGGCGTGATCTCCGGTGTCGGAGCAGTCCTTGGATTTGTTCCTCAGATGCTGGTATTGTTCCTTTTCCTTGCATTTCTGGAAGGATGTGGATACATGGCGCGTATTGCATTTATCATGGACCGTAT
Source organism: Lachnospiraceae bacterium (assembly GCA_022767285.1). Classification (GTDB taxonomy): domain Bacteria; phylum Bacillota; class Clostridia; order Lachnospirales; family Lachnospiraceae; genus JALENY01. The sequence goes on along the minus strand of JALENY010000022.1, from coordinate 77,280 downwards.
CTTCCGCAAATTCGGTCTGTCCGGTAAATCGTTCATTCCGATGCTGATCGGAACCGGATGCGGTGTTCCGGGCGTTATGGCATCCAGAACGATTGAAAATGACAGAGACCGTAAAATGACAATTATGACAACCACATTTATCCCCTGTGGAGCAAAACTTCCGATTATCGCGTTGATTGCAGGTGCATTATTCGATGGCGCTCCATGGGTAGCACCAAGTGCTTATTTTGTTGGTATTGCAGCAATCATCTGTTCCGGTATCATCTTAAAGAAGACGAAAATGTTTGCTGGTGATCCGGCACCGTTTGTTATGGAACTTCCGGCTTATCATTTGCCGACCGTGGGAAATGTACTGAGAAGCACATGGGAGCGTGGATGGTCTTTTATCAAGAAAGCAGGAACGATTATCCTTCTTTCTACCATCTTTGTATGGTTCGCACAGGGATTTGGATTCGAAGGCGGACATTTTGGAATGGTAGAAGATATGGAAAACAGTATTCTGGCAGCCATCGGTTCTGCAATTGCGTGGATCTTTAAACCACTTGGATGGGGCAACTGGAAAACTGCAGTGGCCGCGATCGCCGGATTGGTAGCAAAAGAAAATGTAGTCGGAACCTTCGGAATCCTGTATGGATTTAGTGAAGTGGCAGAAGATGGTGCTGAAATCTGGGGAAGCCTGGCCGGGGCATTCACTCAGGTGGCCGCATACTCTTTCCTGGTATTCAATCTTCTGTGCGCACCGTGCTTTGCTGCAATGGGAGCGATCAAACGGGAAATGAATAACGCAAAATGGTTCTGGTTTGCGATTGGATATCAGACATTACTGGCATATGTTGTTTCTCTTTGTGTATATCAGATTGGTACGCTTGTATCAACCGGAGCATTTGGCATTGGAACAGTTGTGGCGTTCCTGCTGGTAATTGGATTTATCTATTTGTTATTCCGTCCCTATAAAGAAAGCCAGAGCCTTACGGTACCGAAGAGCGTTTCCGGTAAAATCAAGGCATAAGTTGCTGTGTGAATAATGAAGGAGGTGCGGGATCTATGGGAACAGCAATTGTACTTCTTTTGCTGACAGGAGTAGTCGGACTTGTCATACGGAGCATGGTAAAGGATAAAAAAGCCGGGAAATCCTTACAATGTGGACAAAATTGTAAACACTGCAGTGGGTGCTGCCATGAAAAATGAGAAAACAAGTCAGAAATCCCGAACTCCCGGAACAGATAAAAAAAACATGGATTTTCATAATTATCAGTCGGTACATATGCAGAAAGATATGGTAATTGAACGACTTAAAGAACAGGGGTTCCGAATTACAAAACAAAGAAAACTGCTGATTGATATTATTTTGAGTGAGACCTGCAGCTGTTGTAAAGAAGTTTATATTCTTGCATCCAAGAAAGATTCCGGAATCGGGATGGCTACGGTTTACCGGACCGTAGATGCTTTGGAAAGAGTTGGAGCATTGAAACGCAGAAGTTCCTATCAACTATGCAATCAAAACAGAAAAAAGTGTCAGAGCTGTCTGGTTGAATTGGAAGACAGTTCCACGGTAGCACTCGATTATGCATCCATGGAAAAGATTATTGAAAATGGACTGTTGAAATGTGGCCTTTCAAAAGGGAAAAAAGTAAAAGGAATCACGTTGATGCAGGAAGAGGAATGCTTGTAACACAACAATAGAATATATTTATGAATGAAAACAGGGAATTTCCGGATGATGCGATTTTCATCAGGGAATTTCCTGTTATGTATATAAGAAGTTTCTGCTTCGCCACGCGAACAGGGCCGGAATCAGTTCGTATTTTGTTTTAGAGCTGAAGCATTACCGTCAGTACGGTTTTGACATTTAAACAGAAAAAGCGGGGTTGAATGAAGGGGAAATTGATTTTTCTGTTATTATAGAGTAAGATAATAGGTAAGAAATTAGAGAGAATGAAGACGTAAATATCAGTGTAGATGAATCCGTTCTTGATGAAAATGGGAACGTGGATGTTGCATAAACTGCACCGATCACTTTTGATCCATTTCACAATGCATACATCAAGCTGGGTGAAAAGGTTGGAAATGCATTCATGGATGTCGCAATTCTGAAATAAGTGATAGGAGAACACATATGGGTAAATTAATAAACATAGCGCCATTGGGGTATAAATTCTGGGGATGGGAACAGGCGAATGCACCTGCGATCACAGATCAATATAAAAGTATACATACACCGATTGATTTATATGATGCTCTTTCTGAAATCTGGTGCGCAGATACCTGCGCACCGAGGATGAGACAGAACTGGACACCGGAAAATAAAACACTGGGACAGTGTTCCATTACGGCATTTCTGGCACAGGATATTTTCGGGGGTAAGGTGTATGGGATACTGCGCCCTGGCGGAAATTATCATTGCTATAATGTGATTGGGGACTGCAGGTTTGATCTGACAAGTGAACAGTTTGGTGGTGAGGTTCTGGTGTATGAAAATAATCCGGAACAGTTTCGGGAAGTTCATTTTTCAAAAGAGGAGAAACGACTGAGATATGAATATTTGAAAAAAGAACTGGAAAAGTTATGCGACAGACGTCATTCACAATAAGGAAATGATAAAAACTGCGATTGAGAATCGTTTGGGAGGAATAAATTTGGAATATAAACTCATCCGGTCAAACAGAAAAAGTATCGGTCTGGAAATCAAACCGGATGGACAAATTATTGTCCGGTCTCCGATGAAACTTTCAGAATCCGAGATTCAGAAGTTTGTAGATAAACATAGAGACTGGATTAAAAAGCATCAGGAAACGGTAAAAGAGAGAATACGGAATCAGCCTGTCATGGAAAAAATGACAATGCAGGAGATCCGGAACCTCGCAGATCAGGCACTGAAAATAATTCCGCAGAGAGTCGCTTATTATGCTCCCATGGTTGGGGTGACCTATGGAAAAATTACGATCAGGAATCAGAAATCCAGGTGGGGAAGCTGCAGCAGCAAGGGAAACCTGAATTTTAACTGCCTCTTGATGCTGACTCCGCCGGAGGTACTTGACAGTATTGTTGTCCATGAGCTGTGTCACAGGAAAGAAATGAATCATTCTAAAAAATTCTATGAAGAAGTATTGAAAGTATTTCCGGATTATTGGAAATGGAATAAATGGTTAAAGGAAAATGGCGGTCAGCTGATGCGTAGAATGACCGGATGATATTCAGGGGAAAGCAGATCATATCCATCCGGGCATACGAAAATACATACCCTGCGGTCACGCTGCGCGCCATAAGAAAATGACAATATAGACAGATATCGATGTAAACGAAAATTTTAGAGAGGATAACGATATGGGACACATTTCCAGCAGAGATGCCTACAAGAATCTTGAAGATCGGATAAACTGGTTTACTCAGGGCGCGCCGGTTTCCGACACACTTTATAAGATTTTGCAGGTCCTTTATACAGAAAAAGAAGCAAAATGGGTTGCGCTTCTTCCTGTTCGTCCATTTACGGCAAAGAAAGCAGCAAAAATATGGAATACAACGGAAGTCAGAGCGGAAAAATTTCTGACCCATCTGTGCGAAAAAGCCCTTCTTGTGGATTCTTACCACAATGGAGTGCGCAAGTTTGTGATGCCGCCCCCTATGGCCGGGTTTATTGAATTTGCCCTGATGCGGACCAGGGGTGATATTGATCAGAAATATTTGAGTGAACTCTATTACCAATATATGAATGTGGAAGAGGACTTTGTCAAAGATCTGTTTTTTGTCACAGAGACGAGACTGGGTCGGGTTTTTGTGCAGGAGCCGGTACTGACTAATGAGAATACACTGCATATCCTGGACTATGAGAGAGCCAGTCATATTGTGGAGGAAGCAGAGTATATCGGATTAGGAACCTGTTATTGCCGCCATAAGATGCTGCATGCAGGACATCCCTGTGAGATTGATGCACCTCTTGATGTCTGCCTGACTTTCGGAAATGTGGCTCGTTCCCTGTCGGAACATGGCGGTTACGCCCGGCTGATTGACAAGGCAGAAGCCATGGATGCGCTGGAACGATCTTATGAGCATAACCTGGTGCAGATCGGAGAAAATGTCCGGGAAAATCCAGCCTTTATCTGTAATTGCTGCGGCTGCTGCTGCGAAGCATTGCAGGCAGCCAGAAGGTTCAGTCCCATGCAGCCGGTGGCAACGACCAATTATATTCCCAATGTGCAAAAAGAGACCTGCGTAGGTTGCGGAAAATGTGAAAAGGCCTGTCCGATATTTGCCATTTCCGTAAAAGAAGAGGAAAAAGGTTCTGCTTCCGGGGCATCTGCTGCCTTGAAGGCAGAGACAAATTCAGGCAGGAAAAAGGCAGTGGTTAATGCGGATATTTGCCTGGGCTGCGGTGTATGTGCCCGAAACTGCCCCACAAAAGCCATTGAAATGCAGCGTCGTCCGGTCCAGGTGATCACGCCTGTAAACAGTACGCATCGTTTTGTGCTGCAGGCAATTGAAAAAGGAACCCTGCAGAATCTTATTTTTGACAATCAGGCTTTTGCCAACCATCGGGCCATGGCAGCTGTATTTTCTGTTATTTTGCAGCTTCCTCCTCTTAAGCAGGCACTGGCCAGCAAACAGTTCAAATCCATTTATCTGGATCAGCTGCTGTCAAGCCAGATTAACAAAAATAAAAAATAGTCATATGGAAAAAGATGAATGCAATATCAGCTATTTTGATCGGCTGTAAGAACGGTACTTCAGAAAATGTAATCATTCGTCTGAAATTGTATGAGCGGAAATTTATTTGCTGAAACAGCAAAATAGATTCCCGCTTTTTGCAGCAATATTCGTTTAGCATTGCATATCTAAATTTGGACTGTTTTGTTTGGAAAAAGGGCGGGGGTTGAAAAAAATAAATTACAGATAGTGAGTACAATAATATCAAGAAAACAAAATACAAATAAAGTTAAAAAAAATCAGTAAAAAATATAAAGGAGGATTACAGAATGAATGCAAGTGATTACAACCGATACTTAGCAGCAATTAAAGCAGCCAATGATAGTGAGGCCAGCAGAGCCCGGGAGCTTTTAAGACAGATACAGGCAGATATGATTGCCCGTCATGGTCTGAGTGACAATGATGTGGATTATTTGATCAGACAGTTCCGTTACCATATTTAACAATTACATGAGGAGAATAAATTATGGGTATATTTAGAAAAGTTATCGGAGGCAACCAGGAACAATATCAGCAAAGTAATAGGAATACAAATAACTATATTTCAAAAGAAATGTTAAAAGCTCACTCGGGCCGGGTTTTAAATACAGTAGGGATGTTTCTGAGGGAAAGTGACAGAGACCGGATTGAAAAACTCAGCGATGAGTTGGAACTTCTTTATGAGAAGTCACTTATGTATTATAATCAGTTCCATCTGGAAGATCCTGTTTACGCCGGTATTGTAGGGTTTAATGCTTATGCATTGACGATCTATTATGTTGAGTATCGATTTGTACCGAGCGAAGCGGAAAAGTATGCTATGTCAGGGCGAACTTATCTGAAAGAAAATTTGGATCGATCTTCCGGTACGATGGGGAATGCGGAATTGGATACAGTGAAAACTGCTTATGATACAGTTTCTGAATATGCTGCCTATCTTGCATTTTATGATGAGCGCTATTATGAGGTGCTGCCGCTGCTGAATGATACTGTTGCTACGATTACTGCGTTGGCTTTACTCGGATCATCAATGGCATTAATTGCCGACAAAGAAAGTAATATTGAGCTTGCCCGCAGAGCGATGGTTATATTTGAGAAGATGGATAATGCTTTAAACACGCCGGCTGTAAGACGTTCGCAAGAAGATATTTATCGGAACGCGTATACATTTTATGCTATGATGCTGGCAAAGAATCCGGATCATTATCCGGGATACGGTTTTGAACGAAATGTACCGAAAGCGATATACTGTCTGCGTAAGGCAATCAGCCTGATTAAAGATGAGCAGTATATTGAGTGGCTTCAGGAAGACATTGACGATTACAGCAGGCTTCTTTAAGACTGCATAATAACAGAAACAGAGAGAAAAAACCTTACTTCGCAGAATAAAAAGGAGAACAATACAATGAAAAAACTATCCGTGCTGCTTATCACCTCAATTCTTGCCGTGCAGCTTTACGGCTGCGGAAGCGCCCCATCCGTGAATAAAATTATCGATTCTGTTGACAAAGAATCTGCGGATATCACCATTGGGACGGATGAAACAGAGCAGACAGAACAGACAGAGCAGACAGAACAGACAGAACAGATAGAACAGACAGAACAGGAAGATATACAGGAGACAGAAGATTACTCAATGCTGGGTGTTTATACTGCTTCCGGCTATCAGAATGATTACTTCGGCTATCAAATCAACCTGCCGTCAGAATACCAGTTGAACAGCAGAGCCGCGTTCAGCAGCGGTAATGAAGATGTGGTCTCGGAATCCAACAATGAAACAACGCTTTCCTGGCTGAAAACCAATCTGAACCTGTCAAATGCAACGGTCTTCGACGCATCAACGGATATGGACTTTATCAGTGTTCTGGTCGAATCCCCGGGAATCATTGCAGATTACTGGGATGAGGAAGAAACAATAGCCAATAACTCCCTTAATAGGGTAATCGAAGCGCTGGAAAGCTTGAACGATGAAGATATCACGGTATCCGAAATCTCCGCACAGGTAGATTATCTGGATAATTTCATTGATGGCACTCACTATGCGGTTATGTATATGTGTCTTATAAATGATACGCCCTATTATGGAATTGAGATCTATGTCCGTTCCGCAGATGCTAAGTACCTTTCCGTCTTTGATTTTTCGTCCTTTGAAGCGGAAGGTATTGAAAGAATATGCGGTTACTGCACTGTGAAATAGAGTACATAACATGAAAACGTGGCCTTTGGCGAAATTTTATTGGCAAAAGATGTGGCGCGGAGAACAGATTCGGTTATGATAAAGATAAAAAGTGAAGGCGGTATGACAGCAGAAGCATTGGAATAAGTGAGAAAAATAGTCATTAGTGGTTATTGACATACAGTTTTTGTAAACATATACTAACTAATAGAAACAGATAAGATGCATGAATAACGAAGGGATTTTTGGCGGAAACAAAATGAAAATCAGAGGTAACCGTGTGAAAAGTCCCTTTTTTATCACAATAGGTTAGCTATAGCTAACACCCCTGTGCTGAAAGGAACGGAATAAAAGTTTGTGCAAAATAAAAAAATTGAGGAGGAAAAGATGTATAAGATTACGATAGAAGTAGAGGGAATGGCTTGCGGAATGTGTGAGTCGCATGTTAATGATGCAGTGAGGAAGGCATTTAAGGTGAAAAAGGTAACATCCTCCCACAGCAAAGGAAGAACGGAGATTCTTGCGGAAGAAATACCGGATGAATGGAAGTTAAGAGAAGTAATTGAGGCCATCGGATATATGGTGGGAAATGTTATCGCGGAACCTTATGCAAAGAAAGGGTTTTCGCTGTTTCACAAATAGAAACCGAACCATTTTCCACTCAAGATTGAAATCACAGCAGAATTGCTATCTGCACAGTTGAAAAAAATATCGTTACCTATTATAATAAAAAGGCTTTGATTCGGGATTCAAGCATTCCGGATTGAAGTCTTTTGATCATATATAAAGGAGAGCTATGTTATGAGATTTATATATCCTGCAGTCTTTCATAAAAACGAAAAAGGAACTTATGAGGGATATTTTCCGGATCTGGAATGCTGCTATGCAAAAGGTGATACACTGGATGAGGCGGTGGAAGCGGCAAATGAAGCGGCTTATAACTGGATCGAACTGGAACTGTCTGACGAAGACGCAATGCTTCCGCCGGTTTCTGATGTCTCTGATATGAACCTGAAAGAAGGAGAGGTTGTACGGAATATTTCTGTAAATATGCGATTTTATGAAGGCTGGGATGAATGATCCCGTGTATGGTAAATAATGATGTTGTGGTCAAAAGCATTTGACCCCATGATGCCTTCGGATTTTTCCTCCCTTTGCGCTCCCAAAATCCGAAAAACATTCGAAATATGCATTTTGTGATTTTTTTACATTTATGACGAAAAATTAACAATTTCAGGATTGATTTTGGAAAGCGGCAGCCGTATACTGGTTTTGCTAAAACTATATTTAAGGGGGATCTATTTTTATGAATACTTTGTTATCTGTTTCGGTTGCCCTTTTGGCAGGCCTACTCATGACAAGAGCATTCAAACCGTTGAAACTGCCTGCGGTGACAGCGTATTTGATCGCAGGTGTATTGATCGGACCATACTGTATGGGAAGATTACATATTGATGGAATTGGATTTGCAACTATGGATACGGTGAGCCGGTTATCTCTCATTTCAGAGGTGGCACTTGGATTTATTGCTTTCTCTATCGGAAATGAATTCCGTCTTGATGACTTGAAAAAAACCGGAAAACAGGCTTTGGTGATCGGCATCTTCCAGGCGATTACGGCTACGATCCTGGTGGATCTTGCGCTGCTGTGTGTCCACTTGGCCATGCCGGACAAGCTCTCACTGTCACAGCTGATTACGCTTGGGGCTATTGCCACCGCTACAGCACCTGCCGCAACACTTATGGTTGTACGTCAGTATAAAGCAAAAGGACCGCTGACCAGCCTGCTGCTTCCGATCGTTGCATTGGATGATGCGGTCGGTCTTATTGTATTTGCGGTATCTTTCGGTATCGCCAAAACCCTGATCAGCGGAACAGTAGATTTCATATCGATTATTGTTAATCCGATTGTAGAAATCATATGCTCTCTCCTTTTGGGCGCGATTATGGGATGGGTACTGACAAAACTGGAAAAGCTGTTCAACTCCAATACAAACCGTCTGAATCTGACCATTGCGTTTGTACTTTTAACAGCGTCCCTCGCTATGCTGGATTTCCAGGTGGGACCGATTCACATCGGTTTTTCTTCCCTGCTGGTCTGCATGATGCTGGGAACGATATTCTGTAATATCTGTCCTCTGTCCGGTGATCTGATGGGTGCGGCGGATAAGTGGACGTCTCCGCTGTTTGCATTGTTCTTTGTAATCAGTGGTGCAGAGCTGGAGCTTGGGGTATTTCTGGATGTGGCGATTGTATTTATCGGTGTCATCTATATTATTTTCCGATCTCTCGGAAAATATTTCGGTGCTTATGCCAGCGCGAAAATGACAAAATGCGAGCCGCAGATCTGCAAATATCTGGGTATTACCCTTTTACCGCAGGCCGGTGTGGCCCTGGGTATGTGCACAACAGCCATGCAGCTGGGAGAAGCAGGTAAGCTGATCCGAAATATCACACTTTTTGCAATTCTGATCTATGAACTGGTGGGCCCGCTTATGACCAGAGAAGCATTGACTGCGGCGGGAGATATCAAACCGATCTCGGAAGAGGTTAAGAATCGTCGTCAGACAAAACTGGAAGAGGCGAAAAAAGCCACCGGAAAATAGAGCCAGTTTTCCGCAATTAAAATATGATTGGAATAAAGAGAAGGGGAGTGCCGCGATTGACTGATTCCTCATGCAGTTAAGGTGCGGGGTTCCCCAATTTTTACGAAAAAAATAAGCCGCTGCTCACAGACTGTTTGCAGCGGCACCTTATCCACCGAGAATATGTTCTTGTTCAATTAAAGACGCTCTGCGTGTCTGTTCAAATTAATATAGGAAGCAACAGAGCAGTCAAATCCTTTAATATGGTCATACAGCCAGTCAATGACATTTTTATTTACTGCATTTACAAATGATTCTGTAGGACCTTCTTCCTCAATCAGCATTTCATGCAATTCTTCCACGGATTTTTTAAATTCATCATGTTTCTTTTTATGTTCCTCAATACCCGGGTAGGACACTTCCTCCTGAAGTTTTTCTTCCGCAGAGAAATGGAAATCCGTATATTCGGAAAGATAATCCAGCATCTTAATTGCTTCTAATTTTCCGCTGCTCTGCTCGCAGCAATCAATCAGTTTGTTAATTTTCGCAATCAGCTCTTTGTGCTGTTCATCGATCATATCGTTACCGGTTACTAAACTATTGTCAAATTCTGCATACATGAAAAGTACCTCCATTTTGAATGATTTTCTTACTCCAATTATAAAAAGAGGAGTCACTTATGTCAAGAAAGTGTTCTATATAGTTTAGCTATAGTTTAGACTGTTCTGACATAAAAAACGGAGGTATTATTCATTGTAAAAACAATGTGACCTGCTTTTCTATCAGTAAGAAAATGGAAGCATAGAAAGAATTTCCTCTTTGGACAGAACACCGACAGATTTATTTACCACGTTTCCATTCTGAAAAACAACCAGAGTGGGAATGCTCATGATCCGATAAGTTCTGGCCAGATCCGGTTCTTCGTCCACATCTATTTTGCCTACTTTGATGTCGGTCCGCTCTGCGGCTATTTCATCGATAACCGGTGCCAGCATTCGGCAGGGACCGCACCAGCCGGCCCAGAAGTCCGCCAATACAGGTACGCGGCTCTCTAAAACTTCGCTTTGAAAATTATCTTTTGTGATTTTTATTATAGACATAAAATACCTCCTCTTTGACGCTGTGATATAAATAACCTGTGAAACTTGCAGATTGGTGCGCATTTTGTACGGCAGCAATTGCAGACATTGAAAATTCCCATTGTCTGGGTGATTCTCTTATATTTTCTATTATAACCGGAAAAATCAAAAAAAACAGCAATAATGTCAAAAAAACAGCTAAAAAACAGAAAGGTTCACTTTTTTTATAATAATAATGCATAATAAAACAAAATGCGTTAGAATGAAACATGAAAACAGAAGGAATGCAAACGAGAAGCATGACAACAAAAACCATAGTAAAAAAGTCACACTAAAAATGCATAGTAATAAAAGATATGGAAACAAAAAACATGGCAACATAGGACACAAAAGGAGAAAAAACGTATGATACATATCGGATATGAACTGGCACTTCTGTTTTTTATCTATTCCTTTTTCGGGTGGGTATTTGAAACCGTAGTTGCTGCAGTGAAAAAGAAGCAGTTTGTCAATCGTGGTCTTGTCAACGGACCTATCTGTACCCTGTATGGTACCGGGGCGGTGATCGTGACCATATTTTGTCAGGAACTGGTGGGAGTCTGGCTTTTCATCGTATCGGTAGTCGTTGCCACATTGCTGGAATGGACGGCAGGGCATATCCTGGAAAAGCTGTATCAGGAAAAATGGTGGGATTATTCCAATGTAAAATGGAATCTGGACGGCTACATCTGCGCTCCGGTATCTGTTTTATGGGGTGTATTTTGTGTGATCATGATGAAATGGCTGAATCCTCTGTTTCACCGGTTATTTTCGCTTATTCCGGTTCTGCCCGGAAAAATTCTGGTTTGGGTCATGGTGGGGGTGCTGGTTGTGGATATGCTGGCCACTCTGATCATCATGTCGGGCAGAAGCAGGCGGATACAGCAGTGGGAGGCAGTGGATTCCTGGCTTACCGGCATAAGCTCCGGGATTGGGAGACGTATTTACGGTCAGGTGGATGCCAGAATCCGAAAGGCATACACACTGAAAACTTCCGATGTTAAAAAGGAAAAAGTCACGGATGTCTTTGCCTGCGGGTGCGGATTTCACAAGCTTGTCTGGCTGTTTATGATCGGATGTTTTCTGGGAGATGTTACCGAGACGATTTTTTGTCGTGTAAGAGCCGGTGTATGGATGAGCCGAAGCAGTGTTGTCTGGGGCCCCTTCAGTCTGGTTTGGGGGCTTGCCATTGCGGCGGTGACACTCCTTTTGTATCGCTATAAAGACCGCTCCGACCGATTTCTGTTTCTTATGGGAACTTTTCTCGGGGGCGTATACGAATATGTCTGCAGCGTATTTACGGAACTGGTATTTGGAAAAGTTTTTTGGGATTACAGCAAGATCCCCTTTAACCTGGGTGGGCGTATCAACCTGTTATACTGCTTTTTCTGGGGGTTGGCCGCTGTGGTATGGTTCCGGTTTTTTCTTCCCAGGCTGGAGCGGTGGATTGAAAAAGTGCCGATGCTTCCGGGAAAATGTCTGACCTGGATTTTTGTGGTCTTTATGTGCATTAATATTCTGGTGTCCTGTATGGCTCTGACCAGAAGTACACAGAGAAGTCAGGGGATTCCGGCCGAATCCGGCTGGCAGGAAGTAATGGATCAGCGGTTTGATGATGCCAGACTGAAACAGATTTATCCCAATGCCATCGATGTGACACCATCGAAACCGAACATTCCATAAACATAACATAATAAGAACTCATCAAGAGGAGGAATGAACACATGGTTCATTCCTCCTCCTCTTCTTCGTCCACCACTGCAGCAGCTGTACCGGTAACGGATGCAACTACAGCAGCAATTATAACAATCAAAACAACGATTCCAATCAAAGCAACTATCATCATAATATCATCTCCTCACTTTTGGATTTTAAAATAAAAATATTTTATTTATATGGTGTGATCAGATCCCGGTACTCTTTTGGGGTTTTCCCAATGTATTTTTTGAATGTTTTGGTGAAATAATTCACATCAGGAATGCCGCAGTGCTGGGCAATGGACTGAATCTGAAGGTTTGTGGTGTTTAACAGGAAAATCGCGTGTTCCACGCGCTTTTTGTTTACATACTCCGTCAGCGTTGCACCGGTCTCTTTCTTAAACAGTGTTGAAAGATAACTGGAATTAACATTTAAAAGTTCTGCCTGGGCACGAAGACTTAAATCGGCAGTCAGGTCCGCATCGATCATGGTGAGTACCTTCCGCACAAGAAGTGAATATCCTTTCATGGAATGATTTTTCACAAGCAGACAGTATTTATGCACCATTTCTTTGCATAGTCCGTCAATAGAAGCGATGGAAACGGCAGCTTCAATCTTTTTGGCAAAACGCGAAGAAAGACTGTCAATGTGCAGTGGATGTACGGCACCTGCTTCTGCTGCTTTGCGCAGCAGAGTGTTTAAAATAACGGTGTAGTTTTTGCGGTTGCGCAGTATATCTGTGGTGCGCTGCTCCATCTGAAGACGGGTAAAATTGTTCAGCATCATTTCTGCTTTGTGGGTCTGCCCCTGGGAAACGGCCTGAATCAGTTTTGTCTCTGTGGCATAGCGCTCTTCCAGAAGCCGCATGGATAAAAGTGCCTCTTGGGGATCATTGTTTCCTTCATAGTGCAGAGAATCCAGTTCATCGGAGAGCGGAAGGCTGATATTTTCTATGGAAAAATTGTCAAGACTTCCCCACATGTAAAAACCAAGCACGATAAAAATATTGAGCAGGTTCCCCTCGTTTCGAATTAAGGGAAGATCCTCATAATATTTCTGTAACTGCGCAATTTTGGCCGGAGACAGCGAGAGTGTCTGAATCAGTGCAAGAATCTCTTTCTGGGTTATCTCCTGAATGTGGTATGGACCAATCCAGGCCAGGGTCATTTCTTCCGCATCCGGAAGAAGGAAAAAAAGATAAACACAGTGGAAGGAATCGGCGATACGGTAAATGGTATTATCCCGGAGTCGGATCGGCAGATTGCGGAGTCCTTCCAGGTAGTTTGTCGCGGGGTTTATCATTTTTCGCAGACCTTTATCCGGATAATGGATCTCGCTTTGTGATTTTTTGTAGTAATTGACAGAAAGATAATAACTCTGCGCAAGCTTTTCTGCAAATTGCAGTTCGGCATCGTATTTCATAGGATTGCTCCTCTTGTTGCTGGGTTAATCAGTTTCTTATATTCGTAGTATTATTCTCTATTATCGTACAATTTTTAGATAATTACAACCTAAAATGAAAAAAATGCGAAAAAACAAAAAAATTATACTCACAGTATTTTAGGCAGGATGCTATACTTGCCCCTACACAATGGATATGAGAGTGCAAAGGAGGTAGAAAGATGTTGGCGTATTCAATGTTGTATCCGACAGTAACTTTAACAAGAAGGGTTGTTTCCATGGACGGTATGTGGAAATTTGCTCTGGATGAAAAGTCGGAGGGAGAAGCTCAGAGATATGTGGAAGGATTTCCGGGAAAAGACATGATACCGGTGCCTGCAAGTTTTCAGGATTTCTATACGGAAAAAGAGATCCGTGAGTATACAGGCGATATGTGGTACGAGAAAGATATGTTTGTGCCCGGAGAATGGGAAGGAAAGGATGTGATCATCCGTTTTGCGGCAGCGACTCACCGTGCGGAAGTGTTTGTAAACGGTATAAAAGTGGCAGCCCATGAAGGCGGTTTTCTTCCGTTCTGTGCAAAAGTGACGGATGTAGTTCGTTACAATGCATATAATAAAGTCGTTGTTAAAGTAAACAATGAACTGACAGTTACGAATATTCCCTGTGGTGAGACGATTACTTTGTCAAACGGCAGAAAGATGGCAAAACCGTATTTTGACTTTTACAACTATTCCGGTTTGCAGCGTTCTGTACATTTGATGGCTGTTCCGAAGGAGTCCGTGCATGATATTGACCTTGCATATGAGTTGAATGGCGGGGATGCAAAAATAAGTTACAGGATAAAAACCACCGGTGAACATCCGGTTCAGGTGAAGCTTTTTGATGAAGATGGGAAAGAGACCGCATCTGCAAAAGGAAAAGAAGGGGTTCTGGAAGTAAAAGCGGCCCATCTCTGGGAAGTGCATGCGGCATATCTGTATAAACTGTCTGTCCGCATTATGGATGATGCGGAAATTGTGGATGAATATGAACAGCAGATCGGTATCCGCACCGTTGAGGTAAAGGGAACCAGCATTCTTCTCAACGGAAAGCCGATTTATTTAAAAGGTTTCGGAAAACATGAAGACAGCGATATCGTGGGCCGTGGTTTTAACATGGGTATTATGAAGCGGGACTTCGAACTGATGAAGTGGATCGGTGCAAACTCTTTCCGCACATCGCATTATCCCTACAGCGAGGAAATCTATCAGATGGCAGACCGGGAAGGATTCCTGATCATCGATGAGGTACCGGCGGTTGGTCTGTTCGAAAGCCTTATGAACTTTATGGAAGCAAGTACCGGGAAGCAGACAGCTTTCTTTGAAAAAGAGACCACACCGGTTCTCCTAAAAGCGCACTTAAAGGCGGTGGAGGAGATGATCACCCGGGATAAAAATCATCCTTCAGTCATTGCATGGAGCCTGTTAAATGAGCCGGAGACTACAAGTGATGCGGCCGTTCCGTACTTTAAGGAAATATTTGACTGTGCCATTGAACTGGATCCCCAGAAACGTCCCAGGACCTTTGCGCTGGTTATGAATTCCGTACCGGGAGTATGCAAATGCTACCAGTTCAGCGATATTATAGCGCTGAATCGTTATTACGGATGGTATGTAAAGGGCGGAAATGAGATATGTGATGCGGAAAAGATGTTCCGGGAAGAGATGGATGCATGGAAAGCCCTGAATCTGGATAAACCGTTTATTTTCAGTGAGTATGGTGCAGACACGCTGGGTTCTGAACATAAACTGCCGTCCGTAATGTGGAGCCAGGAGTACCAGAAAGAATATCTGGATATGACGCACGGTGTATTTGACTCTTACGATTTTGTAAAAGGGGAACAGATATGGAATTTCGCTGATTTTCAGACTACTGAGGGGATCATGCGCGTAAATGGGAATAAAAAGGGTGTATTTACCAGACAGAGACAGCCCAAAGATGCAGCTTATCTGCTGAAAGACCGTTGGACAAAAATACCGTTGGATTATAAGAAGGAAAAGGACAGTTTTTAAAATGACGTAGATGATACAAGAATAATGCGAGAAACAGAAGTGATGCAGTCTCAATAAAATCATTCAAAAAGAGGAATGGGAGGTTCCGGATGGAAACGAAAACAAACAAGACAGTGAAACCTTTTGGCATTTCGGATAAATTGGGTTATATGTTCGGTGATTTCGGCAATGACTTTACCTTTATTTTGTCTAGTATGATGCTGATGAAATTCTACTCAGACGTTATGGGAGTATCCGTTGGTCTGGTAGGTATTATGATGACTTTGGCCCGTTTTGTGGATGCGATTACAGATGTAACCATGGGTCAGATCGTGGACCGAAGCAAAGCAACTGCAAATGGTAAATTCAAGCCGTGGCTTTTAAGAATGTGTGGGCCGGTGGCCGTGGCTTCTTTCTTAATGTACGCGAGCTGGTTCCGGAATATGCCGATGGCATTTAAGATCTTCTGGATGTTCTTTACTTATCTCCTTTGGGGAAGCGTGTTCTACACCAGTGTGAACATTCCTTACGGTTCCATGGCATCTGCAGTCTCGGGCGAACCGAAAGAACGTGCGCAGCTGTCCAACTTTCGCACAATCGGTGCTTCTCTGGCCGGTATGGTCATCGGTGTTGTTCTTCCGATTATCGTTTATAATACCGACGCAAACGGAAACAAAGTTCTTTCCGGTCCCAAGGTATCGATTGCTGCTTTGATCTGCTCTGTTGGCGCGGTGATCTGCTATATACTCTGTTACAAAATGTGTACGGAACGTGTTAAAGTTGAGCAGAAAACAGAAAAATTCGATCTCGTAAAACTATTAAAAGGTCTTATTTCAAACAAAGCATTGATCGGTATTGTGCTGGCTTCCGTCTGCATGCTTCTGGTGCAGCTGACACAGCAAACCATGAGCACATATGTATATCCCAACTACTTTAGGAACACGGTTGCTCAGTCTGCAGCCGGTCTGGTAGGAACAGCTGTGATTTTGATTATGTCTGTCTTTACCGTAAAATTATCTACAAAGTTCGGGAGAAAAGAGCTGGCTGTTGCAGCGTCCTTATTTGGAGCAGCAGTAAATGCGGTTCTGTTCTTTGTTCAGACGAAAAGTGCATGGGTATTTTTAGGCTTTTACGCGGTTTCCTACATCGGACTCGGAATATTCAGCCTGATCTGCTGGGCTATGATCACAGATGTTATCGATGATACGGAAGTTCAGAGAGGAGAACGTTCGGATGGTGAGATCTACTCGGTGTATTCTTTTGCAAGAAAACTCGGCCAGGCAGCTTCCTCTGCGGTGGCAGGCGGTCTGCTGACACTGATCGGTTATACGGCTGAGACGCAGTTTGACCCGAACGTTACCCATGGTATTTACAATCTGTCCTGTCTCGTGCCGGCTATTGGATTTGCTCTTCTTGCAGTCGTATTGGCATTTTTGTATCCGCTGAATAAAAAGCGTGTGGAATCCAACGCAAAGATACTTGCTGAAAAAGCCGCAAAAAAATAGAAAAGGGCAGGGGCTTTCTGGAAGGAAGCCCCATTTTTTAAAACTGTGAAAAGAAAATATGTACGGTGACATGACTGCAATTATTGAGGGCTGTCAAATCCGATAAAGTGCATATCCTGCCATTCTTTGGGAGAGACACCGTATTCTTTTTTAAAAGCCCGGTAAAAGCTCGAGTAGTCTCCGAAGCCGAAAGCCTGATAAGTATCGGTAATATTTGCATTTCCCATAAGTGCTTCCTGACATCCGTCCAGACGTTTTTTTGTGACATACCGGTGGATGGAAAGCCCCAGATTATCCTTGAAAACATGGGCAATGTGATATTTGCTGACAAAAAACTCCTGTGACAGCCGCTCCAGGGACAGATCTTCATCCAGATGTTCCTCAATGTACAAACATAGATTCTGATACAGGGAATCTTCTGTTTTCTTATTGGAATAGAGCTTTTCGTGTACCACACGGTTCAGATGCAGAACCAGTTCGTTAACCAGAAGATTGACCCGGGCATTTTTTCCGAACCGGTTTGAGTGCACTTCTTCCAGAAGCCGGAGAATGCGGCCCTGAATGCCGTTGAACGCAACCGGATCAAAATGAAACAGATGTTTTTTTGTGGTTTCCACGTACTGCATCAGGAAAGCGTAATCGGCGGATTCTTCAATCAGATGTTGGCAGTATTCCAGGCTGATCCAGAAGACAAAGCGGCGATAAGAAGTATCCATACTGTGAATGATGGGACGATGTTTGATGCGGGGAGGGATCAGCATAACATCTCCGCAGCTGACCGGATATTGATCCTCATCGATCTGGATGCTGATGTCGCCTTCCAGAAAGAAATAAAATTCATAGTAATTGTGGGTGTGAAGAGGAACTTTTGTCAGTGTTGTGTCATTGTAGTAATAGATTTCAAAATCACGGGACACCATATACTGACGGGTGGAAAACTGGGTCTGCAGTTCTTTTCGCATGAGAAGACCTCCGGTTATGGCTGGATTATTTTAACAGAAGAAGGCATCATGGGGTCAAATGCTTTTGCCCCCAACATCTTTATATTATAGTATGAAACCGCAATTTTTGCAATGTATGCAACAATCATACCAATGGACATTTTTCTGGCATTTTTTATAATAAAAATACAATTGATGTGACAGAAATAAGAAGTAAAAGAGAGAATAGATAAGAAAAGAAAGGAAAAAAGAATTATGCAGATGACATTAAGATGGTACGGTTCAAAATTTGACACAGTAACTTTACAGCAAATCCGGCAGATACCGGGTGTGACAGGAGTCATCACAACGCTGTACGACACACAGCCGGGCGAGGTATGGAGCCGCGAGAGAATCCGTGCTATGAAAGAAGAAGTTGAAGCTGCAGGCCTTGAACTGGCTGGTATTGAGAGTGTTAATGTCCATGATGACATCAAGACAGGACGCGGAAATCGCGATCAGTATATTGCAAATTATATCGAAACCCTTGAAAATCTGGGTAAAGAAGATATTCATCTGGTATGCTACAACTTTATGCCGGTATTTGACTGGACCAGAACCGAACTGGCCCGTGTAAGGCCGGACGGATCAACTGTCCTTGCCTATACACAGGAAGCGGTGGATGCTCTGGACCCGGATAAAATGTTTGACTCTATCGCAGGTGATATGAATGGCACCGTGATGCCGGGCTGGGAGCCGGAACGTATGGCAAAAGTAAAAGAGCTTTTTGCGATGTATAAAGATGTGGACGATGAAAAACTTTTTGAAAACCTGAAATACTTCCTGGAAAAAATCATGCCTGTATGTGACCGGTATGATATCAATATGGCAATCCATCCGGATGATCCCGCATGGAGCGTATTTGGCCTTCCGAGAATCATCATCAACAAAGATAATATCCACAGAATGATGGATATGGTTGACAATCCTCACAATGGTGTTACTTTCTGCTCCGGTTCTTACGGAACCAATCTGGCAAATGATCTGCCGGATATGATCCGTTCCCTGAAAGGAAGAATCCATTTTGCGCATGTTCGTAACCTGAAGTTCATCACCCCGACCAATTTCGAGGAGGCAGCTCATCTGTCTTCCGACGGAACCTTTGATATGTACGAAATCATGAAAGCGCTGTATGACATTGGATTTGACGGACCGATCCGTCCGGATCACGGACGTATGATCTGGGGTGAAGTTGCTATGCCGGGTTATGGTCTTTATGACAGAGCACTGGGTGCAACATACCTGAACGGCCTTTGGGAAGCAATTGACAAAAGCCAGACCCGGAAATAATCATCAAAAATCAGTCGGAGGAAAATCGTTATGAAATTAAATGAACAGGGCCTTAAGGACAGGGCCGTATGGGAAGAGAGCGGCTATGCTCTTCCGGAATTTGATCGTGAAAAAGTAAAAGCTGCAACTTATGAAAATCCCTTCTGGATTCACTTTGGCGCAGGCAACATTTTCCGTGCTTTTCAGGCAAACGTTGTTCAGAATCTCTTAAATGACGGTGTTCTGGACCGCGGTCTGGTTGTTGCCGAAGGCTTTGATTATGAAATCATTGAGAAAATGAATCGCCCTCATGATGATTACAGCATTCTTGTCACACTGAAAGCAAACGGAAGTGTTGAGAAAACAGTCGTTGGCAGTGTTGTGGAGTCTCATGTTCTGGATTCTGAGAATGCTGCAGAGTTTGGCCGCATGAAAGAGATTTTTACAAAAGACTCCCTTCAGATGGCGAGTTTTACCATTACAGAAAAAGGCTACAGCCTCGTTATGGGCAACGGTGAGATGATTCCGGCTGTTGCAGCAGACTTCGAAAAAGGCCCGGAAAAACCCGCAAGTTATATCGGCAAGGTGGCTGCTCTTTTGTACACTCGTTTTCAGGCAGGCAAAAAACCGATTGCTATGGTAAGCATGGACAATTGTTCCCACAACGGAGATAAACTGTATGCAGCAATTACCGCTTTTGCAGAAAAATGGGCTGCAAACGGTCTTGTTGACGCTGAATTTGAAGCATATGTAAAAGATCCATCAAAAGTATCTTTCCCCTGGAGTATGATTGATAAAATCACACCGAGACCGGATGCCTCTGTGGAAGACATTCTGAAAAAAGACGGTGTGGAGGAACTGGAGCCGGTTATCACCTCCAAACGTACCTATGTTGCACCTTTTGTAAATGCAGAAGAGTGTGAATATCTGGTCATTGAGGATACATTTCCAAATGGAAGACCGGATCTGGAAAAGGGCGGTCTGATGTTTACAGAACGTGAAACCGTAGATAAAGTCGAAAAAATGAAAGTCTGCACCTGCTTAAATCCGCTGCACACCTGTCTGGCAGTATTTGGCTGTATACTCGGCTACGAAAAGATTTCAGAGGAAATGAAAGATCATGAACTGAAGAAACTGGTTGAGACAGTGGGATATAAAGAAGGCCTTCCGGTTGTAATTAATCCCGGTATTCTGGATCCGAAAGAATTTATTGATACGGTGCTGAATGTGCGCGTTCCGAATCCGTTTATGCCGGATACACCACAGCGTATTGCCACAGATACATCTCAGAAACTGGCAATCCGCTTTGGTGAGACCATCAAGGCATATCATACATCCGAGGAACTGGATGTGAACGATCTGAAATTGATTCCGCTGGTATTTGCCGGATGGCTTCGGTATCTGATGGGGGTAAATGATGCAGGTGAAGCATTTGAGCTCAGTCCGGATCCGCTTCTGGATACGGTTCGTTCGTATGTTGCTGACATCAGGCTTGGTGATACTGCTGCAGAGGAGAATTTGAAACCGATTCTTGAAAATGCAAAAATTTTCGGCGTAAACCTGTATGAAGTTGGCATGGCAGAGAAGGTGCTCGGTTACTTCAATGAGATGATCGCAGGTCCGGGCGCTGTTCGTGCGACTTTGAAAAAGTATGTATAGTATGATGTTTTCAGGATTACGAGAGAGTAAGACGCGGAGGAATCCGCAGGCAGCATCATAGTATATGGATAAATGCGAAATTTTTAATAAGAGGAGAAGATGGGTATCATGAAACAATTCTTAGATGAAGATTTTATTTTGTCCACAGATGCAGCGAAGAAACTGTATCATGAATATGCGGAAACAATGCCGATTCTTGATTATCACTGTCATCTGAATCCCCGGGAAATCTATGAGGATGTGAAATTTGACAATATTACACAGGTATGGCTTGGCGGAGATCACTATAAATGGCGCCAGATGCGTTCCAACGGTGTAGAAGAAAAATACATCACAGGTGATGCATCCGACCGGGAAAAATTCCAGAAATGGGCTGAAACCCTTGAAGTGGCTATCGGAAATCCGCTGTATCACTGGAGCCATCTGGAACTGAAGCGCTTTTTCGGTTATGACGGATACTTAAACGGTGAGACTGCGGAGGAAGTGTGGAACCTCTGCAATAAAAAACTGCAGAATGGACTGACTGCACGGAAAATGATTAAAATGTCCAATGTTACTCTGGTGTGTACCACCGATGATCCCATTGATTCTCTGGAATGGCACAAAAAGATCGCAGAGGACGAAACTTTTGACGTTCGGATACTGCCTGCATGGAGACCGGACAAGGCAATGTATATCGAAAAACCGGATTATGCGGATTATCTGAAAAAATTGAGCAAGATATCCGGCGTTACCGTTAACAGTTTTGCATCACTGAAAGAAGCTCTGAAAAAACGCATGGATTTCTTCGCAGAAAACGGCTGTACCGTATCGGATCACGGCCTTCCCTATGTGATGTATGAACCGGCTTCCGAAGGAGAACTGGAAGAAATTTTTGCAAAAAGACTGGCCGGTGACATGCTGACAGCGATGGAAGAGCGGAAATTTAAAACAGCATTCATGATTGCCATGGGCAGAGAATACCATGAGAGAAACTGGGTGATGCAGCTTCACTATGGCGTAAAACGTGACAACAACGGGAAAATATTCGGTGAACTTGGACCGGATGCAGGTATTGACTGTATCAGCAACTACGCTCCCTCTGCTGAGATGGCTGATTATTTAAATGTTCTGGCAAAGGATGATAAGCTTCCAAAGACTATCATCTATTCCCTGAATCCTTCAGACGATGCGGCCATTGGAACGATCATCGGATGTTTTCAGGACAGCTCCGCCATTGGGAAGATTCAGCAGGGCAGCGCATGGTGGTTTAATGACAACAAGACCGGCATGATAAACCAGATGACTTCTCTGGCAAATCTGGGCCTTCTGGGCAATTTTGTCGGCATGCTGACAGATTCCAGAAGCTTTTTGTCCTACACGAGACATGAGTATTTCCGTCGTATTATGTGTGATCTTATAGGCGGGTGGGTGGAAAACGGAGAATATCCTGCAGATTGGAAGACGCTGGAAAAGATCGTGAAGGGTATCTCCTATAATAATGCAGTGCGGTATTTTGGGTTTGATCTGTAAAAACCGGGAATATGCGGAAGAATTTTGGGTACCTGCTGCTCCGCTTGTGCGGGGCAGCGGTCTATGCTTCTCACATTCTTTTGACTGGCTGCCTGATCCGGAAAGAAGATGGGCTTCTGAGGACAGCCGATTATTGTCTGAATATCTCCGGCAGCATAAAATTCAGCAGATCGTCGATGGAAAGCTGCGGATCCTCGAGCCATTTTGCCAGTGTGCCCATTATGCCGGAAATGTAAAATTCAGACAGATATTTCTGCTGACATTCATTGTATTTATGTTCGGTGAACAGGACCTGATTCAGAACCGGCCGCATGATTTCCTTAAAACGGGAAACGAATCGGGGGTCACCCTGGTCGCTCATCAGTACAGAAAAGTAAGGTAGATAAGTGTGGGACATTTCGATAATGGAGCTCATCTGATGAGAGAAGTCCAGTGTCCCGTCTGCGGTTCCGTCAATCAGTACCTGTTTTGCCAGATTCAGGAGATCTTCCTCGATCTGGTCCAGAAGATCATAGACATCTTTATAGTATAAATAAAAAGTTCCGCGATTGTATCCGGCCAGGTCGGTGATTTCCTTAATAGAAATTTTCTCCAGTGGTTTTTTCCTGTAGAGTGCCCAGAAGGCATTGCGGAGATTGGATTTGGTCTGCTCGGTGGCCTGCGGCTGTTTTTTCATATCCTTTATGTTCCCCCTTTTTTTAAATATGCGAATACGGTTTTTTATAGTTATTATTTGCTTTTTTCTTCCGGCCTATGTTTTAGGGCCGTTTTTATATTTATTTTATGCTTTTTTAATGGTTTCTTTGTTTCAAGAATACGGATAATTCGCTATTATAATATCAGATTCATTAAGTGTTTCTATCATAACACAACAACATGTTGTTCACAAGAATTCAACAAATCGTAGAATATTGTTGATTGATACTTCATTCTGTATAAATTATACTATATATATACGAGGATATTATAATACATACCCTTTGACCGGAGGTACTTGGCACGAAAAGGATGAAACGTTTATCAGCACGCTGCCTTACAATATAAAAGTAGGAGAATTAGTATGCCATATATTGAGTTTAATCATATTGTAAAAGAATATAAGACAGGGGAGACTACCATAAAAGCGCTGGATGATGCTTCTTTTTATGTGGAAAAAGGAGAACTGGCTGTTATTCTCGGCTCTTCCGGAGCCGGTAAGACGACAGCATTGAATATCCTGGGAGGAATGGACGTACCCACAAGCGGAGAGATTATCGTAGACGGAAATAATATCACCGGCTACACTTCAAAACAGCTGATTGGCTATCGCCGTACCGACATTGGATTTGTCTTCCAGTTTTACAATCTGGTGCCCAACCTCACCGCCCTGGAAAATGTGGAACTGGCGGCTCAGGTATGCAGTGACTCGCTGGATGCCGGCGAAACACTGGAAAAAGTCGGCCTTGGAGAACGGAAGGATAATTTCCCGGCTCAGCTATCCGGCGGTGAGCAGCAGCGTGTGGCCATAGCCCGCGCCATTGCCAAAAATCCAAAGCTTCTGCTTTGTGATGAGCCCACCGGCGCATTGGATTACAATACCGGGAAGCAGATCCTGCAGCTTTTACAGGACACCTGCCGGAAAGATAATATTACTGTGTTGATTATCACGCACAATTCCGCCCTCGCACCGATGGCGGATCGGCTGATTCGTTTTAAGAGTGGAAAAGTAATTGAGATGACGGTTAATGATGATCCGACCCCTATTGCGGAGATAGAATGGTAATGCGATTAAATAATTCTTACAAAAAAGACATAAGACGTTCCATCTGGAATGGGAAAAAGAGATTTTTCTCTATAACGCTGATAGCAGTGTTAGGCGTTACGATGATGTGCGGTCTGCGTGCAGCGTGTGTTGATCTGCGCTACAGCGCAGACCGCTTTTTCGATGAACAGAACCTGTTTGATATCCGGATCTTATCCACACTTGGCCTGACGGATGAAGATCTGGAAGCGCTTGAGAACCTGGACAGTGTGGAAGCGGCGGATGGCGGATACAGTGAAACGGTTTATACCGATGTTGAGGGGATCCGCAAAAGCATCGAGATCCGAACGATAAGTACAAAGGAATTTAATACACCTTATCTTATTAGCGGACGGCTGCCGGAGCAGGACGGTGAAATCGCTATAACGGAAAACTATAAAAATCAGACCGGAAAAGGTATTGGTGACCGGATTTTTCTGACGGAAGAGCCGGAGTATCTGAAGCAGGATGCGTACATAATAACCGGAATCATCGTGGATGCTCTTGATATCAACAGTTCGGAGGGCGCTTTGGGATTTCGTTCCACGGCTACCACAGATTATGTGGGATACGTTTCGGCCGGTGCGATTGACGGTGATGCCTATACGGTGGCATATTTACGGCTGGCGGGAACCGAAGAACTGAACTGCTACAGCGAAGCCTACGAAGAAAAGGTGGCGCAGACTGTACGTGAAATTGAGTCTGAGATTAAGAGGCAGAGAGAACAGGCCCGCTATGATGAAGTGTACGGCGAAGCCATGTACGAGTGGCTGGACGGCGAACGGGAGATGAAAGAGGAGCTTGCTAAGGCAGACAGCGAACTGTCTGATGCAAGACAGGAACTGGAAGATGGCCGACAGCAGCTGGAGGACGGAAAACAGGAGCTTCAGGATGCGAGACAGGAGTTGATCGACGGCCGGCAGAAACTGGAAGACGGAAAGCGTGAACTGGAAAACGGTCAGGCGGAGCTGAACGCAAAAGCAGGTCAGGCGGAGCGGGAATTTGCCAATGCCCGAAATGAGATACAGAACGGTTACGAACAGATCGAATCAGGCAAACTGGAGTTGGAAGAGGCATATGCGTCGCTGGTTTACGGACAGAAACAGCTTGATGAAGGCAAAGAGGAGCTGACTTTACAGCAGGCGGAAGCCGAAGAGCAGTTTGCCCAGGCTCATCAGATTCTGGCGGAAAAAGAAGCTGAACTGGAAAGCGGTTTTATCCGGTATGAACAGGGAAAGCAGAGCTTTGAGGCTATAAAAGCAGTGATTCAGCCGCAGATCGATATGCTGAACAGACTGTTGGATAGTTTACTGCTTCCGGAGGAAAAAAAACAGCCCATCAGAGAAAAAATTGCTCTCCTGGAAAATGAACTGGCAAATAAGGAGCAGGAACTGAATGATGCACAGCAGCAACTGGAAGACGGCCGGCAGCAGCTGGAAGCTGCAAAAGCGGAACTGGAAGCGCAGGAATCGGCGGCTGATGAACAGTTTTCTGCTGCATGGATCACCATAGAGGAAAAACAGTCGGAGATTGATGCCGGTTGGGAAGCCTATTATGCGGGAATGGAGGCGCTGGAAAGCAGCGAGCAGCAGCTGGCTGCCGGAGAAGCAGAATTAAATGCCAGAGAAGCCGGTGCCATGGAACAGATCAGGGCCGGCCGGCAGGAACTGGAAATAGGCCGACAGGAACTGGCTGACAGTGAGCAGAAACTGATTGATGGGGAACAAAAGCTTTTCGACGGTGAGCAGGAACTGGCGGAAAATGAACAGAAACTGACTGACGGTGAGAAGGAGCTGGCCGATGCCCAGGCGGAATATGAAGAGGAGAAAGCAAAAGCGGAACAGGAACTGGCCGATGCAAAAGCGGAAATTGATGATATCGACATGACAAAGTGGTATGTGCAGACCCGCTCCTCTTTAAGTGGATACAGCAACATAAAAACCGATGCAAAGTCCATCCAGGCGATCGGTGACATTTTTCCGATTCTGTTTCTGGTCGTTGCCATACTGGTCAGTCTGACGACGATCACCCGTATGGTCGAGGAGGAGAGAGGGCTGATCGGCACTTACAAAGCATTGGGTTATAATAACCGGGAAATTCGCCGGAAATATCTGATGTATGCAGCGCTTGCCTGCCTGCTCGGCGGTATCATCGGTGATATTGGAGGATATATTATTCTTCCGCTGATCCTCTTTATCATTTTCCGCGTGATGTATGTTCTGCCGGAATATGCGATTCGGTTTGATCTGCTGTACGGACTTGGGGGAATACTTCTTTTTGAAGCCGGCATTGTGGGAGCAACGGCATATGCCTGCCGAAAGGCTCTGAAACAGGAACCGGCAAAACTTATGAGGCCGAAAGCGCCAAAATCCGGATCCCGCGTACTGCTGGAGCGGTTTACCTTTATCTGGAAACGGTTAACTTTCTTAAACAAAGTAACCGCAAGGAATCTTTTTCGCTATAAAAAGCGGCTGGTCATGACCGTGTTTGGAATAACCGGATGTACAGCTTTGCTGTTGTGTGGTTTTACTATCAAAGATACTATATCGGAGATGATGCCAAGGCAATACAAGGAGATTTATCAGTATGATTTAATGGTCGTGGCGTCAGAAGACGAGCAGGAGAATCTGACAGAGACTCTGGAAGAAGATGCGGAAATCAAAGATTATGTACCGGTTCGAATTGAATCGGTGGATGTGATCAATGCAAAAGGCCAGGAAGAGAGTATACAGATGATTGCTGTGCCGGAAGGATATACTCTGGATTCCTATATTTGTCTGAAAAACAAAATGGATGAAAAGGCAGAACTGGAAAATGAGGATATTTTTCTTACCAGAAATGCGGCGCAGATATTGAGAATCAATGCAGGGGATACCTTCTCCATTCAGAATCTGGATCTTTGTCAGGCAGACACAGTGCTGACGCAGACAGTGGAAAATTATTTCGGCAATACGGTTTACATGACGGAGAAAACCTACAAAGAACTGTTTGGTGAATATGAAACCAATGGTGCACTGGTTCATTTTTCCGAAATGTGTGAAGATCCGTCAGAATACACAGAAAACCTGGCCCGCCGGGACGGAATTCTTTCTGCAGTGAGTACGCAGGCCATGCAGGATGAATTTTCTTCTGCATTTGCCCTCATTAACATGGTTGTTTATGTAATACTTATTTTGGCGGCTATGCTGGCTTTTGTGGTTCTGTTCACACTGTCCAATACGAACATATCAGAAAGGGAGAGAGAACTGGCCACCATAAAAGTCCTTGGCTTTTATAACAATGAAGTACATTCTTATGTGAATAAGGAAACACTGATTCTTACTGCCATCGGCATCCTTCTCGGAATGCCGTCGGGATTGGCTCTGGGGCGGTACCTGATGGGGATTCTGGAGTTCCCTTCCATTGAATTTTATATAATTCTGTATCCCCAGAGCTTTCTGTTTGCGGGAGGAATCACTCTCATCTTTGCTCTTATCGTGAATTTTATTACAAACCGGACGCTGGACCATATCGATATGGTAGAGGCTCTCAAAAGCGTGGAGTAATTTCATAAAAACCGGTATTTTACAGGAGACGGTCCCGCGGGACTGTCTCCTTATTTTTAACGAAAAAGGGAAAAAAATCATTCATCTGGGGTCTAGCTCTTGAGCCATTGTCTTGGTATAATAATATCTGCGAAGCAGATATTTGAGGAACATGATTATGGATTATATTGTTTTTGACTTGGAATGGAATCAGTGCCCTTACGGAAAGGAAAAAGAAAATCCGGATATCCCTTTTGAAATCGTGGAGATTGGCGCTGTCAAAATGAATGTGAAAAAGGAGATCACAGATGAATATCACCGGCTGATCTGTCCGCAGGTTTATGACCGGCTGAATTTCCACACAAAAGAGATCATCGGACTGACTATGGAAAAACTGCAGGAGGGCGATTATTTCCCGGATGTAGCGCGCGAATTTTTCGACTGGTGCGGGGAGCACCCGGTGTTCTGTACCTGGGGAACGCTGGATCTTCTTGAACTGCAGAGAAATCTGAAATTTTACGGGATGGAAGAGATGCTGCCGGGGCCCATTTACTTTTACGATGTGCAGAAACTTTTTGCCATTGCCTACGAGATTCGCCGGGAGCGCAAATCTCTGGGTCATGCCGTGGAGGTTCTGGAACTGGACCGGAACGGCGCATTTCATCAGGCACTGGAAGATGCCAGATATACGGCGAGGGTGCTTCAGATGATCCCGGATCTGTGTATCCGTGCAAACTGTTCGGTAGACAGTTACCAGAATCCAAAGACCCGGGAAGAGGAAATACACATTCTTTACTCTGACTATGAAAAGTATATTTCACGGGAATTTGATTCAAAAGAAGAAGCCATGGAGGATAAGGAAGTTCTGAGCCTTCGGTGCTGCTTCTGTCACAAAGCGGCCTGGAAAAAGATCCGCTGGTTTTCCAATAATACAAGGCTTCATATCGCTGTGGGATACTGCCCGAAGCATGGGTATATCCGCGGAAAGATCCGCATGAAAAAGACGGATGAGGGAAAGTTTTATGTGGTAAAAACCGTCAAATCCGTCGATGAGGAGGAGGCAAAATTCATTCGGGAAAAGCAGATGGAACTTCGAAAGAAAAAGCAGACACGAAGAAGCCGAAAGAAAGATGATAATTACTAAGAAATTGTTTTCAGTGAGGAAGCAGATGATCTGAAAACAATCTTTTCTCGTGCCGGTACTTTATGGAAAATTTAGAAACAGCAGGATTGATTTATGCTATAATCAAATCAATAGAATGCTTGCAGGAGAGGGTGTTTTCATGAAACTGAAAACGAGGATTTTTATTTCGTTTCTGATCATTATTCTGGTTCCGCTGGTCCTCTGCGGAGTTATGATGTTTGGATTCGGTATGTTTCAGGCAAAAACCATTGAATCCCGTTACGGTGTTGCCATGGAAGTGATGGTTCCCCAGATCCGTACGCTGATCACTGATTTATTTGTGACGGTTCTTATTATCCTGGTGGTAACGGGTGTCGCATTAAGTCTCTGGATCTACGGCGGTATTATGACACCATTGTACAAACTGGCAAAGGCCACAAAAAATATCCGTGACGGCAATCTGGATTTTACGCTGGAACCGGAAGGCGTGGAGGAAATCCGCGAATTGTGTGAAGACTTTGAAGAAATGCGCCAGCGTCTGAAGGCCTCCACGGAGGAAAAACTGGCTTTTGACAAAGAAAATAAGGAACTGATCTCCAATATTTCCCACGATCTAAAAACGCCGATCACGGCGGTAAAAGGGTATTGTGAAGGAATCATGGACGGTGTGGCGGATACCCCGGAGAAAATGGAAAAATATATCCGGACCATTTACAATAAGACCATAGAGATGGATCGCCTGATCAATGAACTGACCTTTTATTCCAAAATAGATACAAACCGCATTCCCTACACGTTCAGCAAGATTAACGTAAAAGGATATTTTGATGATGCAGCGGAAGAGGTCGGACTGGAGCTGGAAGCAAAGAGCATCGGTTTTGGCTATTACAACTATGTGGCAGATGATGTCATGGTCATAGCTGATGTGGAGCAGATCAAACGTGTAATCAACAACATTATCAGCAATTCCGTAAAATACATGAATAAACCAAAAGGTCTCATTACCATGCGTGTGCGTGATGTGGGCGATTTTATTCAGGTGGAGCTGGAAGATAATGGAAAAGGCATTGCGGCGAAAGATCTGCCTAACATATTTGACCGCTTTTACCGCACGGATGCCTCGCGAAATTCTTCAAAAGGCGGCAGCGGCATCGGCCTTTCTATCGTCAAGAAGATCATGGAAGACCATGGCGGAAAAGTCTGGGCTACCAGCAAGGAGAACGTAGGAACGGTCATGTACTTTGTACTTAGAAAATATCAGGAGGTACCGATAAATGAGTAAAATATTAATTGTAGAAGACGAAGAGGCCATTGCGGATCTGGAGAAAGATTATCTGGAACTGAGCGGATTTGAAGTTGAAATAGAAAATAACGGAAGAGGCGGTCTTGAGAAGGCTCTTCTGGGGGATTATAACCTGATTATTCTGGATCTCATGCTTCCGGATGTGGACGGATTTGAGATATGCAAAGAAGTGCGGGAGAAAAAGAATACGCCGATCATTATGGTTTCAGCCAAAAAAGATGATATCGATAAGATTCGCGGCCTTGGCCTGGGGGCTGATGACTATATGACAAAACCGTTCAGTCCCAGTGAACTGGTAGCCCGCGTGAAAGCCCATCTGGCCCGCTACGAGAGACTGATCGGCAGCAGTGCCCAGGTCAATGATGTGGTGGAGATCCGCGGCATCAAAATTGATAAGACGGCACGGAGAGTCTGGGTAAACGGGGAGGAGACTAATTTTACTACAAAAGAGTTCGACCTTCTGACTTTTCTGGCAGAGAATCCGAACCGCGTGTTCACAAAAGAAGAACTGTTCCGCGAGATCTGGGATATGGAATCCATCGGCGATATTGCCACCGTTACGGTCCATATCAAGAAAATCCGTGAAAAGATCGAGTTTGACACCTCCAAACCCCAGTATATTGAGACAATCTGGGGCGTGGGATACCGCTTTAAAGTATAAAAAAACCATCTGAGAAAAGGAGAAAGATCTTGTTAACTATTCAGAATTACGTAAAAGCAAAATCCCTGGAAGAAGCTTATACGCTGAATCAGGCCAGAAACGCCCGCATTGCAGGCGGCATGATGTGGATGCGTCTGGGAAATGCAAGAGTAAAGACGATTATTGACCTATCTGATCTGGGATTGGATGAAATAGAAGAGACAGATCATGTATTTCGAATCGGAGCAATGTGTACGCTTCGGCAGCTGGAGCTCCATGAGGGCCTTCGGGATATGTACGGAGATTCTATTGCGGAGTGTGTCCGCCATATAGTAGGGGTACAGTTCCGCAATCAGGCAACGGTAGGGGGCAGTATATATGGGAGATATGGTTTTTCCGATGTACTGACCTGTTTTCTTGCTCTGGATACTTTTGTGGAACTTTATAACGGCGGAACTATCCGTCTTTCGGAGTTTATAAAACGCAAAAAAGACAAAGATATCCTGGTATCCATTATCGTCCGAAAAAGCAAGCGAAAACTGCGCTATGAATCCATCCGCCGTACAAGAACGGACTTCCCGGTTCTTGCCTGCGCCGTGGTAACGGGACTGGTACATGGCAAAGAATGCTGGTACTTTTCCGTGGGAGCAAGGCCTCAGAAGGCAGCTCTTTTGGAAAAAGAATGGTCCATTACAAAAGACTGTCCGGAAGAAGAACTGAGAAAATATGCCCGTGAGGCTGCGGATTCTTTTTCTTACAGTTCTAATATGCGGGGCAGTGCCGAGTATCGAAGGCACCTGGCAGAAGTATTGATTTACCGCGCAATGCGTTCAATTCTGGCGGAGGTATAGCATATGGAAATTAAATTTGTTTTAAATGGAAAGCCTACCGTTGCCGATGTGGCAGCTGATACCGTCCTTTTGGACTTGCTTCGCAAACTGGGCTGCTACAGCGTAAAATGCGGGTGCGAGACAACCAACTGCGGCCTTTGCACGGTGTGGATTGACGGAAGATCCCGCCTGTCCTGTTCGGTTCTGGCTGCCGGGATTGAAGGAAAAGAGATTACGACCCTGGAGGGCCTTCAGCGGGAGGCAGAGGAATTCGGGGCTTTTCTTGCAGCAGAAGGTGCAGAACAGTGCGGTTTTTGTTCTCCTGGATTTATCATGAATGTGCTGGCCATGTTCCGGGAACTGGAGAATCCGACTGTGGAGGAAATTAAGGAATATCTGGCCGGTAATCTGTGCAGATGCACCGGATATATGGGGCAGCTGCGCGCGATTCAGAAATATATGAATCGTGACCGGAAGGAGGTACAGGCATGAAATATGTAAATAAGGCTGTGCCGAAAGTGGATTATAAAGCATTGGTAACAGGAAAAGCCGTATATACAGATGATCTGGCCCCGGCAGATGCATTGATCGTAAAACTTGTGAGAAGCCCCTATGCCCATGCGCTTATTAAGGATATTAATACGGCACGGGCGGAAGCGGTCCCCGGAATCGAGTGTGTTCTGACATGGAAAGACTGCCCGAACAAGCGCTTTACCATGGCCGGACAGACATATCCGGAACCCAGCCCCTACGACCGGCTGATTCTTGATCAGAGAGTCCGTTTTGTGGGTGATGCGGTGGCGATTGTGGCAGGAACCACAAAAGATGCGGTTAATAAAGCACTCAGACTGATAAAAGTAAAATATGAGGTTCTGGAACCTGTTTTGGATTTTCATAAGGCAAAGGACAATGCCATTCTGGTTCACCCGGAGGAAAACTGGGAGAGCCGCTGTCCTGTCGGAGCAGACAATAAACGGAATCTCTGCGCTCATTCGGAAGAGAAGGAAGGAGATGTTGACGCGGTTCTGGCTTCCTGTGACTATATCATTGACCAGACATATCATACAAAGGCCAATCAGCAGGCAATGATGGAGACGTTCCGCTCTTTTTCCTATCTGGATACATATGGCCGCCTGAATGTTGTTGCGGCTACGCAGATTCCGTTCCATGTACGTCGAATCCTTTCCAATGCGCTGGATATCCCGAAGTCGAAAGTGCGTGTGATCAAACCGCGAATCGGCGGTGGTTTTGGTGCAAAACAGACGGTCATCACAGAAGTTTATCCGGCTCTTGTTACATGGAAAACAGGGAAGCCGGCAAAAATGGTATATACAAGAGAAGAATCTTTTATCGCATCCACTCCGAGACATGAGATGGAAGTTCATGTGCGGCTTGGAGCTGACAAAAACGGTATTATTAAAGGCCTTGATGTGTATGCACTGTCCAACACCGGCGCCTACGGGGAGCATGGCCCCACAACGATCGGCCTGACCGGACACAAGCCCATACCGATCTACGGAAAAGCGGAAGCGTTCCGCTTTGTATATGATGTAGTATATACAAATGTAATGTCTGCCGGTGCGTATCGTGGTTACGGTGCAACGCAGGGATTTTTCGCAGTGGAATCTGCAGTCAATGAACTGGCTGCAAAAATGGGAATGGATCCGGCTGTCATCCGCGAGATGAATATTGTTCAGGAAGGGCAGGTTATGCCTGCTTATTACGGAGAAACAGCCAACAGCTGCGCTCTTGACCGGTGCGTGGCCAGAGCAAAAGAGATGATCGGCTGGGATGAAAAATATCCCAGCCGCGATATGGGCAACGGAAAAGTGCGCGGTGTCGGCATGGCTCTGGCCATGCAGGGATCCGGTATTTCCAATGTGGACACCGGTTCCGTCACCCTTAAAGTAAACGATGATGGTTTTTACAGCCTGATGATCGGGGCCGCTGATATGGGAACCGGCTGTGATACCATTTTGGCGCAGATGGCTGCCGAATGTCTGGACTGCAGTATGGAAGACATCATTGTGCATGGTGTTGATACAGACGTATCGCCCTATGACAGTGGTTCCTACGCATCCAGTACTACTTATGTCACCGGTATGGCTGTGGTAAAAGCCTGCGAGTCTCTGATTCACAAATTCTGTTCAAGAGCTGCCGAGTATATGGGCTGTACGGAAGAAGATGTGGAATTTGACGGAAAGCAGGCTGTGAATGTAAAAACCGGGGAAAGTATCTCCAGAGCGGAGATCGGAAACCGTGTTATGTGCAACAGCAATGAGCCCCTTAGCGCCAGCGAAGCCTTTTCGTCTCCGGTTTCACCGCCTCCGTATAT
Source organism: Lachnospiraceae bacterium (assembly GCA_022767285.1). Classification (GTDB taxonomy): domain Bacteria; phylum Bacillota; class Clostridia; order Lachnospirales; family Lachnospiraceae; genus JALENY01. The sequence goes on along the minus strand of JALENY010000022.1, from coordinate 43,130 downwards.
GGCTGGTATTGCGGAAGTGGAGATTGACAAAGAAACAGGCCAGGTGGATTTGGTGGATTATGTGGCTGTGGTAGACTGCGGAACTGTGGTCAATCCGTCTCTGGCAAGGATACAGACCGAAGGCGGAATCGCTCAGGGCATCGGTATGGCTCTGTATGAAGATATCATTTATGATGACAAAGGAAAAACATTCAGCAATTCCTTTATGCAATACAAGATTCCCAGCCGTCTGGATGTCGGCACGATCCGTGTTGATTTTGAGAGCAGTTATGAGCCGACGGGACCTTTTGGTGCGAAATCCGTAGGTGAGATCGTTATCAATACGCCGGCACCGGCTATCGCAAGTGCCGTTTATAATGCGGTCGGGGTGAATATCCGCGAACTGCCGATCACGGCGGAGAAGGTTTACTGGGGCATGCAGGAAAAATAAAAGATCGGGGGGCGGCGTGAGTCGGCCCCCCAGTATGTTTAATCAGAACACAGGAGCAGGGCGACATCTTATGAAACTGGAAGATAAATTACAGGAATATGCCGAAAGCGATTTTTACCCCTTTCATATGCCGGGGCATAAAAGGCGGTTGGATCCCTGGAAATTTGGGAATCCTTATGGTGTGGATATCACGGAGATTGATGGGTTTGACAATTTGCACGACGCGCAGGGGATCATCCTGGAGGAGGAGCGCTGGGCGGCGAAGCAGTATGGTACAGAGGAGACTCTTTTTTGTGTAAATGGAAGTACAGCCTGTCTGTTGTCAGCGGTTTCGGCGGCGGTCAGTCGTAAGGGAAAGATCCTGATGGCCAGAAATTGCCACAAAGCAGTGTACAATGCGGTGTATCTTCGTGGATTGGAAACGGTTTATCTGTACCCGCCTGTGGATAAATACCAGATCAGTCTGGGGATTTTGCCGGAAGATGTGGAAAAAGCGCTGAAGGAAGATGGCGATATTGAGGCGGTTTTGATTACTTCACCCACATATGAGGGAATTGTATCGGATGTACGGGCGATTGCTGAGATCGCGCACCGGTATAGGAAACCCTTGATTGTGGATGAAGCTCACGGAGCCCATTTTGGCATGCATTCGTTTTTCCCGCAGTCAGCAGTGAAGCTTGGGGCAGATGTGGTGATTCAGAGTCTGCATAAAACTTTGCCCAGTATGACCCAGACAGCTGTTTTGCACTGCTGCAGCGATCGTGTTTCATCCAGGCTGATTCATCGGTTTATGCGCATTTATCAGAGCAGCAGTCCCTCTTATGTCCTTATGGGCAGTATTACATCCTGTCTGCATATGATATGGGAACACCCGGAGCAGGTATTTGAGCCTTATGTGGAAAAACTGAAGAGGTACCGGGAGAGACTGAAAGGGCTGGAACATTTTTTCCTGATGGATTATCCGGGCTCAGACCCTTCCAAACTGGTATTTCTCCCGAAAAAAGAAAAAATTTCCATGACAGGAGAAGAATTATATCATATACTATTGGAGAGATACCATCTGCAGCTGGAAATGGCGCTGCCGAATCTGGCTCTGGCGATGACCAGTGTGGGTGACAGTGAAGAGGGATTTGAACGCCTTTGCCGGGCCATGGAGGAAATCGATCATGAGAATATATGAGGCGATGGAAAGTCCCTGGGAGGAAGTGCCCCGGGCGGAAGCAGTGGGGCGGATCAGTGCGGATTTTTATATGGTGTATCCGCCGGGAATTCCGGTGATCGTTCCGGGAGAACAGATTACGGAGCGCGCTGTTGAAAAGCTAAAAGAAGATTTTTTTTCTGTCTTAAAAAAGAAAAGCAGTGGACTATGAATGTAATGTGAAAGCAGGTTTTTGAATTATGGGAAAGATCTTTTACATAATGGGGAAAAGTGCCTCAGGAAAAGATAAAATATATAGTGAACTGCTGGAAAATGCAGAACTGGGGCTTAAGGAGCTGGTTCTGTATACGACCCGCCCCATCCGGCAGGGGGAAGAAGACGGAAAACAGTATTTTTTTGTGGATGACGAACGGCTGAATCAGCTTCGTGACCGGGAAAAGATCATCGAGGAACGCTCCTATCAGACCGTTCATGGGATCTGGACTTATTTTACTGCGGATGAAGGGCAGATTGATCTGGCACATTTTAATTATGTAGGAATCGGGACGCTGGAATCCTATGGAAAAATGCGGCAGTATTTCGGAAACCAGGCGATGGTTCCTATATATATCGAGGTGGAGGACGGAATCCGACTGGAGAGGGCTTTGAAGAGAGAAAAGAAACAAAATGAGCCCAAGTACCGGGAGATGTGCCGCAGGTTTCTGGCTGACTGTGATGATTTTTCCGAGGAGAATATCCGCAAAGAAGAGATAGAACGTCGGTTTTTCAATAACGGAGAGTTTTCTGACTGCCGGAAAGAGGTTGAGGAATTCATAAAAAGTATGATATAATTAAAAAAACCAGGAGGGATGAGAATGCAGGGCTTTGAACAGATCGTAGGACATGAAGACATTATCCAACATTTACAAAATGCAATTTTGATGGACAAAGTATCCCATTCTTATATTTTTGCAGGAGAACCCGGTGCCGGGAAAAAGTTGCTGACGTCTCTGTTTGCTATGACGCTGCAGTGCCGGGAACAGGGAAAAGATCCCTGCCTGAACTGCGATTCCTGCAAAAAGGCCTTGAGTAAAAATCACCCGGATATCATCTGGGTTTACCATGAAAAACCCAACAGTATCAGCGTTGAGGAAGTGCGAACCCAGGTCATCAATGATGTTGCTATCAAGCCATACCAGGGGCCATATAAAATTTACCTGATTCCCGATGCGGAAAAGATGACGCCGCAGGCCCAGAATGCACTTCTGAAAACCATTGAGGAACCACCGGCATATGCGGTTATCATGCTTTTGACCAGCAATGTGGATGCGCTGCTTCCGACGATTGTCTCAAGATGTGTCACTCTGTATTTAAAAGCACTCAGTGACGATCTGGTAAAGGCGTATCTGATGGAACGGCTGCATGTTCCGGATTATCAGGCGGAGATCGATGCGTCTTTCGCACAGGGAAACATCGGAAAAGCTATGGAAGTGGCCACATCCGAGGACTTTGCGGAGATGACGGAGCGGGCAGTGCAGATCCTGAAATATGCCCGCCGTATGGAACTCGGTGATATGGCAGATCTTATAAAGAAGATTTCCGGAGACAAGAAAAAAGCGATGGAATACCTGGATCTGTTCAAAATATGGTTTCGGGATGTGCTGATGTTTAAAGCAACCCGGGAAGTGGACAATCTGGTATTTAAAAATGAACTGAATCATATTAAGGAGCAGGCTCAAAACAGTTCTTATGAAGGACTGGAAGAGATCATCATGGCCATTGACAAGGCGAAGATCCGCCTCAATGCAAATGTTAATTTTGATTTGACCATGGAACTCCTGTTTTTAACAATAAGGGAAAACTAATGACAGATTTTTTTGCTTAACCGGGAGAGGAATCTTCCGATGATCAGAAGAATCCGTGTTGTGCTGCTGTCCCTGCAGCGGAATGGAGAATTAACATGATAAGAATAATAGGTGTTCGATTTCGGAATGTCGGAAAGGTATATTACTTTTCCCCGAATGAATTTGACATATACGCCGGTGACCACGTAATTGTGGAAACAGCCCGCGGCGTGGAGTACGGAACGGTCGTTCTGGCTCCCCGTGATGTGGAAGATGAGAAAGTGGTTCAGCCCCTGAAGGATGTCATCCGTGTGGCCACCTCGGAGGATGACGACCATGAAGCTCAGAACCGTGCGAAGGAGCGGGAGGCATTTGACATCTGTCTGAAAAAGATCCGGGAACATGAGCTGGAAATGAAGCTCATCGATGCGGAGTATACCTTTGATAATAATAAAGTTTTATTTTATTTTACCGCAGACGGGCGAATTGACTTCCGTGAACTGGTAAAAGACCTGGCTGCCATATTTAAGACCAGGATTGAGCTGCGCCAGATCGGTGTACGTGATGAGACCAAGATTCTCGGCGGTATCGGAATCTGCGGCAGACCCCTTTGCTGTCACACTTATCTTTCCGAGTTTGCTCCGGTTTCTATAAAAATGGCGAAAGAGCAGAACCTGTCGCTGAATCCAACCAAGATATCCGGAACCTGCGGAAGACTGATGTGCTGTCTGAAAAATGAGCAGGAAACTTATGAATATCTGAATAAGAAAATGCCGTCTGTGGGTGATACGGCGCTTACACCGGATGGACTGAAAGGAGAAGTCCAGAGCATCAACGTTTTGCGCCAGTTGGTGAAAGTGCTGGTGGAAGAGGAAGACGATGAGCTGGAACTGAAAGAATTCAAGGTAGAGGAACTGAAATTCATTGCCCGAAAGAAAGACAAACAGAAGAAAGACCAGGAAAAAGAACTGGATCCTGATCTGATGGCGGAGCTGGAGAGTCTGGAGGAAAAACCGGAGGAGAAAAAGGCCGGTGAAAAAAAGTCATCAGAGAAAAAGCCCGGTGATAAGAAACCGGCAGAGAAAAAAACTGGTGAGAAAAAGAATCCGGACAAAAAGAACGGTGAAAAGAAGCCGACTGATAAGGCTGCCGGGGAGAAAAAAAACGGGGAAAAACCTTTAACGGATCGAAAGCCGGCAGATAAAAAAGCCGCAGACAGAAAAACGGCGGACCGCAAGTCTGTGGATCGAAAGCAGGAAAGTGCGCCGGAAAAAGAGCCGGAGGATAAAAATCCGGAGAAGGTATCGGAGCATGACAAAGAAAAACCCCGGTTTAAGAAAAACAAAAACAGAGGAAAAGAAAAAAATTATGACAATCAAACTGTATCCGAGAGAACGTCTGGATGATCTCCAGAATGGATATAAAATCATACAGAATCCGGATTATTTCTGCTACGGGATCGATGCAGTCCTTTTATCCTGGTTTGCCCGGGTGAAAGAAGGAGAAACGGCTCTTGATATGGGAACCGGATGTGGTGTCATTCCGCTTTTGCTCAAAGCGAAGACACCCGGAGAGCATTTTACGGGGCTGGAAATACAGGAACCGGTGGCGGAAATGGCCAGGAGAAGTATGTGCTATAATCAGGTGGAAGAGGATATTACCATTGTCACAGGAGATATAAAGGAGGCTTCTGCCATTTTTGGCAGGGCTTCTTTTCACGTTGTGACCTGCAATCCGCCCTATATGACGGAACACCATGGACTGACCAATCCGGAGGAACCCAAAGCGATCGCACGGCACGAACTGAAATGCAGCCTGGAGGATGTTATTTCTCAGGCATCTCAGATCCTGATTCCGGGCGGGCGCTTTTATATGGTCCATCGTCCCTTTCGGCTTGCGGAAATCATGGGAGTTTTGATGAAATACAAACTGGAGCCGAAACGGATGCAGCTTGTGTATCCCTTTGTGGATCGGGAGCCGAATATGGTGCTTCTTGAAGCGGTGCGTTATGGTAAGCCGAGGATCACAGTGGAAAAACCGCTGATCGTATATGAAAAACCCGGTATATACACAAGGGATATCAAGGAAATCTATGGGGAAACCTGGACAAAGGCGGTAGAGGAGATACGATGAGATGGAGAAAAAGAAGATAGGAATACTGGCGGCGGCCGTTTCGGCGGTGGTGATAATTGCGGTTATCATTTTTGCGCTGTCCGGCTCAAAACAGGAAGTGCAGGCGGATGATCTGAAAGCCGGCCTGTCATATCTGGCGGAACTGGAAAATACAGATACATCCATTGTGGAAAACCAGATCAAGGAAATAAAAAAGCAGGAGCGGAAAGCTGCGCTGGAAAGCGGAGAGATTGATGTCTGGCAGCAATTTGGCGATATTGTTCTGATGGGAGATTCCAGAACCATTGGATTTTCCAATCTGGAACTGATCGAGTCGCAGCGCGTCATTGCCCAGGGCGGTGCCACCATCCGAGATATACCTAATTATATGGATCAGCTGGTGAATCTGAACCCGTCCGTTGTGGTATTCAGCTATGGCTTGAATGACATCAGCATCGGCCACTGGGACACGGTGGAAGAATACATAAGCGAACTGGATCAGCGGATTCAAGAAGTGGAGAGTGCTGTATCAAACTGCACGGTGTTTGTCAATTCTATCATTCCGGCCATTGATCCGGCATTTGAGCGCTCGGAAAAATGGCGTAAAATACCGGACTGGAACGTTTCCATAAAGCAGCACTGTGAAGAGCAGGGGATTCCTTATATTGAAATAACGGATACGGTCAATGAACATGCAGACCTGTATGACGGCGACGGCATACATATGCATCCGGATTTCTATCCTTTCTGGGCGGTGGATATCATTACGGAGGTGACGGATTATGAATAAAAAAATGTCATTTCTGATGCCGATCCGTATTGCCCTGGTTGTGCTGCTCATTCTTTTTATCATTTTTTTGACATCCGATGGGAAAGAAAGCGATGCTTCCATGGATGATGTGAAGAAGAATGTTCTTGCCCAGGTGGATTTCTCCTCCATGGAAGAAAGCACAAACCGCATGTTTAAAAAATTTTACGGCCTGAATGCTCAGGATTATGAGGCCGTCGTGTTATATGCGCCGATTACCAATATGGATGCGGAAGAACTGCTGATTGTAAAATTAAAGAGTACCGATCAGGCAGAAACTGTGACCGGGGCCATCGAAGAGCGGCTTCAGACTCAGAAAAACAGTTTCGAAGGTTATGGGATCGAACAGTATGATCTTTTGAAAAACCATGTGTTGGATGTGGAGGGCAATTTTATTCTCTATGTGGTTCATCACAATGCAGAGCAGGCGGCCGAAGCCTTTCGAAAGAGTTTATAAAGGAGAACGGGTGGTATGATTTTCAGCAGTATATTTTTTCTATTTGTGTTTTTGCCGATTACGCTAATTCTCTATTATATTGTGCCGCGGAAGCTGAAAAATCTGATGCTCCTTCTGTGCAGCCTGATTTTTTATGCCTGGGGTGAGCCGGTGTATGTATTTCTGATGCTGTTCAGCATTGTATTTAACTATCTGAGCGGGCTTGAGATGAATACATATATTGAAAATGAAGATGAAAAACGGCTCAAATTCTGTTTTTATATGACGGTTGTCGTAAATCTGGGGATTTTGGGATTTTTCAAATACTACGGATTCCTCGTTGAAAATCTGAATGTGCTTCTTCCTTTTGACATTCCTTACAAGGAACTGCCCCTTCCCATCGGTATTTCCTTTTATACGTTCCAGACACTCAGTTACATTATTGATGTCTATAAAGGGCGGGTTGCGGTACAGAAGAATTTTGTCTCATTCGGTGCCTATGTCACCATGTTTCCACAGTTGATTGCAGGCCCGATCGTCCGCTATGCGGATATTGAAAAGCAGCTGGCAGTGCGTACCCTGTCCTGGTATCGCTTCGGCGAGGGTGTCACCTGGTTCCTGCGGGGACTGGGGAAAAAAGTATTGCTTGCCAATAACATCGGCGCTGCCTATGAGGCAATTGCAGCGATGGCAGTGGGTGAGCGTTCGGTTGTAACGGCGTGGGTAGGTGCCCTGGCTTTTGCGATGCAGATTTATTTTGACTTTGGCGGTTATTCCGACATGGCAGTAGGTCTGGGAAAAATGTTTGGATTTGATTTTGTGCGAAATTTCAACTATCCCTATACGGCAAAAAGTATTACGGATTTCTGGAGAAGGTGGCATATCTCCCTCGGAACCTGGTTCCGTGAATATGTTTATATTCCTCTTGGCGGCAATCGGGTATCTGCCCTGAAACATGTGCGAAACATTCTGATTGTCTGGATGCTGACCGGATTCTGGCATGGGGCAACCTGGAATTTTATCTTCTGGGGACTGTATTATGGGCTTCTTCTGATACTGGAAAAGTTTGTTCTGGCCCGATTCCTTGAAAAATTGCCGGGGATTATTCAGCAGATTTACACATTTGTTCTTGTGCTGTTTGGCTGGGTGTTCTTCTTCTCGCCAACCATGAAGGATGCGGCTGCGTATCTGGGCAATATGTTTGGTATAAACGGCAGCGGACTTGTGGATAGTATGGGACTTTATTATCTCGCCGGAAATCTGATCCTTCTGTTAATCTGCATCATTTGCTCAAGACCGTTTCCGTGGAAGCTGTTTCATCGGGCTACCATGAAAAAAGGCTGGGCACCGTCCATAGCGGCAGCCGCATTTTACGGCGCGGTGCTGATCCTATCGGTGGCTTACCTGGTAAATGCGACATATAATCCGTTTTTGTATTTTAGATTTTAGACGGATTATTTTGCGTGATGACATGATCGAAAGCATTGCGGCGCAGTTTATTTACTTAACGGTGTCCGAATTTGGCTATTTTATTTGAGCTGTTATATGCGGCGGAATGGAGACAAAGATGAAAAAGAATTCCTTAACCCCGGAACAGAAGCAAAAAATGCGCCGGGAGCGCAGCTTTAAAATCTACTGGAAAGTAACCGCGATTTTTCTGGCTGCTTTACTGTTTGTGGGAGTTTATCTGATTTTTCATAAAGACAAAGATTATTCCGAGACGGAAAACAGAATGCTGGCGCAAAAACCGGTGTTCTCTCTGGCAAATGTGGCCAGCGGCAAGTTTATGACGGATATGGAATCCTATGTGACCGATCAGTTTTTTGCCAGAGACTGGCAGATCAGCCTGAAACTTTTTGAAGATTCGCTGCTGGGAAAACGAGAGTCAAATGGAGTCTATATCGGGAAAAAGGATCAGCTGATGGAGATTCCGGACACGAAGGATTATCCCTATGTGGAAGATAATCTGGAGGCTATACGTGATTTTGCGGGACGGCAGTCAGGGGTGAATACGGTCATGACGCTGGTTCCGAATGCAGCCTATATCTGTGATCAATTGCTTCCGGCTAATGCACCGGTGCGGGACCAGGGAGAAGATATCGAACGTGCAAAAAATGTGGTAAGCAGTTCGGTCAACTTTGTGGATGTGACCGAGACGCTGAAATCTCATAAAGAGGAATACATTTATTACAGAACGGATCATCACTGGACCAGCCTTGGGGCAAAATATACCTTTGAGGCGCTGGCGGACAGTCTGGGGATTCCCAATCCCGCCCAAAGCTATACCGTATACCCGGTCACTCACGATTTTTCCGGAACTTTGTCAGCAAAAAGCGGCTATGATAAGGCCCGTGACATTATTGACATCTATGTTCCGGAAGGTATGGATACCAGCTGTGTGGTCAACTATGTGGATGAACAGAAGAAAAGTGCATCCATTTATTCAAGCAAAGATCTGGAAGAGCGGGACAAATATGAGGTGTTCTTCGGCGGAAATTACAGCAGGATCGACATATCCAGAGCCAATGAGGAGAAGAAGAATCTTCTCCTGATCAAAGACTCTTATGCAAACTGTTTTGTGCAGTTTCTCCTTCCCTATTACCGGAACATCATTATAATTGACCCACGATATTATTATGACGATATTGATAAACTGGTTCATGACAATGAGATCACGGACGTGCTGTTTTTGTATAATGTGAACACGTTCATGGAGGACAATTCTCTGGCAGATGTTCTGGCTGCGGAAGATGGAGAACAGTGAGATCTCTGCAATATTCACCCGGCGTAAGCCGGGTGTATTTTTTAAACACAGTGGAAAAATAGCCGCTGGTTGAAAAATTCAGAAGCATAGCCGTCTCCGTAATGGTTTTTCCCTCAGACAAGAGTGTTTTGGAGTATTCAATTTTTTGACGGTTGATGTATTGCCTGGGCGCTGTGCCGAGCTGTTTTTTGAACTTCTGTTTAAACTGTGAGCAGGACAGATGTGCTGTCGCAGCGAGCTGTTCCAGAGAGAGTTCTTCCGCCAGGTGGTTCCGGATAAAATCCAGAGCTGTCTGAATATCAGAAGATATGAGAGGGCGCAATTCCTGGGCGTACACAATCAGAAGATGTAAAAAAAGCAGAAGATAAGATGCACCAATCTGAGCAGTTTCCGGACTCTGCCCGCAGCGAAATGCATTTTGCAGAAGCGGAAGTGTCTGCTTCAGATCGGTTCTTACAACATGAATGGAGATCTCGTTTAGCGAGTCAATTAAGGCCTGCGCAGCTTCCGGACAGAGAAACAGGAAGTGATCCGTATTATTGGCATCCAGCTGGAACCAGTACAAATCCCCTACGGTAATCGGAGATTTATTTGTTCCGTGGATTTCGTTCGGGTAAGAAATAAACACATCGCCGCCCGAATAGGGAAAATCCTCTTCCGGTGTCGAAAACGTAAAAGAACCCTTCGATGGCATGGAAAATTCAAAGGCATTTTCATGATAATGCCAGTCCAGAGATTTGATTGCGCTGTGAATCCTATGATGCCCAAACATGCGGACACCGGGAATAAAGAACTGTTTTTCAGTCAAAACGAGTCTGTTTTTCGTATGTTCGTATTCATCTTTCTGATTATAGGCAGACGGCATAATTTTTCCTCCTGTACGGACCGATTTCACTTGGGGCTAAATAGAAATACATCTTGATCGGTGCGCTTGTTATTCGGCTGATTGATGTGCTTGCTGATATGTTTTGACTTATATAAAATTGTACGGCGTATGTAATTGGTAGCAATACAATTTTAGAAATTATATAATAAATGCAAAAGGGAAAGCAAGGACTGTTTTTTGTGTGGAAATCGGGTCAATTTCTTCATGAAAAACGATTGTCCTTAGAAAACGAAAACTGTCAAAGCGGAGGAAAACAGAATGTTTGAACCAAATTATCAGAACATTGTAGATGCAGCGAGAAACAAGGAAGCCGCAAGACTTCCGTTATATGAACATAATGTCTCATCGGAAGTAATTAAGGAAATTACCGGTCAAGATCTTCCCTCTCTGTTTGAGGGCGATGACAGAGATATTCATGAGTTTTTCCGGGGATATTGTAACTTTTTCAAAGACAATGGCTATGATGTAGTAACTTTTGAAGAGTGTATCGGACAGATTATGCCGGGTGCCGGTGCCCTTGGAGACTGCAGAGTCACACCGGTGATTCAGGATGAAGATGATTTTAAGGCCTATCCCTGGGATGAGATCCCGGAACTTTACTTTAAAAAGTTTTCCAGATATTTCAGCGCTCTGCGCGATGAAATGCCGGAAGGCATGAAAGCCATCGGCGGTGTAGGAAATGGTATTTTTGAGTGCGTGCAGGATTTGACCAGCTATCAGGGACTTTGCTATATTTCAGCGGATGATGAAGATCTGTACCATGCATTGTTTAAGAAAGTGGGCGAGACAAACTTAAAGATCTGGCAGCGCTTCATGAAAGAATTCGGCGATGTTTACTGCGTGCTCAGATTCGGTGATGACATGGGATACAAATGCAGTACACTGCTTTCACCAACTGACACAAAAGAACTGATTCTTCCCGAGTATAAACCGATCGTGGATCTGGTACACAGCTATAACAAACCGTTTTTACTGCACTCCTGCGGAAAGATTTTTGACGTAATGGACGATCTGATTGAAAAAGTCGGAATCGATGCGAAACATTCCAATGAGGATCAGATTGCAGCTTTCCCTGTTTGGGTGGAAAAATACGGAGATAAGATCGGCAATTTCGGCGGAATCGATGTGGATGTTATCTGCAATTATTCCAAACCTGAGTTGAAAGAATATTTTCTGGATGTTATTGAAAAATGTAAAAATCACGGCGGTATTGCTGTGGGAACCGGAAACTCCATACCGGCTTATGTACCGGCAGATAAGTATCTCAACATGATTGAGATCGTACGGGAATATCGCGGAGATTATCGCTAAAATATACTGTTTTGATCGTGTATAAAGATTTCGCTGCAGAGAATCAGACAATTTTATTCTTTATCCAAAGTCAATGCCCGCAAAATAGAAAATGAAAAGCTATTGATTGACGGAAAAATCTTTGCCCGCTATAATATATGGAAGCGAAGAAAAAAGTAGGAGAATATGATATGGCTGCAGGAAAACTGTATTTATGTGCAACCCCCATCGGGAATCTGGAGGATATCACTTTTCGGGTGCTGCGCACACTGAAAGAGGTGGATCTCATTGCGGCGGAGGACACCAGAAACAGTATTAAAATATTGAATCATTTTGATATAAAAACGCCCATGACCAGTTATCATGAACATAATGCCATAGAGAAAGGGCAGGTACTGGTAAAAAAGATGCTGGAAGGAACCAGTATCGCGCTGATTACCGACGCGGGGACGCCGGCCATCTCGGATCCGGGAGAGCTTTTGGTGAAGATGTGCTATGAGGCTGGTATTGAAGTTACTTCCCTGCCTGGTGCCTGTGCCTGTGTAACGGCTCTCACGCTGTCAGGGCTGTCCACCAGAAGGTTCGCCTTTGAGGCCTTTTTGCCGGTGGATAAAAAGGAACGTCAGGCGGTTCTCGATGAATTGAAAAATGAGACACGAACGATCATTTTATATGAGGCACCGCACCGCCTGATTAAGACGCTTCGGGAATTGCTGGAAGTCCTGGGCGACCGCAGAATCACGCTATGCCGTGAGCTGACCAAAAAGCACGAGACTGCTTTTGTCACTACCATACAGGGAGCTCTGGATCTTTATGAGACAGAGGAGGTAAAAGGTGAGTGCGTTCTGGTGATGGAAGGGCGCAGCCGTGCGGAAATGCAGGAAGAAGAGCGCCAATCCTGGATGGCAATGTCTCTGGAGGAACATATGGAATATTATGAAAACCAGGGCATATCGCGAAAAGAGGCCATGAAGCTGGTGGCAAAGGATCGCGGGGTAAGTAAGAGAGACATCTATAATGAATTATTGAAATAAAAGAGCGAACCCTATGGGAATCGTCATACAGAGAACTGTGCACGGCGCTGCCGGCGAGGGATTTCATCGAATTTAAGGCAGTCACAGAGAATACAAATTTGCCGCAATATGTATTACGGATTTGACATAAACATAACAAGAATCACACTAGCCGCTATTCCTGCGAAGGTTGCGATCAGCGCACCGGCAAGGGTATAGCGGCTCTTCGTGACTTTTGCAGTCATAAAATAGACGGACATCGTGTAGAAAATGGTTTCGGTGCAGCTGACCATGAGGGAGGCCAGAAGGCCTGTTCGGGAATCGCACCCGTATTGTTTGAAGATGTCCAGGACCAGTCCCGTGGCAGCAGAGGAGGAAAACATGCGCACAAAGGTCAGGGGAACGAGAGGTGCCGGAAAGCCCAGAGGATCTGTGACTTTCCCCAGAATCGATCCAAGCATGTCAAGAAAGCCGGAACCCCGCAGAATGCCCACCGCGACCATAAGGCCCACCAGGGTGGGGAGGATTTTTACCACGGTTTTCAGCCCGTCCGCAGCGCCGGAGATGAAAGACTCATATACCTTTATCTTCTGAGAGATCCCGTACAGAATGATGTAAAAAATGGCCAGAGGTATGCTGACCTCAGAAATAAACAAAAGAATTTTCATGAAATAGCCCTCTTCCGGGTTTACTTTTATTTTGGCAGCCCGTATAATCTGATTACAGGAATTGTATGATGCAGGGCCGTGATATTGATGCAAATGCCATACTTGAAGCTTGCTTTCCGCATCAGGCGCTTGCAGTCATGGTATCATTGTATGCAGGGCAGAAGGGAAATTGAACTTGAAAGATAAATATGAACTGCTGAAAGAATATTTCGGCTATGACAGTTTTCGCCCGGGGCAGGAGCATCTCATTGACAGCATTCTGAAAGGCAGAGATGTTCTGGGAATTATGCCCACAGGCGCAGGAAAATCAATCTGTTATCAGATACCGGCTCTTATGCTTCCCGGTATTACTTTAGTCATCTCACCTCTTATTTCATTGATGAAAGACCAGGTCGAATCGCTGAATCAGGCGGGGATCCATGCAGCCTATTTAAATAGCTCACTGACTTACAATCAGTATCTGAAAGCGTTGTCTTTTGCGAGACAGGGACGTTATAAGATTATCTATGTGGCGCCGGAACGGCTTGCCACTATGGAATTTCTGGCATTTTCCATGCAGGCGGAGATTTCTATGATCAGCGTGGATGAGGCTCACTGTGTTTCTCAGTGGGGACAGGATTTCCGCCCAAGCTATCTGAAAATTGTGGATTTTATTGATCAGCTCCCGGTGCGTCCGGTAATCAGTGCTTTTACAGCCACAGCTACCGCACAGGTACGTGATGACATTATCCGGATTTTGAAGCTGGATCGGCCGGCCCTTACCACCACCGGATTTGATCGGAAGAATCTTTTTTTTCAGACAGAACGGCCTAAAAACAAGTTTCAGGCTCTGATTCATTATGTGGAGCAGTTCCGCGGTCAGAGCGGAGTCATCTACTGCCTGACGAGAAAAACCGTGGAAGAAGTCTGTCGGAAGCTGGTGCAGGCCGGTTATCCGGCCACAAGGTATCATGCGGGATTGTCCGATGCAGAGCGGCAGAAAAATCAGGAAGATTTTATCTATGATACGAAACCGATTATGGTGGCGACAAATGCTTTTGGCATGGGTATCGACAAATCCAATGTCCGCTATGTGATTCACTACAATATGCCGAAAAACATGGAAGGATATTATCAGGAAGCGGGCCGTGCAGGCCGCGACGGAGAACCGGCGAGATGTATCCTGCTTTATGGTGCAAAGGATGTAACGGTGAATCGCTATTTTATTGCGCATAACAACAGAAATGACGAACTGAGCGAGGCGGACCGGGCTCTGGTGCAGGAACAGGATGAAGAGCGCCTGAAACAGATGGTAAATTACTGCATGACGAAAAAATGCCTTCGAACCTTTATCCTCAATTATTTTGGAGAGGAAGGGCCTGACAATTGCGGAAGCTGTTCCAACTGCACTTCCGTAGAGGGCCGGGCCAGCGATGCATATAAGCAAAAACGCAGAAACATCAAAACCGATGAAATTGATACGGAATTGTTTGATGCTCTGCGCGCACTGCGGCTTAGTATTGCAAAAGAGAATAAGATTCCGCCTTATCTGATTTTCTCGGACAAGACACTGAAAGACATGTGTGCGGTGCGGCCGAAAAATAAGACGGATTTTATGACGGTTCCGGGTGTGGGGATCGTGAAATGCAACCGATATGGAGAGGCATTTCTGAGAGTGCTGAAAGAGTATGGGGGCAAAAGCATTTGACCCCATGATGCCTTCGGATTTTTCCGCGCTTTGCGCTCCCAAAATCCAAAAACATTCGAAATCCGCTCATTTTTCTTTGAAAAATGGCTGCTTTCTCATGTTTAGCGGGTCCCAAAGTCATGATTTTTCATGCAAGCATGAAAATCATGACCTTTTGACCCTGGCATCATGTTATACAGGAAACAAAATATAAAATTTATTCTATGTATCCCTTCATCTGCAGGAATGTCAAAATAAGCTGTGCGGCCCCGTCAATGCCGGTGGCACTGCTGTTGATCATCAGATCCTTTCCTTCTGTAGCGCCCCATTTTCGATCTGTATAGAACTGATAATAAGATTTTCTCTGTTTATCAATCTTCTTCAAAATCTTTTCTGCTGCAAGGCTGTCTTCAATATCCTCTACTTCCATAATGCGCTTGATCCGGTCAATGCGCGGTGCATAGACATAAATATGGAAACAGTCATCATATTTTTTCAGAATATCATCGGAACAGCGCCCCACAAAGATGCAGGATTCCTGCTCTGCTTTTTCCCGAATGATTTTTGACTGCAGGGTAAAAAGCTGCTCGCCTAAAGAACCGAATTCCGGTGATCTCGGAACGTAAGGTTCAATGAAAGGATTAGCCAAACGCTCGTCTTCCGATTCCAGGTAATCCTGATTGAGACCGCCTTTCTGTGCTGCCAGCTGCAGCATGTTTTTATCGTATACCGGAATATCCAGGGCTTTTCCTACGGTTTCTGCAATTGCGTGACCACCGCTGCCATATTCACGTCCAAGGGTTAATATAACTTTCTTTTTCAGTTTCATAAAAAGACCCCCTTTCTGCTGTTGTCTATATTTTAACATATATGATATGAATTGTCATGCATTTGCAGGATAAAGAAGAAAATATTAATATATAAAATTGTATGATGATGCCAGGGTCAAATGCTTTTGCCCCAACATCATATGATAGAAATTGTTTGCTTATTTTGCGTGTGCATTCTAACTTGAATCGGCAAAGCGTGACTATTATTTGAACGATTCCAACCTCCTTTTACGAGTTTTACAGAGCCATTTATAATAATGGGTTTAAGGGATTCATATAGTTTTAGTGAGAGTAAGACATGATATGGAGAAAGTATGAACTATCTTTGGGCTTTTATGATATTGATCGGTATTGTTTATGGAGCCTGTACGGGGAACATGCAGGGAGTGGCGGATGCGGCGCTGTCATCTGCCCAGGAAGCGGTGGAGCTGGCGCTGACCATGTGCGGTGTGATGGCTCTGTGGGTCGGACTGATGGAAATTGCGCAGAAAGCAGGGCTGGTGGAAAAGATGAGCCGCGGCATTCGCCCGTTTCTGAACTTTTTGTTTCCGAATCTCCCGGAAGATCACGCTGCCCGTGAATACATCTCCACGAATATAATCGCGAATTTTCTTGGCCTGGGTTGGGCGGCAACTCCGGCGGGACTCAAGGCTATGGAGGCTCTGGCAGATCTGGAGGAGGAACGGCGGGCGATATCCGGAAAAAGGGATGAGGAAAAACGAACTGTCCGATCGGAATTGCATCAAACAGGTCAACGAGACCGGCATTGGATCTCTGCCATGCCGAGAGGCGCTGCCAGTAACGAGATGTGCACATTTTTAATTATTAATATTTCGTCGCTCCAGTTGATACCGGTGAATATCATTGCTTACCGCAGTCAGTATGGAAGTGTAAATCCTACGGCGGTCGTGGGACCGGCCATTTTGGCTACGGCGGTAAGTACGCTGGCGGGTGTGATATTTTGCAAAGTGATGGATAGAAAAAAGCGGAGCGCATGAAAAAATAAGAGCAGTGGTAATCCGCTGCTCTTACTTTTTGGCAGGCTGTTCCGGAGAACAGATAACATTGTCAGTCGTCTTGAAAAACATAAAATCCGTATATTTTTGCCGCAGCTCCTGCTTGGCATTTCTCTTTATCGGAATGTGGTCATCATTACTCATGACAAAGTCCTTGTCTTTCATTTCTTTTACATGGTTCATATTGATGACAATATTTCGGTAGCAGCAGAGAAACTGCTCATAATTCTCCAGCATAGGATAAAAATCCCGGAAACGCATGTAGGTGCGAACCGTGCGGTGCGCCGTATGTATCAGCAGATAATGGTTATCTGTATCAACATAAAGAA
The DNA here is from genome assembly GCA_022767285.1 of Lachnospiraceae bacterium. GTDB lineage: Bacteria > Bacillota > Clostridia > Lachnospirales > Lachnospiraceae > JALENY01. The sequence goes on along the minus strand of JALENY010000022.1, from coordinate 25,900 downwards.
TATCATCCACCAGTATTTTGACACGGCACCGGTTCTCTTTCACTTCAATATAAGGAAGCAGCAGGTTGTTTTTATAAAAGGTTTCGCTTAGCACCTTTTCAACTGCCTGGTAGGGAAGAGGTTTCAGAATGTAATCGTATGCCCGGACGCCGTATCCCTCAAGGGCAAAATTGGGCGTAATCGTGGTGAATACCAGTGTTACCTGATTGTCTGTTTCGCGTATTTTATGTGCAACACCAATCCCATTTTCCCCGTCCATAAAAATATCTAAAAAAACAAGGGTATATAGCCCTTTGTTGAATGATTCTAAGAAGTCCGTACCAGAGGCAAACATGTCAATTGCAATTTCCAGATCTTTTTCCTTTTTATACTTTTCCAGATAATGAGCCAGTTTCGCTCGATCCTGATCTAAGTCATCAACAATGGCGATTCGTATATTCATGCTCGTCTATCAGTCCTTAATATTAATTCATTTATATTATTATAGGTTAAATCTCCCTAAAAGTCCATCGAGCTTCTCTGCCAAAAAGCAACAATTTATGAAAAAAACCATACAATTTTGTAAAAACCTGATGGCCTATTCTATGAAGGTATTTTATCATAAAAGTCAAATAAATATTTTTTCAATATGGGGAAGGGCGCCGGACCGATCTCCAGCAGTTTTCTGTGAAATTCCAGAAGCTCAAAGTCCGCTCCAAGCCTTTCCTGCAAGGCTTTTCGAAGGTCCAGGAAGGAGAGGCAGCCCACATAATACTGAAGGTAATTTGCCGGATCTTCGAGGATACACTGGTAGATTTCCGCGACCGCATCGGGATCAGTAATCCCGAATATTTTTAGAAAATGGGCCGTGTCATCGGGTGTCCAGCCACGATAATGTATGCCCAAATCCGTCAATGAATACAGACAAAGATTGATGGAACGATTCAGCCAGAGTATTTCCCCGATGTCGCGCGGAAGAGGTGCATACTGATAGGCGTAGCTTTCCACATAGGTCGCCCAGCCCTCCACGTAACCGCCGGTGGTCAGCAGGTAGCGAATAGAATCCGGGGAACTCTGTGCAAAATACTGTGTCTGATACAAATGCCCCGGAAAGCCTTCGTGTGCCAGTGTGGTATATCGTGTTATATCGGAAAAATCGGATTGGCTGTTGAGGTAAATGGAATTTGGACTGAGCGCATCAAAGGGCGGAGTCAGATAAAAAGCCGGACTTAAGTATGCCTCCAGATCCGAGTGGACATATTTTACGGAGTAATCGATTTCTTTCAGTGCCGGAAAATCATAGGCCATCTTTTCCTGAAGATCTGTCAAAATGGATTCGGGGCTTTCAAGATTTTTTTCACGGAACAAATTCGGCTCAAGTTCGTCGCTTATCTCTGTATGAACCTTTAAAAGACGTCTCATCCGGGTGAAATCAGATACAAGCTGCTGTTGGAGGCGCTGTTCAATGGTTGAAATATCGTCGTAAACCCCGGTGCTGCTTTTTACCAGATACTCATAGTAGGACTGGCCTCCGGCGTAGTGGCACAGGCCATAAGGGTTCTTTCCGGTATTTTTCAGCTGCTCCAGGGCCTGAATCAGATTCTCGTAAGCAGGAATCAGATGCTGTCTGACTGCTTCTTCATTTTCGCGGATATACTTTTCTGTCTGCTTTTCCGACAAAAAGGAACATTCACGAATGCGATCCTCAAAAGTGGAAAGAAGATAATTGGCATCGGCGTTTTGGATAAAAGAACGGCATTGTTCCACGATACGTCCGGCTGTTTTGCTGCTCATAAACAGACCGGATCGGGATTTTACCTTTTCATACTCAATAATTTCCTGAAAATAGGATTCGGTAAGGGTCAGAAGTTCCAGATAATCTTCGATATCGTCCTTATTGCGGAAAGCGTATTCGGCCAGAAGGATGGGAAGCTGTGCCTGAATGCCTAATGTGGGACTCAATGGCTCCTGCATAAGGTAATTGCTGCCCAGTAGACGATCGGTTTCCAGAGAAAGCTTCAGAATATCATAAGTCATCTGATTCTCTTTTGAGAGAGAATCATAATCAAACTGATTCAACCGGTCGGATTGTTCCTGCAAAAGTTCTGTGTCACCGGCCAGAGAGACCGCATCCATGTGACCGAGGGTGATGGGATATCTGCGTATTCCATATTGGGAAGGATCGGCCAGCGTATAATGCAGATTGATGGTATTAGTCATAATCTGTGCTTTAAAAAGCTCATCGGTGTATTGTTCAAACTTCCGATCTTCTGTCATGGATTTTCGGTTCAGATGACCAAGCAGCATTCCGAAACAGAAAGCGAGAAGGATCACAAAAATGACAATGATGTGTCTGCGGCGCATAGAATTGGACCTCTGTGGAAGATTACTTGTATAATATTTATTGAATCTGTCAGGCGAAAATGCTAAACTTTTTATAGAAGGATCCAAAGGAGGAAATGCAGATGTATGATGTAATTATAGCAGGCACCGGCCCGGCGGGGCTTACGGCGGCCATTTACGGAACAAGGGCACGACTGAAAATGCTGGTATTTGAAGAGAACTACATGAGTGGCGGACAGGTGGTCAATACCTATGAGGTAGACAATTATCCCGGTTTGCCGGAGATCAGCGGTATGGATCTGAGTCTGAAATTTCGGGAACATGCGGAAAAACTGGGAGCGGAATTTGTTCGAGCAAAAGTGAATAAAATAGAGGTGAAAGAGGACGGAACAAAAATCGTTGAGACGGAGAGCGGCACATACGAGACCAGGGCATTTGTCCTCGCCACCGGAGCACACCATCGTTTGCTGAATGTGCCGGGTGAGGAAAGTCTTTCCGGTATGGGTGTGTCCTACTGTGCTACCTGTGACGGTGCGTTTTATAAAGGAAGCGATGTGGCGGTGATCGGCGGAGGCGACGTGGCGGTGGAAGATGCGATTTTCCTGGCACGTGGCTGCCGCAGGGTGTACGTGGTGCACAGAAGAGATGAACTGCGCGCGGCGAAAAGCCTTCAGGAAAAGCTGTTTTCTCTTCCCAATGTGGAAATGGTATGGGACAGCGTAGTGGACAGTATCGAAGGAGAAGAGCAGGTGGATGCGATTCGGATCAAAAATATCAAGGATGGCACCGTCCGGGCTATTTCGGTAGACGGTGTATTTGTGGCTGTGGGCATTACGCCGGATTCTGACCTGTTGAAGGGAATTGTCAAAATGGATGAGGGTGGATATATCCTGGCTGATGAGAGCTGCAGAACCAGCGTCCCTGGTATTTTTTCAGCCGGCGATGTGAGGAAAAAACCTCTTCGCCAGATTATCACAGCGGCAGCAGACGGCGCCAACGCAATCACCAGTGTGGAAAAATATCTGATTGAGGCATAACCGGTTCGGAGAGTCCGATTCAGAAACAATGAAAAGCCGATAATATTTTATGTAAATCACGGCGAATTAAATTGTTTCCCGGGGAAAGAAAATGAAAAATAGCAAAATGCACAAAGATTGTCGAAAAGAGTACTTTTTTCAGAACAATCCATAATTTTTATCACAAAAATTATCCACAATCCAAAATCGCGAAAACCGTGTAAAAATGAACTTATACACGAAGTTATCCACATTATCCACAGAAATCCACCGATTTTTTATGTAAATCGTGTGGAGAAAAAAGAACAACCGTTTTGTGAACAAGTGATAAATCGTGGAAAAAGTCGAAAAAGCTGAAAAAATGGATTGACTTTTTAATAGTCGAAAATTGACATCTGAAATGTGAAAATGTCGATTAATTTCAGACAATTAATGAAATTGTGTCTCGGACATGCGGCGCGAAAAAAAGAAATTAAGTAGACATAAGTTTTGGTTATTTGCAACAAAAGATTCTTTGTTTGTCATTCACAGAATAAGAGAGTGCGTCTCCGACGGAGACGCACTCTCTTATAAGAGCTATCCCTTTTTCATCTTCATTCTTTTAATAACCTTCAGCCGGGTGAACTCTTCCCTCTCCTTTTCTTCCAGTGCATTGGAAATATCCCGCACCAGCTCTTCATAATGGGGAATCGTAATATTCTTCAGCGCATTGGCCCGCTTCTGGGTCTTTTTAATATTTGCGGCCAGACGGTATGCGGAGTTTTCCACCGAAGAAAGGCGTATGGTCAGCTCTTTTACTTTCAGAAAAGCCAGCCGGGCCTGATCCAGAGATTCCTTTGTGCTGTAAAATGCATAGGTCGGATGACGGTCATCGTCTTTGCTGTGTTCCACCAGCGGGATTTCAGTGCCCATTATACTTCGGGTCTTGATGCGGATGGAATCTTCCACCGGAACGGTAAAGGAAATGGTCTGTACATTGTTAATGCCGATCTCCATATTTGCTTTCTGCAGTGCGCGGTAAGCCTCAGTAAATGTAGTATCAATCTGGGACTGAATGTCTTTTGCCTGATCGATTAACTGCATGAGTTCACGGATCAGGATGTTTCGTTTCCGGTCCATCAATTCATAGCCCTGTCTGGACAGAGCAAGGGAATTTTTGGCCAGAATCAGGTTACCTTTTGTAGGAAATGCGGTTGTATCCATAAACTCACCTCTTTCCCGTTATTCTGTTGGGTTATGCTCTGTGGGAGCGGTGTCGCCGTTTGCAGGACTATAGTATTTATCCAGAATCTTTGTATCGATACGATCCAGTTCCTCCCTGGGAAGGATGCGAAGGAGCTCCCAGCCGATATCCAGAGTCTGGCGTACCGGACGATTTTCTGCGGGGCCCTGTCCTATGAACCGGCTTTCAAAAGCCTGTCCGAATTTCAGATATAGTTTATCGGTGGGCGACAGCTCGTCTTCGCCGATAACAGAGGCCAAAGAACGGGCATCGGTCACTTTTGCATAGGAGGCAAAAAGCTGGTTTGCAACGCTCTGATGGTCTTCTCTGGTGTAACCTTCTCCAATACCGTCTTTCATCAGACGGGAGAGGGACGGCAGCACGCTGATGGGCGGATAGACTGACTGTCCGGCCAAAGTGCGGTCGAGAACGATCTGACCTTCTGTAATATATCCGGTCAGGTCAGGGATCGGGTGGGTAATATCGTCGTTGGGCATGGTCAGGATCGGAATCTGCGTTACAGAACCTTTCTGTCCGGCTACGATACCGGCACGCTCATACAGGGAAGCCAGATCGGAGTACAGATATCCGGGATAACCTTTACGGGAAGGAATCTCACCTTTTGAGGAGGAAACCTCTCGCATGGCCTCACAGTAGGAGGTAATATCGGTTAGAATGACCAGGATATGCATACCCTTCTCAAAAGCCAGATATTCAGCAGCCGTCAGAGCCACCTTCGGAGTGATAAGACGTTCCACGACCGGGTCGTTGGCCAGATTTAAAAACATGGTTACGTGGTCGGAAACACCGCTTTCTTCAAATGTGCGGCGGAAGTATTCAGCCACATCGTATTTAACACCCATTGCTGCAAAGACAATACCGAATTCTTCGTCGCTGTTCTCACCCAGAGATGCCTGCTGAACGATCTGTGCAGCAAGCTGATCGTGGGGCAGACCGTTGCCGGAAAAAATCGGAAGTTTCTGACCGCGAATCAGGGTCGTAAGACCGTCGATGGCGGAAATGCCGGTATTAATATAATTTCGTGGGTATTCACGGGTACAGGGGTTAAGGGGAAGCCCGTTGATGTTCAGAGTGACCTCGGGAATGATTCGCCCCAGTCCGTCGATAGGCTTTCCGATACCATCAAAGGTACGGCCCAGAATATCCGGGGAAAGGGCGATTTCCATGGGTTTTCCGGTCAGTCTTGTGTGGGTATTATTCAGAGACATGCCCTCGGAACCCTCAAATACCTGTATAATGGCCTTGTCATCATAAATCTCAATGATCCGGCCGATCCGTTTTTCTTTTCCGCCTATGGTAAATTCCACGATCTCGTCATAGGCAGCGTCTTTGACACCTTCCAGAACCACCAGAGGGCCATTGATTTCACTTAATCCTAAATATTCGATTGCCATGGCTTACGCCTCCTTATGCATTTTTTTCCAGTACGGTGTCATAGAACTGATCGATTTGCCTGATATATTCGTCAAAAAGTTCCGGTTTGTCGTTTGGCACATCATATTTGATGGAAACGACCTTTTCGAAAATACGGTCTTCCTTCAATATGGACATTGGATGTCCCATCGTGATCAGTGCCCGGGCCTTTTTGTACAGATAAAGGATGATTTCCATCATCCGGAACTGTTTTTCCAGCGGAACGCACATATCGTCCTTATGAAATGCGTTCTGCTGCAGGAAACCGAGACGGATCACACGGGCGATTTCCAGGACCAGTTTCTGGTCATCGGGAAGAACGTCGCTTCCGATCAGCTTTACGATTTCCATCAGGGAGCTTTCCTGGTTCAAAAGAGCTGCGATCTGATTGCGGTAGCCTATAAATTTCGGATTTGCATTGTGCTGATACCAGGGACTTAAGTCATTTACGTATTCGCTGTAGCTGTCCATCCAGTTGATGGCCGGAAAATGTCTCGCATAGGCAAGTTTTTTGTCCAATCCCCAGAAACAGCGGACAAAACGTTTTGTGTTCTGAGTTACCGGTTCGGAGAAGTCGCCGCCCTGTGGAGATACGGCTCCGATAATGGATACGCTTCCCTCGCTTCCGTTTAAGTTGCGCATCATACCGGCACGCTCATAAAACTGTGAGAGGCGGGATGCCAGGTAAGCCGGGAAACCTTCTTCTGCAGGCATTTCTTCCAGACGGCCGGACAGCTCACGCAGTGCTTCCGCCCAACGGGAGGTGGAGTCGGCCATAATGGCAACGTCATAGCCCATATCGCGGTAATATTCGGCGAGCGTGATACCGGTGTAAATAGAAGCCTCACGGGCAGCCACTGGCATGTTGGATGTATTGGCGATCAGCGCGGTACGTGCCATCAGTTTATTTCCGGTTCTGGGGTCTTCCAGTTTGCTGAAATCTTCCAGAACCTCGGTCATTTCGTTTCCGCGCTCACCGCAGCCGATGTAAATGATAATATCGGCATTGGACCATTTTGCGATGGAATGCTGGGTCATGGTCTTTCCGGTTCCGAAACCGCCGGGAATAGCAGCCGTGCCGCCTTTGGCGATGGGAAACAGAGTATCCAGGATACGCTGACCGGTTATCAGAGGCTCAGAAGCCGGAAAGCGCTTCAATGTTGGCCTGGGAACACGGATAGGCCATTTCTGTGCCAGTTTCAGTTCCAGATTCGTTCCGTCATCCAATGTGATAACGGCAATCACGTCTGTTACCGTGTAAGTACCGTTTGGGGATACGGATTTCACCACGGCATGCTCCACATTGGGAGGAACCATGGATCTGTGGATGATGGAGGGTGTTTCCGGACATTCGGCTATGATGGTGCCTCCGTGAACCTCTTCTCCTGGACGGATCTTCATAGTGACATCCCATTTTTTCTCTGTGTCCAGCGCATCCACGGCGATGCCTCGGGTGATGTATTTTCCGGATTTCTTTGCAATTTCGGCCAACGGCCGCTCAATGCCGTCGAAAATATTGTCCAGGATACCGGGACCCAGTGTCACAGAAATCGCATCTCCTGTCGCATAGACGATTTCTCCGGGTTTGATACCGGAAGTTTCCTCAAAAACCTGAACGGTTGTGGTATCCTTCGTGAGGGCGATTACTTCACCTACCAGTTTTTCTTTGCCGACGTACACCATTTCGGACATTTTAAATCCGGTATTTCCTTTCAGGTATACGACGGGGCCGTTGATGCCATAAATGATTCCAGTTTTTTCGTTCATTGAACCATACCTCCGTCAAAGGTAAAATTGTGTTTTGCATCCTTGATCAGGGTGGTAAAAGAGTTGTCAATCAGAATGTTTTTTGAGCGAATAACTGCCCGCATTCCTCCGAGAAAAGACTCTTTTGAGACAGTCGGGATCACGCCGGTTCTTTTTGCAATCCGGTCAAGAAACTTTTCATCGGAAGGATCGATGTAGATGGTCATCTCATCTCCTGCGGCGAAATCGCGGGCCTCATTTACTTTCCGGCAGATCAGAGCCAGGTATTCATCGGGGTGAGCAGATTTGTAATCCAGTAATTTATCTTTTACTTCCAGGAAGAGCAGATGGCGGATCTCACGGTTCTTTTTGGAAAGAAGACGTTTGATCTCCAGCTGTTCGTTGGAGAGTGTTTTGTTCATCTCGCGTTTTACTTCATTTGCACCATCGTGCAGCCGCCTGGCGATTTCTGCATTTTTTGCTTCTTTGTGGGTTTCAAACTGGGCATCCAGTGATGCCTTGTATTCGGTCAGCATCTGCTCTGCCTCACGACAGGCGCTTTCCATGGAAAACGCGTAAAAATGCTGCAATTTTTCTTCGGTCGTCATAATAAGTCACCTTCCTTTTACAGTTTTAGCCCGATGGCCTCATTTACGTATGCCGTAATAAAGTCAGGCCGACGGCCGGTACCATGTCTGTCCGGTATTTCCACGATCAGGGGAAGGCGGTGATTGAGCTTTACGTCATCGACGATATCCGGAAATTCTCTGCCGAATTTTTCGGTTAAAAGGATGATTCCGATCTCTTTGTCACCAATGGCTTTTTCCAGAGCTTCCTTCAGTTCATTTCGCTCATGGACGACCACTCCTTCCACGCCTGCCAGCCGCATACCGGTGTAGGTATCGATATTATCACTGATAAGATACATTTTCATAATAAATCCTCCTGTATTCCGGGTTTTTGGTTATCCGGGTTTCGGGAGAGCCTCAGATTTTACTTAAGATCATGAAGGCGATGATCAGACCGTACAGAGCGATACCTTCGGCAAGACCTACGAAGATAAGGGATTTACCCAGGATACTCTGGTCTTCGCTGATGGCACCCAGGGCTGCGGATGCAGCGCTGGCTACGGCAATACCGCCGCCGATGCAGGAAAGACCTACAGAAAGTGCGGCACCGATGTAGCCGAGCCCGGAACCGGAAGCTGCTTCGCCGGTTGCTGCCACTGCGTTTACATCACCGGTGAACAGCATAATGCTTGCTACAAGCATCAGGCCAAAAAAGAAGAAACAGTTTACAGCCAGAGAGGTTTTAAAACGGCCTTTGTTGCGCTCCCCGATTAAAAATGCTCCGAAAGGAATGATGATACTTAACACTAATGCTGCTACCAGTACGATTTTTGTTGCCATTGTCATAATAATTATCCTCCTTATGATGTCTGTTTGCGGAACGGAACAAAGTCTTTTCCGGTTCCTTTATAAAAACGGGAAAACATTTCGTAATATTCCAGACGAAGTACCTGAATACCGACGATCAGGCCTTCCATGCCCATTACGAAAAGGTTGCCCAGAACAACTACAACCCAGTTGGGGTTGCCGCTTTCGATGCCTGCCAGCATCAGCACAACCTCCATCATGGCCGCGTGGCTTAAGGCAAATGCGCCCACACGGATGAAAGAGAGGGTGTTTGACAGATAACTTAAAAGAACTTCAAACAGTTCGAAAAATCCCTGAACGAAAAACATGGGAATTCCGCCCTCAATTGCCGGCTTTTTCTTTTCCAGGATTCTGGTAAGCGGTTCTTTGAACAGAATCAGAAGAAGAGGAAGCCCGAACATAACAGCCAGAACAATACCGGCCGGCAGCGTTTTTCCTGCCATCAGCAGGACAATGCAGGCAAATGCGGATCCGTAGAATACCAGGCCTGCCACTGCGTTTGTATCAAACCAGACATTTTCCTGCTCTTTTGCACGAATGCCATTTATGACATGCATGATCATTGCGATGAGAATCAGCAGCATGCCGAATCCCACTGCCGCCACAAATACGGTGTTCAGTTTCCCGACAAAAGGCACATTTGTCATGGCGGCGGATGGTTTTAACCACAGTGCCGGTAAAATATCTTCAAATCCAAAAAAGCTTCCGTACAGGAACCCGAATATGGTGGAGAAAATACCGGCAGTTCCGATGATGGCGGCCAGATTCATTTTTTTGAACCGATACAGTAAAAACCCTCCGACGGCCAGGCAGATGCCCTGCCCCACATCACCGAACATGGCACCAAAGATAAAGGAATACGTCAGTGCCACAAAGATGGTGGGGTCGATTTCATTGTAGGCCGGAAGGCCGTACATTTTGATGAACATTTCAAAGGGCCTGAAAATCTTCGGATTTTTCAGCTTGGTGGGCGGCGTGCTGGTACGGCCGTCTGTATCGTTTTCGACAATGCAGTAGACGTTTGGATCCTGATCGATCGCCTTCAGAAAATCAGGAAGCGTGTGTTCCGAAATCCATCCGCATAGGATGTAAAAGGTATCCAGATCCGTCTTGGTGCAGGCAGCCATTTTTCGAATGTCGAAATTTTCCGACAGGGTATTCAGCAGGTTTCTGGCGCCGAGCAGCTTCTGAGCATCTTTTTCCAGAATTTCGGAAGCTTCCGTATTCAGCTTTTGCATTTTCTCATCTATTTCCCGGACGGATTTATCCAGGTTTTCGTACGCCTCGTCCGGAGTTCCGGTGTATTCGTCCGGGATGGTGATTTTTTCAAAATGCATGGATGTATATACTGCATCGATGCGATCCGACTCAGCTGACGGAACAAAATAAACACCCCACACATAATCTTCATCGATAGCGCACTGACAGAAAATAGTGTCGTAGTTGTCATAGACAAAAGCGTCGAATTTCCCGTAAAATTCCCTTGGGATGCGTCCGAAACGATAGCGGATATAGCGGAAATCCATGACCGCTGACAGATCGTACTGCAGCTTTCGGAAGGGCTGGAGCGTTTTCATGGAGTCCAGAAGCCTGGAGCGCTGTTCGTCCAGTTCGCTTCGGGCCCGGTTGATCTGTGTCAGTTCGCTGTTAAGGCGGTCGATCAGTTCCGTCGCCTCTTCATATTCGACGGAAACGGGTTCGATATCCTCCCTTTGCAGCAGGTTGCTGAAGTCGTTGGCCTTGTTTAAAAGATCTTTGTAAGGGTTCATCTGCAGATATGGGGTCAGGTGATCGATATCTTTCAGCTCGGTAAGAGCATTTTCCAGGTGAATCTCGTAATGGGAAAGATACTTGTTTGCGACACGATCAATGTCGGCTTTCGGCCCGGTCAGACTCAAAAATTTCATTTTCTCGATCATACGAGTGTACCTCCGGGTAAATTATTGATGTTGAGGACAAAATGCAGTTTGTCCGATGATACCTGCGGGCTGCCGCGTTTTTCGGTATCACTGTTATGTTTCGCATTCATGCGCTGCTGAAATGCCTGCCGCATTTGTCACAGCAGTGCCGTTATGCTTTGCTGAGATATTTCATGGTTTCATCGGAATGGAGTCCGTAACGGATACATTCCAGAGCAATGATCAGCCGGTTGATCTCATGTTCCTTCTGATACAGATAGGAATAAATGGTGGCAGCAGAGTAGGGGTGCTGGCGGGATCCTTTCAGAAGTACATGTTTCAGAACATATACATACATATCTTCAAGATTTTCCGGGCGCAGATCCGTATAAATCTTTGCGTAATAAGTATCAGCCAGCCGAGCTGCAAATTCTTCGTCTGTCTCTGACTCCACCAGAGCGCGAATCTGTTCTTTTCGCAGTTTGTACTGTACCGGAACCAACATGGCGTAAATCTCGTGAGGTTCCATATGGAAATAGTGCCGTGCCCGGTGAATCCACCAGAGATTCAGCATATCAAATTTATTGCCGTATGCAGCAGTGATCAGCTCCAGATCGGTTTTCTTCAATATTTTATTTTTCTGTTTCCAGATAAACGAAAAATAATACAGATCCAGAGCAGTCTCATAATCGAACAGAGTCGGTTTTTCGGCTTTGACCAGCCGTTTCAGACCGTTATAATAGTCTGTGTCTTTGAGATTTTCGACAAATTCATCGGCTGTGGAAGAAGCTCCCAGTTTTTCGATGTCCAGATCGCTGTAGTGATCAAAGTATTTCTTCAGTTCCTGCAGATACGGTGTGATGTCCCGGTGATCAAAAACGGAAGAGAGACATTTTTTCAGAAGTCGGATTTCAAAGCGTCGGGAATACAATTTTAAGAAATCCCGTTGCTCCCGGTTGGAAAAACGGTACAGAGAGGTGAAATCTTCCAGTGCGGCATTGCGAAGCACGGCTTCGATCTGCCCGCGGTGCAGGTCATTCTCATCCAGTCCGGATAAAACGGCGGCATAGCCCCGGTTCTTTTTCAGGTAGGATACCACTTGCGGTACGCTGGGAAGTTCTGCAATTTCCCGAAATTGTTTTTCGGTAATAAAGCTGCTCTCCATGGCACGAATTTTTGTGGTCAGGCCACTGTAAGACATAAGTCCGCTCATTTACATCACTTCCTTACGTTAGGATTTGTTTTACGATTTCATCGGCCAGAACGTCATGTTTTGTCTGATAGGTTTCATCCATATAAGAAATGATCCGGCTTGTCCTTGACCTCAAATCAGAGAGCTCCTGCTCCATTTTCTTTTGGCAATCGCTTCGGATGGATTCCAGCTTTTCGGTTGTCTGGGCATCCTGCTCCCGATCAAAAAGGCGGATTTTCTCTTCCAGCTCCTGGGCCAAATCGATTTTCTTCGCGCCTGCTTCTTCCAGAATCCTGGCGGTTCCGGTTTCAATCTCGGCTAATTTGTTGATTACGTTTTCCATGATTTTCCCCCTTTACTGGTTATTCAAAGTAAACATTGCGGTGCAGAACATTTTTGCATGAATGGCATGCAGCAGTGATATGCCCGAATGAATATAGTATCTAATATACAACAATTGAAAAAAAAATACAGCGGTAAAATGTTCAAAAAAATGTCGGTTTGGGTGAGAAATTACAAAAAAATGCACAACACATTATTAATAGGTAGAATTACAAAAATCTGTTTTGCATTGTGTTAAACATTGACCAGATTTCAGTAAAATGATATGATGTGAGAGTCAAAAGGAAGGAAACATGTCATGAGATTGAGAAATATACCGATTGCCAAAGAAGTAATCGCCGAGAGCGGCTGCGTGATAAAAAACTATAAAGAAAAAAAGGGTAAATGGAAAGAATTATTCGGAAACAGCCACCCGCTCCGCATAGAAGTGGGAATGGGAAAAGGCCAGTTTATCATTGAGATGGCAAGACGGAATCCGAATGTGAATTATATCGGCATTGAACGATATGACAGCGTTCTGCTCCGTGCCATTCAGAAACTGGAACGCATGGAGGAAAAACCGGAAAACCTGCGCTTTTTATGTATGGATGCCCGTGAATTGCCGGAAGTATTTGAAAAAGGGGAGATTGACCGTATCTATCTCAATTTTTCTGATCCCTGGCCGAAGGACCGCCATGCGAAAAGAAGGCTGACTTCCCGGGAATTTCTGAAGCGCTACGAAGCAATTATGGAACCGGGAAAATATGTGGAATTTAAGACGGACAATGTGGGGCTTTTCGACTTCTCGCTGGAAGAAATCAGAGCGGCAGGCTGGGTACTGGAAGCTGTCACGTATGACCTTCATCATGATGAAAAGCTGTGCGCGGGGAATGTAATGACGGAATACGAAGAAAAATTTTCATCCCAGGGGAATAAAATCTGCAAACTGGCTGCATATTATAGATAAAAAGCCGGTGTTTTTCCATGCGCAGACGTTCAAAGCAAAACCGAAAACTGGCCCAGTGGTCTTACTGCAACAAAAAACTGGATAAGCGGCTCCTGAAGCTGGGAAGAAGCATCATGGAACTGCGGGCAAAAATATGCCGGAAGTGTTAGATAGAAAAGAGAAATATATCAGAAAAGCGCTGAAAGCAGGTGGTGCCATGGGTTTATACAGCTTTCTTTCTATATTCCCAAAGAATATTTTTCTTGGAGAGGGAAAATGCTATATACACCCATAGCAAATGAAATATGCTGCATTTCCACAGAAAATGAGTTTTTATTTCATAGGAAATTCCTTTCCTATGAAATAAAAACACTCCGTAAGGATGCACAGAAACGCATATGGAAAATTGTCACTTCGTGACATGCGTTTCGCGCCAAAGTGTACAAGTCCCTCATGAGTGAGGGATATAGGGAGTTGAAGTGGACTTGTCCACGTTGTTCCAGCAAGAAAAAACGTTTTTCTGCAAAAATATTAAAAAAATCTAAAAAACCACTTGCATTTTCACATATCATTTATTATAATAACACTTGCGTTGAAAAAACGGAACAGAAGCGCGATTAGCTCAGCTGGCAGAGCACCTGACTCTTAATCAGGGTGTCCAGGGTTCGAACCCCTGATCGCGCATTTAAGCACTGTCTTTGGCGAGTTGGAGCGTTGGGGATGGTGTTTTTTTCGTACAGAAAATCAGCCTTACACAGAAAAAATAATTTGTAATTTATAAAATAACCCCATATTCTTCTGGAATATATGATATGATTTATACATATCAAGATGTTGGGCTCAAAAGCATTTGACCCCATGATGCCTTTGGATTTTTCCGCGCTTTTGCCCCTGGCATCATATTAAGATTTACAGGAGGATTCTGCCATGAAACGATTCTTAGATTGTACCGCATCTGATTTTGAAAAAATGGGCGCAAAAGACTTGATCGCAGCGATTGCTGCCAGCGAAGGCCGCATTTTGGTCTGTGAGACCATCGGTACCATTTTGCCTATGCTGGGTGATGTCACCAATGCCGAATTTACGGCAGCCATGGGTGCTGATATCATTCTTCTGAACATTTTTGATGTGAACCGACCCATTGTCCATGGCCTCCCCGTAACAGAACCGGAAGATACGATCCGGAAACTGAAAGAACTGACCGGCCGTCCCATTGGCATCAATCTGGAGCCGCTGGAACAAAATGTGGAGAGTGAAGTGGATACACTGGATATGTGGAAACTGTCTCCCGGCAGAGCCGCCACGCTGGCAAATGGCCTGAAAGCAGCAGATATGGGTGCTGATTTTATCGTGCTGACCGGCAATCCCGGCATCGGTGTGACGAATCAGGCAATCATCGCCACCTTAAAACGGTACCGGGAACATCTGGGCGACCGGGTGGTGCTGGTGGCAGGAAAGATGCATGCCGCCGGAATTCTGGCCGAAGCCGGTGAAAAAATCATTACAAAAGAAGATGTAAAAGCATTTGCAGAGGCAGGGGCGGATATTATTCTCATGCCGGCACCGGGCACCGTTCCGGGTATTACCATGGAATATATTCGGGGGTTGGTATCCTATGCCCACGAACTGGGCCGATTAACCTTGACGGCTATCGGTACCTCTCAGGAAGGAGCTGACACGGATACCATAAAAGAAATTGCTCTCATGTGCAAAATGACCGGAACAGATCTGCATCATCTGGGAGATGCGGGCTATGGCGGAATGGCCCTTCCGGAAAATATTCTTGAGTACGGAAAAGTGATTCGCGGTATCCGCCATACCTACCACCGCATGGCAATATCCATTCGGAGATAAATAAAAATACTATAAATTTATTGCATGAACCATGTCTGTGCGGTAAAATAGGAGAGTATTTTAATAGAAACTGCAATATAATATTGGCAAAGAGGCCGGGATCAGATTCTGTTAATACAGAATTCTGGTCCCGCATTTATAAGGAGAAACTATGTGCGGAATAGTAGGTTTTATAGGAACGGAGGCAGCTGCGCCGATTCTTCTGAATGGGCTGGCAAAACTGGAATATCGTGGCTATGATTCTGCCGGAATCGCAGTCCGCAACGAAGAAACCGGAAAGATTGAGATCGTAAAGGCAAAAGGCCGCCTGAAGATACTGGTGGAGAAGACCGACGGCGGAAGCGCCGTGCCGGGAACCTGCGGTATTGGCCATACACGCTGGGCAACTCACGGGGAGCCATCTGAGAAAAATGCCCATCCTCATTGCACTTCGGACAGAAGTGTCGTGCTGGTACATAACGGAATCATAGAAAACTATCAGGAATTGAAGGAGAAGCTTCAGAAATCCGGGTACACCTTTTATTCCCAGACTGATACGGAAGTGGCAACAAAACTGATCGACTATTATTATAAAAAGACGCGGGAACCCCTGGAAGCCATAGCCCGCGTGATGCTTCGCGTCCGCGGCTCATACGCCTTTGGGATCATGTTTCAGGACTACCCGGGTAAAATATTCGTGGCCCGCAAGGACAGCCCGCTTATTATCGGAAAAAATGAAAATGGCTGTCTGATTGCGTCAGATGTTCCGGCTATTCTTGATAAAACCAGAAATGTGTACTATATCGGAAATATGGAAATCGCGGAACTGTCTCAGGACGAGATCCGGTTCTTCAACATAGACCGTGAAGAAATCGAAAAAGAGATGGTTACGATCAAATGGGATGCAGAAGCAGCTGAAAAAGGCGGCTATGAGCATTTTATGTTAAAAGAGATCCATGAACAGCCAAAGGCGGTTCAGGATACCATCGGTGCGTATGTGACCGGAAATACCATTGATTTTTCCGGAATCGGTCTTTCGGATGAGGTGCTGAAAAACCTGGAACGCATTTACATCGTGGCATGCGGTTCCGCTTATCATGTGGGTATGGTAGGAAAATATGTGATCGAAGATCTGACGGATACCGGTGTGGAAGTGGATCTGGCCAGTGAATTTCGTTACCGAAATCCGAAACTGGTGAAAAATTCGCTGGTCGTTGTGGTTTCCCAGTCCGGTGAGACAGCAGACAGTCTGGCTGCTCTCCGTCAGGCCAAAGAAAAAGCCGTTCCCGTATTGGGAATCGTCAACGTGGTGGGTTCCAGCATTGCCCGGGAAAGTGATTATGTTCTGTATACCTATGCGGGACCGGAGATATCAGTTGCCACCACAAAGGCCTACAGCACCCAATTGATTGCTATGTATCTGCTGGCCATTCAGATGGCAAAAGTCCAGGATAAAATTGATATAAATCGATATGAGGAAATGCTGGAGGAAATGCATACGCTTCCGGTCAAGATTCAACGGGTGCTGGATGATAAGGAGCGCATCCAGTGGTTTGCGTCAAAATATGCCAATGCCCATGACATTTTCTTTATCGGAAGAGGCCTTGACTATGCCATCAGCCTGGAAGGCAGCCTGAAAATGAAGGAAATCAGTTACATTCATTCGGAAGCCTACGCAGCCGGAGAATTGAAACATGGAACCATCAGCCTGGTGGAAGACGGTACGCTTGTGGTAGGGGTAGTTACGCAAAAGGATCTTTTTGAAAAAACTATCAGCAATATGGTGGAGGTAAAAAGCCGTGGTGCTTACCTGATGGGATTGACCTGCTATGGCAACTACAGCATTGAAGATACGGCCGACTTTTCCGTTTATGTGCCGAAAACAGAGAAACATTTTACCACCAGTCTCGCCATCGTGCCCCTTCAGCTGATGGGATATTATGTCAGTGTGGCGAAAGGTCTTAACGTAGACAAACCCAGAAATCTGGCAAAATCTGTTACCGTAGAATGACGGGGTCAGAGCGATGGAGAAGCGGTGGCTGCAGCGGTAACAAGCAGCCATAGCACAGTATTGTATCGTAAAATAAAGGAGCTTCCCATGCGGATGAAACTTTATCATCAACATATGGGAAAGCTCCTTAATTATTTTTTCTTATGTTTTTCCGGGTGTATCCATTCGCTCTTTGGAACAGATAAATTCATTTTTCGACCGAAAAGCGTTTTAACCCATACGAACCTCCTGGGTCGGTGCAGGGCCTACCGGCTGGCTGGTGCTGTAATATACAATGACCGGGTAGCCGATTTCCATAGCGTTGAATACTTTTTCCGCCGCATCCAGCGGAGTATTGATACATCCATGAGAACCGTTGGACAGGTATTCTGTTTTCGTGTAGTTTTCCGCGCTCTTCCAGGAAGCATCGTGAATACCTACATCGCCGTTAAACGGAAGCCAGTATTTTACAGTTACCGGAAACAGCTTAAAGTCTGCGTCAGGCTTTTTCCCGTCAATGGCCCATACGCATCCGGAGGGCGTGTCGAAGCCGGTTCCGTGGTTTCCGGTGATAACAGGTGTTTTTACAACCAGCTCTCCGTTTTTGTAACACCACATGGTCTGTTCTTCGATGCAGATTTCCACATAAGTATCACCAATGTCGTTGATACCGCGGCTCATGGCAGAATACATATAGGTGGGCTCCAAAGTGGCAGTAGTGCCTGCCTTGATGGCTTCGACCAGTGCCGCTGCAGTGGCACTTTCATTCATTGCCCATCCGTAGTCTCCGCCTCTTGCAAGGGTAATAGTCGGACCAAGGGATGTGGTGAACTCATGCGCCAGTCCGAACGTATCTGTCTCGTATGCCATCTGATCAACCCAGGCATATACCTGACTCTCATCCAGATAGTAGGAGCCATCCTCCGCCTGCAGCAGCCAGTTCTTGATGACGGATCGGTCAACTGTGTAGATACGGTTGTCACCCATATCGTATGTAATGTTGGCAGAGGTCAGTGTGTTTAACTGATTCATCTGTGCGTTCAGGGCTTCATCGGTGCTGTAGACAGTGGGTTTCTCATATAGGTTTGCTTCCTCAAAGTCTACCTCGGTCTTGCCTGCATCTATGGCGTCAAGAATCAACTGTTTGGTTTCTTCCCTTTTTAAAGTATTTCCGTATGTTTCCGGTGAAATGCTGTATCCGGTTTCGGTTTCAATCAGCTCCGCATCGGTGGGAGCAGCTACATATTCCGGATTAAAGCAGTCCAGACCGTCCAGAATGGTATCCACTTTATTCTTGTCGTATGTCATATTAGCGGAAACCTGATAGGTGCTGTCTTTAAAGAAGGACATGAACCAGAGATAGGATTTCTGAGATTTTTTTATCTGTTCCACCCCGTTGTCATCCACATAGGTCATACCCAGATCAAATGCAGTGATTGTCTCGGTTTTTTCGTCCCTTTCATGCAGCGTCAGATTATACGAAAGGATATTTTCCTGAAGTATGGTCTTTACTTCATCCACGGTCATTTTTTCACAGTTCATGCCGTTGATCACGGTACCGTAGAAGAAACGCGTGCTGAAGTAATAGCAGAAGGTTCCGAAGACTGCGCCAAGCATGATAAGGAAGAGCAAAATGGTAATTGTGATTTTACCAGCAGTGCTTTTGATAAATTTCATTGTACATCAACCCTTTTTCTTTTATTTATTCCTTAATTATCTCCACTGATTTTTAGTATATCATTTTCAAAATGATTGGTAAAGTGAAAATAGAGTGAATCCTTTGTGAATAATTTTTGCTGGAAATTTCATCGAAATATGCGAAAATACCTTGACAACGCATTTGAATGGATGTAATGTAATCTACGAACTGAACAACCAATGCTTACCTTTATTCAGAGTGGTGGAGATACAAAGGATCTGAGAAGCCACGGCAACCCCGTTTGACGGAAGGTGCCAACCTGAGCGAGGAAACTCGAACAATAAGGGGATTTGATGATGAAAAATTGAGTCCGCCCTGAGCGGATTTTTTTCATGTATGAAAATGGTCTCTGCATGAGATTTGCGGTAAGCATACCAAAAAAATACGAGAGGAAAAAAGAGAATGGAAAAAAGATTATTTACTTCCGAATCGGTAACCGAAGGACATCCGGATAAGATCTGCGACCAGATTTCCGATGCGATCCTGGATGAGCTCATGCGTCAGGATCCCATGAGCCGCGTGGCATGCGAGACCTGCACCACCACCGGCCTTGTGATGGTTATGGGAGAAATCACAACACAGGCTTATGTGGATATTCAGAAAGTCGTGCGTGATACGGTCCGCGAGATTGGCTATGACCGTGCAAAATACGGATTTGATGCGGACACCTGCGGTGTGATCGTGACCCTGGACGAACAGTCCAGCGATATTGCCATGGGTGTGGATAAGGCGCTGGAAGCAAAAGAAAACACCATGTCCGATCAGGAACTGGAGGCAATCGGTGCCGGAGATCAGGGTATGATGTTTGGCTACGCCACAAATGAGACGGAAGAGTACATGCCGTACCCGATTGCTCTGGCTCACAAACTGGCTCTGAAACTGACGGAGGTCAGAAAAAACGGCACTTTGAATTACTTAAGACCGGACGGAAAGACTCAGGTTACCGTAGAGTATGACGAGAATGACAAACCGGCAAGACTGGATGCCGTGGTTTTATCCACGCAGCACAACCCGGACGTGACTCAGGAACAGATTCACGCAGATATTAAAAAGTACGTATTTGATACGGTCCTTCCCGCAGAAATGGTGGATGATAAGACAAAATTCTTTATTAATCCCACCGGACGTTTTGTTATCGGCGGCCCCCATGGAGACAGCGGACTGACCGGACGTAAGATCATCGTAGACACCTATGGCGGTTATGCCCGTCACGGCGGCGGAGCATTCTCCGGAAAAGACTGCACAAAGGTAGACCGTTCCGCAGCTTACGCAGCCCGCTATGTGGCAAAAAACATTGTGGCAGCAGGCATCGCAGATAAATGTGAGATTCAGCTGTCCTATGCGATCGGTGTGGCACATCCCACATCCATCATGGTCGATACATTTGGAACCGGGAAAATGTCTGATTCGAAGATTGTCGATATGATTCGTGAGAATTTCGACTTGAGACCGGCAGGAATCATCAAGATGCTGGATCTTCGCCGCCCGATTTACAAACAGACGGCAGCCTATGGACACTTCGGACGCAATGATCTGGATCTTCCGTGGGAGAAACTGGATAAGGCGGATATTTTGAAGAACTATTTATAATAGCAGAATACAATGGGGCCGGTGAAAACAGATACCAAATCTGTTTTCACCGGCCCCATTTACTTTCAGTCTTCTGCCAGAAGGGTGCGGATCAGATCCTGTTTTTGCTCCGGCGTAAGTTTTTTTCCGTTTCGCGCGAGCAGCAGATTCATATCATCAAATGAAACGTTCTCCTGGATTTTGGGAGGCTCGGAATCTGCGGGAGCATGCCCCGGCAATGTGTTCATATTGCCGCCGCCCTGTATGATGCCAATGGCCTGGAGAATTACTACAGCTATCACACTCAGTCTGCAGGAAAAGCCGGTACCGGATATGTAAATGACTTTAACGGCAACCTGGTATTTGTCCACGAGGATGCTGCTACATCGGGGAACCGCATGCCGGTAAAGCTGAATCATGTGTATAATTTGGCCAGAAGAAAAGAATGGAATGGTATTGGCAATGGATGGAGGCTATCTGCCTGCCAGACGCTGAAGCCAAGTGATAAGACTGACTTTCCGTATGTTTATATGGATGGAGACGGTACGGAACACTATTTTTATAAAGACACATCCGACGGTAATAAATTAAAAGACGAGAACGGTCTCGGTTACGTAATTACCACAGAATCATCCGGCAATACGGCAGAATACCGAATTATTCAGCGGGAAGATAAAAGTCAGATGATTTTCGCTCAGGATGGCTATCTGCGCAAGGAAAAAGATACCAATGGAAATACCATTACGTATTCCTATGCAACGGGATCAAATGGCCCATATCTTACGGAGATAACAGATCCTACCGGTGCGGTAATCACACTCGTACATCAGGGAAACAGGCTGGTAAAAATAAAAGATGTTCTGAACAGGGCAACTTTTTATAATTATGATGACAAGAAAAACCTTACTTCGATCACTTATCCGGATGGAAAAGTAACGACTTTTACTTATGATACAGCTGCTTTAGATGCAACGGGGGGCTCGGATCCGGGCAAACTCCTCTCTGTCCGTGCATCTGACGGATACGAGATTGATTACTCCTACATCACGGATCACACGGTAAAAAGAGTAGGAAGAATCACTGAGAAAAACGGCACTTCCATCGGTCAGGAACTGAAGATTTCCTACAAAAACGGAAATACTACCATTTTTGAGGAATGCGGACTGGATGGTGAACTGAGTCAGACGGGCGACAACCGTACTTACACCTATCAATTTGACAATAATGGAAGACCGGTGTGCGTCATTGACTCTGAGGGCAATGCGGAAAGCTTCAGTTACTTTTCGGCAGGGGCAAAAAATAATAAATTGAGCAAAACCGGTTCCACCATTAAGACTATCGTCAATCATATGCGAAATCTTCGCATTGAGAGAGAGCTGTATCATTGGACCATATGCGGAAGTGATACGGCAACCGTGGAACGGACAGCCGAAAAGGGTTATATTGGTACCTGTTCCGCCAGGATTACAAAAACAGGTGCTTTGGGTGAATCCGGCATTATGCAGGATCATGTACTGAATCCGGGAACTTACACATTCTCAGCGTATGTATCCGTGGAAGCCATCGGTGCGGGAGGAGCATTCCACCTCTTTGTAAAAGGGATAAAAGCGGATGGCACTCAGGTACTGCTTGCAGATTCTCCCGGTATTACATCCAAAACAGATCCGGCGGTGGACGGCGGATGGCTCCGTGAATCGGTGACGTTCACCACGGATGACACTTATACCGGTGTTAATGTCTATGCTGCCATCGGAAATACGACCGGTACCGCTTATGTGACCTGCTTCCAGCTGGAAGAAGGAACCATTGCGAATCGCCTGAATCTTCTGGAAAACGGCAGTTTTGACCGCGCAGGAGATTATGATGCCATCCCGGGCCTGTTCGGCAGTCAGGAAGTGGAGAGCGGTGACGGAAGAACAACCGCAAATGCCCTGTTCGGAACACACTCCGTACACATAAAAGGCACGATCGGAAAGCGAAAAGGCTACACACAGAGCATCACCCTGCGGACGGACGAAAAGACCGTTTTCTCGGTCAGCGGCTGGGCAAAAGCAAACGCTGTTCCGAACCAGGAGTTTGCCATCATTATGGGCTTTTGGTACAGCGACGGAACATATAAGTTTGAGAACATCCCATTCAACCGGAATATCACAGACTGGCAGTTTGTACATAAGGCCGTGAGCCCGAACGATGATAAAGAGAATACCAATAAGACCATGACCAGCATGCGTATTTACATCTTCTACGGCCAGAACCAGAATGATGCGTACTTTGACGGTCTTCAGATTACATGTGATGACGGGGAAAGCTTCGTCTATGATGACAACGGGGATCTGACCAGCGCAGCCAGTGTGGCGCAAAAGTCCGGATTCAGCTATGATACGAACCGGAATCTGTCAAAGATGGTGGATATGGCCGGCAATTCCTTTGAATATGGATACGATGATAAGAAGAATCTGATCATGGCACAGAATTCCGAGGGTGTGCGGTGCCGTTTCCAGTATGACGGTAATGGAAATCCACAGTATGCAACCGTTCAGAGCAATGGACGCCTCGGCGCAGTGACACCGGGCAGGGTATACTATATTCGTGAGCGTGTTTCCGGTAAATACCTGGGCGCAAAGGAAAACGGAACAGCAGACGGCACGAACTGTGTGCTGAACACTTACAGCGGACACGGGGCACAGAAGTGGAAAGTCATGAATGTGGAAAAAGGGTACGTACAGTTCATTCCGCAGCATGCTGCCGGAATGTCCATGGATATTGTGGGTGCAGCCAATGCGGACGGTGCCCGTATCATGATCAGTGTGACGGATTATGCGGACAGCCAGAAGTTCAAGCTTCGCTACATGAAGGACGGTTCCTATGAGATCTTCTCCAAATGCGGCAAGGATGTAAGAGGGCTGACAAACGAAGGGAACAATACGGGAGACGGTGCAGTGGTGAGCATCTGGAGCGTCAATGACGGTCTGGATCGCCAGAGATGGTATCTGGAACCGGCAGATTTGGGGACGGTGACCGATGTACCGAAAGCCGGAAGCATCTATGAGATCCGGCTGCGCCACAGCGGCCAGTACCTGCAGGCAGTCGGAGGCAGTTCCGCAGCAGGAACAGGCCTGGAACAGTATGATTACGGGGCAAAAATGTCCCAGCAGTTCCTCCTGGAGGATGCAGGAAACGGATATTATTACATCCGCCCCTTACATGCACTCCAGACGGCGCTGGCTGTGCAGGGGACTTACAGCGGGTATCCGGCAGTGACTCTTCAGACTAAGGACGCAGCCAGCGACCTGCAGAAATTCCGTTTTGAGCCCCTTGGTACAGGCTATGCCATCCGTTGTAAAGGAACAGACGGCACCTTTGGGGTGTTAAACAACTCTTATGCAAAGAATCAGCGTGTGGTTGCCCCAACCGGCACCATCACTGCAGACCGGGGAAACCGAATCTTCCTTCTGGAAGAATGCTCCGGGCGTATAGAAACAGCCATGACTCATACTTCCGACGGAAGAAATGTCCGCACTGTGACGGATGCCTCCGGGAATGTGACCACGAACACCTATGATAATAACAATCGTCTCCTCACCGGCGTAACGGACGGAAATGGAAATGTGATCAGCTATACTTACGATGAAAATACAGACGAACTGACCGCTGTCTGCGCGATGGTGGACGGGCAGGAAGTGAAGAACACATATACCTATGACAGCGGACACCGTCTGAAGACCATCGGGCATAATGGTTTCCAGTATACGTTCAGTTATGATACATTTGGATACCGAACCGGCATTCAGGCCGGGGACAAGAACCTGGCGAGCTATACCTACCTCCCGCACAACGGCCCACTGTCCCGTCTGACCTATGGAAACGGGGATTACCTTGATTATGTCTACGACAGAGAACAGCGCATCCAGGCCCTGAAGGCAAATGGAACGGTAATCTGTGAGAACATCTACGACGGAGAGGGCAGGATGGCCGGACAGAAGGATATTGCAGGAGGTGTGGATTACAGTTTCAGCTATGACCTCATCGGCCGTCTGACGGCCATGGACACATCCAGAGGCCAGCAGCTGCGCATCGGTTACGATGACAAGAATCGTGTGGACTCCGTGGTCCATAAGGTGAACGGAACTGGCTACAATGTATCCTGTCTGTACGGGGATGTGGCTCAGCAGCAGAGACCGGGTCTGATATACGGACTGAAAGTGGATGATATCAGACGGCAGGAGATAAGCTATGACCTCTTGGCTCGTATAAGCGAAAAGAAGATCCTGCTGGACGGCGGTGCGGAACACACAACCACTTATGCATTTGCGGACGGGCCGAGGATGGGAACCACGACTTCTCTGGTGGAGCGCGTGACGAGCGGTGGAAAGACCCTGTCCTATACTTATGACGGCCGCGGCAATATTCTGACCATTTCGGAGAATGGGACTCTGAAAGTGACCTACCATTATGATGCCCTGAACCGTCTGGTAAGGGAAGATACCCTGTGGGAAAATAAGACCATCTGCTGCCAGTATGACCTGGGCGGAAACCTGCTGTCGAGGACCGAGCATGCCTACACCACCGGAACACCGGGAACAGCGTTGAAGACCGACACGTACAGCTACCGGACCAGCGGCTGGAAAGACCAGCTCATTTCCTACAATGGAAGTTCCATAAGCTATGACGATATGGGCAACCCGATCCAATGGAAGGGCATGCATCTTACCTGGGAGCGTGGGCGCATGCTGAAGACTCTGGCAAAGGACGGAAAGACCTGGAGCTACACCTGCGATGCAGGCGGAAACCGTGTTCAGAAGGAAGAAAAGGCATCGGACGGGGCTGTTCTTGCCACTGCGCGATACTTCCTGAATGGCAATAAGATCGTGGGCATGTCTGTGACAAAAGCGAACGGAACGGAAGAACTGACCCATTTCATCTATGACGGTGACGGAAGCCTTTTCGCCATGAAGACATCGGGAGGCACCTACTACTACCTGCATAATCAGCAGAATGACATTGTAGGACTGATTGACAGTACCGGAACCCAGGTGGTAAGCTATAGCTATGACAGTTGGGGCAGACTGCTCGGGATGACGGACAGCACAGAGGAACAGATCGGAAGCAAAAATCCGTTCCGATATCGGGAATACTTTTATGATGCGGAGACGGGATTGTATTATATATCTAGCAGGTATTATGATCCTGAGGTTGGACGGTGGATTAATGAAGATAGCGTTATAGCTGGTGTTGGTGGTTCAATACAAGGCTATAATATGTTCGCATATTGTTTC
>JALENY010000034.1 GCA_022767285.1 Lachnospiraceae bacterium | reverse complement strand
AGCGCTTCAATGGTGGTACCCGCTTTTTCCCGCGCTGCTTTGAGGATACTGCCAAGCGTTTCAGGTTGATTATGCACTTTCAGTTCACCTCCACCTATTATTCTACAGATTTATGCCATGTTTATAATGGCATGACAATTCAATTATAGGTGGTCTGGTGGTTCTCAAAAATATGAACTAAGCATATAGCCCCGCCAATAAAAAAACGAGGTTTTGGAGGGGCTGATTCTTCATGCCCCCTGATTCCGATATTTTCTGTTTATTTTTCTTCCTCTCCATTCGACTTTTCTCCCGCAATTTTATTTACGGCATCGATCAGAACCTGGACATCAAGATGAGTGTAGACACGTTCTGTAAGCGTCATAGCTCCAGAATGTCCAACAATTTTCTTGATGGTAGTTTCCTCAATGCTGTGTTCTTTCATCATGGAGACTGTAGTGTGGCGTGTACAGTGTGGTGACCACTTAATTCCAATCTGTTCCATGATTGTGGTGTAATAACTGTCTTTGTACTGAGGCCTTGACCAAAGGCACCTATGGAATATAATTCGTGAGTGCGGAAGTTGTTGATGTTACCGGTACAGAGTAACGATTGATATTCATCAGGATGAGGATCTCAAATACAAAATCTCTTGTACAACACCGGAATAGATGTGGAAACTATTGTGGGAACAATCACGGAATATGGAGAAGATGAAGCTCCGATGCCTCAGTCCGCTACTGATTACAAGCACGAAAATTATGCCGTTGTTCAGCAAGAGCTTGAGGCGACCGGATTTACCAATACTACTTTCGAGATCCTCTACGATATTGAGCTTGGCTGGACGGACGAAGGCGATCAAGCGTAAAGAGTTGGTCGCTTTAGCTTTGCGCATTACAAGATGGAGAGATACTGAAACCCGGTGGGCGCACTTCTATAGACAACTTCAAGGTATCAGATCCCACAGTGGATATTGAAGATGCCTTTATTCATAGGTGCGATCTCGAACGGCTGCACGAGCTTTTAGATGAGCTTTTGGACGAGGACTGGGAGTCCCTTATGACCTGCTTTGTCTACGAGAATGATTACATTAAGCGTCTCAGACAAAAGTATGGCATGACCGGATCAGCAGTTCGATGGAAGAAAGAGCAGCTCCTGAAGGTACTTAAAAAGCGTTTTTTGATCAGCAGTGATAAAGCATGTAGCACATCTGTGTCAAAGCAGGTGGCTACATGTGCAAAGTAATGTGATTTTATTTTCCCAACAACCAGTCAGAAAGGTTTTTGACCTGGATGCCGTTGTAGTTCCCTACAGTGAGTCGATCGCCGGTCAAGACGATTTTTTCGTAGTTGTCCCGGATATTTGTCAGTGGCTTCAGCTCGCGGTCGAAGGTGTCTTTCGCAGTCATATCTGCTGTAACCTGAAAATAGGTATAGGTTCCCTGCTTTTCTGAAACGAAGTCCACTTCCGTATTGCCGACCTTTCCGATCATAACGCGGTAGCCTCGGCGAAGAAGCTCAAAATAAACCATGTTCTCCAGCAAAAATCCCAGGTCGTATTGACTGCGCGGCAGGATATGGTTCCGTAAGCCAAGGTCAACAATATACAGCTTTCGATTCGCTTTCAGAAGCTGTTTTCCGACGATGTCAAAACGATCTGCCGAATAGAAGATAAAGGATTCTGTGAGAGCCTCCACATAATCGCTCACCGTGTTAGGTGAGACTTTTCTTCCGTTTGAGGCCAGGTAGTCGGTAATGCTTCGGATGGAGACCGGATTTCCGGCTACACTGGCCAGATATTTGGCTATGGTCTTCAACAGGAGAATATCCGTGATTTTTCTTTTATCCGGATCGGTTTCCTTTCTGGTCTGCCGATCTTCGATGTCCTTTACGATCACGGTATTGTAGATACCCTCTAAGTAGGTTTCTACCTTTTCCGGGGTTCGGTCCATAACGGCAATATATGGAAGCCCTCCGTCACGCATATATTCCGAAAGACCGCGATCAATATCCATACCGGTGATCTCAAGAAATTCTCTGAAGGACAGGGGCAGCATCTTAATTTCCACATAGCGTCCGGTCAACAGTGTGGCAAGATCTCCGGAAAGCATGTAGGCGTTGGAGCCGGTGATGCAGATCTGGCTTTTTCAACGTTATTGGAAACTTCCGGAGTTGACTGCGGAAAAGTGGGTGGAGATTGATGGCAAGATTTGGTATCGCACCAAAAAGGCAAATCGGCCAACTCCTTTCTGAGCTGACCGATATGTTTTTCGAAACGATTTTGCGACGCACCCAATTTATTTGATTGCTTAACAAAAAGCGGTATGCTAAAATAAAGTCATTAACAAGTACAGAAAGGGGGAGGTTGACCGTGGAAAACCAAAAGCGATCCCTGGGCAAGCGAGGACTGGGGGTGCTGTGCAGCCTGTCGGAGAGCTACATGATGCTGCCGTTTCTGATTTTTTCCGGCTTGCTCACCGGAAAATCTACAGCCGTGAATTTTTTCCTGCCGGTGATTGTGGTGTATTCCGTCCAGCGCGGCTGCCTGATTGCCCTGCGGGGCTTTGGGGAAATTACCAACCCGTACCGGATTTTGAAAGGCGGACTGCTGCTGGCCCTGGCCGGGGCTTCGCTGATGGTGCTGTCCGCTCTGTACCAGCCCCTGCAGATGGTGAGCGCATTGCTGATTGGCGTGGGTCTGTCCTCGTACCGGGCCATGTTTCTGTCGCTTTACGCCGTTGTGACGGAAGGGGACCCGGCCCTGAAAAAGGGGAAATCCGTGGGTACCCTTCTGTATCTTCTGGTGATGCTGCTGGCTCTGGGGCTGGGGAAGAGCCGTCTGCCGGTGGTGCCGGCGCTGTTTCTGTGCTACATCGCGGGGGCGCTGTGGCTCCTGTCCCGGCTGGATGGGGACAGGATGTTCGCGGGGCGCAAGGCCTTTGACACCGCAAAGAGGAAGCCCGTGTTTTTCGTGTTCGGCGTACTGTCCCTGCTCTGCCTGTTCATCCTGCGGCAGTATAAGCAGTCCGGAGCTTCCGCGCTGATTTGGCTGGCGCCGGCGTTGGCAGCGGTCGCCATTGCGCTGGAGCTGTACAGAAGCTGGAATTACAGGGATTTTACCTATCAGACTTACTGGGTCGGCGCTTTGAAATGCCATCTGTTTGTGTTCAGCCTGGTCTACCAAAGCTCTGTGGGCAACACCGCCATGGCAACAGGGGTTTACTTAGCCATTGCCCTGGGCAGCATCCTGTCGGCGGCGCTCCGAAAGCCGCTGGCGAGGCTTCTTCCGATACCACGGTTCAGCCGAGTGTGTATGGTGCTTTCGTCTGCCTGTGCCTTTCTGTTGGTGGCTCCGTCCCAGATCGTCAATTTCCTGGGCATTCTTCTGTCCGGGGTGTTCGGTAACATGGTGGCGGCGGAGGTTGGCGGGAAATACATGGAGGACCGGCGACATGTACCCCTGGAGCGCCCCCTGGTTCGACTCCGGATTCAGACAGCGGGCAGCACCCTGCAGCAGCTGGTGATTTTCTTCACTATCTACCTGCTGGGAGAAGGCTGGGACCATCAAAATCTGCTGGAAGCCTATGCGGCAGGTACGCCGAATCCGGAGGTCGGCCCGCTCCTGCAGGTCACCGGCCTGATTTGCGGCGGCCTGCTCCTGCTTTCCGCTATTCTAATTGCGTGTTTCGCGGGAGCGTCCAGAGAATCAACCGGGACCTGTGGGTCCATCAACGAGAGGAGCGATATAAATGGATAAGCAGACAGTAATCCGATATCTGGAGGAACGAGCGGCGGACTTCTACGCCCTCAGCGACAAAATATGGGAAAACGCGGAGATTCGCTTCGGGGAGAACAGGTCCGCAGCGGACTACAGGGCGTTCCTGGAGGCGGAGGGGTTCGAGGTCACCCTTGGATTGGCGGGGCTGAAAACAGCCTTCCGTGGCCAGTGGGGCAGCGGAAAGCCCGTGATTGGCTTTCTGGGAGAGTACGACGCCCTGCCGGGTCTGAGCCAAAAGGCAGGCAACCCTGTGAAGGAGCCTCTGGTGTGCGGCGGAAACGGCCATGGCTGTGGTCATAATCTTCTGGGCGTGGGCGCGCTGATGGGCGCCGTGGGCCTGAAGCGTTATCTGGAAGCGGAAGGAAAGCCGGGCACTGTGGTGTTTTTCGGGTGCCCCGCCGAGGAGGGCGGCTCCGGAAAGACCTTTATGGCCCGGGAGAGATGCTTTGACGGGCTGGACGCGGCCTTCAGCTGGCATCCGGACACCCACAATATGATGCCTCCCGGGCCGGTTTTGGCGAACAATTCGGTCCGGTATAGCTTTACAGGCAAGGCATCCCACGCGGCGGCGGCACCGGAGGCGGGAAGAAGCGCCCTGGATGCCCTGGAGCTGATGAACATCGGGGTCCAGTTCCTTCGGGAGCACATTCCCTCCACCGCCAGAATCCACTACGCCATCACGGATGCCGGCGGCATTTCCCCCAACATCGTTCAGGCCCACGCCTCGGCACTCTATCAGATGCGGGCACCCTACGCGCCGGAGCTGGCGGAGCTGTATCAACGGCTGAACCGGATTGCCCAGGGCGCGGCCATGATGACCGATACCCAGGTGGAAATCAAATTCCTGAAGGGAACCAGTAATACCGTGCTGATTCCGGCACTGGACGAGGTCATGTACCGGAACATGTGCGACATTCCCAACCCCGTAGGGAATGCGCAGGATCTTGACTTTGCTCGGGAAATTGTCAAAACCCAGAACCAGGAAATCCCGGAAGCCCTGTTTGACACCCAGCCCAAGCCCTGGAACAAGGCGGGAAACATTCCCCTTCCCGGCTCCTCGGATACCGGCGATGTGAGCTGGGTATGCCCGGTTTCTCAGTGCGGGACCAGCACCTGGCCGGTGGGAACCGCCGCTCACAGCTGGCAGGCCGTGGCCTGCGGCAAGAGTGACTTCGCCCACAAGGGGATGCTGTATGCGGGACAAATCATCGCGGCAACGGCCATCGATGTCTGTGAAAATCCCGAAATTCTTGAAATTGCCTGGAAACAGCACTGTGAGAAGACAGGAGGCAACCCCTACCATTGCCCCATTCCGCCGGAGATTACGCCGACGGTGCTGGAAGCCGAGATGACGTAAATGAAGGGGGTGTTGCGGAATCCGGCATCCTCAGTGAAATACAATACATTTTTTGTTGGTTTGACAAATGAGTATGTTTGACTTATAACATACTTAACAAGACAGCCGGAAGATAGATGAAGCCTATCCGCCCCGGTGATTTATAGTAAGCTTTGTAAGCCGCCTATCTTTTCCGGGGACAGGGCGGCTTACTTGTTTTTCAAATTCAAAATCGGGATAAATAATATTGTCCTTTCCTTTATGGTATTTTACGCCAGTTCTTCTTTTCCTTTCACATTCAATGCTCCATCTATAGAAAGAGCTTTTAGCACCATTGCCCGGGTGATTTCATCAGCCTTTCTGTATTCAAGAATAATCAGATGTTCCGTACTGTTTAAAGAAAGGCTTGTGGACGAATCTATATTGTTTTCCCAGCCCATTAAACATCCAGGTGAACAACGAAGAACTTAGATAAAGGCTCTAAAATAGTAATATGACGGACACATACAGATATAAAAATCGTCTATATGCTGCCGGGGTTCTGTGGTATAATATAAAGACGATTGAACAGAATAAGGCGATTGGAATTTAACGGAGGGAAATAAAGTGAATTTTGCTGTAAAAGATTTAAAATGGACAAGGGAACCGGAAAACTATGCTGTTACTGATAATAAAATTGAGATTATCACAAAACCTTATACGGATTTGTGGCAGCGAACGTATTATCATTTTAGGAATGATAATGCCCCTGTTTTACAAATAAGTACAAATGAAAAGTTTTTTTCGTTCACAGTAAAAACGGAATTTGAAAGCAAGCATAGATTTGATCAATGCGGTATTGTAATGTATCTGGATAGTGATAATTGGTTAAAAGGCTCAATTGAATATGAAAATGAGAATTTTCAACATTTAGGAAGTGTAGTTACAAATAATGGATATTCTGATTGGGCTACTACTGAGATCGATGCGAGTATAAAATCCATGTGGTATAGATTTAGCCGTAGAGAAGATGATTACTGTATTGAGTGTTCTGAGGATGGTGTTAGATTTAAACAGATGAGAATTTGTCATATGTGGAATGGCGATAATGAAATTTGTTTTGGCATTTATGCTTGCAGTCCTGAAGATTCGTCGTTCAAAGCAATTTTCACCAATATGGAAATTACGGAATGTAAATGGTTGGCGCATGATGGTCAAAAACCGGATGGAGATTAACAAATTTATAGAATTGCCCAAATAGATATTATAATCGAAAAATAAGGTGAGCAGAAAACAAACGGACTTCATTTCATGGGTGGATTTTGGGCAGGAATGAAGGTTTATCGTATGCTTTCATCAAGAAAAGTTAAATAGGAAGCGAAGAAAAAGCATATGAAAATCTGCAATTCCGAACATTTCTAAAAAGGAATGCTGATGAAGAATGATAAACAGAACGAGGTGCAGCGAGCGATGATTGTATTTTTAACGAGCAGTCCGACAGGTCCTTTGGATGGAAAGAGAAAAGTTGAAGGATTTGATGAGAAGAATCAATTTTCTGAAAACCTGAGAAAATATTGGAAGCAAAATGCGAAGTGTTTGATTATTTCCGCATTTCCGGATGAGGATGAAGCCAACGACGGAATGCAGAAGTCTATGACAGAAACATTGAAGAGGGCAGGCTTTCCGTTCCATACATTTGATATTTGGGATAGAAGAACGGTTGATTTTTCTGAGCAGGCTTTAAAACATTATGATGTGATTTTTTTAGGTGGAGGACATGTACCCACAGAGAATGCATTTTTTCATAAAATCGGGCTGAGGGAAAAAATTGCGGGATTCGAAGGCGTTATTATTGGAATCAGTGCAGGAACCATGAACAGTGCGGATCTTGTATATGCACAGCCGGAACTTGCCGGAGAGGCTGTAGATCCGGGTTATGAGCGCTTTTTGCCGGGCCTTGGACTGACAAAGACCAATATTCTTCCCCATTATCAGATGGTAAAAGATTATCTGCTGGATGGGATGAGATTATATGAAGATATTACGTTCAAAGACAGCATAGGGCATGAATTCCTTGTGCTGCCGGATGGCAGTTATCTGCTTATTGAAGACGGAAAAGAAATCATATACGGTGAGGCCTACCGGATCGCCGACGGGAAAATGGAAAAAATATGTGAAGAGAATCAGAAAAACATCTGGCAGGAGTAATACACTCCTGCCAGTGTTTTTCAGATCAGTCCAAGATACTTCAGGGCTTTTGGAATTCCCTCGTTTTCCAGGGTATCGGTAACATAATCAGCAGCTTTCAGAAGCCCGGAGGATGAATTGCCCATAGCAACTTTTGTATGCACCACGTCGAACATGGACAGATCGTTATTGCTGTCACCAAAGGCGATGGTGTCTTTTGCATCCACACCGAGAACTGCGCAGATGACACAGATAGCCAGTCCCTTTGAGCATCCTTTTGTGACAAATTCAACTGTTTTTCCGACAAAGTCCCCCTCATGGCAAATGTGGTCAAACAGGAAATTCAGCTCCCCGCAGACCTTGTCGACTGAACAGCCGGGAGTCTTTTTTGCACTGATTTTGCTGAAATGCAGATTGTCTTCATTTCCCTTGATGGGGAGCAATTTTGTACCCAGGTCTCTTGTAATCAGATCTGCAAACCAGTCAATTTCTGTTGTGTATTCGTCAAGATCGTAGTACATATATTCGCTTCCTTCCAGTACCGGAACAAAGCCGCACCTGCGAAGTGTTTCTACCGCAAAGCGGGCATCCGATGTGGAAAGTTCACGATTGAAAAGGACTTTGCCTTGATATTCCATATAAGCACCGAGGTTTGTGATCATTCCGGATAAAGGAAGATCTTCCACTTCTTTTGGAATATAGGCGCGGCTTCTGCCGGTGCAGAGAAAAGCCAGATGGCCGTTTGCGGTCAGTTGGGCAATGGCCGGCTTAATATCTGCCGGAACGCCTTTTTCTATGTCCAGAATGGTGCCGTCAGCGTCAAAAAATACACATTTTCGCATTTGTTCATCTCCGTAATTGAAAATATTGAATACAGATGATGCCAGGGACAAAAGGCTTCAGAACCCGGCATCAATAAATTAAGTATATTATAAGTTCTTATTTGTGTAAAGAGTGTCATTGTTATGGTAATCAAGCATTCCTGTGGTATAATATGAACACATGGTTTTGGCTGTGAAAGAATATATTTATCCTTTTAACTTTCCTCTGAAGTCATAGAATAAGAAGAATCAGCGACGGATACGTGAAGAGGATCATATGCCTACTGAATCAAAAAGGCAGGACAAAAGCCCTACCTTTTTAATGCGTATCCAATTCGTTCCCCCAGTTTGACAACGGTTTCAATGCCGTCACGGGAGTTTTCAAGAATATCTTCATCCATCTGCACCATGTTGGGCTTTAGCAGAAGCACAACAGTGGAGCCGCCAAACTGAAAATATCCTTTTTCCTGGCCGCGGAGGACGCGGCCTTTTTCATGGTGATTTACAATTTTTCCCACAAGAAGTGCACCCACTTCCATCATAATTATATCACCGAACTGCTCGCTGCGGAGAATGCTGTATTCTCTGCTGTTTTCTTTATAAATCGGAAAATAGTCGTTTGCAATGGGATTGACGGTATGCAGAACCCCCGGGATATGAATATTTTTCCCTTTGTAGCCGTCGGCTACATAACAGTAGCGATGGTAATCATCCACCGTCAGGCGAAAAATGAGTGCATAACCGTTGGCATAAGCTTCAGCCAGCTTTTTGCTGCGAAGCAGTGAGGCAACCGTGTAAGGGGTGTGCTTTATCATAAAATGACAGTCTGAAGCAATGGGAATTGCAGTCAGTTTGCTGTCGCAGGGGCTGATCAGGCAATCGGTATCGGAGTCGATCGGCCGGTATTCCGGGCGGATCCTTCGGGCAAAGAACTCGTTGTAGTTTTGGTAGGAAACCGATTCAAATTGTTCCAGGTCAATTTTGTACTTTTGAACAAAGGGATCGATCAAAAGGCCCGAAACACGAGAAGAGAGAATTCTGCCGGCCAGCCGGGATACGGCGGGGTGAATCAGTAATTTGAGCAGGCATCTTCCGGCCCGGTTGTTGTATAGTACTTCCAGCAGACGCTCCTGGCTGTCTTTCTGGTCGATCAGAGTTCCGTCACGGAGTTTCTGGTTCATTGATCTCCTCCATAATCTCATTAATGATAGGACTGGATTCGTCGTTCGATCTGGGCGGACGGAATCTTGTATATATGTAGATAATGCTGACCGTGACTACAGCAAGTGCGATCAGAAGAAGGATAGTCTTAAGGTGCGGCTTTGGAAACGGAAAGTCCAGTATGAACAGGAATCCTGTTACAGCCAGAAGGAAATGAAGTATAATAATAAATGCAAAATCCGAAATAATAAACTGCATCCAGAATGCAATCGGCAGGATAAAGGAGATAGAGGTCACGGGCAGACCGTGATATACCTTATTCGAGCCGCCTTCCGTTTGCTGCCGTTTTTGTTCCAGCACATTGAAAAAAGCCAGACGTATGACCGCACATAGACAATAGAAAAAGACAATGACCAGTCCCAGTGTTCCGCGAACTCCAAGCAGATAACAGATCAATGCCGGAAAAATCCCAAAGCAGGCCATATCACACAGGGAATCCAGCTGGATCCCAAAGGTCTTTTCGTCCTCAGTGCGGTTTTTCTTGGTGCGGGCAATTCTTCCGTCAAAGGCATCGCAAATACCGGAGATGGTGAGACAGATAATGGCCGTTTTATAGTCGCCGTGGATGGCCTGAGTGATTCCGAAAACAGTAGAAATCAGACCGAGATAAGTAAGGATAACGGTATAGTCATAAAAACCGATAAAGTGAATCATTTGGTTGGATTCTCCTCTCTTTTGCATTCTTTGATAATAAAAGATGCTGCAACTGTCATGACAGCACTGATCAGCAGCTGTGTATAATAACTGATTCCACGGCTGATCATCATGCCGGGCAAAATCAGGGATTCCCCAAAGACAGGGAGAAAAATACTTAAAAACAGATTTTCACTGATACCCATGCCGCCGGGCAGCGGAAGCATATCGGAGGCTACAGAGATCATGGCCTGCAGGGTAAGAATCACTGGAAGAGTTTCCAGAGAAAGATCAAAAGCACGGTAAGTGAACCATGTTACAAGAAAAAGCAGGCATCGCTGCAGCAGAGTGATTAAAAATACGCGGACGATTACATGTTTGTGATTTCGATAATAATCTGCCGTTCCGTGATACTGACCGGTGATTCGGTCAAGCCGTTCCTCCTGTTTTTTCAAATGCGGCAGAGGATGAATCTTGTTTATGAGAAAAAGACATCGCTGTGCAAGGACGCGAACTGCATGAGGATGAAAGACCAAAAGGAGCAGCAGACCGATGCAGATGACATTCAGAAACAGACCAAGATACATGATGGGTTCTACCGATTCCAGATATACCATAACCGGCGCCGGGCGAAACAGAAGGACTGTAGCACCGATCAGCACCAGAACCAACTTGTATGTTATGGTTACGATGGCCAGTACTACCGTAGAAACGGCTACGGGAATTTTATCTTTCCGCATGTATACAACCTGCATGGGCTGTCCGCCGGAAGCGGAAGGGGTAATGCAGCTGTAAAAAAATCCCACAAAGGAATACAGGCAGCAGTGTGTGAAGCGGGGGCGGTTGCCCAGCGTGCGCATCAGATAATAAATAATGACTGATTCTCCAATAATAAAAAAGATGACACACAAAACGCTGAAGAAAACATACATGGGTCTGGCTGTCTTCAGATGATGCATCACTTCTTTCAGGTTCTCTCCGTGAAAGACGGACCAGAAAGTCAAGGCAAATACAAGAATCAGAAAGAGCAGATTCAGGTACTTCTTCGTTCGTTTTTTATCCATGAAAATGGTACCTCCGTGGATACAAAAAAGCCTAAAAAAATACCCTTGCCATGACTGCCGCTGAAAATGGTTCCGGAAATCCGGATTCAGCGGTCTGAGTGCCGGCAATGGGTACTCCTGTATGACGAATTTGAAATCTGTTACTTAGTTATTGTACTATACCCAGAATCAGAAGTAAAGTTTTCTTTGTCAGAAAAAGTCATAATTTCACAATATTACTCAAAAACAGTCAGTTCTCTTGTGTATTTTTGAGACAGTAATTCAGGATCCGCCTTTTTTATAGATTTAAAGCGGATTTTACTTTCTTTTGATAGCAAGCAATTTTACAATATGCTATGTTTAGTGTGAATGAAAACAAATAAGAAAGTAGGGAAAAGAAAATCAATGGATAATCGGAGTATTATCAATTTTAATGAAAAGACAGGATTCATTTGTGATATGGATGGTGTGATCTATCATGGCAACCATGTTCTTCCCGGTGTAGCGGAATTTATCCAATGGCTCCATGATGAAAAGAAAGAATACTTATTTTTAACCAATAACAGCGGATATACGCCGAAAGAGCTGAATCAAAAGCTTGCACGTTTGGGCCTGGATGTTTCGGAAGAACATTTTTATACCAGTGCCCTGGCAACCGCTGCGTTTTTAAAGGAGCAGGCACCCGGTTGCTCGGTATTTGCCATTGGTGAGGCAGGGCTGCTCAATGCCCTTTATGACGCAGGAATTACTATGAACGATGTAAACCCGGATTACGTGGTGGTTGGGGAAGGCAGGTCTTATTCGCTTGACACACTGACCAAAGCCACAAATCTGGTTCTGGCAGGGGCAAAGCTTATCGGTGCGAATTCAGATGTGTCCGGCCCGATTGAAAATGGGATAGCTCCGGCATGTCGGGCACTGATCTCGCCCATCGAGATGGCCACCGGAACGCAGGCCTATTTTTGCGGGAAACCCAATCCGCTGATGATGCGAACCGGTCTTCGAATGCTGAACTGCCACTCCGGTGACGCAGTTATGGTGGGTGACCGGATGGATACAGATGTGATCTCCGGCATGGAGAGCGGTATGTCAACGGTTCTGGTACTTTCAGGCGTTTCCACGATGGATACCCTGAAAACCTATGCTTACCGCCCAAGCATGGTAGTGAATGGCGTGGGGGATATCGTCACTATGGCACGTTCGGTGACATAAACAGTTTTTTGCTGCGTATTGTTTTGTTCGGTGGCTTCGTACCGTGTAAAAGGACCGGAACCCATGATGGAGAGACAAGACAGGATTACGGTAAAAGAGAATATTGGAATCTTATAACAGGAGGGCAGATCGCTCTCCTGTTTTTTTAGCCTGTTTTTTTCGAAGAAATGTTCCCTTGTAAGTAATGATATGAGTTGCCCGACAAATGGACAACTAACAGCACTTTGAAAACTTAACACATTAACCTCAAATGTAGTATAATAGAGACAGATTTTAACGAGGAGTGTACAACAAATGTCATTTGCTACAAATCATTCACAACAGATTAGTCT
>JALENY010000027.1 GCA_022767285.1 Lachnospiraceae bacterium | reverse complement strand
CATCTAAAATGAGTTCCGATACGATGTGTTTTACTGTTCAGTTATCAAAGTGCTTTGTTTCTTGTGGTTTCTGGCCCGATCCTGTGTTGTTTCTTTTTGTTCCCTCACGAGTCAGCTTATTTAGATTACCACAGCTGCGTTTGCTTGTCAACAACTTTTTTAACTTTTTTTAAAAGTTTTTGTTAGCAGATCTTTATCTGTCAGACGCAACTTTGATATAATAGCATGCATGCAGTGGATCTGTCAACACCTTTTTTCGATTTTTTTAAAATATTTTAAAATATTTCATCTATCCAATTTATCGGGAAATTCCCAGCACTCTTATCGCTTCCCGAAGATTTTCTACCGGGTAGACATCTATTCCTTTTATGTCTTTTAATACACTTTTACACGCGGCAGGAACAATTACTTTTTCAAAACCAAGTTTTCTGCATTCCTGAACTCTCTGTTCCGCCATGGTAACCGCACGCACTTCCCCGCTCAGTCCCACTTCTCCGAATGCAACAATTTTATCACTTATGGCAATATCACGATGGCTGGATACGATCGCCAAAACGATCCCCAGATCAATAGCCGGTTCATTCATCTTTATACCGCCGGCAATATTGACATAAGCATCACAAGACGAGAGATTTACCCCCGCACGCTTTTCTAATACAGCCATAAGAAGATTGACACGGTTATAATCTGTTCCATTTGCGGTCCTTCTGGGAAGCCCGAAATTGCTTTGACAGATCAGCGCCTGTATTTCCACCAGTATGGGCCTCGTTCCTTCCATAGAGCAGGCAACAATTGCCCCAGAAGCTCCTTCCGGCCTGCCGGTCAGCATATATTCTGAAGGATTCTCCACTTCCACCAGACCTTTTTGCTGCATTTCAAATACACCGATCTCATTGGTTGACCCAAAACGATTCTTGACTCCCCTCAGAATCCGGTAGGAAGCATGGCGGTCACCCTCAAAATAAAGCACCGTATCTACCATATGCTCCAGAACTCTCGGGCCGGCAACATTACCGTCTTTTGTCACATGGCCTACGATGAAGATCGATACCCCCATTCCCTTAGCGATCTGTAAAAGCACACCCGTAGACTCCCGCACCTGGGAAACGCTGCCTGGAGCAGAACTAACCTCTTCATTATACATCGTCTGAATGGAATCAATGATTACTACTTCCGGACATTCTTTTTCTATGACCTCTCTGATACTTTCCAGATTTGTTTCACACAACAGTGAAAGAGTGTCAGAAAATTCTCCGATTCTTGTTGCACGCATTTTGATCTGTTTTAGGGACTCTTCCCCTGATATATACAGAACATTGCGATTCTGTCCTGCCAATTTCTGACACACCTGCAAAAGCAGCGTCGACTTTCCGATTCCCGGATCTCCACCCACCAAAACCATAGAAGCGGGCACGATTCCACCGCCCAGCACACGATCCAACTCCAGTATTCCGGTCCGGATCCGCTCCTCTTCATGGGTTGATACCTGGGACAGCCTCACAGGCTCCGCTTTGGTTCCTGCATGCTGAGTTTTTACTGTTTTAGCAACAACAGTCTCTTCTGCAAACGTATTCCATTCTTTGCAGCCCGGACACTGCCCCAGCCATTTTCCGGATTCATATCCGCAATTCTGGCAAAAAAACACTGTTTTTTTCTTTCCAGCCATCTGAATCTCCTCTACATATATAAAGCTTTCCAATACATTGATGATTCATCAAAAAGGACACTTCCTGATACAGGAACGCTTTACCCAAAACACTCACTTCATAATACGAAAATACTTTAAAAATATCTCATTCGAATCCCATAAGATGACAAATGCCTATGCAAAAAAACAGGGGCACAACATTCGGATGCGCCCCAAAAACTTTGTGATACTGCTATTCTTGCGTTATCTTCTCAATCCGAACCGGAACTTCTTCTGTTTCCGCCAATTCTACGCTGAAAGATAATTTCCCTCCCAGATTTGTTTTCTGACGGTCTGCAATCTCATTTCCGATCGTGATCTCATATTCCGTATCCTCTTCCAGTTCAACTGTAATCTGTGCATCATTTTCACCTTCTACGGTAAATGACACGCCATTTTCTGTTGCCGCCAGATTGGTAACTGCTGTTCCGGGAACCGACTCATAAACAAACATTCCGTTGCGTTCCAGTTTTGTGATCTCACGAAAAGTCTTTACTTTGTACAGATCACCTTCATGCTCAAAATCTGAAACTTTGGATTTTACAGCCAGTTCATAATTTCCAAAGCTGATGCTGCCATCGGCTTCCGTACGGATCAATTCTTTTACTACTGCCATCTTAAGTAACCCTCCAAATAGTGTGGGGCTCACAGTGCCAGACACTGCGCTCCGCTCGTTGTTTCGATAACATTATACTCTAAAATCGCAAATTATTCCATAGCATATGAAAAAATTTGACAGGATTTTCATTGTATGCCACGAAATGATATTGAATCATATAACGCGGCTGTATCATCTTTCAGATACGATCATAATTGATTTTTTTATAGAAAAGATCTCTCACCTTTTTCGGTTCTTTTGTCTGCCCAAGAATCCACATAAGCTTTACCACCATAGCCTCTGAAGTCATGGTTCCCCCTTCCAGAATATCCAGATTGTCTATATACTTCTTTCCAACTTCATAGATACTCATATCAGAACCTTCTTCCGGCACCTGGGTAGTTACAGCCACAGTGACTCCTGACTGAATCAGTTTTTGAATAACCGGGAACCAATCACAATGACCATATTCCGGCAGACCTCCAAGTCCAAATCCCTCCAGCACGATTCCTCTGTATTGTTCCAACAAAGGAAGGAGCATCTGAGGATTTAGTCCCGGCGTAATCTTAACATCGATAACGTTCGGATCCATTTCAACAAAAAATTCTGTTTTTCTGAAAATCTTTTCTTTCGGAAAATACTGCTCCGTAATCGTTCCGTTTTGTATAAATGCGCGGTCACAGAATCCCACGGTTGCAAATGCATCAAAACTTCTGCTTTTTACTTTACGCGCCCGTCCGCCCGGAATTACTTTTCCGTCAAATACAATTACCACATCCGATGCATGATCGGAAACCGCATACCGGATGCTTTGCTCGATATTACGCTTTGCATCGGTATCGGTATCTTCCATCGGTTTTTGAGAGCCTGTCAGGACAATCGGTTTTCCACTGTTTTGAATAAGATATGACAATGCCGCAGCAGTATAAGCCATAGTATCGGTACCATGCAAAATTAAAAATCCGTCATAAGCCTGGTAAGACCGGCAAATGCATTTCGCCAGCGAAACCCACTGCGCAGGTCCCACATTGGTGCTGTCCAGGCTGAACAGCTGAATCTGCTCCCAATCACAGAGTTCGGCTGCCTGCGGCACACAGGAGAGCAGGCCGGTTACGTCAGTTCCCGGAGTTAATCCCGCATCGCCCGTAATCGAAGCGATCGTTCCTCCGGTCCCTATGATCAGAAGCTTTTTCTTCATTTCACTTCACCAGCCTTTTCTTCCGGGCGGAAAACGATTTCCTTATTTTTCATGCCGACAGTCACCACATCGCCACGTTTTATGGAATGTTTCAGGATTTGCTCTGCCATGGCATCTTCAATCTTATTCTGAATCGCGCGCCGGAGAGGTCGGGCTCCATATTTGCTGTCATATCCGGTCTCGGAAATATAATCTTTTACCGATTCACGAATTTTCAGAGTGATGTCCATCTGCTCTTTTGCACGTTTCGTCAGATTTCTCAGCATAAGTCCCACGATCTGTTTGATTTCTTTTTTATTCAGAGAATGGAACACAATAATCTCATCGATTCGATTGAGGAATTCCGGCTTGAACATACGGCGAACTTCTTCCATGACCGCACTCTTCATATGTTCATAATCCTTCTTCTCATCCTCTTTCGATGCAAATCCAAGCCTTTTCGGTTCCACAATAGCCTGTGCACCGGCATTGGAAGTCATAATAATACAGGTATGCTTAAAATCGACCTTATGTCCGTGGGCATCGGTAATATGACCGTCATCCAGAACCTGAAGAAGAATGTTAAACACATCCGGATGGGCTTTCTCGATTTCATCGAATAAGATTACGCTGTAAGGATTTCTTCTCACTTTTTCGGATAGCTGTCCACCCTCCTCATAGCCTACGTATCCGGGCGGTGAACCGATCAGTTTTGAGACGCTGTGTTTCTCCATATATTCCGACATATCCACTCGAATCAGAGATTGTTCCGTGCCGAACACAGATTCTGCCACAGCTTTTGACAATTCGGTTTTTCCCACACCGGTGGGACCGAGGAACAGGAAAGAGCCAGTCGGCCGATTGGGATCTTTCAAGCCCACGCGCCCTCGTTTTATGGCTTTTGCCACCGCATCCACCGCTTCGTTCTGACCGATCACTCGTTTGTGCAATTCTTTTTCCAGACGCGCCAGGCGCTTCGACTCACCCTCCGCCAGTCTCTGGACCGGAATTTTTGTCCAGTCAGACACTATTCCTGCAATGTCCTCCTCGTTTACCTGCAGTTTCTTGGAGGCACACTTCCGCTCGTATCTGGCAATTGCCTGATCCTGTATTTTCTGTTTTTCTTTTTGTTCCTGCTGGATAGATTTGGCAGAAGCCATATCGCCGCTGCGAATAGCTTCTTCTTTCTTTCGAACCAGCTCTTTGATTTCCATCTCAGCCTGCACAAGGGATGTCGGGGCCGAAAAGCCGCCCAGCTGCACTTTCGAGGATGCCTCATCGATCAGATCAATGGCTTTATCCGGCAGAAAACGGTCATTAATGTAACGCACACTCATTTTTACCGCAGCATCAAGAGCTTCATCCAGTATTGTCACACCATGATGGCTCTCATAATAGGGCCGAAGTCCTTTTAGAATCTCCAGTGTCTCATCCTCCGTCGGTTCTTCTACACGGACAGGCTGAAGTCTCCGCTCAAGAGCCGCGTCTTTTTCAATATATTTTCGGTATTCCTCCACCGTAGTGGCACCGATCAGCTGAATCTCACCGCGTGAAAGTGAAGGTTTCAGTATATTGGATGCATCAAGGGCCCCTTCTGCCCCTCCTGCTCCGATGATCGTGTGAAGTTCGTCAATAAAAAGAAGAATTCCTTTATTCTCCGAAACTTCCCTGACCACATTTTTTATGCGTTCTTCAAATTCGCCTCTGTATTTTGATCCTGCCACCATGCCGGACAGATCCAATGCAACCAGCCTCATATCCCGCACGGTATCCGGTACAAGTCCCCAGGCGATTCTCTGAGCAAGCCCCTCTGCAATGGCAGTCTTGCCAACGCCCGGCTCACCGATGAGACAGGGGTTGTTTTTCGTTCTGCGGCTCAAAATCTGAATAATACGGTTGATTTCATCATCACGGCCCACAACCGGGTCGAGTTTTCCGGCGGCAGCAGCTTTTGTCAGATCCCGACTGTACTGATCCAGAGTCGGGGTACCGCCGTTCTCTCCGGCCCGCATAGATTTTCCATTCTGAAGTTCTTCCGGTGAAAAACGATTCTCCTCACCCATGGCATAAATAATATTAGTAAACAGCTTTTGGGTATTAATCCCCATGGTGTGCAAAAGTCTGGCAGCAACACAATCCGTATCTTTCAGCAAAGCGATCAAAATATGCTCCGTTCCCACATCTCTTGTCTCAAAAGCAGCAGCCTCCGCACGGCTTTCCTCCAGTATTTTCTCCACGCGCGGCGAGAATTCCTGACGTTCCG
Source organism: Lachnospiraceae bacterium (assembly GCA_022767285.1). Classification (GTDB taxonomy): domain Bacteria; phylum Bacillota; class Clostridia; order Lachnospirales; family Lachnospiraceae; genus JALENY01. The sequence continues at coordinate 82,397 of JALENY010000027.1, read as the reverse complement.
CAAAGACCACACCGGACTGGGGGGCAATAAGCCGCTCGATCAATGACATCAATTTCTTTTCTTCAACACCGGCTTCCGTAAGAACTGCACTTGCAGTTCCTTCTGTGGTCTTCAGCAGCCCCAGCAACAGATGTTCCGTTCCGATATAACTGTGCTTACAAAGCTTTGCTATTTTTTCTGCCTGTTTCAGCGCCTGTTTTGCCTGCTCTGTAAAATGCTCTCTCATAAACGCCTCCTCTGGTCATATTCCTTAAATATTTCATCAATCAATTCATGAATTTCTTCACAGGTTATGTTCTTGCAGCGACCCCTGGCAAGCACGATCCGAAGGGAATCTTTCATCTCCTCCAGAGCTTTCGCCTTATCACAGTCAATCACCACTATGGCCCCTTTCCTTCGATCCAGCGTCAAAAGCCCTTCTTCTCTTAAAACCGAATATGCCTTATTAACGGTATGCATATTGATCCCGATAATGTCCGCCATCTGCCGAACAGATGGCAGCGTATCCCCCACATGAATCCGCTCCGTCGCAATTCCCATAATAATCTGATTGCGAAGCTGTATATAAATGGCCTCATCACTGTTAAAATCAATCTCAATCAACATAAACAATCCTGCTTTCTCATTGGTAGAACTATTTGTTCTACGAAAAATATAACAGATTACAGAACCAAAAGCAAGCACTATCCGCAGACTCACCTTGTACGCAAAAGTGGGACAAATACGTTTTCGTATCTGTCCCGATAAACTTTCATGCTGCTGCAGGAATACCTCTCACAGGCATGTCATTTATTAACACTTTAAGATTCTGCGATTTCCGCCTCGTACGGCAGCAATTCTGTTAAAAACCGTTTTTCCCGAAGTGCCGCCTCGATTTCATCCAGTATCTCTTCACTGTCCGCAGATACTTTGTGAAAATGATAACCGGAAGTCACATTCATTAGGGGAGTGGATTTGCCAGTTTTCAGATGATTCATGAAAACCTGAACATCACGGCGATTTTTAATATTCATCGGAGCAGATACCTTTCCGTAAATCCGGTGATTTACCATTACGTCAAGCACACAACCGCCCAGATCCACTATCGTTGTCAGTTCCTCTTCGGTCTGTTCGTCCGTATGGCAGGTCTTGAAAACCCGTGTCGCCTGTTTCGGCTCATTCAGAACATAACCGCGGGCTGTGGCAACAATTGCGTGTCCTTCCGAACGAAGCAGGGCTATATCCTGGACGACCACCTGCCGACTGACACCGGTTTCACTGCCCAATGCACCGCCGGACAACGGTTTTTCAGACCGTTTCATCATCGATAATATCTTTTTTCTCCGCTGATCGCCAGTCATTGTTTTCTCCATCTGCGGTTCCTTTCCTCTCTGATTGAAAACTCTATTTCAAACTATACATACAATATCATCTATTTCTATTTCATATTTTACATCAACAGCAATGAAATTGCACTATCGTTTTGAAATATTTATTCCACCACATGCAGATGTTTCAGGCTGATATCAAGAATCGGTGCAGAATGGGTAAGAGCTCCGCTGGAAACATAATCCACACCCAGATCCGTTATCTTTTTGATGTTCTCTTTTGTAATATTTCCGGAACACTCCGTCTGTGCACGGCCGTCGATAAAACGGATTGCCTCTGCCATTTCCTCCGTTGTCATATTATCCAGCATAATAATATCAGCGCCGGCATCAACAGCTTCTTTTACCATATCCAGATTTTCTGTTTCTACCTCGATTTTCCTCACAAAAGGAGCATAGGCCTTTGCAGCTTCCACAGCTGCCCGAACACTGCCAGCCGCATCAATATGGTTGTCTTTTAACAGAACTCCGTCAGACAGATTGTAGCGATGATTGGAGCCTCCACCGACTTTTACCGCATATTTTTCAAAAATACGCATGCATGGCGTCGTTTTTCTGGTATCAAGCAGTGTAGTCTTTGTACCCTCCAGAAGTTTTGCCACAGAGTTTGTGTAAGTTGCGATTCCACTCATACGCTGGAGATAATTCAGCGCTGTTCTCTCCCCGGACAGAAGAACCCGGATGTCACCCACAACAGTAGCAAGATGCTGCCCCTTTTTAACCGAATCTCCATCTTTTACCTCAAAAATTACTTTTGTTTCAGGGTCCAGCATGGTAAATACACGTTCAAAAACCGCAAGGCCTGCAATAATTCCGTCTTCTTTACAGATGAGCTGTACTTCTCCCTTTTTGCAGGACGGCATTACAGAATTCGTTGTCACATCTTCGCTGTTAATATCTTCCTCCAGCGCGAGTCGTATATATTTATCGGCAGCAAGTAACATGGTAATCTGATTCATTTTTCATTCCTTTCCGGTCTGCGCTATTTTTACGGCAGCCCTCTTTGCAAATACAAGACTTTCCAGCAGGCTGTTGCTGGCCAGTCGATTTTTCCCGTGTACTCCGTTGCAGCTGGTCTCACCAACCGCATACAGATGCTCCATAGTCGTCTCCGAATCCCGGTCAACATGTATACCGCCCATAAAATAATGCTGAGCCGGCACTACCGGAATCGGTTCTTGTGTAATATCATAACCTGCCTCCAGACAGGTTTTATAGATATGCGGAAAATGCTCCCGGATGGTTTCCGTCGGCACATTGCGAAAAGAAAGCCAGACATGGTGGCTGCCTTCCCGTTTCATCTCTTTCTGAATTGCCTCCGAAACCACATCCCTCGGAAGCAGTTCATCTACAAAGCGTTCTCCTTTTGTATTCAGCAGAACCGCTCCCTCACCCCTGGCAGACTCCGAAATCAGAAAACTTCTTCCTGACGTCTCCCGATACAGGCTGGTAGGATGAATCTGGACATAATCCAGGTGTTCCAACTCTACTCCATGTTTTTTCGCAACCACAAGCCCGTCTCCGGTCAGGCTGCGAAAATTTGTGGAATGTTCATACAGACCTCCCACTCCTCCGGTTGCAAGAACCGTATCTTTTGCGAAAATGTAGAGCAAATTATCGTTATTTTCTTCTGCAAAACTCTCATCCGCTGCCTTTTTGACGGTTTCATATACATCCGTCTGCTGAGATTCGTTTTGCTGCACCGTCTGAACAGGTATGAATGGCGTTTTTTTCGCCACGATTCCGCAGCATTTTCCGTTTTCAACCAGAATATCGGTCATGGTTGTATATTCCATGATCGTTATATTCGGCAGCGTTTTTACATGACACTGCAGAGTTTCCGTAATCTCTTTTCCTGTAATGTCTTCATGAAAACAGATACGCGGTTTTGAATGTGCACCTTCTTTTGTATATTTTAAACTGCCATCCTCATTTTTGTCAAATCGAACGCCCAGTTCCTGCAGATCGTTAATGATATCTCTGCTTGACCGGATCATAATATCCACACTTTCTTTCCGGTTCTCATAATGTCCGGCGCGCATGGTATCTTCGTAAAAAGAATCGTAATCTTTTTCATCCCGCAGCACACAGATTCCACCCTGAGCAAGCATGGAATCACAGCTTTTCATATCTTCTTTGCAAATCATGAGAATCTGTTTATCCCTCGGCAGATTCAATGCCGTATACAGGCCGCTCACACCAACTCCCGCTATTACTACGTCATATTTAACATGTTCTATCATATTGTCTTCCCTTCCTGTCTGTTTTATATCGACAGTTCCAGCATTCTGCTCAATGTCAGTTTTGCAGCATCCGCCTGTTCTTCCGCGACAGCAGCCTGGTTCTTTCCGGATTTTAAGACCTCAAGCACTTTTTCCAGTGTAATTCTTTTCATATCTCCGCAAACCGGCTCTGTTTCCGGAAAATAAAAGATATTATCCGGATTTCTTTTTTCCAGTTCATAGCGAACACCAACCTCGGTACCGATGATCCACTCTCTTCTCTCGCTGGCCGTAACATAATTTATTATTCCGGACGTTGAACCAATGTAATCTGCGATCTCAGCCACTTCCTCACAACACTCCGGATGAACCAGAATCTCAGCATCCGGATGTGCCTCTTTCAGTTTCCGAATCTCCTGTGCTGCAATAGCCTCATGAATCGGACAGTACCCATTTACAAGCATAATGTTTTTTTCCGGAACCTGTTCCGCTACATAGCGTCCCAGATTCCTGTCCGGAATGAACAGAATATTCTTATTGGGAAGATTTTTCACAATTTTCACTGCGTTAGCCGAAGTCACGCTCACATCGGACCATGACTTGATCTCTGCCGTGGAGTTGATGTAGCACACCACCGCCAGATCCTCATATCTTTCCCTGGCCGTATCAACCTCTTCCTTTCGCACCATATGTGCCATAGGACAATCCGCTTCCTGATCCGGCATCAGAACCTTTTTATCGGGACTCAAAAGGCATCCGCTCTCTCCCATAAAAGAAACACCGCAATATACGATGATCGGATTCGGCAGTTCTGCCGCCACCTTGCTAAGATAAAAGGAATCCCCTATGTAATCTGCGATTTCCTGCACCTCTGGTCTCACATAATAATGTGCCAGAATTACCGCACTCTTTTCTTCTTTCAGTTGATTGATTTCTTCCTGTATTGTCATATCATCCTCTATTCTGCCGCAAAATTGGCTTTCTTCGTGTTTACGGTAGTATAGCACATTATCTTCCATGTGACAAGACACATGCACTTCATTTGTCATTCCATATTGTACTAAATTACAAACAATCAAGAACAAAAACAGAAAAAAGAAAAGGGACATGCTTTCGCACATCCCCTGAAATTCCTGTTTACGCTTCATCAATCGCTTTCCCGATGTCATGACGCATATATTTATTTTCAAATTTTACCCATTCCGTTGCAGCATAGGCATTAGCCCGGGCTTCTTTCAGATTTTCACCCTTTGCTGTCACTCCAAGGACACGTCCTCCGTTGGTCACGATTCGGCCGTCCACCAATTTTGTGCCCGCGTGGAAACAATAATAGCCTTCATGTTTATCAAATTCATCCAGACCATCGATCGGAAATCCTTTTTCGTATTTGACCGGATATCCGTCAGATGCCAAAACGACGCACACAGCCGCATTGTCTTCAAACTGCAGATCCACCTGATCCAGAGTTCCGTCGATGCAGGCTTCCGCCACTTCGATCAGATCGTTTTTCATTCTCGGAAGAACGACCTGCGCTTCCGGATCGCCAAAACGGGCGTTATATTCCAATACTTTCGGTCCATCTGCCGTAATCATCAGACCAAAGAAGATAATTCCCTTGAAAGGACGGCCCTCGGCAGCCATAGCATCCACGGTAGGCTGATAGATATATTTTCTGCAGAATGCATCCACTTCCTCCGTATAGAAAGGACTCGGTGAAAAGGTTCCCATACCACCGGTATTCAGACCTGTATCCCCATCCCCGGCACGTTTATGATCCTGTGCAGATGTCATGGGTTTGATGGTCTTTCCGTCAACAAATGACAATACGGAAACCTCACGTCCGGTCATAAATTCTTCAATTACCATGGTATTCCCTGCCGTACCGAACTTTTTATCCAACATGATCTCCGCCACACCGGCTTTTGCCTCCTCAAGGCTGTTGCAGATTAATACGCCTTTTCCAAGAGCCAATCCGTCTGCCTTTAAGACAATTGGAAATTTCGCCGTTTCCAGATAAGCAAGAGCTTTTTCCGGATCATCAAAATTCTCATATGCAGCTGTGGGAATGTTGTATTTTTTCATAAGGTCTTTGGAAAACGCCTTGGACCCTTCCAGAATCGCAGCATTTTTTCTGGGTCCGAATGTGCGGATACCGGCCTCTTCCAGTTCATCCACCAGACCGCCCACCAGCGGATCATCCATTCCCACGATTACCAGATCAATTTCTTTTTCCTTTGCAAAATCCACCAGTTTGTCAAATTCCATTGCTCCGATCGCAACACACTCTGCCAGCTGAGCGATACCGGCATTCCCCGGTGCGCAGTAGATTTTGTCAACTTTATCGCTCTTTGCCACACTGGCAGCTATGGCGTGCTCTCTTCCGCCGCTTCCAACAATCAATACTTTCATTGTAAATTCATTCCTCTCCTTCGTTGAAACTAATCATTCTGCTCTCTATAGGTATCATTTTTCAGAAACTGTTATTACCCAAAAGCCTCCATGGTTCACATGATTCTTATTCTTCTATCTGTACATAACCATTGACAACTTTCAGTTTTCCGTTTGCCATCAGATTAATTGCGGCTGGCAGCAGTTCCCATTCGGCCTGTTCCATCACACGTCTCTGCAGTTTCTCCGGAGTATCGTCTTTCTCGACCATAACTGCTTTCTGCAGGATAATAGGGCCTGTATCAAGCCCGCAGTCCACAAAGTGTACCGTTGCACCGGTCACTTTGCAGCCTCGTCTCAGCACGCCTTCATGAACTTTCAATCCATAATAATTTTTTCCGCAAAAAGCCGGAATCAGAGACGGATGAATGTTTATAATCTTCTCCGGATAGCACTGAATCAGCATATCCGGAATGGTCAAAAGACATCCTGCCAGGATAATAGCTCCAACATTGTAGGACTGGATTGTCTCCAGAAGCTTCGCATTAAAAGCATCACGGGATTCAAAGGTTTTGGGAACAAGAATCTCTGTAGCAATACCGGCTTTTTTCGCCCGCTCCAGTGCGTAAGCATTTGGATTGTTGCTAATTACGACGGAAATCTCTGTATTTGTTATTTTTCCTGATGCAATGGAATCAATAATTGCCTGAAGGTTTGTTCCGCCTCCGGACACCAGTACTGCTATTTTCAGCATACTTCCACTCCTTTTTCTCCTGCTTCAATCTGTCCGACTATGTAAGGAGTTTCACCTGCTGCTTTAATTGCTTCCATAGTTTTTTCCACATCTGCCGCATCAACAGCCACAATCATTCCAAGTCCCATGTTATAGGTGTTGTACATCATCTTTTCTTCAATACCGCCTGTTTTTGCCAGAAGGCCGAAGATTGGCGGAACCGGATAACTGTCTTTTTTAACCACAGCTTTTACGCCGTCGCAGAGCATTCTCGGAATATTTTCGTAGAATCCACCGCCAGTAATATGGCTGCATGCGCGCACACGAACACCAGCATCTTTGATGCTTCTGAGCGCCCTCACATAGATTTTAGTAGGAGCGATCAACGCTTCACCAAGGGTTGTGCCAAGTTCCTCATAATAAGTGTTCAATGATTCTTTCGACATATCGAACACTTTACGAACCAGTGAAAAACCGTTGCTGTGCACACCGGAAGAAGCCATACCGATAAGGATATCGCCGGCTTTTAAGTCTTTTCCGGTAATCAGGTCTTTTTCATCTACAACACCAACTGCAAAACCTGCCAGATCGTACTCATCTTCCGGATAGAATCCCGGCATTTCTGCAGTCTCGCCGCCGATCAGGGCTGCACCGGCCTGTCCGCATCCGTCTGCCACACCTTTTACAATTGAAGCGATTTTTTCCGGATAGTTTTTGCCGCATGCAATATAGTCCAGGAAAAACAGCGGTTCTCCGCCTGCACATGCAATATCATTTACACACATTGCCACACAGTCAATACCTACTGTATCATGTTTGTCCATAATAAATGCCAGCTTCAATTTTGTGCCGACACCGTCTGTGCCGGAAACCAAAGTGGGTTTCTCCATATCTTTAAATGCACTCATAGAAAATGCACCAGAAAATCCGCCGATATTGGTCAGCACTTCCGGTCTCATTGTCTTCTTAATGTGTTCCTTCATCAATTCAACGGACTTATAACCCGCCTCAATGTCTACGCCTGCGTTCTTGTAATCCATGCCTGTTCTCCTTTATTTGCTGTATTCTTTATAACCCACACGGGCCAGTTTTTCTGCTTTCGCTTCAACTTCTGCTTTCATATTTGCAGAATATTCCTTCAGTCTTGCCAGAAGCGCATCATCCGATGTAGCCAGGATCTTCGCTGCAAGGATTCCGGCATTTGCGCCGCCGTTGATTGCTACAGTGGCAACCGGAATACCGGTGGGCATCTGAACAATGGAATAAAGTGAATCTCTTCCGCCAAGAGATGTTGTGTGCATCGGAATGCCAATAACCGGCATTGGGAAAATTGCTGCGCACATACCCGGCAGATGTGCTGCCATACCTGCACCTGCAATAATTACTTTCCATCCCTTGCTCTCTGCTGATTTTGCATATTCAAAAAACACATCAGGTTCCCGGTGGGCTGAAATAATTGTCATCTCAAACTCCACACCCAGTTTTTCCAGCACATCAGCAGCCTTTGCCATAACAGGCATATCGGAATCGCTGCCCATTACAATACCTACTTTTGCCATGATTCTTCCTCCTTAAGTGGTGTGTTTAATTCTTCTGTTCCCGGAAGAACAAATCGACCGTTTTCGATAATTGAAACAGTGCCGCCATCCTCCCGTATGACTTTGATATATTCTAATTCCTCATAGGGAATCGTAATATCCGTATGACATCCAAAATATGCCTGATCCAGATTCGTCTTTCTTAATATGGATACCTCGTTATCTCTGGCAATAATCTCCTTTCCGTCCTGATTGTAAACGGGCGTATCCTCCTGCCAGCTATAGCAGGTATCGCCAACGGCAAAATGAGGTCCCATTTTCTCCGCGATCAGAATCGGCATTTTTTCCTGTATTCCGTATTTTCGAGCCACCACATAAGCAGTGGTGTTGGTTCCGATGGCAAATTCGCCCAGAGGCAGCCACGGATGATGATACAAAATATTTTCCAGAATATATTTCTTATTTTCTTCTTCTGTTGCAAAATTGCCGCAGGTGTATTCCGCCGTTTTACCATTCCGGAACGTAATCGACAGATCCCGATACTGAAGTTCATTCAGATACACACGGCTGACATGTAATACACCATTTGTACCGGTCAGCTTCGGAGACGTAAATACCTCCCCCACCGGAATGTTGACATCTGCAACACAGTTTTCAAAAATAGTTTCTTTCTCCGGGTCTTTGCGTTCATGAAGCTGCACCAGAAGATCCGTGCGGTTGCGTCCGGAGCCTTTTATATGAACTGCCACACCCATATCCAGGGTATCTATGATATTCTGCTGGATTTTTTCATATTTTTTGTAATCCAGGTTATTTATCTTCACCGTATCCCTGAAAATATCCTCAAACTGCGGACCGATTTCCGGAATCGGATAAGCAATAATGGTAAAACTGCGCTCCTCACCTTTAATGTAGCGATACGTGATCTGGCTGGCCTGATTATCCATCATTACTTTACGTTTCTGCTGATTCTCCGACAGTGTAAGCACCTCTTTTTTTGATAAAGGCACAAAAGGCTTTTCCCCAAAAATTTCCACCACTGCCGGTCCGCCGTGAACAGCCGCCAGATTCTTATAGTTTTCATAAGTATTCTGCATCACCCGGAGTTTGCGTCGAACGAAATCCTCATCCAGCAGAAGGGCATCATCGCCCCGGTGATCGTAATCATACTGTTTGTTGGCCACTGCCCCCGTATATCCAATGCGGATATGTTGCTTTTTATTCAGCAGATGGGTGGCATAACGATAAATCGTCGGTTGAAGACCCATGGTTTCAAATTGAAGCACTGCAGCACGGATCATCCTCTCAAAGCCGAGATTATAACGGATATTCACCACTTTTTTCTTCCCGATATCCTTTCGGCCGTTGATAAAACCGATCCGATAGCCTTCCGTATATGTGCGGGCCATGGCATCAATTTCCTCTTGGGGAAGCGTGTTCAGAAAAGCAGCCATCCTAAGCTCGTTTTCCGAGATGTATTCACCAAACCGATACAGGTACCGCAGATCATTCAGATCCGACTCCATGATAATCCTTGTTGCAAAATTACAGGAGGGATCCAGCATGGCACGGATCCTCTGATCCATGAATTCTTCACTATAATCGCTGACATACCAATAAAAAATCTTTTTTACCGCATCCGCCGAAGGTATTTCTTCCTGTTCAAAATCATTGTAAATCTCCAAAAACAGTTCACACAGAACCGTGATATCCCACAGCCGGTCTTCAAACGCATAGACGACAGCCCCTCTGATTTCTGCATAGACTGCCGATAAAAGTGGTCCGTATACATCTCCCAGACATTTGACGGCATAGGACGGATTTCCATAAGAATGATCATAATATTCCGGAAGGATATCCTCATACAGCTTCTGATTCCACTGTTTTTGTACTTCAATGCCGCTCTTATTAATCTCCTCTTTCCGATTCTGGAACTCACGGATCAAAAGTAAAAAGGCAGCCGTTTTCTCAAAGTAATCGCGATAGGGCTCCATCACGGTTCTATCGTCCTGAATCTGTGCGATCCGATCCATTGCCATGGTATATCGCTCAAGTATCATTTTTTCATCTTCCAAGATATTCATATCCTGCAAAAGGTCTCTCCTCATTTCCTGCAAATTTTTCTAATATCCGTCAGGCATCACGCAGGTTGCCTTTTTCTACATTTTTCAGAATGATCTGTTCCATCTGCTCCCACAGTTTCCCGGAGCCTTCCGGTATGCGCTCGTTCCGTTTATAAGTCTGTGTTTTTTTCACCTGATGTTCCACCCAGGATTTTCCACCAGATGCATCATTTAAGAGAAGCGGCTGAAAATTGTCCATCACATGGGCAAATTTTGCTTCCATGGTCTCATAAGCCTCAAACTCTTCCCACAATCCTTTCAAATAAGAACCCTGATCTTCGGGAAGCAGGCCGAAAATGCGGTCTGCTGCAGCCTTCTCCCGAGCTTCCTTGGTCTTGTTGCCTTCCGCATCGTATGCATAAGTATCACCGGCATCAATCTCCACGATATCGTGAACCAGTACCATAGTCATAACTTTCAGCACGTCCACCTCTTCGTTGGCATATTCTTTCAAAAGGAACGCCATCAAAGCAACATGCCATGAATGTTCCGCGTCATTTTCTTTTCTTTTTCCATCGGAAAGATAAGTCTGTCTTCCGATATTCTTTATTTTATCCACTTCCAGAATAAAATCCATCTGTTTTTTCAATCTCTCATCCATCATTTACACTCCAATTAAAAAGAGGGCCAGCCACACTACCATCATGATCCCGTTTACGATCGCGCCCAGAATACAGAATACATGGGAAGTCCCCTTTTCCGAAAAACCGGATAATCCCAGATAAAATCCATATACTGAAAAGAGCATGGCCATCATTGCGATGGCACCCACAAAAATCCCGGCCGTTCCGCGAAAGAAAAAGGATAATATGCAGTCAACAAGAAACAGCAGCAGGGTTACTCCCGCAAATACAGAGGAAGAAACGCCTTTTTTTGCGTATTCTTTTTTCGCGAATTTATACTTTTGTTTTTTTGCCATTTCTACCTCTCCTTATAACATTGCAGATTCGAAAGAGCAGGTATCCCACTGTTACACCCGCTGTATTCAGGATCACGTCATCCACATCACAGCTTCCAACTCTCAGTGTAAGCTGCATACCTTCAATAAATGCGCTTAATAGGAAGCCGAGAAAGACAACTGCCGGCCCCTTTCGCATTTTGCGGGACAGAACGGGCAAAATAAAGCCAAAAGGAATAAACCCGATCACGTTGCCGCACAGGTTCAGAAAAACGATCCGAAATCCCAAAGACTCTCTGTGTTTCCAGAAACGATTTATCTCCAGGAACGGTGTGAAATTATAACTCGGCTCCATTCGTATATTCTGTCCTCTGCCATACCACTCTGCAAAAAACAGAAAATAGATTAGCAGTAGGATATATGCCACAAAGAGCACTCCCCCTGCTAATCTAATTTGCTTTTTCGTACAATTTCTCACAACCATCACCTAAAACGTAATCTGGTATTTTTGTTTCAGAAGTCTTGCGCCGGTGACGATCAGCATAACGCCGGATGCAATCCCGGTTACCATAACCACAACACCGATCGCCAGACTCCAGCATCCGCTGTGAGACATGGTTTTATATACTTTTTCGTTCATACAAGCCTCCTACTGCGCGCCGTACTGTTCATAATATACATCAATGGCAGCTTTGATCTTATCATCAATGATAACTTTACCTTTGTACTCTTTGTTATACAAATGTTCCACCACATCCTGCATGGTAACAATTGCAGCAGTTTTCAGCCCGTATTTTTCTTCAATCTCTTTAAGTGCACTCTTAGTACCCTGACCGCGTTCCATACGGTCAACGGAAACAACCAGTCCAATCACATCCACATCGCCCTGAGCTTTGATAATAGGCAATGTCTCCTGAATAGAGGTTCCGGCTGTTGTGACATCTTCGATGATCACCACTTTGTCTCCGTCTGCAATGGGACTTCCAAGCAGGATACCCTTGTCTCCATGATCTTTCACTTCCTTGCGGTTGGAACAGTATTTGATGTCTTTTCCATATACATCACTGATCTCCATGGATGCGGCAACAGTCAGCGGAATACCCTTGTAAGCCGGTCCGAACAAAACATCAAATTCCAGACCGAAGGCCTGCTCGATAGCCTTTGCATAGTACTGACCCAGTTTGCGAAGCTGAGCCCCGGTCCGGTAAAAACCGGTATTCACAAAGAATGGGGTTTTCCGTCCGCTCTTTGTCACAAAATCTCCGAATTTCAGTACGTTACAATCGATCATAAACTCGATAAATTCCTGTTTGTATGCTTCCATATCGTTCAAAGCCTCCTGTATTATAAGGTTTTTGCCCCTTATCGTCTGTTTCTAAAAACTAATCTATTCCGATTCTACCATATGTTTCCGGGTTTTTCAATCATGTACTGCGCCAATAAGTTCCCGGATATCTTCAATGTGATATCGGTTCATGTATGCTTCTATGCCATTCACGATCTCTTCCGTGACACCGGGATTGAAGAAATTGGCAGTTCCGACTGACACAGCTGTCGCGCCTGCCAGAATAAACTCCAGCGCATCCTCCGCACTTGCGATGCCACCCATACCGATAATCGGAATATTTACCGCCTGAGCCACCTGATAAACCATGCGCACGGCAATCGGCTTTACGATCGGACCTGAAACACCGCCTGTTTTGTTGGCAACAGCAAACGTTCTTCTATGGATATCAATTTTCATACCGGTCAGCGTATTGATCAGCGATACAGCATCCGCTCCTCCGGCTTCCACCGCCTTTGCCATCTCTGCAATATCCGTCACATTGGGACTTAGTTTCATAATGATCGGCTGCTTGGCATACTTTTTCACCGCTTTTGTGATTTCTTCCGCAGCCTTCGGATTCTGACCGAACGCAATTCCGCCTTCTTTTACATTTGGGCAGGAAATGTTGATTTCCATCATATCAATCGGTTCATCTGCGAGACGTTCTACCACTTCACAATAGTCTTCCACAGATTTTCCGCAGACATTCACAACAATTTTTGTATCATACTTGCGAAGAAATGGGATATCCCGCTGGCAGAACAACTCGATCCCCGGATTCTGAAGTCCTATGGCATTCATCATACCGCCATATACTTCTGCCACACGCGGTGTGGGATTGCCCGGCCAGGGAACGTTTGCAACCCCTTTCGTAGTCACAGCGCCAAGACCGTTCAGATCAACAAACTCCGCATATTCGGCTCCGGAACCGAAGGTCCCTGAGGCAACGGTGACCGGATTTTTCCATTCCACGCCGGCAATATTCACGCTCAAGTTCATCAGATTTTCACCTCCGTTGACAAAAATACCGGACCATCCTTGCAAATTCGCTTATTGTATACGTTGCTGTGAGGATCCACCTCTTTCGTCTTGCATACACAGGCCAGACAGGCACCGATTCCGCATGCCATCCGCTCTTCCAAAGAAATATAACAGGGAATATTCTGTTCCTCTGCATACGCTTTGATGGCGCGGAGCATAGGGGTTGGGCCGCAAGCATAAATGATGTCCGCAGTCAGTGCATGCTCACGAATGGCATCCATGACATTCCCTTTCGTTCCCACACTGCCATCCTCGGTGGAAATATATAAGGTTCCGTTTTCCTCAAACTGTTCTCTTAAAAAAGTCTGCTCATTCCGGTATCCCACAATGATCTGCTTTTCCGCACACACAAGCTGTTTTGCCAGTTCCAGTATGGGCGGTACACCGATTCCTCCGCCCATCAGGAAAGCTTTTTTGCCTTCTGCCTCTTTGAGCGGGAATCCATTGCCAAGCGGACCAATGATCGGGATGGTGTCACCCGTTTTTTTCACGGAAAACTCTTTTGTTCCGGTCTTTTCACCGGTCACACGATAGACAACCCGCAGTCTTTTCTTTTTGGCATCTATTTCACAGATACTGATGGGCCGCGGAAGCAGTTTGCTGCTGTCATCCGTATACATAGAAATAAACTGACCTGGTTTTGCTTCTTTTGCCGCTTCGGTCTCAAGCCACATACTGTGAATATCCGCCGCAATGCACTCCTGACTGATTACGACAGCAAGTTCTTTTTTTCTCATCCCAATGCACCTGCTATATCTTTCTGCATCGCTACAACCGCTGCTCTTGAAGCATCCGCATAATTTTCTTCGCCGAACTGTGCGTAAGTCTCCTGTTTATATGCTGCAATAATACCTCTGGAGGAATTGATGATCGCACCCAAGCCATCTTCATTGAAGAAATGAACCAGATCCTTTCCTTTTCCACCCTGAGCGCCGTAACCCGGTACCAGAATAAACGTCTTCGGCATAATTTTGCGCAGCACTTTTCCCATCTCCGGATAGGTTGCTCCGACTACTGCTCCGATATTGCTGTAGGTATCGCCCATACAGGTCTCACCCCATTTTGCCACCTGCTCACCCACCAGTTCATAAAGCGGTCGGCCGCCTATCAACTGATCCTGAAATTCTCCGCTGGATGGGTTTGATGTCTTAACAAGGATAAAGAGTCCCTTGTTCTCCTCCTGACAGACTTTGATAAATGGATTCACGCCATCGGAACCAAGATAAGGATTTACCGTCACAAAATCTTCATCGAAAGGTGCAAAGGTTTTACTTCCCACCTTTACTTTTCCGATATGACCCACCGCATAAGCTGCAGAAGTGGATCCGATGTCACCCCGCTTGATATCACCGATTACAACAAGACCTTTTTCATGACAGTAATCCACGGTTTTCTTAAATGCAGCAAGGCCCGGAAGGCCAAACTGTTCATACATGGCGATCTGCGGTTTTACTGCCGGGATCAGGTCATAAGTGGCATCTACAATACCTTTGTTAAACTGCCAGATTGCCTCTGCCGCACCTTCCAGAGTCTCCCCAAATTCGGCATAGGCCTTATCCTGAATATGCTTCGGCACATAATTCAGCATAGGATCAAGCCCTACAACAATCGGCGCATTTGTCTTTTTAATGTTTTCAATCAGTTTGTTAATCATTTGAATCCTCCCAGATTTTTTCTTTCTGCCGTTCGTATTCCGGCACATTTTATGCATCTGTTCTGTCTGAAGCTGGTTCTATCATACACGAAAACAGCCCTTAATTCAAGTATATAGAGTTGTTCTAATTTTCTGAAAATATGCAATTTTTTCTTGACTTTACAAGGTTTTACAATTATAATTTTATTGTTAACAGGTTCTAGATAATTTCTGTTTTTCACGAGACAAAAATTTTCCAGAGAGACCTATGTATTTTTATTTTTATGGAGGGAACATCATGAATAAGGGAACTGTAAAATGGTTCAATGCTGAAAAAGGTTATGGATTCATCACCGGGGAAGACGGAAACGACGTATTCGTACATTTCTCAGCTATCAACGGAGAGGGATTCAAGACTCTGGAAGAAGGTCAGGCTGTAACTTATGATTTAACTGAAGGCGCACGCGGAATGCAGGCAGCTAACGTAACAAAATTATAATAAACAACATTGACGCAAAAGGTCTCCCATATCAGGAGACCTTTTTTTGTTTCACAGGAAACTCAGCACCCTGTATTACTACAACGCACCGAGTTTGACTATACGGCTTACTGGTAATTACCGTAGTCGGACTTACACCGACTGGTGTGACCCAGCTTCGCCGGGCACGCTCCTATGAAATAAAAACACTCCGTGAGGATGCACAGAAACGCATATGGAAAATTGTCACTTCGTGACATGCGTTTCGCGCCAAAGTGTACAAGTCCCTCATGAGTGATGGATATAGGGAGCTGAAGTGGACTTGTCCACTTTGTTCTTCTTCAGGACATACTTCCAATAAAAATACGGTACGGACTAAACAGCCGCACCGCATTTATTTTTTTATTTTATTCCGTTTCCAATGTGGAGAGATAATCTTCCATTGCACTGGCATCCAGTTCTACCGCATTTATTTCTGCTGCAGCATCCTCTGAGTTTACCGCCTTATCATAGAAGGAAAATCCCACCCAGGCAAGAAACAGGACACAGATCAGTGCTGCTCCGCCCAGCTCCAGACGGTGCATCAACTTCTCTTTTTTCCAGATTTTCTGTTTGTTTGCTTTATACTCTTTATACTTATCTACTTTCTCCTGGCTCATCCAAATAATCTCCTTTGTTCCATCTTACGTCGGTCTTATAACCACTGTATGGTATTATACATCAAAAGAAATCAAATGACAACTATTATTCCGCCGTCATTGGCATACATACTGCTGATTCCGGCTGTGTCCAGAAGTATAACATCTTTTACTTTCATGCGTGCAAGCAGTGCATCTTTTACCATCTCTGCGCGCTCCAGACAATTGCAGTGGCTGATTCCCAGGATTTTGTTTCCGCTGTCGACAGTAGCCGCAATGATTGCATCCACCATTTTCACCAGAGCTTTGTTGATTCCTCTGGCCTGCCCCAACTGACAGATAACTCCCTCTTTTGTAGCACCCATAATCGGTTTGATCTTCAAAGCAGAGGCAACCATAGCCTTGGTTCTGCTCAGTCTTCCGTTCTTACGGAGTGTCTCCAGATTTTCAAGTACAAAAAAAGTATTCTGCTCCTCAATATACTGTTCCGTCTGTTCCACAACTTTTTCAAAAGGGAGTCCCTGGTCTTCCAACTCCATGATCTTCAGGGCAATCAGCGTCTCCCCGACAGAAGCCGAACGGGAATTGAATACATGGCCTTTTACATCCGGATGTTCCTCTTTGAACAGATCCATGCCCAGCAGTGCGCTGTTATAAGAACCGCTCAGTTCGGCCGAAAGCGTCACCGCATATATATGTTTTGCACCACAGTCATAGGCATTCTGATAATAATCCGGTGAAGGACAGGCGGATTTGGGGCATTCCGGACATTCTGCAACTATTTTCAGAAAAGAAGCCTGGTCAAAGTTCTCATCATCTATGATTTCTTCATTTCCCACACGCATCGTAAGCGGTGCAGATGCCAGCCTTTCATCCTGTTTTAATTCCTCCGGAATCTCTCCGCAGCTGTCTACAACAATAATATATTCCATAATTCTCCCTCCGGCATCGAAGTTTTTTCGACCGCAACACATAGTTTTTAATACTACATATACTATCACAATTTCGCTTATTCCACAAGTCCTATTTCTGTGATATAATCGAATTATCATTTTTTAATAGATTTTTTAGATTATAATGCAGGAATAAAACTTTACTTCCGGCATTTTCATAATTTCACAATGCTTCATTACAGGAGGTTCCTATGATTGCACTCAATATTCCTGATCGAAAAGAATTCACGAAAGCTCTGTTCATCGGCAATGTTTTTGACCGTTTTTTACTAAGCGAGGCTTCTATTACCACATTCTGTACTTTTTCCATTGACGGAGCCCTGCATAGAAACTTTTACAGTACAGAAGAACAGGACTGCATGAAACTGGAGGAACGTGCCTTTTCTCTTTGGAAAGAATGCAAACCATTTTGTTTTTCCGTTATAAAAGGGACTCATACCCCTCTGCATTTCCGTTTTGTGTTCCAGCTTTCCCGCCGGGATATGGAACAGTTTTTGATTTCCTGCGGAATTCCCATGTCAGTGGACGATGTGTTCGGTCTTTTCTTAAATGTTACTTTTGACGGCACCTCTCTGACCTGCACGACCGGCACTTCCATGCGCATGTTCACACTGGATAAAACGCTGGACAACAGCTGGGATAACTGGATCATGTCTTTTTTCAGACAGAACGGTCTGGCAGCTGAAAAAATATCTTAAATCACGAAAATATCCAATCTGTCGGATAAAGTTCAAAATGCCGGAAGTATCCCCAACGGTCAGGCAATATCCGATAGCAGATTTCTAAATTTTTTCTAAATTGTTAGCACTCGACGAAAAAGAGTGCTAATTCCCTATTGACATTTCCCATTTTCGATATTATAGTATCTTTTTAAGAGAGGGGTTTTCTAAACAATTCATATAGAAGGAGCGAAATATATTATGGCAATGAAAAAAGGAAACTTATCCATTAACAGTGAAAACATGCTTCCCATTATTAAAAAGTGGCTGTATTCTGACCACGATATTTTTGTCCGCGAAATGGTCTCCAACGGCTGTGACGCAATTACCAAGCTGAATAAACTGAGCGTGATCGGCGAGTACGAAAGACCGGATGACAAACAGGATTCCATCCATGTCATTGTAAATCCAGAAGAAAAAACGTTGAAATTCATCGATACCGGTATCGGTATGACGGAACAGGAAGTGGAGGAATATATAACTCAGATTGCCTTTTCAGGTGCAACAGAATTTCTTGAAAAATACAAAGGCAAAACCGATGCTGATCAGATGATCGGTCATTTCGGACTTGGCTTCTACTCTGCATTTATGGTAGCTCATCAGGTAGACATCGACACTCTTTCCTACCAGGAAGGTGCAAAACCGGTTCACTGGGAAAGTGATGGTGAATCTGAATATGAGATCGGCGAAGGTACAAAAGATTCCATCGGTACCGAGATCACTCTGCATTTGAACGAAGACAGCTATGAATTCTGCAACGAATACCGCATGCGTGAAGTCCTGAACCGCTACTGTTCTTTCATGCCGGTGGAAATCTATCTGGAAAATGCAAATGCTCCGAAACCGGAACCGGTTGAGCCAAAGGCAGACAGCGAATCCGCAGATTCCGAAGACAAAGAAGCAAAAGAGCCGGAAGCACCTAAACCGATCAACGACATCCATCCGCTTTGGACAAAGCACCCGAACGAATGTACCGATGATGAATACAAGGATTTTTACCGCAAAGTCTTTAACGATTACAAAGAGCCTCTGTTCTGGATTCATCTGAATATGGATTACCCGTTTAATCTGAAAGGTATTTTATACTTCCCGAAGATTAACACAGAATATGATTCCATTGAGGGCACCATCAAACTCTATAACAACCAGGTATTTATTGCAGATAATATCAAAGAAGTTATTCCGGAATTCCTGATGCTCTTAAAAGGTGTCATTGACTGCCCGGATCTTCCGCTGAATGTATCCAGAAGCGCTCTGCAAAACGATGGATTCGTCAAGAAAATTGCCGACTATATCAGCAAAAAAGTGGCTGACAAACTGTCCGGTATGTGTAAGACAGACCGTGAATCCTACGAAAAATACTGGGATGATATCAGCCCGTTCATCAAATTCGGCTGTATCAAGGAAGAAAAATTTGCCGACAAGATGATGGACTACATTCTTTTCAAAGATTTGGATAATAAGTATCTTACTCTGGAAGAGTACAAAGAAAAGAATCATCTGACTGCCGACAAAGAGGCTGAGGAACCCGAATCAGAAGTTGTTGATACAGACGGAACCACCATCGAACCGGATCAGGACGCCGAATCCGATGAAAATGAAGATGATAAAGAACCGAAAAAAGATACGGTATTCTACGTAACTGACGAGGTTCAGCAGATTCAGTACATCAATATGTTCAAAACCGAGGGAAAAGACGCGGTTATCCTGAAACATAACATTGACACACCATTTATCACTCAGCTGGAACGGCGCAACGAATCACTTCGGTTCATGCGTATCGATGCAGATCTGACTGATGATTTCAAAGGTGAAGATTCCATCGCAGAGGATGATGCAAAATCTCTCACCGAGACATTCCGTAAAGTACTGAGCAACGATAAACTGGAAGTTCGTGTGGAAAATCTTAAAGACAACGATATCTCCTCCATGATGATTCTCTCCGAGGAAAGCCGCCGTATGCAGGAAATGATGAAGATGTACGGTATGGCAGGTATGGATCCGTCCATGTTCGGCGGTCAGGAAACCCTGGTGCTGAATGCAAATCATCCTCTGGTCAAGTTCGTTCTGGAGCACAAGCGTTCCAAGAATGTACCTGTTATCTGCGAACAACTGTATGACCTGGCTATGCTGGCTCATAAACCGCTGAATCCGGATGAAATGACGAGATTTGTGAAGAGAAGCAATGAGATCATGCTGCTGCTGACGAAATAAGAGGCCTAAAAAAGAGACTGTATCGAAAGATACGGTCTCTTTTTAGAAGTTCCGCAATAAGAGAATCTACACTGCAATTAATTATTTTGATGCTTCGGACGCTTTTTGTTCTGATGGAATAAGAACAATGCCAGAGCAAAAATCAAGATGGAAATTGCCTGAGAGGTAGATAAAAATGCTACTGTTCCGCGGTCATCGTTTCGGAGAAATTCAACTGAAAATCTTCCGATCGCATACAGAAACATATACAAAGCGCCCACATCACCGGTATGCTTTGCCCTCTTATGATAAAACAGCAGAATAAACATAATCAGAAAATCGCCCACCGACGAAATCAATTGAGTCGGCAGCAATTTTACACCGGCCGGTGCCAGCGCTCCCTCCGGGAAGGTAATGCCCAGAAAGCTTGCCGTTTCTCTTCCATAGCAGCATCCTGCTAAAAGACAACCAATTCTGCCAAATCCCTGGGCAATCGCAATAGAAGGTGCCGCCAGATCAAAATACTCTAAAAAGATATACCCTTTCTTCTTACAATAAAGAGCTCCTGCTCCCACTCCTGCCGCGATACCGCCGTATACTACAAACCCTTCCGATCCGAGGATTGACCATGGATCCTGAATAAATGTGGGAAATTCAACGATCACATAAAGAAGCTTTGCTCCAATAAATCCTGCAACCACACCCCATATGGCAATATCCAGAATTGCTTCCGGATTCAGATTGTACTTTGGGGCACGATAATATGCCAGCAGAATACATGCCAGAATGCCGACTGCAATCATAAAGCCATACCCATAGATGGTAAATTTTCCTATGGAAAATAATTCAACTCTCATTCCATTGTCCTTTCTTCTTGAAGCTATTTTTTAAAAACTTATTCTATTATAATGAATGTATAGTCAAAAAGCAACCACAATGCAGAAGGTCTGCCACCGGCAGTTACCCTACATACCAAAATGCAAAAATCCGAGGCACATCAGCCTCGGACTCTTACCATTATCGTTATTAAACGCGATTCCTATGTTATTCCTCTTTCTGTCCATAATACGCATTTGCGCCATGTTTTCTGTAATAATGTTTATCCTGAAGTTCCTGAGGTGCCGGCTGGTTCTTCGGATTGATCATCTCACATCTGGCAGCCATTTTTGCCACTTCTTCTACTACAACTGCATTGTGCACTGCATCAAGTGCATTTTTCCCCCAGGTAAATACACCATGATTTTTGCAGAGAACAGCAGGCACTGCAACATAGTCAAGGTTTCTTGCCTCAAATTCATCTGCAATCAGAACCCCCGTATTCTTCTCATAAGCTTCTTCTATTTCTTCTTTTGTAAGGTTTCTCACGCAGGGAACTTCTCCATAAATATAATCTGCATGAGTGGTTCCGTAACACGGTATTCCTCTTCCTGCCTGTGCCCAGCTGGTTGCCCATGAGGAATGAGTATGTACGATACCCTTAATATCCGCAAAACGGTTGTACAACACCACATGAGTTGCGGTATCGGAGGAAGGATTGTAACGGCCCTCTACCTTATTACCATTCAAGTCAACAACCACCATATCTTCCGGTTTCAGTTTTTCGTATTCCACACCGCTTGGTTTAATGACAAATAAACCGGATTCACGGTCAATACCACTGACATTTCCCCAGGTAAAAGTGACCAGATTGTATTTCGGGAGGAGCATATTGGCTTCGTATACCTGTTTTTTCAGTTCTTCTAACATTATAAGTTCTCCTTTGCTTAACTTTATGTGGCAGTGTTTCACTAACTAAATCATACAACTTATATGCCTGTCCCGTCAAGCTGTTGATATGAACTGAAGTGAAAAGAATCAATTGTATCCTTGCATTTATTTTTCAAAGTGATATAATAAGCACATGCAGATATGGTTCATCGGTAGAACGCTAGCTTCCCAAGCTGGAAAGGCGGGTTCGACTCCCGTTATCTGCTTTTTCTTTTCCACATTTTCAGAGGATCTAAGCTTTTCTCAGGCAGAATAAAAATCACCACATCAATCAATTAATCACCTCCTGAAAAAGGACATAAAAATACCACTCATTCATAAGATGGGCGGTAGTAATATAGCAGAAAAAGAAAAACTCCCACAAAAAATGGGAGTTTTTCAGTGTCCTTGAATTCTCAAGGGTTTCTAGTAGCGAGAGGGGGATTCGAACCCTCGACACTACGGGTATGAACCGTATGCTCTAGCCAACTGAGCTATCTCGCCATTTTTGTTATATATGGGACCTACAGGGCTCGAACCTGTGACCCTCTGCTTGTAAGGCAGATGCTCTCCCAGCTGAGCTAAGATCCCATATTTTTTTGTTGCTTTCGCAACCTGCTTTGCTATTATAACAACATATTCCTACAGTTGTCAACACTTTTTTTAAAAAAATTTCAAATTTTTTGAAACAATTAATTCAATTCAGTTTTGCAGGGGGGTAGACAGCCTTTCCGGGATAGAAATGGCAAGAACTGCCTGACTGGTACTGTCATTCCCCCGCTGCTTTCACTATAGTGTTCTAATAATATAACGAATTTTTTTCAAAATAGCAAGCAACAATATGTGTCATTAAAAAATTGCCCGTTGTTTTTGTGCAAATTGTACAATAATGTCAGCACATTGAATCAAGGTATCACTCATACACCGCATTTTCTGTTATTCTGCCCATTAGTTCATGTATTCAACTGCTGCTCGCTCTACATTCAGACCGGATTTGAAGCGTACCATATATTTTTCAAAGCCATCCACATCCTCTGCAACCGGATCCATGGTACTGCCCTGCTGTCCGGAAAAAACTTTCTCATTCAGATATTCAGCCAATGTTTCTCCTTCTGACTTACGCTCCATATACGCAGCCAGAAGTGCAATACCCCAGGCACCACCTTCACCGGCAGTCTCCATAACCGTTACCGGTGCATTCATGCAGGCAGCCATCATTCTCTGTCCAACACCTTTTGTTTTAAACAGACCGCCATGGCCCTGGATCTGATCAACTTTAACCCCTTCGTCTTTCATCAGAATATCCATACCAACTTTCAGTGCGCCAAGAGCCGCATACAGGTTTGCACGCATAAAATTCGCAAGGTTAAATCTTGCATCCGGCAGTCGCATGAACAGCGGACGTCCTTCATCCAGTTCCAGCATATTCTCACCGGACAGGTAACCGTATGACAGCAGGCCGCCGCAATCAGTCTCTCCCTCCAGCGCTTTGTTATATAATGTCGAAAACAGTTTTGACATGTCCACTTCCAGACCAAAGCTCTCAGCAAATTCTTTAAAAATATTAACCCAGGCATTCAGATCGGAAGTACAGTTGTTTGCATGCGCCATGGCAACCAGATCACCGGCCGGTGTCGTAACCATATCGATTTCCGTATATACTTTGGAAAGCTCTTTTCCGGTAACCAGCATGGCAAAAATAGATGTTCCTGCGGATACGTTTCCGGTGCCCACAGCTACACTGTTGGTGGCTGTCATTCCGGTTCCGCCGTCGCCTTCCGGGGGACACAAAGGAATACCCGCTTTCAGATGACCGCTGACATCCAGCAGTTTCGCACCCTCATCCGTGAGCACACCGGCAGCCGCACCTGCAGTTAGAACTTTCGGGAGAATATCTTTAATTTTCCATGAAAAATTCTTCTCTGATACCAATTCATCAAATTGTGCCAGCATTCCGTTATGGAAATCTTTCGTCTCCGGATCAATAGGGAACATACCGGATGCATCATCAATGCCAAGAACTTTCTGACCGGTAAGTTTCCAGTGAACATATCCGGCAAGGGTAGTGATATAATCGACTCTCGGCAGATGTTCTTCGCCATTCAGAATGGCCTGATAGAGATGTGCAATGCTCCATCGCTGAGGGATGTTATAACGGAACAAATCTGTCAGTTTTGCTGCTGCCTGCTCCGTGATGGTATTTCTCCAGGTCCGGAAAGGCACCAGAAGATTATCTTCTTTATCAAACGGAAGATAGCCGTGCATCATGGCACTGATTCCAATTGCTCCGAATGTTTCAATGGTCGTATGATATTTTTCCTGAACATCTCTCACAAGATCCGCATAACATTCTTCCAGACCTTTCCAGACATCTGCCATATCATAGGTCCAGATTTTATTCACATACTGGTTCTCCCATCCGTAACCGCCGGATGCGATCGGCTCGTGATTTTCATCGATCAGTACAGCCTTTATCCGGGTAGAACCAAATTCGATTCCCAGATAGGTTTTTCCTTCTTCAATTGCTTTTTTCGCAGTATTCACATCAACACCCATTTTGGTTTCCCTCCATAAACACCCCAACATCATGATATTCTATTTAAAATAAGCCACACCGGATTCAAAGATCTTCAGGTCCTGTTCTCCGTAAATGTTGATCGCCACGCCATCGCCACGACGCTCGGAGTGGGCCATCTTGCCCAGAACTCTTCCGTCCGGACTGGTGATACCTTCTACTGAAGCATAAGAACCATTAATATTCCACTCGCCGTCATCGGTAATATTTCCGGTCAGGTCACAGTATCTGGTTGCCACCTGTCCGTTTATGAACAATTTCGCCAGAACCTCTGCCGGAGCGACAAAACGGCCTTCGCCATGGGAAGCCGGATTACAGTATACACCGCCCAATTCAGCCTGTGTCAGCCACGGGGATTTATTACTGCAGACTTTCGTGTAAACCATTTTCGAGATATGACGTCCAATGGTGTTGTAGGTCAGGGTCGGAGAATCCGGAGTCTGACCGGTTATTTTGCCGTTAGGAACAAGGCCAAGTTTGATCAGAGCCTGGAAACCGTTACAAATACCAAGAGCAAGCCCGTCGCGTTCATTCAGAAGACGCATAACCGCGTCTTTCATTTTCGCATTTTGAAATGCAGTTGCAAAGAATTTTGCGGATCCGTCCGGTTCATCACCTGCCGAGAACCCACCCGGGAACATGATGATCTGAGCCTGATCAATTGCCTGTTCAAATACGGATACCGAATCGCGGATGTCTGCCGCATCCAGATTCTTGAATACTTTGGTGATAACCTTTGCACCAGCACGTTCAAAAGCTTTTTTGCTGTCATATTCGCAGTTCGTACCCGGGAATACCGGAATAAATACAGTTGGCTGAGCCAATTTATGGCTGCAGATATGAATCTGGTCCGCTGTAAACAAACCGTTTTCATTATCCCAGGTTCCCTGTGCATCATCGCCGGCTTTTCCTGCAAAGAAGTAAGCGGTCGGACCGTCCGGCTGCTGAACAGACTTAAATACCCGCTCCAGAGTACCACGCCATGCATTAACTGCTTCATCAAGGGTAATTATTGTGTTTTTATATTCGAAGATATCTTTATCGGTCACTTCACCGATTATCGTGTAGGTAACTGCCAGTTCGGACACTTTTCCATCCGGAACCTCACAGATAATATCACCAAATCCGGGCGAAAACAGATCTCTCTCATCCACATTGTGCTCAATTTTTACGCCCAGGCCGTTACCGAATGCCATCTTGCTGACAGCAGGAACAATACCATTGCGATCCAGTGCATAAGCGGAAATCACTCTGCCGGCCTTGATATCTTCATGCAGTTTTCCGTACAGATCCATCAATTCTGCATATTTCGGCAGATCATATTCATCTTTCGGCATACGAATCCATACCAGTTTATTTCCTGCCGTTTTCAACTCCGGAGTAATGATATCCTGCTGTTTTGCCACATCAACTGCAAAGGATACCAGCGTAGGCGGTACATCGATATCGTTGAATGTACCGGACATACTGTCCTTACCGCCGATGGATGGAAGTCCGAATCCAAGCTGAGCCGCATAAGCACCGAGAAGTGCTGCAAATGGCTGGCTCCATCTGGAAGGATCCTCAGTCATTCTGCGGAAATACTCCTGGAACGTGAAACGGATTTTACTGTAATCACCGCCTGCTGCCACAATCCTTGCCACTGATTCGGTCACTGCGTATACAGCACCGTGATAGGGGCTCCAGCTGGACAGATAAGGATCAAAGCCATAACTCATCATAGTCACCGTGTTTGTTTTTCCGTTCTGAACCGGAACTTTTGCCACCATGGCCTGAGTCTCAGTCAGCTGATATTTTCCGCCGTAAGGCATAAACACACTGCCTGCACCGATGGAACCGTCAAACATCTCCACAAGACCTTTCTGAGAGCATTCATTCAGATCAGCCAGTGTGGAAAGCCATTTTTCTTTTACATTACCGACTTCTTCCGCACGTTTCAATACAGTATCTGCTCTATTTGGAATATCCACAGAAACGGTGGTCTCCTGATGAGCACCGTTGGTATCCAAAAATGCACGGGAAATGTTTACGATCTCTTTTCCGCGCCACGAAAGAACCAGACGAGGCTCTTCCGTAACAACAGCCACTTCAATGGCTTCCAGGTTTTCTTCCTTTGCAAATGCAAGGAACTGCTGTACATCTTTCGGATCTACCACAACAGCCATACGTTCCTGGGATTCGGAAATCGCAATCTCCGTTCCGTCAAGACCTGCGTATTTTTTCGGAACCTTATCAAGATTTACCCGAAGTCCTTCTGCCAGCTCACCGATTGCCACGGATACGCCGCCGGCACCAAAGTCGTTGCATTTTTTGATAATTTTACTTACTTCTTCCCTGCGGAACATGCGCTGAATCTTACGTTCCGTAGGTGCATTACCTTTCTGTACTTCTGCACCGCAGACTTCGATGGAAGCCTCTGTATGTACCTTAGAAGATCCGGTTGCGCCGCCAATACCGTCACGGCCGGTACGGCCGCCCAACAGAATAATGATATCGCCCGGATCGGAATTTTCACGGATAACAGCGCGTCTTGGGGCAGCACCCATAACAGCTCCGATCTCCATACGTTTAGCCACATAATACGGATGATAAATTTCTTTTACATAGCCGGTCGCAAGGCCGATCTGGTTGCCATAGGAACTATATCCGTGTGCCGCTTCACGAACCAGTTTTTTCTGGGGCAGTTTACCCTTAAGTGTGTCTTTTACGGATACAGTCGGATTGGCTGCGCCGGTCACACGCATAGCCTGATATACATAGGTACGACCTGAGAGCGGATCGCGGATAGCACCGCCGAGACAAGTGGCAGCACCACCGAAAGGTTCTATCTCTGTTGGGTGATTGTGGGTCTCATTTTTAAAGTTGATCAGCCATTCTTCTTCCACACCGTCCACGTCAACCGGAACAACGATACTGCAAGCATTAATCTCATCGGACTCTTCCTGGTCAGCCAGTTTTCCTTCTTTTTTCAGCTTTCTCATCGCCATCAGAGCCAGATCCATCAGACAGATAAATTTGTCATCGCGACCTTTAAAAATCTCCTTATGGTCCGCAACGTATTGCTCATACGTTTTTACAATCGGTTCTTTGTAATCGCCCTCTCCAAAAGAAACCTCCTTCAGCTCTGTGGAGAAAGTCGTATGACGGCAGTGGTCGGACCAGTAAGTATCCAGAACACGAATTTCCGTCATGGAAGGATCGCGTTTTTCCTCATTTTTAAAATAGTTCTGTATATGCAGGAAATCTTTAAATGTCATGGCCAGATTCAGAGAATCATACAGTGCTTTCAGTTTATCCTCAGCCATATCTGCAAAACCGTCAAAAATCATAACATCTGCCGGCTCATCAAAGGCCATAACAAGAGTTTCCGGTTTTACCAGGTCTGTCTCGCGGGAATCTACCGGATTGATACAGTGGTGCTTAATTGCCTCAAACTCTTCATCGGTAATGCTGCCCTCAATCACATAGGTGGTTGCAGAACGGATAATCGGTTTTTCATCTTCTTTTAAAAACTGTACACACTGAACCGCAGAATCCGCTCTTTGATCAAACTGTCCAGGAAGATACTCTACGGAAAAAGTCCGGGAGCCTTCCGCCACCGGAAATTCCTCTAAATAAAGATCGTCTACCGGCGGTTCAGAAAACACTGTTTTACATGCTTTCTCAAACACATCATCGGAGATGTTTTCCACATCATAACGAATCAGCACACGCACTGCGGTCACTGATTTAATTCCAAGATAGCTGTCAATTTCGTGCTTTAACCCTTTTGCAGCTACCGCAAATTCCGCTTTTTTTTCTGCGTAAACGCGTCTTACATTGCCCATCTTTGGTTCTCCTTTTTTATAGCTGATAATAGTTGCACATTTTATGGATTTAGTATAACATAATAGCTGACATTAGTAAAATTAATATAGCTAATATAATTAATTAGTAATTCTAATAACACTTCAGTGAGGTATCTATGGACATCAATTATGAACTGTACAAAGTGTTTTATCAGGTTGCATCAACTTTAAGTTTTTCACAGGCATCCCGGCAGCTCTACATTTCTCAGTCAGCCGTCAGCCAGTCTATTAAATCTCTGGAGCAGAAGCTGGGACACCCGCTTTTTATCCGAAGCACGAAAAAGGTGTCTCTGACTCCCGAAGGCGAGACACTGTTCCGCACGATAACACCGGCAATCCATATGATTCAGAGCGCGGAATCCCAGATCAAGGGCGGAAGCGATATGGACGGTCAGCTCTGCATAGCGGCAAGTGATACGATCTGCCGCTATTTTCTGCTTCCCTATCTGAACCGCTTCCACACCGAATACCCGGGCATCCACATCAAAATTATGAGCCAGGCATCCCGTGAGTGCCTGGATTTGCTGGAAAAAGGCGAGGTGGATCTGACGGTTGTCAACTCCCCGGCAGAGCAAAATCGCAAGTCCATAGATACAAAGGCCATACACACCTTCCAGGATGTCTTTGTAGCCAACAAGAACTATTTTCCCATCCAGGGCCATACAATTTCTCTGCAACAACTTCATGATCTTCCGCTGATCATGCTGGAGCAGAAAACCACCAGCAGCCAGTTTCTTCTCCAGAAGTTCGAAAAAATGGGATATGCGCTGGTTCCTGATATAGAGCTGACCAGCAATGATCTGGTAATCGATATGGCTACCATCGGTCTTGGTATCGGTCTTGTACCGGACTACATGCTCGAAAAAAAACAGACGGAACTGTCCGTCTGTCATCTGGAAATACCGCTTCCGGGCCGCAGTCTGCTTCTCGCATTCCGGAAACAGACTGCATCCTCTGATATACTGCAGGCTTTTTCGAATTATTTCATTTGAATGTATTCCTGTGTTCTACCTGTTTATCTCCGGAATTCTCACATTTGCATTTATAACGCTGCGATTACTTCCACTTCACACAGAACATTTTTCGGCAGGGTTTTTACTGCTACACAGGATCGTGCCGGTTTGTTTACAAAGTATTTGCCGTATACTTCATTGAATGCTGCAAAATCGCCCATATCCGCCAGGAAACAAGTCGTTTTAATCGCTTTTTCAAACCCGGATCCCGCTGCTTCCAGAACAGCACCCAGATTTTTCATTACCTGCTCTGCCTGCGCTTCAATACCCTCTGCATCCACGGATCCCGTGTCCGGATTAATTGGAATCTGGCCGGAGGTGAATAAAATATCATTAAAAATAATTGCCTGTGAATATGGTCCGATTGCGGCCGGAGCCTTATCGGTGGATACTACTTTCATGGTTTATCTCCTTTCCTTACTTAAATCTTCTTTTTCCGCCTGATGTGCAGTTTTTTTGCAGATGCAAAACACAGCAACCTATTTCATGAATCGATCCGGATGGACGTATGGCTGGATTTCATTTCATAAATGAACATAAAACCAGTTGTTCTACAGATAAATATCCGGGTTCCGCAGGCGGAAACCGGTTGATTCGGCTATGGGAATTATACTATTAATGCAGTTCACGCGTCAAGTCAGACTGTTGTGCATAACTCTTCCGAAAAACTTTTTCGAATCTTTTCCGTACATTCTAACAGATAACCCCTGTGTACTATTCATGAAGTCTCCGGATGATCCGACATATGATGTCTTTCTGGATTACCAGGGGCTTCTTGTGAGAGAAAAAGATGATTCCATCCGTCGGTGCAAGAACCTGCACCTTCGTCGTTCCTTCATAAGGATCCAATATTTCCGCCAGCAAATCACCTCTTCGAACCTCTTCACCCGGAAAACGGTGTCTTCGAAGTATCCCGGCTTCTGATGCATGAACTGTCGTCAGCTCATTTTCATAAAAAACACTTGCTATGTATCCGCTGTGGCAATTGTAATGCAGAATTCCCATTCTGGTCAAAAAGCGCAGCACTGCTGAGACCGCTATTCTGGCAGATTGCTCATCTATATTATCGGTTTCTTTCGTATACACGGAAAAGGCATTGGTGTCCCATAACTGCCAGTTATAATTCAGCGTTGTCGTATCGATCGGTCTCGGTTTGCGAATCACCACATAGGGCAGTCCAAACAGATTTGCCAGACTTGCGTTCTGATAACCGGTCTCCATCATGCGCACATGGGGGACAAAATCTCCCGGCATGTAAAAGCTGGCAAACTGAATACCGTAACTGTATCCTTTTGCCTTTTCAAAAACGCCTGCAGCAATCCGCTGAGTCGTTTCGCCCAAATCATATCCCGGAAACATACGATTAATGTCCGTATTGTCCACAGCCCAGAACCGCTTTTCTATATTCATGGAATACTGATTTACAGAAGGAATCACCAAAATCTCATGATTGGAAACAATGGCTTTTCTCTCCTCCAGTTCTTTTAGCGCTTTGATCAGTTGAGAACATACATATAACTGCTGTATTTCATTTCCACGGATAGCCCCCACAATACATGCAGCTTTTTCTCCGCTGCCAAACCGATAGCCGGTCACACGCAGTTCATCCCGATAGGGAGCTTTCAAAGAATAAATCGTCTCTTTTAACATATAGCCACACCTCCCAGAACTCTTGAGATCAGCGACCCATGATATACGATGGGATATTCACGCAGCGTAAACACAGTACCGGCCATAGGAGAAACCAGACGGTGTTCCACAAGACCGGTCAGCGGATTCAGTATATCCCCGATATGTTCTCCCTTTTCCACAGACTGCCAGATGGAAACGCGGGGCACAAAAATACCGGAGGCATCTGCGTTCACATAACCTACTTCACCATCCTGGGATACGATCGGTTCCCGGACCGGGTTGACACTGCCATCCCAAATTTCCATCTCGTGCATCAGATTAAAGATGCCATCCACCAACTGATAACAATATTCTTTTGTAATGCGCATTCCGACGCCCATTTCCACAACCAGTGTTGGCACCCCCATCATATTCAGGCTGTGAGCCAGGGTTGACTCCAAAACCGTAGCGGATGCATGTACCCACACAAAATCCACATTTATCATTTTTGCATAGGGCACCAGTTTATCTGCTGTGTCGTCGCTGATCCGCACCTGCGGCATTTCCCTCAGATAAATGTTGCTGGCATGGATATCCACACACATATCCGAACCTATAATATCATCAATAATTCTGGATGCGATATACTCTGTAAAATTTCCTTCAGCGGTTCCCGGGAAGATTCGGTTCATATCCAGATCCACCATGGGAATTCCTCTTGTAATGGAGTCAATTCCCAGAGGATTCATCGCCGGATAAATATCGACAATTCCCTTCAGGCACTCCATATTCTCCCGAATGATACGATTCACTTCGTAGCAGACAAACTGTCCTTCCAGTTCATCGCCGTGTGTTCCGGTCACCAGGGAAATCCTTTTTTCTTTTCCCGTTTTCTTTATGGGCTCAATCCGGTTTTTCTGAATCATCAGCCGTTCATCTACCGGAAGATCCACCGATGCTATTGTCTCAATCATTGTATTTCTCCATTCTGCCGGTAAAACCGACATTAATATTCCCTTTCATCAATTCTTTTCCATACCGTATCATGCATTAAATAGCGTTTTCACATATCTGCCATTTTAGGTGTAATGCATCACTTGAATCATGGCTTTCTCTTTCGTTTCATGCTTCACTTGCTGTTTTTGCATTTTCGTTTTAATTAACAATTCACTTAATCAATCGATTACTCAATTTCCTCCACTTGTACATATACTTCCTGATGCTGTGTCGTCGGTCCGTAGAACCGGCCCCGATCCACCACGCAGTCTTCATAATCTCTCCCATGAGCTATTTTAATATAGTAATCATCCACATGTAGATTATTAGTAGGATCCAATCCATACCATCCGTGATTATAATAAATCTCCACCCAGGCGTGGGTCGCCCCTTCTCCGATCATCATGCCCACCACATAGCGGGCAGGAATCCTTGCAAATCTGCACAATGCGATCATAATATGTGCATAGTCCTGGCAGACACCTTTTCCAAGACGAATGGCCTCTGCCGCCGTCGTATCAATATTGGTCACCCCCGGAACATATTCAAAATGCTCGTACAGATAGTTCATCATAAAAACTGCCCTTTGAAGTTCGTCTCCCTCCAAAGGGCACATTTTTCTATACAGTTCCACCACTTCAGGCTCATGTTTCGTAAACTTGGAGGGATACTTGAAGATTGGGTGAAGTGCCTCTTTTTGCAGTACCATGGATTCCACTTCCGCCACTCCGCGGACTTCGTACTCAAACTCGCTGTGGTATCCCTGGCAGTAACCCACATATCGATGATTGCCAAAGCCATCCACTGTCTCGTTCAAAGAATCTGCCGGCTTCACATAGCGGCTTTCGATTTGAATCTTCTGTGCCTGTGTATCCACAGGCACACACCGCACTGCATAGCTGTGTCGGCAAACAGGAGGATCAAAACGCATGACAGTGCGATAATGAAACTTCAGTTTCCTCACCTATATCACCTCAACAATTTCTCCCAGACAGTTCAACGCCTCGCGATAATTCTCCGTCAATTCCGTTTTCTTGTTTATTATCGCTGTCAGCTCCTCCAGTTTTTCCATATTGATATGCAGTTTTGTTTTATTCAAACGGTTCAGCATCTTAGAATACTCTTTTTCAATATCCTGCATACGATAGTCCAGACGCAGATATAGATCCAGACGTTCCAGGTATTTTCCTGTCTTAATAATATTTCTGCATTCTTCGTTTTCCACATAGTCATCTACACAGCCCCAGAACGCGAAAAGGTCATCGATCACCGGCTGCAGTGCGAAGATCGGCATGTTGGCATTTTTCGCACCATCAAAGGTATCCAGCGCCAACTGAATATATCCAAGCACGTGGCTGCTCACTTCATCACGAAGCACAATCGCATCATCATAGGCCCGCTCCATATTGGAAACGAGAGAATCCGGATTGTCCCGGTCAAAAAGATACCGCGTGACAAAATCCTGCTCATTGAGGTAAATATCCGGAATCGCCAGTCTTCCGCAATACTCGCGGTAGTTCAGAATACTATTCCCGTTATCCTGATCCGAGTCATCCAGCATATGGTCGTATACCCGGAAAAACTTTCGAAGTGTTGTAAAAACCCGCTCCGTATACCGGCCAAGCCAGAACAGGTTATTCGCTTTATCTACTGAGATAATACCCATGTATCTTTAAAACCTCCTCCCTGAGAAGAATTGACCACAAAGGAATCCGCCTGTCGGGAAAATCGGGTCAGTCCGCTTGCCCATACTTTTGTGGTCTCTCCGCTTAAAACAAATGCGCGCAGATCTGCTTTTCTTGGAACACGTTCGTTACCTTCCATGATATCCAGGTCAAGGAAATCAATGACTTCCTGGGCAATGAAACGTCTGGATTCTCTGATCAGAAGCTGCTTCATATTTTCCAGCTGTTCTTTTGTCAGATCCCGACCGAAAATAACTCCGTATCCGCCGGCTTCTGCCACATCCTTAATGACTAGTTTCTCCAGATTATCAAGAACATACTTACGATCCTCCTCATAGAACGGCAGATAGGTAGGCGCATTTTTCAAAATCGGCTCTTCGTTAAGATAATACCGAATCATCTTGGGTACAAAATAGTAAATGCCTTTGTCATCCGCCACCCCGTTACCCGGAGCGTTGACGATTGCCACATTTCCGGCACGATATACATCCATAATATTCGGCACACCGATCAATGATTCACTGTTAAATGTCATGGGGTCCAGGTATTCATCGGATATTCTCCGGTAAATTACGCCCACGCGCATTTTCTCGCCCTTGTAGTCGCGGTAATACAAAACATTTTCATTAACAAACAGATCACTGCACATGGCTAGCACACAACCGCTTCGCTCAGCCAGATAGGAATGTTCAAAATAAGCGGCGTTGTAGCGACCCGGTGTCATGATTACCGGAATCCCGCCACAGTTGACATTTTCCATGGTATCTCGCAGGAGTTTGTGATAATTCCGGTTATCAATAATGCGATTGCTCTGATAAGTCTGCGGTGAAGCTCTCCGGCAAAGTTCTCTTGCGATCAACGGATAGGATGCACCGGAAGGGATCCTGAGATTGTCTTCCAGTATATACCAGGATTTATCTTTTGCCTGCACCAGGTCGATACCGGATATATGGCTGTATATGCCTTTTGGAGGCACCATACCCTCACATTCGGGCAGATATCCGGAAGAGGAAAAGACAAAATCTTCCGGTATGACACCGTCTTTCACAATTTGCTTGTCCGTATAAACATCCTTTAAAAACAGATTTAATGCATCCACGCGCTGAATCAGACCTTTTTCCAGAGGAATGTATTCTTCTTTGGTAATGATTCGGGGCAGTGGATCAAAGGGAAACAGTTGCTCTTTAAAGACGTTATTTTTATAGATTCCGAACTTTACTCCGTAACGGGCTAACATCTTATTAATTTCAGCTGTTCGATCAATTAGATTTTGCATATTTCCACCCCATTTCCTGACGAAGTCCCGCCTAAGCATTTATGTTCAGAACTGGATCCTCACTTAAGCAGGTTCAATAAAAAAGAAAAAGACGCCCTATAAAGGACGTCTTTGTCGATGTAATTATAGTACATCAGCTGACGGATTGTTGTCAACCCATAATTTTCCTGTAATAACAAGTCTATACATCGCTTTTCCAGAATACATCAAGACACTGCATCACATTCCCAAGGTGGCATGGCTGATACCATTTCCACTCCATAGGAAATAACTGAAGGTACTCCGGTTCAAGGAAACGGTCATCCAGAAGAAGAATCACACCTCGATCCTCTTTGGAGCGAATCACCCTGCCTCCGGCCTGCAGCACTTTATTCATACCCGGAAAACGATAGGCATAATCAAACCCATTTTCCTTATAATAGTCTTTTAAGATTTCCCGCTCGTTGCTGATCTGGGGAATACCGGTTCCCACAATGACTGCACCTATTAGCTTTTTACCGATCAAATCAATTCCTTCTGAAAAAATGCCTCCCATGATACAAAATCCAATCAAAGTATTGGGATTCTCAGTTTCAAAATTTTCCAGAAAAATCTCTCGTTCTTCTTCATGCATGGATGGCGTCTGAATGATCCAGTCCACATCCGGCCGCTCATATTTATCACGATAGATTTGAAACACATCCTGCATCAACTTGTAGGAAGGGAAGAATGCCAGATAATTTCCTTTTTTTGCTGATACGAGCTTTGCAATATATTCCGCTATTTTCCGGTATTCCCCATAACCTCTTCTTGTATAACGGCTGCTGACATCTCCTCCCACCAGAAGCAGTTTGTTCTTCTCCTCAAAGGGTGACTCCGCATAAGTCTCATAATCCAAAGGCTCCGCAGAAAGAAGCTTCTTATAATACTGAATCGGAAGCAGAGTAGCAGAAAAATAGATTCTCCCAACACCCTTACTCATGCAATTGTGAAGGTTCTGTGCCGGATTGACACAATATAGCTGAACCCGGAACTGATTCTCTTCATCCAGTTCCGAATAGATTACGTAATTCTCATCCAGAAGTTCATAAATATTGAGGAAATCTCTCACCTCAAAATAGAATTCCAGCAGTGCCTTCCCATCCTCATCTTTCAGAGGAACCTGCTCCACCGCGGTCTCTGCAAGGCCTTTCCGCCGCTCTTCCAAAAACAATTCCAATTCACCCATCAAAGTCATCAGAGCCATGGCCAAATCCCCGACAGAACTGAGGATCTCATAACTCTCACATTCTCGCTTGTATGCCAGCATTCGTTTATTCACTTTTTCCAGACAGCGTTCCAGTTTTTTGGAATAAGATTTCACCAGCTTTTTCGCCGCCAATACATGCTCTTTGAAAATTGCCGCGCTATACATTTGCCGTCCCCGGTCCACCAGATTGTGGGCTTCATCGATCAAAAAGATATACTCACCTTTAACCCCATCACCAAAAAATCGTCGAAGATGAACATTCGGATCAAAAACATAATTATAATCACAGATTACAGCATCCGCCCACATCGAAAGGTCAAGACACATCTCAAAGGGACATACATTCCACTCCTCGGCCTTCTGCTGAATGGTATCGCGATCAAAAGCCTCCGAATGAACCAGAAGATCAAAGACCGCATCATTAACTCGATCATAATGTCCACTGGCTCTTGGGCAGCTGAC
Organism: Lachnospiraceae bacterium; assembly: GCA_022767285.1. GTDB lineage: Bacteria > Bacillota > Clostridia > Lachnospirales > Lachnospiraceae > JALENY01. The sequence goes on along the minus strand of JALENY010000027.1, from coordinate 45,706 downwards.
CGGATTGCAGTCGGGTTCCTGACAGATACACATTTTTTCTTTTGCTGTCAAAGTAATCACTTTACAGCACAGCCCTTTTTCACGAAGAATGCCAAATGCTTCTTCCGCAACCGTTCGCGTGATCGTTTTTGCTGTCAGATAAAAAATCTTTTCACCAAATCCCTGACCGACTGCCCGCACAGCCGGATATACGACAGACATAGTCTTTCCCACTCCGGTAGGAGCCTGAACAAAAAGCCCCTTTTTCCTCCGAATTGTCTGATACACGGAAAGAACCACTTTACGCTGATCTTTTCGGTATGGAAAAGGGAACTCCATATTTTCCATGGACTCATTCCGGCGGATACGCCAGCGATACTGAAATTCGGCCCACTTATAATAGGACGCAATCAGATCCGTAAACCATGTTTCCAGTTCTTCAAAGGAATACTCTTCCTGAAACTGTTTGATTTCCTCTGATTCCAGATTCGCATATGTCATTTGAATGCCCATACGCTGCTTTTTCTTCTGCTGCGCATAAATATAGGCATAGCATTTTGCCTGAGCCACATGGACCAATATCGGTTTTTCCAGATATTTCAGTTCCATATAGACACCCTTTATCTCATCGATTACCACTAGCTCAGGTTCTTCTATGATCCCGTCTGCCCTTCCCTCCACAACAAGGAAAAAATCCTCGTATTCTTTCTCAATGGAGAGCGGAACTTCCGCACGATAGGAAGCCCCCATCTGCTTTTGTATCTTCCGGTGAAGACGGCTGCCTTTTTGCATGGCTTCGCGGTCGGCTGATGCACTTTTTCGATTGTCCAGATCTCCCGAACGCAGGATAAACTCCACCAGGCTGCGTACGGAAATACGTATTTTTTGTTTTTTACTCATAATGTCTTATGGTTGGTTCTCAGACCAATTTTATTTTTCTGTTTATTCTAAACCCGCACAGATCATAGCGATTTTTCTGTAATGATCCCAAAGAAGAACCGCAGATGACCTCTCGGCTTTATGATATAGTATACCATAAAACAATTTCGTGGAAAACATTTATGTATTATACGCTCTGCCACTTATTCCTACGAAAACTCCACCATGTTCTTGCGGAACTTCAACGGGACAAAATGCTGCTGGAGCTTCCTGTTCATTCTCGATTCAATGGCAATACTCTGACAAAAATTCCACCAGAGTTCCTCATAATTTCCCTCCACATCTGCATAGTTTTCCAGATACTCTTCCCGTATTGTAATCTGCTCCATAAACAGACAGCCTTTTCCCGGCTCATGGGCCAGCGCATACTGACGACCTCCATCGTAGATCATCCACCGTTCCAGAGGAAAGCGATCAGAAAAATGATCTGCTATCAGCGGAAGTACATTGTGCCACGGATCAATTTTCGCAAACAAAATACCATTATGCAGTTCGCGGAAACGTATGAACTGAAGCATGCGATGCTGTTCCATCCAAATATTCCTCTTCATTTCCGAAACGCGCTTTACATAGGGATTGCACAGATTTTCCAGATAATTGGAGCCCGTTCCGCCCGGATGGAACCCGGAGGGCATCTTTTTCCCATACAAGCTTCCCTGTGGTGAAAGGCAGTCCACCAGCGTATGATAAATCGCATTCGCCTTATCAGAAAAAGTGCCGTACACACAGACCGTGATGTCATGATAAACACCGGCTCCCAGCTTCCGATAAATGCTTCTGCGGACTTTTTCCGCTTTTTTCTCATCCGGATGTACATCAATGTATTCACAGAACAATTCCAGATTTTCACTTTTTTCTGTACGCAGTTCCACATTGTCATGGCCCACACGGCTGTCCCAGGCATCATAAACCCCGGTAAAAATACCTATCATTGAATCTTCACACTGAAATACATATTTCATAAGCATTATACCTCCCATGTAAACCGGATTTTCTCTGCTCCAGGCCGGAAAATGCGCACAGCCATCCGACATAAGGCGCGTACTGACCGTTTTACGAACCAGAAGAACTTACATCCGATTCCCGATCAGAATACGTACAGCCTACTATCCCTGAGCTATGAATGTGCGAAACGGATCCGGTGACAGCACCTGGTTTTCATCTGTCAATCCGCAGTCGAACAGTGACATTTGCTCATATTTAATTTCCCTGGGATTTACGGGAAGCTTTTCTCTCGGATCCAGCATATTGCGCAAAATATAATCGGCCTCCAGCTTTGTAGGATACATCATTTTACCGTTACAGGTAATAAAATACAGAGCGCGTTTTAAAACTACTCCCATCTTTTTCAAGTTGTCAAACGTCAAAGTGCCGTGTTTTCGCGCTCCCACAATTCGCCAGGCAGAGGTGGGGCCAATCCCAGGAACCCGAAGAAGCGCATGATAATCTGCCTCCGATACCTCTATGGGAAACTCTTCCAGATGGCTGAGAGCCCAGTCACATTTCGGATCCAGAAGTGTATTAAAATTCGGTTTGGATTCACTTAACAGTTCTTCTCCTTTAAAACCATAAAACCGCATCAACCAGTCTGCCTGATACAGCCGATGTTCCCGGAGAAGCGGCGGTCCGTTCTGAGTCGCCGGAAGGCTGCTGTCCTCATTGACGTTCACAAAAGCCGAATAAAAGACGCGTTTTAAATCAAACTGCCGATACAACGACTGAGCCACTTGAACCAACTGGTAGTCGGTTTCCCCGGTCGCACCAATAATCATCTGGGTACTCTGACCTGCCGGTACGAAAGGCCTGGCCTGTTTATATACAATCAGCTCTTCCTTGCTTTCTTTAACTTTTTTCTGAATCTCCCGCATGGGTCTTAAGATCGTATTCCTGCTTTTATGTGGTGCGAGTTTTTTCAGTCCATCTGCTGTAGGCAGTTCCAGGTTGATGCTCATACGATCCACATAATATCCCACCCGGTCAATAATCTCCTGAGAGGCTCCGGGAATTGCTTTCAGATGAATATAACCTTGAAAATGATATTCCGTGCGCAGCTTATACACCGTTTGAAACAGCAGTTCCATCGTGTAATTGGGGCTGTGCAGGACACCGGAGCTTAAGAACAGCCCTTCGATGTAATTTCTTCGGTAAAACCCGATCGTCAGTCGGCAAACCTCCTCCGGCGTAAAAGATGTACGCACCACATCGTTGGACGCTCGATTTATGCAGTATTTACAATCAAATACGCACTCATTGGTAAACAGTATTTTCAAGAGCGTAATACATCTGCCATCCGCTGCAAAACTGTGGCACAGTCCGCTGGATACACAGCTGCCGATACCCGTTCCGTCATTTTTGCGGTCTCGTCCGCTGGAAGTGCAGGCCACATCATATTTTGCCGCATCTGCAAGAATGTTCAGCTTTTCCTTTATACTCATATTTTCCTGAATTAACATCCGATCCCCCCGGGTACATCTTTATGTTTTTGAAACGCTACCAGAAAATGTTTGATTCTGGTTCTCAGCGCTTCTTTCCGCGGCATTTAGAAGCCGGTATTTGCAATTCCCAGTTTTTCTCAACCTCTTCGCCATTAGATCCGGTCCAAGTGCTTTCTTTTCATTCACCCCCGCACCAGGAACATCTGTTCGACTACATTCTATCACGAACATTTGTTCCTGTAAACCCCATATATGAATTATTTGATTTTTATACTACAGGTGCTGCTTACCGCATCCACACCACTGAGCAAATGATCTGTACCTCGGCTGCCATACAATTATTGCTGGATTTAACAAATAAAAAGCAGAAAAACCTGGTGCCATTCATCACCTGCGTTTTTCTGCTAATACCTAATTCCACTTATATTACTGCTTTGGCTGATTTCGTGTTCTTACTTTATAAAACGATCAATAGCCATAGCCAGATCATCCAGTGCCTGTTTGTTTCCCTCTTCTACCGCATCAACTATACAGTGCTCAATATGATCCTGCAGAATCACTTTTCCGGTATTATTGATCGCTGCTTTTACCGCCGACAGCTGTACCAGCACTTCCGTACAATCTCTTCCTTCTTCCACCATGCGTCGAATGGACTCCAGATGCCCTATTGCTCTGGACAATCGATTGATAACTGCCTTTGTTTTTGCATGGCTGTGAGTATGATTATGCAGATGGCCATTTCCTTCGTGTGCATGACGCACAATGGATCCATCCGGCATAAGGTGTTCGTGTTCATATTGTTTTTGTTCACTCATATTTTCTTCTCTCTTTTTCGTTTTTTGCTTTTATCAGTTTCCTCTTTTCCCGTATTGTATTGTGTTCCATTATAACACAATAGAGCAGAATCTGCACCGGTTAAAATGGTGTAAATGTATATCTCTGCTTGATCCCTGAAGTTATGATATCAAAAATGATTGTACCATCGCTTTTCACCGTCTTTTCATACTTCAGCTCTTTGTCTTTAAACTTGTTTTTGATATACAGTTCCGGATCTTCACATTCAATTTCTTCAATAAAAACATCCCTCATCTGATTGTTGGCACACAGATTAAAAATCTCCCACACTGCTTCATATTCCTGCATTCTTCCATCTCCCTTTTCATTTCTGTTTTCCATAATCATTACAGCAGTTGACAAAACTGCCAAAGCATCCTTTCCGTTTTTTCTTTCAGACCAGTCTTTTTCTGTTCAACTCGACTTGTCTTTTTTTTACAGATGTTGTATGATAGTCCTAATCATACGAACTTTTGAGGAGGATAAAAACATGCGGCTTTTAGAAGAACGGATTCTTAAGGACGGTGTTGTAAAACCAGGCAATATTTTAAAAGTAGACAGTTTTTTAAATCATCAGATGGACATACCGTTCATCAATGAGCTGGGCAAGGAGTTCAAAAGACTGTTTGCCGATAAACCCATCAACAAAATTCTGACCATTGAAGCATCCGGTATCGGAATCGCCTGCATTGCAGCTCAGTATTTTAACTGCCCGGTTGTTTTTGCCAAAAAAGCTCAGAGCGTTAATCTGGACGGTGATATGTATACGACAAAAGTGGAATCCTTCACACATAAGAAAGTGTACGATGTCATTCTGGCAAAACGTTACCTCACTCCGGAAGACCATGTTCTGATCATTGATGACTTTTTGGCAAACGGCTGCGCGCTGCTGGGTCTGATCGACATTGTAAAAAAATCCGGAGCAACTATTGAGGGTGCCGGCATTGTGATTGAAAAAGGCTTCCAAGAGGGCGGTCAGAGAATCCGCGATCTTGGCATCCATCTGGAATCTTTGGCTATTATTGACTCTATGACGGATAATTCCGTTATCTTCCGCAGCTGACTGATTTTTTTCATTTTCCTGACAGATCAGGTTGCTGTTTTTGCAGACATACAGGAGGGGCTGTGCTATGACAGTCCCTCAGGGTTGAGCGAAAAGCGCGCTTTTCCTCTTAATTTAACCAGTTCTTCATCCTGCAGCCTGCTTTTCCCGGACATGCCTTCTCAGATTCTGACTGCACTTCCTGCTACTTATATTGTTTCATCAGTTTTTTCAGAAAATCCCGGTACTCTTCCACAACAACTTTCGGTTTCAATATTCTTACGCCGCTTCCCAGACCGGATATCCACCCAAAGAAAGGTTCACTGACTGCCACTTCCACTCTTGTTTTGAACGTACCGTCTTTCTGAGGTTTGATCACAACGTCCTTACCAAAACGGTCAATCACAACCCCTGCGTATTTGTCCTTAAAAGCAATTTCTACCGTCTGCACCTTACCACCGAACATTCCAAAGGTCTTATTCGCATATTTACCTGCATCCAGATCCTCCACCTTTTCCTGTCCCATTCGCGATTCTGGCGAAATCTTTATGTCAACCATTTTTTCTACCCGATAGTGTTTTACTTTTTCCGTACTGTGTTCAAAAGCAACCAGATAGTAGTTATCATCTGCCCAGCACAAAATCCATGGACTTACCAGATAACGAGCACCGGATTTTCGCAGCTGCATTTCTTTATTCACATTCCACTCAAAATACTGAAAACTGATCGGATGGTTTTCCGTGATTGCGGAATGGATCTTATCTACATTATAGTAGATACTCTCATTCATCGTTTTTATACGATTATTCACATATACCTGCCGCTGGAGCTGCCTGGCTTCATTCTCACTGGTCAGCCCTTCCAGCTTTTGGATCAGTTCTTCTGATTTCTTTGTTGTAATAAATCTGGAGGATTGAACTGCATCTACAAGGAGTTTCAGCTCCGGAAGTTCAAAATTGCGGCTTCCCAGATAATAGCCAGTCGGCTGGCTTTTCCGGAAAAGAATATCAAAACCAAACTGACGCAGCATTTCCATATCATCATAAATACTCTTCCGTTCGGCAGATATGCCGTGCTGCTCCAGCATATGCAGAATCTGCTGCATGTTTACCGTATGTTCTTCATCCGTTTTCTGATAAAGCATCTGAATCAGGTAAAGGATTTTCAGTTTTTGATTAAAAGCCTTTGCCATAACCTCATCCCTTCTTTACCATATATTATCTTCCCGTATATTACCTTACCATGTATTATCTTTACACGCGTTATTCTTCCCATTAATTTACCGTGATTAAAGAAGCCAGGAATCCATCTGCCGTCTCTGCTGTCTTCTAACTTCTGTTTTCGGAGGCGTTTCCACAGCCGGTTCCTCTTTTTTCGGTTCCTCTTTCACCGGCTCAGCCATCGCTTCTTCTGCTTTTGGTGCAACTGTTTTATTCGCGCTTTTCTTTCTGGAAGCTGTCTTTTTCGTCTCTTTTTTCACGTTCTCTGTCTTTGGCTGTGCTTTTGTCGTCTTTGCATCCAGGATCTGATCCAAAAGGACTTTTGCTTCAGCACCGCCATCCTCACTGATGGAATAGTAGGTCCATTTTCCCACTTTCCTTCCGTTTACGATTCCGGATTCGCAGAGGATTTTCATATGATGTGAAAGTGTAGACTGACTGATCTCCATTTTTTCCAAAAGATCATTTCCACACAGCTCCCCATCTTTTAATAATGCAAGAATCTCAACACGGCTCTCATCAGAAAAAGCCTTAAAAACAGCAACTATTTGTTCCTTATTCATTACCCTTTTACCTCCCGTACATTTTTCGACATTTTCTGATTTTAGTATAAATAATACATCGATATTTGTCAATTCATTTTCTTCGAATATGGTACAAACCAATTTAAGCAGCATGGCGTAAACTGCGTCGTATCAAAGTTTAAAAAGAAAAGTCCGCCTGGACAAAGCGGACTGATTTTCTCTAAGCATATACTTTTTTCAGGCATCCGTTTTCGCTACCACTCTCCTGTTTGCCTTTTCTCCTTTTAATACAAATCCCGGAATGCTGCCGACAAACCGATATAGTTGAGAGTATCCGTATACCTTTACATTAAAATTCGGATGCACTTTTCGAATTTCCTGTCCAAGGGTCACAAGAGCGATTCCGTTTTTCCCGTTTTTCTCGACGATCTTTCTTATGTCATGAATAACCGAATCCTCAGAATCCTCCTGTTCTTTCAGGCTCACGGTGAAACCGCTGATTGTTTTATCCACCACCAGCTGGGGCATATCTGCCAGGAACTTGGACAGCTGGCTGTAACCATAATTCCGGATATCAAAGTCCGGGTATTTGATCTGCAGCTTGCTTCCGATCTCACCAAGCCCTGTAATTTTTCCACTGTTTTCATTTTTCGTAATGATATTGATAATATCTTTTTCAATGGCATCTTTTGGTGAAACCACTTTCTCCTCATCCGCAGCCAGGAGATTTTCCAGTTCTGTAAATACTGTACAGGCTGCACGGAAAGAAGAAGGCGTTTTCTTTTCCCCCATACCGATCACTGTCTTTCCGGACTCCCTTAATCGACTTGCCAGGCGGGTAAAATCACTGTCACTGGATACAATGCAGAATCCGTCCATATTATTTGTATATAGAAGGTCCATTGCATCAATGATCAATGCAGAATCCGTGGCATTTTTTCCGGACGTATTTGAGAACTGCTGAATCGGTGTAATAGATTTTTCCAAAAGAAGTTCGCTCCATTTTGCATTTCTCTGATTTGTAAAATCGCCGTAAATTCGTCGATACGTTGCCTCTCCATATTCGGTCAGCTCATCCAAAATCCCATCGATATATTTCGATGAAACATTATCCGAATCAATTAGAAGAGCAAATCTTTTTTCTCCCATATGACTATAACCTCTCTCTCAGGGCACGGATATAAGCTGCATTCGTTCCGCAGCAGCCACCCACCAGGTTGGCGCCCGCTTTTATCAGTTTTAGCATATGCTCCGCGAATTCAATTGGTCCCATGTTATAGATGGCTTCCCCCCTATCATTGATATAGGGCACGCCCGCATTCGGCTTTATAACAACCGGGATTGAAACAATATCACGGATTCCCTTAACAATTGCTTCCAGTTGATCCGGGCCAAGGGAACAGTTTATTCCAACGGCTGCCGCACCCATAGCTTCATAAGTGGCCGCTGCCTCATAAATATTTCCGCCCATCAGAAGACTTCCATCGGCTTCAACTGTCATAGTACACATAATCGGCAGATCGCAGACATTTTTCGCCGCATCAATAGCAGCCATGGTTTCTTCCACTTTAATCATTGTTTCAATAACCAGAATATCTGCTTTACTGTCTGCCAGATAACTGATCTGCTCTTTGTATACTTCCAGAAGGTTTTCGTATGGCTCCTCGTAATTTCCAGTACTGGATATATCTCCTGCCACCAGCGCACAATCGCCGGCAATTTGTTTTGTACGCTCTACCATTGTCCGGTTGATTTTTTCCAGTTCACCTTCCATGCCAAATTTGCTAAATGAAATACGGTTTGCCTGAAAGGTCGGAGCATAAATGATTTTTGATCCAGCCTCTACATAAGCCCCCTGTATTTCTCTCTGCACATCGGGATGTTCATACACCCACTTTTCTGTGCATACTCCTTTGGGCATTCCTTTTAACATCAGGTTTGTACCCATGGCACCATCCAGCAGGACGATGCCCTGGCTGGTCAAATTCTGAAATTCTTTTTCTGTCATTGTATCATCCTTTCTTTGAAAATTGATTCTATTCTTGGGTGTTAGAGAATTCAAAAGACTTGTATAGATACCCATAAAATTCACATAATGAATTGCAATTTACGATAAAGAAATCCAACTTCTTTTTGTAGATTCATCGCTTTGTGCAAATTGATATTTATAAATACTATACCACAAAACAGCAGATTCTTGAATAAAAAAATGAGAAATGGCTGATTCTATCCTCAGTTAAGACCATTTCTCATTTTCTTTTCTACTATTTACAGATAGCATTCGTATACTGATGTACTGATGGCAGCTCCTTTTCATGGAATCCGCTGCAAAATCAGATTATTTCCGAAATGTATATAACACACGGATGGCATTCAGCACACAAAGCATTGCCACTCCTGTATCTGCAAATACAGCCATCCACATATTAGCAAATCCCACCAGGCCGAGAACCATGACCAGAACTTTTACTGCCAGGGCAAATACGACATTTTGTATCGCGATTCGATTCACATCCTTCGCTATTTTCATGGACTGTGAAATGGCAGATACAGACGATGTCATAAATACCACATCCGCAGCTTCAATAGCTGCATCGGCTCCGCTACCCATAGCAGCTCCCACATCTGCTCCGGCCAGGACCGGCGCATCGTTAATACCATCTCCCACAAACATAACAGGGCCGTATTTCTTTCGAATACTCTTTAATTTATTCAGCTTATCAATGGGAAGCAGCTTTGCATATACCTCGTCAATACCGGTTTCGTTTGCCACAGATTTTGCGCTGTCCAAAGCGTCACCGGTAAGCATGACTGTCTTAACCCCCTGACGCTTCATTGCTGCGATCGCTTCGGACGCTTCCGCTTTTACCGTATCGTCAATAACCAGGTTGCCCATAAAAATGCCGTCCTTTGCTACCAGCACTTCACTTCCAACAATCTCCCGGTGATATTTTTTCAGATCAATATTTCTGCTTTCCAACAGCTGGAAGTTACCGCAAAGGACTTCCTTTCCGCGGATTACAGCCCGAATACCTTTGCCCGATATTTCTTCCACGGTTTCCGGCCGTTCCAGTTTCAGCCCACTGCCTTTTGCTGCAGCAACAATACTCTCGCCGATAGGATGTGAAGAACTCATTTCACAAGATGCAGCTAAAGCCAGCAATTCATCGCTGTCACAAGCTTCTGTCGCATTCACATACTGTACCACAAAATTTCCTTCGGTTATGGTTCCGGTTTTATCCATAACAATTGCCTTTATGTTTTTCATAGCTTCCAGCGAAAGGCCGCCTTTGAAAAGGATTCCTAATTTTGAACCGGCTCCAATTCCTGAGAAAAATGCCAACGGTACGCTCAGGACAAGCGCGCAGGGACAGCTGATAACCAAAAAAGTCAGTGCAGTATAAACCCATTTACTCCAATCACCCACAATCAGGGAGGGAATGATTGCCGTACAAACAGCAATTAACACCACAATCGGGGTGTACACGCGGGCGAATTTCGTAATAAATCGCTCCATCTGTGGTTTACTGGCAGCTGCATTTTCTACCGAATTCAGGATTCTCGTAACCATAGATTCCGAAAGGACTTTATCTACTCGCACTTTTAAGAGGCCGGATGTATTCACACATCCCGATATGACCTCACTGCCTGCTCTGACGGAGACAGGAACCGGTTCACCGGTAACGGCAGATGTGTCAATACGACTTTCACCTTCCAGAATTGTTCCGTCCAGAGGGATTCGATCCCCGGGACGAACCAGAACCACATCACCTTTTTTTGCATCTTCTGCAGGAATGGTTGTCACCTCGTCCCCCGCTACCAGATTAACCACTTCCGGCCGCATATCGACAGCACTCATAATCTGGTTTCTGCTTCGCTCCACCGCAATTTCCTCAAAAAGTTCACCTACGCGGTAAAACAGCATGACGCCGGCTGCCTCCGCGAAATCTCCAATGCACAGCGCGCCGATCGTGGCAATGCTCATAAGAAAATTTTCATCAAACACATTGCCCTTTATGATGTTTTTAACCGCCGTCATAATAATTTCCGCACCAAGCATCAGATAAGCGGCAATAAAACAGATATCGGACGCCAGTAAGCTGTTGTTTTTTACAATAAATCCAATTGTAAATACTACAGCGCTCGCTGCAATCCACAATCCTTCTTTCTTATTATCGGTTAAACCTTTTTTCTCTGTTGCCGCAACCTCTGCTTTTCTCTCAGTTCTCTCACGTACTATAACTTCTGTCTCAATGGACGCACAGATCCTCTGTAATTGCGGCAAAAGGTTTTCCGAATGCTCAGAAACTACTCGAAGCTGTTTTGTGGAAAAAGTAATAGATGCATCGACTACATCCGGTAGTTCTTGGATCTTCTTTTCCATCTTAGCAGCACAGTTGGCACAACCAAGATTTTCCAGTATATAGACTTTCATCTCACCGCCATTTGTCCGAAGCTCATGTCCTTCGTGAGATTCATGGGTATGAGTATGCTCATGGTGGCGCTTGTAGGCATGATTATGAATGTGGTTATGGACTTGCGCGCAGTCATCATCATGGCTGCATCCACATTCACATTCATCCTCTTCCCCGTCGTGACAGCAGTCACAATCGTCTTCACCGTCATGACAGCAGCCACAGCCGTCTTCTTTCTCATCATGGCAGCAGCCACAGCCGTCTTCCTCATCATGGCAGCAGTCACAGCCGTCTTCCTCATCGTGACAGCAGGCGCATTCGTCATCCTTTTGACTGTCATTCTGCAATTCCTTTTTATTATGGCATCCGCATGAACAAGTATCTTCTTCATGGTGTACTTGTTCTACTTTTGCAAATTTATCGTAACTCATAATGCCCTCCCATCATTTATATGAATGTTTGTTCATACGTTTATATAATCACATAATCATAGGAATGTCAATAGGATTTTATAATTTTCTACACAAAAATGCAAAACCTCCATGTCCGATATCAACATGAAGGTTTTGCTATTTCTCATTCTCATTATTTCTTATTTTCAAGTACGACCCGTATCGTTTCCTCTGACGGATTGGAAATCACTGCTGCAGCAACGATCTCACACGGCGGATTCTGTTTCACACTCTCAACAGCTGCGGTAACAGCAGAAACATCGCCACTGATAATGCTGGTCACATGGCCGCCGCATTTCGTATGCTTTGCCTGATATTCTACATCAGAAGTTTTTAACATCTTATCCACAACCATGACTGCAGATGCGCTCCCGACTACCTCAACTAATCCAAAGGCTCCAAATCTCATACTATCCTCTCCTGTCCTGTTTTAAAACCGCTATTTTTTAATCGTCATCGTTATTGCTGTTTCTGTATCAGCAGATGGAGATGCAATTACAGTATGGCTCACTATTTTTGCAATCGGTTCTGCCGCTTTCAATGCAGCCTCCATAGCTGCTTTCACTTCTGAGACACTTCCACGCAATTTTACACAAGCTCCAGATTTTAAACGATTACGTTCAATACCCTGAATTTTTACATCAGCTGTCTTTGTTGCAACATCAGCAGCTACAAAACAAGCCACCAGGTTGTCCAGTTCAAAAACACCGATGGCCTTACCTGTATAATTCTCCGCCATAATACAACCTTTCCTTTCCAAAGTATTTACAACTTTATCAATACCTAAATTTTAACACAAATGCCCGGTAATGTAAACGGAAAAATCAATTCCTTTCCTTTCACGCCTCTTTCCCCCAATTTTATTTTGGGACGCAAAACTGCTATTATTCTTTTTTGGAATTGCAGGAAGCAGAACATCCGCCACAACCACAACTGCAGCCTGAAGCGCCTGATTTTTTTCGTTTATAATAATGTATACCTACTGCCACCAGACACAGTACAATGATTCCTATGATAATAATATCAGCTAACATATGTATTTCCTCCTAATGTCAATATTCTATCACATTTTTTTCTTCTTTGGCAATCACGGAATATTTAATATTATATCTGATATTATATCTGATATTATATGGATAAGCACTGGCAGGAATCCTCCCTTTATGATAAAATAGCCGCAGATATTCAGAGATTAATATAAATCGCACACACCAGCATTTATATACAGAAAACAGACACCGATGCATCGGAACCTTAAATCGGTACAAGAATCAAAGATCGGATAATACAAATACAGGGAGGATATCAATGCGTCTTGACAAATTTCTGGCAAACGCCGGAATCGGAAGCAGAAGTGAAGTTAAACAGTATCTGAAAAAAGGAATGGTTCAGGTAAATGGTCTGGTCGTCAAAAAAGGTGATCTGACCATTCATGAAAATTCCGACCGGATTCTTTTCCAGAGCCAGCCGGTAGAATATGAAAAATACTATTACTATATGCTAAATAAGCCTCAGGGAGTTGTATCTGCCACAGAAGATAATTTTCAGAAAACCGTTCTTGATCTGCTGGGCGATTGCCGACGAAATGATCTGTTTCCGGTAGGACGTCTTGATAAGGATACGGAAGGACTTCTGCTGATCACCAATGACGGCGCATTGGCCCATCGCCTTCTCTCCCCCAAAAAGCATGTCGGCAAAGTCTACTATGCGCGAATCGAGGGAAAAGTCACAGAAAAAGATGTGAACGATTTCCGCGAAGGGCTTGTCTTTGATGAGGAATTCTCCGCATTGCCGGCGAATCTCCGCATTTTGAGCTCTGATGATATTTCGGAAATCGAAGTTGAGATTTTTGAGGGAAAATTCCACCAGGTTAAACGCATGTTTCAGGCTGTTAACAAAAAAGTACTCTTTTTAAAACGTTTATCTATAGGCCCCCTTAAGCTGGATTCCAATCTGAAGCCGGGAGAATTTCGACCGCTTACAGAATCAGAACTGCACTCTATTTTATAGACAGACAGAATATGACTATTTGCGCATGCCAACAATCACACACTGTTTTTTCCCCGGTTTTTCTTTACACGAAAAACAGAATCCACCACGAAAATAGCCAGCGCAATCACGCCCGCAATTTCCAGTGTCTGAATCAGATAATAGATACTCGCGGAGGGAAAGCCTCCGATAATATGCGATACGATCTCATACATACCGCCACCCGGAACGGTGGGAAGGATACCTGCAACCAGAAAAAGCGTGACCGGAGCTTTATAGATGCGTGCAAAGATATGAGACAGAAAAGACACACTCAGTGCCGACAAAAAAGAAGACAACACAACGTCCAGTTCCAGCCTGATTCCAAGCAAATACACAAACCCGCCCAGCGCTCCGACGATTGCCGCAGGAATCAGATATTTTCTGGGGGTTTCAAGCAATACTGCGAACGCCATGATTGCAATAAAAGTGCCGATTACACCTATAATCATATTTTTCCCCTCCTATCCAAAAAAGAATCGAAAAACTGCAATTCCAATACCGACACCAACGGCGATGGATGCCGCCGTCACAAAAGCTTCCATCACCCGCGCACTGCCGGACAAATAATCGCCCTGCAAAGTATCCCGAACTGCATTCGTAATGGCCACTCCCGGAACCAGCGGCATAATCGTACTGATAATCACTTTGTCCATATCCATAGTCGGTACGGCCAGTGAATCTGCCGCAGCACAGCAAAAAGCCATAACAGCACAGGATATACATTTCTGAATAAATCCATTCAGTTTCAGATACCTTCCCAGAGTGATACACATGGCCAAAATAGCACCGGACAAAACCGCCATCAGAAAATCCACATGGCTTCCTCCAAAGAACAGAGCAAATCCGGCCGCCACCCCTATGGTTGCCAAATTATACAATGCTTTGTTATACTCTTTTCCCTGTATTTGTTTTAACATCACGCTGGCTTCTTCCAGCGTGATCTCATCCGCACAATATTTTCTGGAAATATCATTCACCTGAACAATCCTGCTTAAGTTCGTGCTTCCCGTTTTGACACGGCGTATTATGGTAATGGGTTCCGTTTTTCCATCTTCCAGCGAAACCAGAATCGCAGTGGTGAAGGCCACCGGGGAAACTTCAAAATCATTCCCCTTACGAAGGATATGTGCCATGGTATCTTCCACACGGAAGGTTTCCGCTCCGCTTTTTAACATAATCTCGCCAGCTAATGTAGCTGTCTCTGCCAATAACTGTCTGTTCATGATAACTCCCTATGAAATTTCACGCTTTTTTAAAAAATCGTGTGATTCATTCCGCTATTTCTCACGCTTCCACAGAAATAAATTCAAATCTTGTCACATCAAAAAGTCCCATATCGGTAAGTTTCAGTTCCGGAATCACCGGAAGTGCCATAAAGGCCAGTGTCATAACAGGATCTACCTCCCGGCTGATACCCATTTTTTCAAAGGCAGCCAGATGGAGGTCTGTCAGTTTTTTATCCACCCATTCACCGCTTTTGTCACTCATAATGCCGGCAATGGGCAGCGGCATATTCTCAATGGTTTTGCCTTCCCAAATCAAAGCTGCTCCGCCTTCCTGTTCAATCACCTGTCTCACAGCCGCAGCCATCTCTTCGTCACTGGTTCCGGCCACAATGATATTGTGAGAATCGTGGGCAATTGATACGGCAACCGCTCCCTTCTTCAGCCCGTAGCCCCGAAGGAATCCGCAGGCAACATTTCCCGTATTATTGTGACGTTCCACTACAGCCAGCTTCACGATATCTTCTTTGGGACTGTAGACAAACTCACCATTTTTATCAATAATAATGTCTGCGATACCTTTTCCGGTAACAACACCTCCGGGCATCACATCGATCACATGCACATGACCGGAAGTCAGATGCATGTGCAGTTTTTCAGGAGAAAAATCTTTTACATGGAAACTACCGCGCACCGGCGTGATATCCTGCCTTTCCACAGGAAGAAGGTAAACACCATCCCGAGCCGCTTCCTGTCCTCCGATAAATACCTGATGCACACGAAAACTTTCCAGATCATCCACCAGTACCACATCCGCTCTGCGGCCCGGCACAATCGCACCACGGTCTGAAAGTCCGAAACATTCTGCGGCATTCAGACTGGCCATCTGCACGGCAGTTACGGGGTCGATACCGTTTTTAACACATAAGCGCAGATGATTATCCAGATGGCCTTCTTCAAAAATAGTCTTCGGTTGACGGTCATCGGAACAGAGCAGACATCTTCGGCTGTTATATGGAGTCACCCCTTTCAGCAATTCCTCCAGATTATGACAGGCGGAACCCTGACGCATAATTACATACATTCCAGCCGAAAGGCGCGACTCCATCTCTTCCACGGTAGTACACTCATGATCAGAATGAATGCCGGTGGACGCATAGGCATTCAGTTCCTTTCCAGAAAGACCGGGGCAATGTCCGTCAATGATTTTTCCGTTATGACACGCCACCAGAATTTTCTCCAGATCCTGTGGAAACGCATTCACAACCCCCGGAAAATTCATGAATTCACCCAGGCCGAGAATACGCCCGTCAGAAATGGGCTGTTCCATAGCGCCGGCATCGATAACGGCGCCGGCATGTTCAAAGGGTGTGGCCGGTACACATGAGGGAAGCATATATTTAATATCCAGCGCTGCTTTTTCTGCGGCATCCAGCATATAGTTTAAACCGGTAATACCACATACATTCACAATTTCATGAGGATCCGCCACAATCGTCGTGGTTCCAAAGGGTACGATCATACGGCTCAGTTCCTCGGGGCTGACACAGGCAGATTCAATATGAATATGACCGTCAATCAACCCCGGTATGGCATATTTTCCGGCAGCGTCATATTGTTTTTTCCCCTCATAAGAACCGACACCTGCGATGATTCCGTCACAGACAGCAATATCACCTTCCAGTATCTTTCCGCCGCACACATCGACGACTTTTGCATTTCGGATCACCACATCTGCAGGAATCCGTCCCACAGCCACATCGATTCTTTTTTTCAACTGTTTTTTATCCATAGCAGAGTGTCTCCTTTTTTGTTCCCTGTTTTCCCGTTTTTTGACTTTCATTCCTTATCTTTCTGTTTTCTGTCTTTCCGTTATCTGTTTTTGATTCTTACTTTCTTCTATTCACAGACATGTTCCAGTCCCTGATTCATAATCGTCGCCACATGGGAGTCTGCCAGTGAATAATAAATCGTTTTCCCTTCCCTGCGGAATTTTACCAGTGACATTTGCTTCAGGATACGCAATTGGTGAGAAATCGCACTCTGCGTCATATTCAATGTATCCGCAATATCCTGTACACACATCTCTCCCTCCGTCAGCGTATACAGAATACGGATACGCGTAGAATCTCCAAATACCTTGAATAATTCTGCCAGATCATATAACGTTTCCGTATCGCACGGATGTCTCAGCTTTTTTTCACTCATGCTTTTCTCCTGTTCCATTTTATTTCGTCAGGAATCCGTATTCAACCATACCGTTTTCCCATGTTGCTTTCACACGGTATATATAACCCGGTTCCGCTTTTAAAATCCATTTTGTTACTTTCTGAACACTGGATGTGACGGCTTCTTCATCCGTCGTAAGCTCTACCGGTTCCCCATCCGGATTGTCATTCAGATAGTCCTGATTATCACGGTACTGTGCTTCCCAGCGGCTCACCTGCACTTCCTTCGGCTTTTTGTCAAAAGTCAGTTCCACATCCGTTGCTTCACCGATAGAAACGTCTCCCAACAGTTCTTCTTCCCACATCAGTACATGAGCGCTGTCAGCCTCAACTTCCGTGGTCTGTCCATTCTCATTTTCATAGGACCAGGAATAGCTTCCGTTCGGTATAGTCACCGTCACAATTGCCTGTTCCGTACGGTAGGTTGCTGACAGATAGGGAATCTGAGCAGGATCCGGTTCAAAATACAGTCCATCAATGATCTGCTGATATTGATCCGCATCTTCCGGTTTTCCTTCCTCCACCACATGAATCTCGGTCACTCCCATATACTGCCCCGGGTAAGATTCCGCCATAATACCATTGCCATAAATATCAAGAATGTTGCCTTTCTTCAAGTCAGAAGGTTCCATCTTCTTCCCGTTGATGTCAAATATATTCTCCGGCATATTCACAGTAAATACTGTTCCGTTCTTGATATCGATCATCACATAAGAACCGCTTTCCCCATAAGGCACATACATCGCACGGATGATGTTATCTTTTGCGGTCTGTGACATTTTCATGACGCCCACCGTAAGGCCCGCCAAAAGAATCACCAGAACCAGAAGTCCCCAGAGCCATTTTTTATTCTTTTTCATAAACAAATTCCTCCTTATTCTTTACTTCTGTCCCTATTGTGCCTCAAAACTGCCGCTTTGTTGCATTTGATGTTTTTTCTCAGAGCCACAGACTCGCTGCTCTTGATGGACAATCGCGATTCAGAACAGCCGGATTTTACATTTGCCTTATTCATCAATTCAATTACAACAGTCTTGCGCGAAGTTCCTCTCCTGATTTTGCGCTTAAATATGCCGGTGCAATATCAAATACCGTTTTGCATCCGCTCTGACCTTCTTTTGCCAGACGATATGCCGCTCTGGCATAAGCCAAAATAACAGAAGAAGTGAATTCCGGATTGGAATCCAGTTTCAGGCTGTACTCAATCACATGTTTATTCTCTTTTTCCCAACCGGTCACACCGCTTCTCAGCACGAAACCTCCATGTGGTATACCGCTGTGATTTGCCAGAAGTTCTTCTTCACTGATAAAGTGAACGGTTGTATCGTAGTCTGCAAAATAGTTGGGCATAGTTACAATTTCCTGTTCAACTTTCGCCGCGTCAGCACCCTCTTCCAGAACTACAAAGCACTCTCTCGTGTGTTTCTGTCTGGTGGTCAGTTCCGGATTTTCTCCACTTCTGGCTGCTTCCAGTGCAGCCTCCACCGGAATCGTATACTGCTTTGCGTTTTTTACCCCTTTAATACGGCGGATCGCATCCGAATGACCCTGGCTGACTCCTTTTCCCCAGAAAGTATAGTCTTTTCCTTCCGGCAAAATGGCATTTGCATACATACGGTTCAAAGAAAACATACCCGGATCCCAGCCAACAGAGATAATTCCCACATTGCCGCCCTCTTTTGCAGCTGAATCTACATTTGCAAAATGTTCCGGAATTCTCGCATGAGTGTCAAAACTATCTACAACATTAAAAAGTTTTGCATATTCAGGGGTCTGAACCGGAAGGTCTGTGGCACTTCCGCCGCAGAGAATCAGAACGTCGATCTTATCTTTCCAGTCTGCAATATCAGAAACACTGCATACAGATGCTGTTTTGGTTAAAATATTTACTGTCTCCGGGTTTCTTCTTGTAAAAACAGCGGTCAGTTCCATGTCCGCATTCTGTTTTACTGCACATTCCACTCCCCTTCCGAGGTTGCCATATCCTAAGATACCAATTCGAATACTCATAATAAAATCTCCTTCTTTCTCCTTGTTTTACAGCAGTTTCGCTGCTGCATTCACAGTTCTTTCATTATAAAATATTTTCTCGTGGGTTGCAACTACCCAATCCGTTCTAATTATAAAACCGGCATTGGTCCGGGCATTGCAATGACAGCACTTTTGCAAAATGTATCCTTTTTCTGTCGTTTTTCAAAAAAAATCCTATCTTTTCATCATACTTTGATGTTATGATTATTGAAGATATTTTTAACAAAGGAGACAGTTACATATGAATCGTGCAGCAGGAATTTTGTTGTCTATTTCAAGCCTTCCTTCCAGATATGGAATCGGATGTTTTTCAAAAAGCGCTTACCATTTCGTGGATTGGTTAAAAGAAGCCGGCCAGAGCTACTGGCAGATTCTTCCCCTTGGGCCCACCAGCTACGGAGATTCCCCTTATCAGTCTTTTTCTACTTTTGCAGGGAACCCGTATTTCATAAGTCTTGAAACTCTGGTTGATGAAGGTCTGCTGACGGAAGAAGAATGCAACGAGATTGACACAAAGAAAAACGCAGATGACATAAATTACAAAAATCTCTATGAACAGCGCTACCCACTTCTTCGTAAAGCCTATGAGCGCAGCAACATCTATCAGAATCAGGAATACCAAAAATTTATCGCACAAAACGACTGGTGGCTTTCCGACTATTGTCTGTTCATGGCCGTAAAAGACCGCTTTGACGGAAAACCCTGGACCCAGTGGGCCGAGGATATCCGCCTTCGCTACGGTTTTGCCATGGACTATTACCGCAAAGAGCTCTATTTTGATATTGAGTTCCAGAAATTTCTCCAGTTCAAATTTCTGGAACAGTGGAAAGCACTAAAAGCATACGCAAACAGCAAAAATATTAAGATTATTGGCGACATTCCCATTTACGTGTCCATGAACAGCGCCGATGCCTGGGCGCATCCTGAGCTTTTCCAACTGGACGAAAATAATGTACCGGTTGCAGTTGCCGGCTGCCCGCCTGACGGTTTTTCCGCCACCGGACAGCTCTGGGGCAATCCGCTCTATCGCTGGGATTATCACCGAAGCACCGGATACCAGTGGTGGTGTTCCCGCATGTGGTATTGCTTCCAGTTGTACGATGTGGTTCGCATCGACCATTTCCGCGGCTTTGACGAATACTATTCCATTCCCTACGGTGAAGATTCTGCCGTCAACGGCCACTGGGAAAAAGGTCCCGGAATCGATCTTTTCCGAACGATTGAGCATAATCTCGGCTGGCACGAAGTCATCGCGGAAGATCTGGGCTATGTGACTGATTCTGTCCGCCAGCTTGTGCTGGATTCCGGCTTCCCCGGCATGAAAGTTCTGGAATTTGCTTTTGATTCGAGGGATTCGGGTTCTGCGAACGACTATTTGCCCCACAATTATCCGGAAAACTGTGTTGCTTACACCGGAACCCATGACAATGAGACATTGGTTGGCTGGTTCAACAGCATTTCAAAGGAAGAACAGGAAAAAGCACGGGATTATCTCTGCGACCACTATACCCCGAAAAAATGGCTGTACAAATCATTTGTCAGTCTCGTAATGAGAAGCAATGCCAAATGCTGCATTATTCCTATTCAGGATTATCTCGGTTATGACAATCGTTCCAGAATCAACAAGCCTTCGACTATTGGCATCAACTGGCGCTGGCGGTTGAAAGAGGGAGAACTGACTGACGAACTGAAAGAAGAAATTCTTGCCATAACAAAACGCTACGGACGAATGAACTGGAACTGATTGATCTGATTAGACTGCACTATTTACATGCACCGCAAGGCGCACGGGAAACGGCGCACTATACGGTTTTCATCCATATAATGCGCCGTTTCATTTCATCTGCTGAACGCTGAAACTTTCCACACAAGTAAGCTGCATTGAATCTTGAAATCTCAGCATACGATCTGATTAAAAGACATTAGCATATACTGAAGAATCCTATATTACTGAAATAATCGGTTTTCCATCCGGGCCGAGTAATGGAGTCAAGCCGCCTGCATAACCGGATTTTATCCACAGGTAATTTACTCCGGTCTCTCTGTCTACTATTATGGTTTTCTGACCTGATCCGGTCAATACATTGCCTTCATTAACAATTACTTTGAACCTTTCTTCTTTGCTTGCCATACTGATTATCTCCTCTATTTTTCTTTTTTATTATAAGAATTCCGTATGATATTAAATAAGTTTGACAGAGCAACACAGGCAATCGCAAAACCAAGCATCCAATTATTCTTCGATCCGCCAAACAGATAAATACACAGAAAAATAATCCCTGCTGCATCCAATCCCAGACTTGAAATAACAAATAACGTATTTAATTTCTTTTTATCCATTTTTACATCCCTCCGTATTTTATTCTTCCCAAAACAAATCATCCAGCGTTTTCCCAAGCACTTTGCAGATGGCAATGCACAGATTGATCGTCGGATTGTAGTCACCTTTCTCTATGGAACTGATGGTCTGCCGACTGACTCCCACTTTATCGGCCAGTTCCTGCTGGGAAAAATCAAACGCAGCACGGGCCGATTTTAATTTCAGGTTTTTCATAAACCCTTCACTCCTCCTTTTGCGTTTTTATCCGCTTTACCAGAATTGTTGCAGCGATAAGGAGAAGCAGAACCGCGCAGAACAGATTTGTGCTGTGGAATGTCAGCTGTCCGTCAACAATAATATCTCCTTCCATAAAACTATGAATGGTAACCACAACGTTAAAAAGACCAATACAAATAAATGCCACAATGACGCGGACAGGATTTTCATTCAAAGCGAGATATCCGTCGTGCCAGATACCATAAATGGCATAAACGGAAACACTGATACAGATACCAATAAAAATCCCGGATGCAGGATCTGCCGGCATCTTATCAAATAGAAGATTAAGGATCAGATAGATTCCATTATAAATCATCAGGGTGAAGAACGCATATTTAAATCCACGTCCCCGCACCAGTTCCTGACGCTCGTCATACCGGCATTTTCGTGAGCCGTCTGTTTTCATCCATCTTACTAAAATTACCACAAGGATCACACCAATTAATACACCACAGATAATACCTAATTTCATTGCTTCACTCATCACTCCCAGTCCTCCCGGTTCATTTATTTAAAATCAGCGTGCAGATATGTAACAGCCGGTCAACGCTCTCATCGAAGAATTGTTTTTTGTTTGCTTCTCATATCTTTGTTTTCAAGATTTTGCAGTTTCATAAGTTGATCCTTTGTAGCTGTTTATAATAAGCTTTATAATAAAATTATATCATCGCCTTTACATTTTGTCAAGTTTATTTTACATTTTGTCATATAATTATATCATCCAATTGACCTCTTGACCGCCAATTGACCCATAGGATGAATATGATCTTAAACACCGTATGAGTTTATGCCCAAAGCATAACAATTCGTTGACACTCAACAGGTTTTTGATATAATTTAAAATAGTGATAAATCGAATATTATCTATTGAGAGATGAGGTATTTTAAATTGAAAAAGACAGCAATCGTTACAGACAGCAACAGCGGAATCACGCAAAAAGAAAGCAAAGAAATGGGCATTCATGTCTTGCCCATGCCCTTTTTTGTCAATGAGAAACCATATTTCGAAGACATCAGCCTGTCTCAGGAGGAATTCTATAAACAGCTTGGTGAAAATGCGGATATTTCCACTTCCCAGCCCTCCCCAGGCGATGTTATGAGTCTTTGGGACGAATTATTGAAAGAATATGACGAGATCGTACATATTCCCATGTCCAGCGGTCTGAGCGCTTCCTGTGAGACTGCCATGATGCTCGCGAAAGATTATAAGGGCAAAGTACA
Organism: Lachnospiraceae bacterium; assembly: GCA_022767285.1. Lineage (GTDB taxonomy): Bacteria > Bacillota > Clostridia > Lachnospirales > Lachnospiraceae > JALENY01. The sequence continues at coordinate 22,533 of JALENY010000027.1, read as the reverse complement.
GGTTGTCAACAATCAGCGGATTTCCGTTACCATGCGTTCAGCCGTCCTCGATGCTATGCGTCTTCGGGACGCAGGAAAATCTGCTGCCCAGATCAAAGAGATTCTGGAAAAAGAAAGATTGCAGGCATCCATTTACATCACAGTCGACACTCTCTACTATTTGAAAAAAGGAGGCCGTATCACCCCTGCTGCCGCTGCCCTTGGCACCGTCCTCAATCTGAAACCGGTTCTGCAGATCCAAGGTGAAAAACTGGATTCCTTTGCTAAGGTACGTGGCTGGAAAGCAGCAAAGCGTACCATGTTAAAGGCTATCGATGATGATCTGAAAAAACGCTTCGCAGATGTAAAAGATGATATGATCCTCGGTATCGCCTACACCTGTGACAAAGAGACTGCTGCTGAATGGCGCGCAGAAGTGGAACAGGCATTCCCGGGTTATGAGATTCTGGAGGATCCGCTTTCCTTAAGTGTTGCCTGCCACATTGGACCGGGTTCCATGGCAATCACCTGTATGAAAAAAGTAAGAATCTAGTGTCAGAACACAAATAAGGATCTAGTGTCAGAGCACAAAAAAACGAACTATAATACTGAGCCAAATATAACAGATTATGAGCGATGCTATTGCGTTGTTCCTGTTATATTTGGCTCAGCTGCTTTTTGTTTTTATTGTAATTTTTAATTTCTGACTTTTATAAACCGTTCGTTTATCAGCTCAACGCTGCTTTGATATGGAAAGATAAAAAATATGTGATCTTCTTAAGTTGGGTTACTAAAAATGTTGTACTAATTGCTTTTTTCTTCTATCATAAAATACTTGAAATTAATCTGTGAGGAAACAGTCTCTGTGATATTGACACAGGAGTTTCCGATTCGGTCGATGGCAAGCAGAATTTTCGAAAATGGAGCTGTAAGATTTGCAGAACATTTACCCGTAGCCACACGATGCATGTGCGCCTTCCTCATATGGGTATCCAGTTCCAGCACCTGTTCTTTCTGTTTGAGTATCTCCTCCGCCTTTTTCTGCTCTCCGCCTTCCATAATCTGTATGGTATCAGAATACATTTTTTCAATCACTTGCAGACTTTTTGCCAGTTCAGACATAGCTTCCGGCGTAAATGCGTATTTCTGCTCGATTTTCTCCTGAATAGAATCAGCGATATCTTTACACAGTGCGCTGATACGCTCAATATCACCAAGCACATACATGATCCTGGCTGTCTGCGTGGCCTGATCTTCGGTCAATACACCGCTGGAAAACAGTTCTGCCAGATAATCTGTAATTTTTGTGCTCAGATTATTGATTGTCGTCTCATTATCCTGAATATCAGCAAGCAAGGCTTTTTCCTCTGTTTTTGCCATTGCTGCCACTTTCTGAATCATTGCTTTTACTACGTCACTGCAATGAAGCACTTCCTTTGCCACCAGCTGAAGAGCTGCTGCAGGCTGGTTAATAATGTTATAGTCCAGATACAATGGTTCTGCAGGATCGGATGCCCGCTTCCTGCCTTCCGGAATCAGTTTCATTACAATCTTTACCATCAATCCCAAGAGAATCGTCCATACAACAGTCATACAGAGGTTAAATCCCGTATGAGAATTTGCGATCTGTCTGGAAATAACCTCCACTTCCGGGCCTTTCGGGGAAATCAGCTGGATCAATGCCGCATAGGGTTTTACAAACCAGATTAATATCAGAGAACCGGAAATATTGAAAATACAGTGAGCTGCCGCAGTTCTCTTTGCGTCTCTGGACTGGCCGATGCTGGCGAGAAGCGCCGTGATAGTTGTACCGATGTTGTCACCCAGAAGAATCGGAATCGCACCTGCAAGACCAATGATACTGGTTACCCCGTCGGGTCCTGCCTGTGTGGCAAAATTCTGCAGAACTGCGATCGTTGCACTACTGCTCTGTACCACCAGTGTCATAAGTGTACCAACACATAAGCCGAGAACCGGCACATTGGCAACTTTTCCGATCAAATCCAAAAAAATCGGGCTGGAGGCAAGGGGTTTCATGACACTTCCCATGGTCTCGATTCCAAGAAACAAAAGGCCAAATGCAAAGATGGTCTGACCCACATTCTTCCATTTCTCGGATTTCACCACAAACGAAATAATAAATCCAAGAAATACAAACAAATATATGTAGTCACTGATTTTAAAAGCTATAATCTGTGCTGTCATAGTTGTACCGATGTTCGCACCGAATATAATCGAGATGGCCTGTGGCAGACTCATTAAGCCTGCACTGACAAATCCAATCGCCATAACAGTAGTGGCGCTGCTGCTCTGCAGGACTGCAGTAGTCAAAGCACCCGCAATTACACCCAGCAGTCGGTTTCTGGTCAAAAGTGCCAGAACTTTTTTCATCTTTTCACCGGCTGCCTTCTGCAGACTCTCACTCATCATATTCATTCCATAAATAAATATGGCCAGTCCTCCGAATAATCCAAATAAAATCTGTAATGTATCTTTCATGATTTTCTCCTATCATCTTTACTGGTTTAAGTCTTCCCATTTTTCAAATTCGCCGGTGAATATATTTTTCAAACTATCTAATGTAATATTCTCCAGCGGATTCTTGGCATTTACAATTACCGCAATATTGTCTCTGGCGATTGCTTCATAATCCAGGAGCTCAGACTCATAATCCTTCAGTTCCCTGGAAGCCATTCCCAGATTCACTTCCCCGGACATAGCTCTCGTCAGGCCATCTGTAGAATCCGTTGCTTCCACGATAATTTCCGCGTTTGGATTGATTTTCATATAAGCTTCTGCCAGTTTTTCCATCAGCGGTGCTACTGAGGTGGATCCGCTGATTGTTATGGTTCCTTTTTCTTTATTCGATAAAAAAGTGCTGCTCTTTGCTACGGGAATATAGGATTCTTCCACCAATGCCTGACCCGCACCATGAACATAAGTAAGGAAATCCTGTTCCAGCTCACTTAATGTCCCACTGTATGCCAGGTAAAAATTTCTGCTCAAAGGATAGGATTTTTCTTTGAGATCTGCCTCTGCTCCATTTACCTTTATTGTTTTAATACTCTCGCTCTCAGGCAACGCACCGAGAGAAAGATAGCCGATGGCAGACTCGTTTTCACCTACCATTTCCCGTACCGCCTCCGTACTTTCCACAATTTGAGCTCTCTCTGTGGTCAGATCCGGTTTTCCTTCCGTATTTTCCAAAAATCCTGACAATTCCGCAAAAGCGTTTCTGGTTCCGGAACCTTCTTCCCTGGAAATAACCAGAATACTGCCCAGTTTTTCCAGCCCTTCTGTCCTGGTGTCCTGTCCGCCTGTCTGTCCGGTGTCAGCACAGCCAGACAGCAGAAGCAGCAGACAGATACCGGCTAATAAAAAGGGCTTTTTCCTGCTCTTCATTTTCATTTTTCCTCCCATGATCGTTTGCGGCGGCTGTGCCGCCTTTGGCTGTTTTGTCTGTGAAATACATAAACATATGCCCAAAGGGCATACCATAATGCATGTTCTTCGGGCAAAGATGCTTCCAATCATAATTATTACACGACAGGAATGTAAAATTCAGCAGCTCTCTTGTGTTAAATTTGCGTAAAATATTTACAGAGTGGATTTTACATTATCCTATGAACCAGATATTTTGCATAAATTAAGGAAAAACAATCAAGGCTGTGATATGCTGAAAAGCAGAATTCTACACAGAAAAAGCCACACAGTTGTACTTTTTAAAACATGCCCAATCCTATATATCATGGCGAGAAGCACTTTCACCCGAAAATCTACCTTACATATGTCTTAGGGTATACTTTACGAAAGCTTACACTTATTTCACTTTTATTCATTGGAGAACGAGTTATGATCGTAACAATTTCAGACAATTTTGATTTACTGAAAATATCAGACAGCGGTCAATGCTTCCGCTGCAGACAGATTGGTGACTTTTATCAATTCATCACCGACGAAGAAATAATCTATCTAAGACAGATTGCCCCGGAAAAATACGAGGTTCTCTGCTCAGAAGAGACCTGGGCGCAAATCCGAAAACCATATTTTGATCTTGATCGCAGCTACAGAGAGATACGCAGCAGCATTACTGGGGATTCTTTCTTGGAAAAAGCTGCCGCAGAAGGGGCCGGTATCCGTGTTCTTCGGCAGGATTCCTGGGAAATGCTGATATCTTTTATTATTTCCCAGCTAAAAGTATCCCGGCCATCCGAAAATGTATTGAGAGCATGGCCGCCTCTTTTGGACATGCCATCGCAACAGAATTTGTAACTGTGTATTCCTTTCCGACAGCTGAAGGCTTGGCTGCAGAAACAGACCGCAGTCTTCACAACTGCGGTCTGGGATATCGACTGCCTTATATTCAGGATGCCAATGTAGTCTCTCCCCTATGGATTTCAAAGCAGGGTTAATAATGATTCCGGGTCAGAAACTATGATTTTTGCGCCTACATTTTTTAAGTACTCTCTGTCCCGGAACCCCCAGTCAACCGCAATGCAGTCCATCTGCGCATTTTTAGCAGTTTCAATATCCACTTCGGAATCTCCGATATATACAGCATTCGTTCGGCAGATCTCAAGTTTTTCAAGCACGGTATTTACCGAATCCGGTGCCGGTTTTTTTCGCACCCCATTCTGTTCCCCGACCGCCGCGTCGAAAATCTGTTCAAAATACTGCCTGCAAAGCTCCTGTACGGCAAAATCAGCTTTATTGGATACAACGGCAATCTTCATACCTCTGCTGCGCAGCTCCAGAAGTAACTCACGGATTCCGTCATATGGTTTTGTTTTATCGGCGCAGTGCAGTTTATAATGCGCGCTGAAATCAGCAAATACCCTATCGATTTCTGCTTCGGAAGTTCCGGCAGGGACACCGCGTTCCACTAATTTCCTTATACCGTTTCCCACAAAGCTGCGTACCTCTGCCAGAGTCCTCTCCTCAAATCCGGAAAGGCGCAATGCATAATTGAGGCTGGCTGACAGATCCTCCAATGTGTCCAGTATCGTTCCATCCATATCAAATATGGCGAGTTTGTATTTCATTTTTATATCATTCCTTTCGCTTTGCTCAGGCGCAAAAAATCATTTCAGTCTTATCTGCATTTCATTGATGTTCCTCAAGCCAGCGCATAGCCACATAGGAATAGACTGCACTGCCGTCAGCAAGAGCATTTTCATCAAACTTCACCATCGGATGGTGCTGCGGATAAATATAACCCTTTTCCGGCTGCCCAGCCGCCAGAGCCAGCATAACAGAGGGTACTTCCTGACTCACGTAGGCAAAGTCCTCAGAACCTGCAGATTTGGAGGATTTCTGACCGCCTCCCATGGCATTCAGTTCAGAAACAGAAAAGGCTTTTCCCGGATCCAGCAGTTCTTTTACGTACTTTCCGGCACAATCCGATAAGTCCTTATCATTTACGAGCGTGGGACATCCGCTTCCAAAAGTCACTTCCGCCTCTGTCCGGAATGCTTTCGCAATCCCTTCCGATATTTCGGTCATTCTCTCCTTGATATAGGAGCGTGTCTCTTCATCAAAAGTCCTTATACTTCCACCCATAACAACCGTGTCCGGAATCACATTGGCTGCAGTTCCCGCGTTCATGGTTCCAAATGTCAGAACTGCCTGATCACTCATTGCCAGTTCTCTTGCATGGATTTCCTGCAGAGCAATCAGGATGTGAGCGGCCGCATTCAGCGGATCCTTCCCGGTGTTTGGCATGGAGCCATGGCACCCTTTTCCCTGAACTTTAATTTCAAAATAGTCTGCTGCCGGAGCACTGACTCCCGGAGCGGAAACGACCACCGTTCCTGCCTCAAAAGGCATCCCTGCCATAACATGGATCATCAATGCAGCATCCACATCCGGATTTTTCAAAAGCCCCGCCTGAATCATATCCTGTGAACCTTCAAAAATCTCCTCGGCAGGCTGGAACATCAGTTTAACCGTACCCTGGATCTCGTTTTCATGCTTTTTTAATAGCCGTGCGGCTCCAAGCATCATGGCTGTATGCATATCATGTCCGCAGGCATGCATTCTCCCGTTTTCGGATGGAAAATCCACATCAGCTTCCTCTTTGATCGGAAGCGCATCCATATCCCCCCGGATCATGAAGACTTTTCCTTCTTTCCTGCCCCCAGCAATGGCGATAAGCCCTGCTTTTCCACATTCCACCGGCTCATATCCCATATCCGTCAATTCCTTCTTCACGAAATCTACCGTATCCTTTATATCGAATCCCGTACCAGGGTGGGTATGCAGATATCTCCTGTTTGAAATGATTGTATTCTGTAACTGAGCCGCTTCTTCCCGTAACTGTTCTGCTGTCATATGGCTTTCCTCCTTTATTTCTCAAACCTTTCCGTTTTGAGTAACTGCCATTATTATATAACATTTTTTACTATATAAACATCTTTTTTCGCATTATCAGATATTTAAAGGTTGAATAGCAGATATTGTTATCCATCCGTTTATCTTCGGATCTGCTCTCACAATCGTCTTGTATGCGAATAAGAAGAGACAGCACCATTTCCGATGCTGTCTCTTCTCATTCAATATTTATGCTTTATTTTAATACAACTGCTTTTTATGATATCTTCTGGCAAATTTCAATCACTTCGCCGCATGCACTCTCAATCTTAAAGCCTCTGATACCTTTTTCCCAGAAGTTCGGGCTTACTTCGATGCCGTTGGATACAATCTTATATCCATGTTGCTGACAATATGTAAAATCTGCATCTAAATTCTCAGACCGATATGCGATATGGTCAACTCTTGTAGTTGCCCCGCCCGGAAGCTGATCTCTCTGAGAGATTTCATACATCTTGCCATCAGAAGGATTTTCGAGGAAATACACATTACGTCCGCCTTTTCCCGGGAACTTACCAGCAACGGTGAAGCCCAGATTTTCCTGATACCATTTTGCGTTCAATTCAACGTCTGAACAATGAAGTCCGATATGATCCATAGGTAAATTAAACATATTATAAATTCTCCTGCTTTTTAGTTTTTAAATTAAATTACTCTTTGCCCTGTTACAATTTTTTTCAGCTGATCAACCGCTCCGTCAACATCTTCCACTGTTACAGCTGCAGTGATTGAAAATCTTACTGTTTCTGCTGCTTCCGCAGGTGTCCGTCCGATCACACTCAGAATACGTGATCCTGTACCGATGCCTACCAGAATTCCGCTGTTAGCCAATTCTTTCTGTACAATTGCTGCCGATACATTTTTGATCCGAATGCTGAGATGATTTACAAGATGATGATCCTTGTGTCCAATCAGTTCAACGTCTTCAATCTCTGCAAAAATGCGCTCGCTCAGATGATTTCTGACTGCGCGCACTTTTTCCATATACGCAGAGACATCCGATGCCACACTTGCAGCAACCAGAGCCATTCTGCTGATCTTCGCTTCGTCCACAATATTCTCATCTACATACTTTCCTGCGCCTGTGCTCTTGCGCACATACAAAAAGCCCGCTTCTGCCGGACCGCCAAAACAGGAAGCAGAAGCACTGAGCATATCAATGTGGCTCCGGTCAACATTGATCGGCATCCTTCCATAACCATAAGATGCATCCGTATGGAATAAAATACCGCGAGAACTTGTCAGAGTACCGATTCCGGTAAATGGCTCCGAAGTTCCTGTTTCGCTGTTTGCAGCTGTCACCGTAATCAGGCAGGTGTTCGGTTTTAGTTCATTCTCAATCATCGCAACTTCCACACGGCCTGAAGTGATCGGATTCAGATATGTAACCTCTGCACCTTCACGCTCCAACTGCGCGCACATATCCAGAGTGGCCTGATTCTCCATTGTTGTGGCAATGATATGAGGATGTTCCTGACCGGATACAGATGCAGCGGCTTTCACTGCAAGTGCATTTGCTTCCGCGCTGTCTGCCGTAAAATAGATTTCCTCAGGCAGGGCTCCGATCGTCGCAGCGATTTTGGCACGAGCCTCCGCTATACTCAGCGTTCTGTCTTCCACCGTCTGATTTTGGGGCATTCTTGCCGCAGCATCCATGCAAATTACCTTGTTCATTGTATCCCTCCTTTTCTTAATATTTTTGTTTCAAAGATTATATTTTTTATTATAAATATTTATTCTTTAAATTTCAATATTTATAAAGATTTTTTTTGCGATTTTTTTGGTTTTTATTTTAACACGAAATGATTCCTGTCAAACATCAATATCCCCTCATTCCTCATTTTACACAGTTCATTGAACACAGCATTTCGATCCACAGATAAACAATCGGCAAGCTGATGGCGGTTATAAATGAAAAAATATAGCTCTGCCGTTTCTGTTATGCTATACTATTAAAAATAGTCTACTTACAATTTATTCTGTGTATAACATTATGCAAAGAAACACTTGGATGACGGGGGGAATAAAATTGAATAATAGGAAAATTGCCGTTGTCGGCATCGGCGGCGTAGGCGGTTATATGGCAGGAATGCTTGGAAGAGCATTTCCGCACCTCACTCTGGCCGCCAGAGGAAAACGTCTGGAATCCCTTAGAGAACATGGGCTGGTACTCCACAGCGATTATCACGGAGAAATCGTTATAAAGCCAGAACTTGTCATGCCCTGCGAAGATATCGGTGAACAGGATTTTATTTTTGTTTGTGTAAAAAATTACTCTCTTGAAGAAGTGTGCCGCAGCATGGAGCATGCGGTCACCGATCATACGGTTATTATTCCTGTGATGAATGGTACCGACCCCGGAGACCGGATACGAAACACCCTGAAGAAAGGCACCGTTGTTGATTCACTGATCTACATCATTGCCTTTGCAAATGCGGATGATTCTGTTTCGCAGCAGGGATCTCTTGCCAAATTGTACATCGGTATTCCAAATGCAGATTCCGCCCAACAGGAGATCGTAAACGACGTATCAGAAATCCTGTCTGCCGCAAATATTGACCATGAAACAACCTCAGATATCGAACAGGCTATCTGGAGAAAATATATTTTGAACTGTGCCTATAACGTAACCACCGCATGTTACGACAATAACATTGGGCAGATTCGAAGTGATCCTATAAAGGCAAAAGAATATGAGGATCTGGTATACGAAGCTTACCAGGTGGCCCGATCCAAGCATATCAATATTCTTCCGGATGACATTGACACGATCATTCACAGATTTTATTACGAATACGCAGATAATTTCACCAGTTCACTCCAAAGGGATATTTCTGCCGGAAAGCCGTCAGAGCTGGAGGTGTTCAGCGGTTATCTCGTGCGGGAAGCCGAGAAACTGGGGGTTGCCGTACCTGTGACAAGAAGAATGTATCAGGAGCTGAAAAGAAGGACACAATAGTCCTTCTTTTCGGCCTGATTTCACAAAATACACATTCCTTTCATTTGTTCTTTACGGCCTATTATTTGCATGAAATGAGTTAAAAAAATGGCAAACACGAGTTTCTTCTTGTGTGTCAGCTTCTTCTCATTTGTAATAATCTGTTTTACAAAAGCATTTTTTCACGCTCATCTGTCCGTATAGAATGCGGCGATTGCCCTTCCGATAAATTCTGTAACCCCTTCTCCGTATACAGAATCCTGTACTTTTTGAATTTCCTTATTATTTTGATAAGCTTCCGCAAGCTCCCGCATCAAAGCCGAAACATCCTCCATCTGGTACAATTGCTTTGATACAAAATCATACTCGCCAATCAGCTCCTTAACTTCAAATGAAGTCACATCATATCCTTTTTTCTCTGCAAGTTTCTGTACTATTATTCCTAATCGTTTTTGATAAGCCGGGACCAATTCCGAATTACCGGGATTCTTGGACGCTTCCAATGCCTTCTCTTTGCTTCCGTACCATTCCACGACTTTCTGAAAATTCTTCTGTACCGCTTCACTGGAAGCATTTTCAAGAAAGCTTTTTTTCCATTCATCCATGCTCCCATAGTGTTCAATAAAAACAGCTTTTTGCTCATCGCTCATGTTTGCGGCCATCGAATTATACATATCTTCCAACTCAGTTTTACTGAATACCTCAAAATTCATATTATTGTCTCCTTTCAGGATACGATCAATACTGACGATCAGACGTTCAAGACGTTCTTTTTTTGCTGTCAGCATTTTCTTTTGCATTTGCAAGATCTGGTTTCTCTCAAGAACCGGATTCTCAATGACAGCTTTTATTTCTTTCAGAGGAATATCAAATTCACGGAAAAACAATATCTGCTGTAATGTTTCCAGAGCTTTATCGTCATAAAGCCGATATCCCGCATCACTTTTTGCCGTCGGCTTAAGGAGTCCGATTTCGTCGTAATAGTGAAGCGTGCGCACGCTGATACCTGTTAAATCTGATATTTCCTTTACTGTTCTCATAGCTGCTTCCTCCTGTTCCTGATAAGACTACTTTAAACTATGACGCACCGTGAGTGTCAAGAGCTAAAATGAAATTGCTCGTAAAATGAAATTGCTGCCATAAATTGAAATGTTGTATCAGCAAAAAGAACTGCCAATGCTTTTACGCATCAACAGTTCTTCTACCGGAAGGGTCACATCACTCTGAACTATGGACTCAGTTCTGCCCTTTTTCCAATGCACGCAATGTATTGTCATGGAGTACCTCTCTCGCAAATTTATCCTGCTCGACATAGTTAGAATAGATAATATCGATCATAACCAGAATCGGAAACTGGGGGGAGATAACATTTCCGTGATTCAGATGTTTTAGCGATGGGAAAAGCACCACCTCATCACAGAAACTGTCAAAAATCCCTCTGTTCTTTGCTGTCAGGAGCACCGTCTTTGCTCCTCTTTTGTTTGCCTCTCTCAGCAGATACAGTACCGCTTCCGCTTCACCGCTGACACTGATTCCAAACACCAAACTCCTCTTATCCTGGAATACCGCCTGCATTCTCATCAGGTCCGAATCCTGAATAGAATCAATATCCACACCGATTCTCATGAACCGGTGCTCCATCTCCTCTGCCGCAAAGCCTGAACTTCCCCTTCCACATACGAAGACCCGCTCCGCCTGGTTCAGATACCGGCTGATTCTGGCGATCTGTGCTTCATCCATCAGGCTGTATGTCTTATTCAGCAGCTCCTGATATGAATTCAGGATCATTCTTGTGTTATCGGTCATAGATTCCTCTTTTTCAACAAAGGTCTCTTCGTACTGGTAAACAAATTCCCTGTATCCTCTGTACCCGCATTTCTTCGCGAACCGGGACAATGACGCTTCCGATACATAGAGCCGCTCCGCAATCGCCTTTGCAGAGAAATCAACCTTTTTCCGGTTCCGTATAAAAAAATCAGCAATGTTCTTTTCCACCGTTGTGAAATTGTCGTAATTTGATTCTATCATCGGTACTACCGATTTAACATAATACTCCATGCTTCACCATTCCTTATCTTTTGACATCCTGTATGCAGCATTACCGAATTGCACGGCACTGAAAAAAATGGTAGAAGGCTCCCAGCATCCCCGCATCATTTCTGTGCTTTGCAAATGCAATTCTGGTATTGGAAGCAATGCTCGGAATCAGGTATTTGTGCATCGCGCTCTCAATACGCTTCTTCAGGTACTCCTCCTGTGCCATAATACCGCCACCAAGTACCACTACCTCAGGATTGATCACATAACAGATATTAGCAATTCCAAGCCCCAGAACATCACACATCTCGTCAATGGCCCGAATACAGAGTTCGTCTCCCTTTTTTGCTTCCTCGAAAATGTGATAGCCGTTCCATATCTCAGCCTGTTCATTCTTCCACTCTGATACCTTTCTCGTGAGAATACTTGCCGCTCCCAGCGTCTGGAAATCACTTCCCAACATATGCATATATCCCACCTCACAAGCGCTGCCGCTGAATCCGTGGAATACCTTTCCGTCCAGAATCAGGCTGCCCCCGATACCGGTTCCAATGGTCAGCATCAACGATGCCTTGCTGCCCATCGCCGCTCCCGACACATATTCAGCAAGCCCGGCACAGTTCACATCATTTTCCACCTCACAGGGAACCTGAAACTTATCTTCCAGTGTCTTTTTGAAATTGATACCCGTGTAATTCGGAATCAGGGGAGCTGCATGAAAGATTTCACCTTTTCCGGTATCGACCATTCCGGCTGTCGATATACAGATTCCACTGATTTCTTCTGTCTTGAAAAAATGTTCCGTGATTTCCACTGCTTTTTTGAGAATTGACGGGCCGCCCTTGTAGCTTTCCGTTTTTCTCTGCCCGCGTTTTATGATCTCGCCTTTCTCAGATAGTAACCCATACTTTATCGCTGTTCCACCTATGTCTATACTAACGTATTTTTTCATCACCTACTGCTCTGCCTCCTACAATCTGGCGAGGAATCGTCCTGCACGCTCCAGATCATCCGTCTCCATCAGTGCAGTTCTCTTTCCTACATTATAATATAATACGATATTTTCCTCAATCTTCGATCCCAAAAGATTCAATGCCTCATTTCCCGCAAAATTTTTCCTCTCCTGCCCTATTACTAAAATACAACTTGAAGAGGCAAAGCGGAATCTCTTCCGTTTTGCCTCTTACCACGTTAAGAGATACGCACTTTAAAAATAGCTTTTTTAATCTTCTGAGATTCCCCTACTGCAACTGCTGTGCGGTGTCCGTCACTTGGATAGCAGATCAGGAAATCGCCATTCCTTAAAATTACGGAACAGTTCTTTTCTCCATCCATCGGTAGGAAATCATCCTTCGGCACAAACTCCTTAAGTTCCATATTCTGAATAAAGTTTAAGTCAATCTGCTCTGTGCCATCCAGCATCAGATGAATATCCAGATAATTCCTATGTGCCTCCCAAAAGCGTTCTTCTGCTTTTACGGTCTCATATTCTACAATATTTACGAACAGTCTCTCACCATCAATCTCATGGCTTCCCTTCTCATGCTCTACAAGTGCATGCTCTTTTGCATACATAAAACATTCTTTTACCTGTTCTTCCAAGAACGGATATTCATCCAGATTATTCAAATTTCCGAATATCATACAGAATTTTCCTCCACATTAACTCTTATAGATCGTTGTGTTTGGTGCCGGTACAGATGTATCTCCTTTAACCTTTCGCCAGATCATACTTGCCGGGATACCTACGGCCAGGGATACTGCGATGGAGATCAGGGAGTATGCCCAGATCGATACAGTTCCTGCCGGTACACCGTACTTAACGTAAATCATTACCGCTGATGCTGCAATAAATGCCAGTGTAGTACCGAATGTATTTGCCACCTTTGTAAATGCTCCAAGGATAAATGTTCCGATCAGGATACCAAGCACCAGTCCCATAAATCCGTTGAACCACTCGTATGCCGATTTTATTCCGCCGTTTGCAAGTACCATTGATACAACTATGGAAAAAATACCCACGACCAGGGATACATACTGTCCAATCTTTGTCTGTTTCTCAAAGCTTAACTCTTTCTTGGTCAGACGTGCCTGAATATCCAGTGTCCAGCTTGCAGCTACAGAATTGAGACCTGTAGACAATGTGGACTGTGATGCTGCATAAATTGCTGCCAGAAGAAGTCCTGTAATACCTACCGGAAGCTCAAATGCAATGTAAGATGCAAAAATCTGATCCTGTGCTGCTGCCGGCGGCAATGCATTCTGCTGATAGAATACATAGAGACCTGTACCAATCAGATAGAATACGGTAGCGATAAAGATAGAAAGTGCACCATTGGTCAGCATCATCTTATTCAGCTTCTTCGAGTCGGTAGTTGTAGTAAAACGCTGTACAATATCCTGACTGGATACATAAGAGCCCATGGTGTTAAATCCTGCACCTACAATCATGATAAATACGCTGTCTCTGAAGATATTAGCATCAAAGATTGGCTGATCAACTGCCAGGAACTTGTGTTCTGCTGCAAATGCTGTGAAGATTGCGCCGATTCCTCCGTCAAGGTGTGACAGAAGGAATACCAAAGCGAAGGTAACACCGATCAGCAGTACGGAGCCCTGGATAAAATCTGTCCAAAGTACGGATTTCAATCCCCCTGTGTAAGAGTAAATAATTGCGATCACACCCATAATGATAATGAGCACATTTACATTGATTCCAGTCAAACTTCCCAATACCATACAAGGCAGATACATGATGATAGACATACGTCCTACCTGATAAATAATGAACATCACTGCACCCAGCACACGAAGTCCTTTGCTTCCGAATCTCAGTTCCAGATAATGATAGGCTGTATCAATATCCAGCTTACTGTAAATCGGCAGGAAGAACTTAATCGTAAGCGGAATCGCCAACAGCATACCAAGCTGTGCAAACCACATGATCCAGGTTCCTGCGTAGGAGTTTCCTGCCAGTGACAAAAATGAAATCGGACTTAATAAAGTTGCAAATATGGATACGGATGTTACCCACCACGGTACTGTTCCGTCTCCCTTAAAATATTCTTTTCCCTTCATATCTTTCTTTGCGAAATGAAGGCCGGCAAACAATACTGCTGCCAGATACACAACCAAGATAACTAAATCAATGATTGTAAATCCCTGCATACCCTTTTCCTCCTGCTCTCTCTTCCATTATCCCAAATACTTCTCTTTTGCATCGCGAATCATTTCAGCCGCTTCTTCTACAATCGCCATATCAGCATCAACTAAGGAAGGCAAGGGTTTTCTTACTCCGCCGAGCTCCAGGTTCTCATTGATCTTAAGGATTGCCTTAATTACCGCATACATATTTCCATGTGCTGAACACATTTTGTAAATGATCGCATCAACCGCATATTGGATTTCTCTTGCTTTTTCCAGTTCATTTGCTCTCACATATTCATCCATTTTGAGGAAGAGTTCCGGCATAGCACCGTAGGTTCCGCCAATCGCACCTTCCGCGCCGATCACACGTCCGCTGATGAACTGCTCGTCCGGTCCGTTGAAAATCACATAATCCTCTCCGGCCTCTGCTTTAAACATCTGAATATCCTGCACCGGCATAGAGGAATTCTTCACACCGATCACTCTCGGATTCTTTCTCATCTCAGAAAACAGATTCATCGTAAGGGCAACTCCAGCAAGCTGAGGGATGTTATAGATTACAAAATCTGTATTGGGAGCAGCAGAACTGATATCATTCCAATACTCTGCAATTGCATGTTCCGGAAGGCGGAAATAAATCGGGGGAATTGCAGCAATCGCATCTACGCCAAGGCTCTCTGCATGGCTTGCAAGTTCCATACTGTCTTTTGTGTTATTGCATGCCACATGGGCGATTACGGTAAGTTTCCCTTCTGCTGCCTTCATAACATTTTCCAGAATAATTTTTTTGTCCTCTACACTCTGGTAAATGCACTCCCCGGAAGAACCATTTACATAGACTCCCTTTACTCCCTTCTCTACAAAATACCTGGTAAGCGCCTTTACGCCCTCCGGACTAATGTTGCCCTCGCTGTCATAGCATGCATAAAATGCCGGGATTACTCCTTTGTACTTGTCAAGATTCCTCATCGTACTTCTCCTTTTCTTCTTAAAAATAATTGATAGTTGTTTTATGCCTGAATTAATAATGTCCTTACTCGTTGAGTGCTTCTGCAAATGATTTGGTAATCAGCTGCGGTCTTGTAATAACGGAACCTACCACAACACTGAATGCACCCAGTTCAATCACCCGTCTTGCTTTCTCCGGTGTGTTAATATTGCCTTCCGCGATCACCCGGTTCTTTACTCCGGCAATGATCTTTCTCAGGATTTCAAAATCGTTTGCTTCGATTTTATCTCCCTTGCTCTGCTCGGTGTAGCCGACCATTGTCGTTCCGATAAAGTCAAAGCCAAGCTTATCTGCATGAAGCGCTTCCTCCACCGTGGAACAATCTGCCATCAGAAGCTGATCCGGATATTTCTCTTTAATCTGTCTGAAGAAATCATCCAGTGTTACATTACCCGGACGCAGCAGACCGGTGGCATCGACTGCGATAATCTCCGGTTTTACTTCCATCAGCTCATCCACTTCCTTCATGGTTGGCGTAATATAGACCTTGCTGTCCTCATAATCTCTTTTCACGATTCCAATCACCGGAAGATCAACCTGAGCCTGGATCTCTGCGATATCCTCCTTCGTGTTGGCGCGAATGCCGACAGCTCCGCCCATCTTTGCCGCCAGTGCCATTCTTCCCATTATGAAAGATGAATGCAGTGGTTCATGGGGCAATGCCTGACAGGATACAACCAGTTTTCCCTGCAGGTTCTCTACTCTTTTCTGTACCATTTTTGTTTACCTCCTTTTGCTGTGCCTAATTATAACAGCGCTGATTTTATTTTCAATATCATTGGATTCTATTGAAAGTTCTTTCACATTTTTCAAACACATCCGCCTTTTCAGCAACTTTTCATATCTTTCAGTTAGCGATTTTGCACAAGGTTTTGTTCTTTCTTTCCAACTTTGAAAGTATATTCTGTTGCGGCTTTTTCTATTGAATTTACAGGTCAAACTACTATACTTAATAAAAAGCAAATTGCTCCATACAATGAACAAATAATAAATGAAGGGAAAAGGTATGTTGATATGATTATTTACAAAACGAAAAACTATACAGATATGAGCAGAAAAGCAGCAAACATTATTTCCGCACAGGTAACAATGAAGCCTGACTGTGTACTTGGATTAGCAACCGGTTCCTCACCGTTGGGAACCTATGAGCAGTTAATCGACTGGTATAAAAAGGGAGATTTGGATTTTGCAAAAGTATCCAGCGTCAATCTGGACGAATACCGGGGATTAAGCCCGGAACACGAACAGAGCTACCGTTACTTTATGAACACGAATTTCTTTGATCATATTAATATTGACAAATCCCGTACCTTTGTTCCGGACGGACTTGCATCAGATGTTGCGAAATTCTGCAAGGATTATGACAGACTGATTGAAGAGCTTGGCGGCGTAGATTTACAGCTTCTTGGCCTGGGACGCAACGGACACATCGGATTCAACGAGCCTTCCTATGTCTTTGAAAGAGATACCCACTGCGTAGACCTCACCCCCAGCACCATTCATGCCAACAAACGTTTCTTTAACTCGGAAGAAGATGTACCGCGTCAGGCACTGACTATGGGAATCAAAAATATTATGATGGCGAAGAAGATTGTAGTTGTCGTAAGCGGAGAAGATAAAGCCGAGGCTCTGAAAGAAGTCGTTAGCGGACCGATCACACCGATGGTTCCAGGTTCTGTCTTACAGCTTCACCCGGATGTAATGATCATTGCAGACGAGGCCGCATTATCAAAAATGTAGACAAATTTACAGCACATACAATCATTTACCATATACATGCCTTAAAAATGAAAAATGGACAGTGCCTCTATACACAGGATAGAAGCTCTGTCCGTTTTTTATGAAACCGCTTTCTGCTCGTGGATGGCCAATTCAGATGTGCCCAAAATGTCATGATCAATACCAATGCTGTCAATGGTGCCGCAATCAGCAGCCACGGTCTGTATCTCCCCCATTTTGTATGAGTTTTATCACTTAACCCGCCAATAACCGGATCATTTATCGCATCCCAAAATCGTGAGAACAACATCAAGCCTACCACTGCTCCCATACTAATCCCCAAAACGCCCGTATAGAAAATCATCAAGAATCTTCTCTTATTTTGCAATACGGATAACAGCCTTCACAATATCAGCTTTATTATTCACGCTGTAATCCATTGCCTTCTGCGCTTCGTCCAGCCCAAACACGTCCGTTACACTTCCTTTCAGGTTTACTTTTCCTGCCGCAACCGCATCGATCGCCATTGGATAAATATGGCGATACCGGAATACGGTCTTAATGGTCACCTCTTTATCCAGCGCAAGGCTCATGGGAAGTGTCATCTCACCGCTCTTGCTGTATCCTACAAGAACGATATTAGAGCCTTTTTTAGCCATATGTATCGCCTGCCTTGTTGTAATTTCTGTGCCTGCTGTTTCAATTACCAGATCCATACCCGTTCCATCTGTCAGGTCCTTCACCCGTTCCAGGACATCCTCCTTCGCTCCATTAATAACTCCAGTCGCCCCCAGTTCCAGAGCTTTCTCAAGACGCTTCTCCATAATGTCAACCACATATACTTCCGATACTCCTCTTGCTTTCAGCGCCATCATAGAGACAAGACCGATGCAGCCTGCGCCCATAACAACAGCCGTCTGTCCAAGATGTGCTTCTCCCTGAATCGCCGCATGAAATCCCACGGCTAAAGGCTCAATCAAAGCACCCTCCAATGTACTTACATTATCCGGCAGTTTAAAACACAGATCTGCTTCGTGGGCAACGTATTCCTGAAATACGCCGTCCACAGGAGGCGTTGCAAAGAACACCACATCCGGGCACAGATTATAGCGTCCAGTTTTACCAACACCTCGTCATCCTTCGCTTTTGGAATATCCCGTTCTTCTAACCCCATCTTTCCGATTCCCAGCATTACAGCAACTTTCATTTTCCCTTCCATTGTGATACCCTCCTTTTTCGCCCTCTTTAATATATACTTTATTAAACTATTTTATTATGTTTCTTATTTTATATATTCTCAACAAGTTCGTCAATATACTCACAATAATCAAGTATTATTTCGTGATTGTATTTAAAAACAGATCTTATATTTCAGTAAAACTGCATCAAAAAAGGAGACTCCATTTCTGAAATCTCCCGCAAAAGCATCATATGCTGCTTATATCTGTCTTACAAAGTTTTCAATTACTTCCAGAGCTGCACCAAGAGCTGCCGCACCAACCTTATATCTGCAGCTATTCACAAATTGCCGGTCCTCTGTAAATATATTCCGCTCTGATACTTTATTCCATATATCCGCTAAATATGGCTCTGCATAACTTCCCACATATCCTCCCAGAATAATATCACAGTCAAGAATCATATGGATGTTATTCAATGCCACAGCCAGATAACCTGTATAGGCATCCCATATTTCTGCTGCCCTTCGGTCTTTCTTTTCCAACAGATTAAAAAACTTTTCCAGCTTTCCGCCTGCCGCATCTGACAAAATTGCTGCCCTGCAATACGCATCCAGGCATCCATTTTTCCCACAATAACATTTGCTTCCATCCGGAATCACCGTCATATGTCCGACTTCCCCGCATCGGAAATGCTTTCCCTGTACGAGCCCATTATTATCAAAAATCGCCCCGCCAACTGTATTGCTTAAAGACAAGTAAAAAAACCGTTCCCGTTCATCCGAACGGATTCCTTCAGCATAAGCCCCTGCATTCGCATCATTTAAGAAACAGCAGGGATAGTTAAAAAATCTGCTCACGGAATCAAAAGATATCATTTTCACCTCAAGGATATGCGAATATGTGATTAACTGCCTGCCTAAATCAATGATTCCGGGAAAAGAAATTCCCACACCCAAAATTTTTTTTCGGTCAGCGTTGCTTTCCTCCAGAAAACATTCCAGTTCCTCATTTACCCTGCAGTAATAAGCTGCCTCATGGATATATGGAAGAAAAATGCGCACATGATTTAAAATCTCACCTGTAAGGTTGGTAAGCACGAAGCTAATATGATTTTTTGTAATATCCAACCCAACAGCTTGCTTTACATTAATCGCAGCCGATAACGCCTTAGCACGCCTTCCTCCCGTAGACTGCAATTCTCCGTTTTCTACAATGAAACCTCTCTCTATCAGTTCCTTTGTAATCTGTGTCACAGTAGGCAAACTCATTTTCATATCATACGAAATATCCGGATTAGAAACAATTCCATGCTTGCAAATATACCGGAAAACACGATTTCTATTTTTTTTCTTTACCTCCATGTTTGTTGCCTGCTTTTTTTCCATATTATACCGCCTATACTTTATTAAAGTGTTTTTTTAGTATACCACCTCGTCTTTCAAAAAGCAACTTTCCCATTTCGCCTTTTCACCTTTGTTTTTCCCTTTACCTTTCCCGCAACAGTTTTTCCAGATTCTTCGGCACCAACTCCTATCTATGCATTCTGGCTGGCTTCCACAGCCCTGACTTTTGTTATTGATTCCATTCCCCTGATTGTGTACACATACAGAACCGCCACCAACAGGAGGGAAAGCACATCCGCTACGGGCTGTGCCCAGACAAACCCCGTAATGCCAAGCCGGCTCTGCATGATAAATACTGCGGGAATGTATATGATTCCCTGTCGGCTCAGGTTCACGAACAGCTCCGCCGTGGCAGCACCCATGGCCTGAAGCGCGTTGCAAAGCACATAAAAAAGGCCGAACAGGAAGCTCGTACTCAGCAGAATGCGGGAGAACTGCAGTCCGTAATCAAACGCTGTCTGGTCCGTCAGGAAAGCGTGTACGATCTGCTCCGTAAACAGGTAACAGATTCCTGTCATCACAACGCTGAGCAGCAGCGCGAACACAAGGGAGAAATTCATAATCTTTTTGAATCGTTCCCACTTCTTTGCCCCTACGCAAAACCCAATCAGCGGCTGGACACCCTGCCCCACATACAGAAGGAGCACACCTTTTTCGCATAGTCTGAACGCCCCTCTCCCAAAGCCCGGGAGATCACTGAGACACTGCCCACGCCGAAGATCGTTCCTACCGCTGTAAAGAGAAGGAATACCGGCATAGCCAGAGACACGGCGGCAATCAGAATATCGTCATGGGTCTGACCGATAAAGAACGTATCCGCCAGATTATAGATCAGCACCATAATCATTGCGGCCATTGCAGGCAGCACATTTTTCAGCACTGCTGCGGTACAGGCGCATTGCTGAACACTTCCAGATTTTTGTTTTCCATTTTCTTTTCCATTGAAACCACCTTCCTAATTCAATCGCATGGCTTCGATCGTCAGCTATTAATTTATTCAAAAATAAATACTCACTTTGTGTGAGCACTTATTTTAAACTATCCTTAACTTTCTTAAGGAGTGAATACAGAATTTCCCGTTCCGTCTCGGTCAGACCCGATAGAAGCATCTCTTCCGCCTGGGTCATGTCCCGCTTCGTTTCCAGAACTCTGTCTATCCCCACCTTCGTGATGCGCACCAACTTAATCCGTTTATCCTCTGCATCAGCATATCCTTCCACCAGTCCTTTCTGCTCCAGTCGGGAAATAATTCCGGCGGTCGTGGACTGCGCAATACATAGAACCTTCTCCAACTGTTTCATGGAAAGCTGCTTTTCAGGGGCATCGTTCAGTGCCAGCAGGGCTCCTGCCTGTGCCATTGTCATATCCCATGAACGCATCTTATTGTCTGCCCTTTTCTGCATCTCGTCTCCAATCTGCTTCATCAGTATCCCGCAGGACACATGCTCTGCCATATCAATGCCTCCTTTCTGCCGATAAATATATCACACTATCATCCCTATGTCAATAGCATGCGTTTGATTTTATACGCATTTTATGTTTTGAATAATGCAATCCTTATGTAATACACAGTTACCAGCAGCACACAGGCCCCAGACCATGCCAGAATCTCTGCATAAAAAATGCCTTCCTGCCCAATAAACCGCGGCAGAAATATGGCAGCAGATACCCTCATGACAAACTCCACCATTCCGGATACCATGGGTATGACAGTATCTCCCATCCCCTGCAGGGCGCTGCGATAAGTATGCAGAGCATATAATATGATCAGGAAAACGCTCATAACCATCAAGTAATGATGGGCGATCTGCAATACCTGTTCCGCCTTTACTTCTTCTGCTGAAATGAACAAGGAAAGAATATCTTTTCCCCATAAGAACATAAGGACAGAGATCAGCACTGAGGTGGCAAACGCCATTCCCCAAAATTAAGGGCAGTGAAAAGCCAAACAGCAGTTTAGCCGGAGCACCTGTTGTCATATCTTTTGTTGCTGCCATCTTTTCCACCCATTTCCATCCCAATCATATGACAAGCCGGTTCTAAATTTACAACCGCATCCAAAATACCTGTTATACTTCCACATCAAAAACTCTCTTCTTAAAATAGTATTTCCGGTCTTCTTCCGTGATTTCGCGAATCGCCCTGCAGGGATTGCCCGCAGCAACCAGCCCATCCGGAATGTCTCTAGTCACAACACTCCCGCCGCCAATCACTACATTATTCCCAATCGACACTCCCGCCATAATCACGACGCTGCCGCCTATCCACACATTATCTCCGACAGTAATTGAGATACCGTATTCATAGCCGGAGTTTCTGGATTCATGATGCAACGGATGTCCGGCAGTATAAAAAGACACATTCGGCCCCAGCATGACATTTTTCCCTACCTTCACCTTTGCAACATCCAAAACTGTACAATTATAGTTTGCAAAGAAATTCTCTCCGACCTCTATGTTATAACCATAATCGCAATGAAATGGAGGCTCTACAAAAACAGCCTCACCTGTTTTTCCAAACAATTCCTTTAGCAGTCCCGGAATCCTGTAATACTGATCTGGGTGGACATGATTCAGTTCATAAATCCTTCTTTTACATTCCAGGCGTTCTCTGCTCAATACTTCATCAGATGCAATATAGGGAAGTTCTGCAAGCATTCTTTCTTTTTGATCCATTTTCAACACTCCTCAAATTCATATTATTCATTATCGTTAGCTTGCTATTGTATTCCTGAAAATCTATTTTGTCAAT
>JALENY010000025.1 GCA_022767285.1 Lachnospiraceae bacterium | reverse complement strand
CATCTAAAATGAGTTCCGATACGATGTGTTTTACTGTTCAGTTATCAAAGTGCTTTGTTTCTTGTGGTTTCTGGCCCGATCCTGTGTTGTTTCTTTTTGTTCCCTCACGAGTCAGCTTATTTAGATTACCACAGCTGCGTTAGCTTGTCAACAACTTTTTTAACTTTTTTTAAAAGTTTTTGTTAGCAGATCTTTATCTGTCAGACGCAACTTTGATATAATAGCATGCATGCAGTGGATCTGTCAACACCTTTTTAGGATTTTTTTCATTTTTTTCTTTTAAAAAAAGACACAACTTTTATATCTCCCAGAAGTTGTCTCTTTACAACTTTGCTGCACAAGATGTAGTATTTTTACCTATATAAGTACGGACATCAGGAATTGCATCAGCAGGTTATTTTCATACAGATAGTCTAAAAGCTTGTCTCCCGCTATTTCTTTTAGCAGATAAGCCCCAACTTCAGTTCCGCCAAACAGCGTGATAAGCAGAAAAAACACCCACAGATACAGCAAACCGCTGATAATCCCAAGCATAAAGCCTCCTAATCGGTTGATCCCTCCCAGAATCGGCAAATTGGCAAACAGATCAAGAATATTTGTAATCACTTTCAGAATAATAGAAGCCGCAATAAAAGAAATAAGAAAAACCAGTATCTGAACAATCGCCGAAGCCAGAAAAGCAGCCAGATAACCCGCAAATGTATCGACAGACAGCATGTCATAAATTACCCGGTTGTTGTTTTCCAGCAATTCCTCTTTCAAAAGCATCGGTATTGGCAGTTCTTCTATAATACTGATCTGTTCGCTTTTTCCCGGTTCTGTCCTTCCCTGGAGGACATCCTCCAAAGCCGCTTCACATTTCTCTTCAATTTTCACTTTTATAACCGTCTGTTTTTCAAGAACGTCACTGACAAGCGGGCTGATGCCGGAAACGATGGTCATGATCAGCAAAACGGATACCATCGATATCGCCGTCCGGACCAGACCTCTGCGGAATCCGCGCACGGCAATTATCAGCCACCACACAGCAACAATCATACTAAACGCACTCATTTATTCATACTCCATATACCCCTGCTATTTCAGACGAATCGTGATCGTCCCTCCGCTGTACGCCACCAAGTAGCGGTTTAAACCGGTTTTTACAACTTCGACAACATTGCCCTCCTCAATATTGCCGCTGAACTTTTCGATTCCTTTCATATTGAAAATTGAAACTTCAGATGAATTATTTACAATAATCTGGTCACTGCTGATCTTAATATTATCATAAATCTGGTCAAATCCCGTCTCCATCTGCAGTGTCCCATTCTTTCCATACACTTCCATCCGAAACGGATGTCCGCTTGCACTGTCTGAGAATACAAATCCGATGCGACTGCCGTCACTGAAACTGCTGATGATATTATCATCAAAGATCACGTTTTTCGCCTCTTCCGGGGTTGATTTACCCCTATAAATCGTAAAGCCGTCTTCCCGGTAGGCAACCATAGTCTGACTGTCCAGATATTCTACTTTCGGAATCAGAATTCCCTCATAACGGAAACCATTTACAAGATTATCCTCCTTATTTTTCCCTTCCTCTCCAAAATTGTAAAACGCGAGATAACTGCTCACCGTATCACCGTCCGGTACAAAGTACGCGACCGCTACGTTAAGCCCGTCCTCAGACACCGCAAGATCCATAGGATATCCCGGATTTCGCATATTAGTTGAGCTGGACGCGATCAGACTTCCGGACGGAGCGTAATAATTCATCCAGGTATTCTCCGAATCGTCCAAAAGGACCGCAACCGAACCGTTCTTACAGACACTGGCCTTCAGGATCGGATACTGGGTCTGGAAGGAACCCAGTTTTTCTTTTTCATTATATATGGAAATCTGTGTTCCTTCCTGATCATAAATCACTATCGTTGTTCCAAACATATCGATATGCGGCGATGACATTTGGAAAGAGTCGTTCCAGACAGTGGTTCCCGCTGCTGAGGACAGAGCCGCGCCATCACCACTGTAACGCAGAAGTTTCCCGCTCAGCTCCACATACTGCATCGTTCCGGTATCCGATTTTTCACTGGTCTCCTCCACCACATATCTGTCATATTTATGGTGATCAATAAAGTATTTTACAAGAAAAGCGCCCAGGATTATCGCACCTGCTATGACAGCCAATCTCAGATACGTAACTTTTCTTGTGCGAAGCACTTTTTCTTTATACGCCTCCATATCATGTATGGTCTGTTCTTCTTTATATTCACGCATTTTGAATTTATCCAGAATGCGGCTCATTCCGCTTTTGAAATTCTCCATTTAACACCGCTCTTTCTTTCGTTAAAATATTTAATTAGTATACCACAAATCAGCAAGTCAAGGAAACACTTATGTGTCAAGGCAATAAAATTACCTGTCCGGGATATATAATATCATCTTCTTTTAAATCATTCAACTTGCAGATTTCTTTCACCTTTTGCGCATTTCCATAATATGCAACGCTGATGCTGCTCAGCGTATCCCCGGAACGTATGGTATATTTTGCAGTGCCGGAAGGATTCGCCTGTGTCGGAAGTTCATCCTGGTCACTCTGATTTTGACCGGAATCCGATTCCGTATTCTCATTATTTTGCTCAAGAATGCTCGTTGCACCTGCTGTCTGTTCTTCTGAACTGCCGCCTGCTGTCTGATCGTCAGCCGCATTCTGATCTTTGGCCGTCTGGTTCGAAGCCGTTTTGCTGTCCTCCGAATCCCCATTCACATCGGTTTCACCGTTGACCTGCTGTAAATTTAAATCTGCTTCCGGCTCTTCCCGGCTCAATACACTGTTTTCTTCATCAATCTGCGCATCTTCACCCGCTCCCGTCATAATTTCCGCAGCAGTTTGAGCATTTCCGTTTTCACCGGTCCCCTCTGCAAAGGACATTCCGGAATCGTCCGCCGGCAACCCCAGCTTCATCTGCCTGCTCACAAAGGTTACGCCCAAAGCCAGTGACAATGCAACGACACCCATGCCGGCGGCATAGATGAACTGATTATTTTTCCGATTCTCTTTTTCTTCATTCTTACGGGCAATGATCTTGCGAAAATCATTTACTGCCCGATCCTGTACTTTTCCGGTTCCATCCACAGAATCCTGCGGTTTCTTTTTCAGCATATACTCCTGCATCGGCGTATTCTTTTCATAGTAAATGTAGAATCCGTCCTGTTTTTCCAGATGTCCGTTCCGATAAAGAAAAAAAGCTTCTTCCTGTTCATCGGAATCAGCCAGAAAAAGCACCTTATCATTACCCCCAAAATGATTCAGATGCGTCCGGTATATCATATCGGTAATTCTCAATGCATTTCCAGGCAGTGACAGATACCATCCAACCACCTCCTGTCCCGGAAAATATGTTTTCATTTCTTCGTAAATGCTTCCCCAAACTTCATCCGTCATGGAAATATGCTCGGCTGATACCTCCATGTTTTCCATAAACAGCGCACTTTTAGCAAAAATATAGGAAACGCCCTCCTTCCAGTTGCATTTTCCCAGTAGTATTGCGGCGTTTCCTGTTTTATCGTTCTCTTTCCCTCGGGTATTCAGATAATCATATGCATAATCTTCGATATATATCCTGTTGTGTGACGGTACATGTCCAATCTGTCTTATGTTTCTCGGAACGCAAAAATATTCCTCGTTTCCTGCAGCAGTTTCCTTTTCTTTGTTATAGACGATCTCTATCATATACTCACCCCTTTTAGGAACCAGAATACCATGGTTGTTCTGCGGATTTTATCGTTTTGTGGGAACGAATACAGATTTCTTTTCGACATTTTGAATAAACTTTTTCGAAGATGCAAAGAATCTGTTTTATGAAATCCAGAAAAACAATCATATCACCTAAAAAGAGAAACGCACTTTATACCTTTTCCCGGAATCTGTACCGGCAAATCCAATACATCGATGCCGTTGATCCGGCCTGGGTTCAGTCCTTCCCCTCTATCCGCGAAGAAGGAAACTGCAACCGTTGTCCCGATACAACACCGCAGCACCGGTTCTTCTGCAAGTCACAACTTATTTCTCCGGAGCTCGTCATTGTCTGTATCGGCACAGAACTGGTAATGGGAGACTGTCTTGGTCCTCTTGTGGGATATCAGTTAAGCCGCCATACACTGGCGAATGCTTGCGTTTACGGAACTTTGAAAGACCCCATACACGCTCTGAATTTAAAGCAAAAGATGGAGAGCATAAAAAAGAAGCATCCAGCTTCACATATCATAGCCATTGATGCTTCTTTTGGTTCCAGACGTCATCTGGGTACTGTATTCATTCAGCCGGGTCCTTTATATCCGGGACTCGGAGTATCAAAAGATCTGCCTCCGGTCGGAGATATTTCCATCACCGGAATTGTATGCACCCAAGGCCCTGACAGCAATGAGCGTCTAAAAGACACTCCGCTGTCTCTTCTGCTGCCTCAAGCAGAAATTATCACAGAAGGAATTATACGAACGCTTTCACGCTTCGATAAACGCCGTCTCCATCCAGACCATATTTTTCCAGGAGCTTCGCTGCAGAACCGGATTCTCCAAATACATCGTTAACGCCGACTTTCAGCACTTTTGTCGGTGCATTTGCGCTGAGGCAGTCGCACACCGCACTGCCAAGGCCGCCAATGACCGAATGTTCTTCCACAGTAACGACTTTTCCGGTTTCTATTGCAGCTGCAATAATCAGTTCTTCATCAAGCGGCTTGATCGTATGAATATTGATCAGTTTTGCATCAATACCGTCTGCTGCCAATTTTTCTGCTGCTTCCAGGGCAGATGCCACGCACAGACCGGTTGCCACGATGGTCACATCTTTACCTTCTCTCAGAACAACACCTTTACCCAACTCAAATTTATAATCAGGTCTGTCATTGATCACCGGAACAGCGAGGCGCCCAAAGCGCAGGTATACCGGTCCATCCAATTCATACGCTGCCACGACTGCCGCTTTCGCTTCCACATCATCAGACGGATTAATAACTGTCATTCCCGGAATCGCACGCATCAGCGCAATGTCTTCGATGCACTGATGCGTAGCGCCGTCTTCACCTACGGAGATACCTGCATGGGATGCACCGATCTTTACATTCAGATGGGGATAAGCAATGGAGTTGCGCACCTGCTCATAAGCACGGCCTGATGCAAACATAGCAAAGCTGCTGGCAAAAGGCACCATCCCGGATGCTGCCAGACCGGCTGCGATTCCCATCATATTCGCCTCCGCGATACCACAGTCAATATGTCTTTCCGGAAATACTTTCTTAAATGTTCCTGTTTTTGTGGCCGCTGCAAGATCCGCATCCAGCACTACCAGATTATCATGTTTTTTGCCCAGTTCGACCAAAGCATTACCGTAGCTCTCTCTTGTTGCAATTTTCTTTACTTCTGACATAATGCTTCACCTACTTTCTTCAGATCTTCCATAGCCTGCTCGTATTCCGAATCATTGGGAGCTTTGCCGTGCCATCCGGCATTGTTTTCCATAAAAGAAACATCTTTCCCTTTTACAGTTTTCATAACGATGGCGGTTGGCATACCTTTTGTTGCTCTTGCCTCATCAAATGCAGCTTTTAACTGATCAAAATCATTCCCATCTGCCACGTTGACCACATGGAAATTGAATGCTTCGAATTTTTTATCAATCGGATAAGGAGAACACACATCTGCAATGTCACCGTCAATCTGCAGACCATTGTTGTCAATGATGAACACCAGGTTATCCAGTTCTCTTGCACCGGCAAACATAGCAGCTTCCCAGACCTGGCCTTCCTGAATCTCACCGTCGCCGAAAAGACAATACGTACGATAATCTTTTTTCTGAAGTTTTGCAGCCAGTGCCATACCTACTGCCGCGGAACCGCCCTGTCCCAGAGAACCGCTGGACATGTCAACACCCGGAATGTGTTTCATATCCGGATGTCCCTGAAGATAAGAGCCCAGATGACGAAGCGTTAACAGATCTTCCTTCGGGAAATATCCACGCTCAGCCAATGTTGCATAAAGCCCCGGCGCCGTATGACCTTTGGAAAGGACAAAACGGTCGCGGTTTTCCATTTTCGGATTTGCCGGATCGATATTCATCTCTTCAAAGTAAAGATAGGTAAAAACTTCGGTTGCAGACAGAGATCCGCCCGGATGGCCTGCTTTTGCAGAATGGACAGCACTTACAATACCTTTTCGTATCTCATTTGCCGTCTTCTGGAGTTCTAATTTATTCATGATAACCTCCTGGTATTTTTTTCTTTTCATCAGCCTTATTTTTTCCGTTTCTAAAGGCAGTATACCATAACTATTTTTTCGGTCAAGAGGGCCGAAATTATATTAATAAATTTTTCTGTTAATATTATTGCTTTTATAAATGATTTTCACGGATCATTTCAAAAAATCACTGATTTCAAAGACTTTTCATAGAAAAATATTATTAATATTTTTCTCAATCTATTTAAGTTGTCTTTTTTCATTGATATAACTTGTGCTCTTGCGTTTAATCAATTTCGGTTCATATTCGATGTGGTAGATACTGTGCGGATGCTCGTCAGGCTTTGCCGATTTCTGTTCCGCGATTTTTTTCAGAACGATCTCACAGGCATCTCTGCCTTTCAGAGGCACAAAATGTTCGATTGTCGTCAGTGATATACCACGAAAGGAAGAAAACAGCGTATTATCACAGCCGATTACCGATACATCAGACGGAACCTTAAACTTTTCTTCTGTCAGGGCATCAATGACACCAAAAGCGATCATGTCATTCATACAGGCGAAAGCGGTCAGTTCCCGGTGTTCCCGGATCAACTCTTTTGTCAGTTCATAACCCATCTTATATTCTGAATCCACGTTGGGGATCACCGCATCGGTGTCCGGATTCGCCGCGCGCACGATCACTCCGTCAATGTATCCGGCTTCCCGAAACTCTTCCAGAAATCCCTGCACACGTTTTGATCTTTGCTGCTGCCGGTCCGTCAGCGGAGGCGATATGAATGCCACCTTTCGATGTCCCAGTTCCAGAAGATGGCGTGCCATCAGTCTGCCCGGCTTTGTGTTATTCAGTGCCACCGCGTCGATCTCCAGTATGGTCTCGCGGTTGTTAATAATAACTAAAGGAATCTGTTTTGCCAGTTCTTCCACCCGTTTCATATACACCTTACTGGGGTTGCAGGTATATATGATGCCAGCAGGCCGGACGGATTCCATCAGTTTCAGATTCTGTTCCTCTATCTTCAGATCCCTTTGCGTGTTGCATACCAACACATTATAGTCCTTTTCTTTTGCCAGTTCTTCGATTCCCTGAAGCAGCGTCACATAGTAGGGGTTCGTAAGCGTCGGGCAGAATACAACGATCAGTTTTCCTGCACTGCGGTTTTTGCGCATGCGCTGAGACGGAACATGATAGCCCAGTTCTCTGGCTGTCTGCTCCACCTTCTCGATAGTCTCCCTGGTAAAAGAAACATTGTATTTTTTGTTGAGTATCATAGAGACTGTGGCCTGGGAGACACCCGCCGCCCTGGCTACATCCTCAGAAGTTACTTTCTTTTTCGCCATTACAATTCCACACGCCCTTCCAGGGCTCTTAAAAGTGTCACCTCGTCAATATATTCCAGGTCGCCTCCCACCGGAACACCACTGGCGATCCGGCTGACTTTGATACCTGTAGGTTTTATTAATTTGCTGATGTACATAGCTGTTGTTTCCCCTTCCAGGTTGGAATTGGTCGCTATGATGACTTCTTCCACATCTCCCTGCAGTCGCTGCATCAGCTCTTTCAGACGGATGTCATCCGGACCGATCCCCATCATCGGAGAAATCGCTCCGTGGAGTACATGGTAAACGCCCTCAAATTTTCCGGTTTTTTCATAGGCGGCCAGATCACGAGGGGTTTCCACCACCATAATCACTTTATGATTGCGGTTTTCACTTCTGCAAATGGGACATTTTTCCTGATCGGTCAGCGTAAAACATTCTGAACAGTACTGTACATTACTTTTTGCTTTTTCAATGGTCTCCGCCAGCTGGAAGACCTGTTCTTCCGGCATACTGATGATATGAAAAGCCAGCCGCTGGGCAGTCTTTGGACCAATGCCCGGAAGGCGCGACAACTGCTCGATCAGTTTGCTGATATATCCGCTAAAATAGTCCACCGAAACCACCCATACCTCCGGTCAGTTTGGACATGACCGCTGCACTTTCCACCTCTACTTTGCGAAGTGCCTCATTTGTCGCCGCCATGATCAGATCTTCCAGCATCTCGATATCATCCGGATCAACCACTTCTTCAGCCAGTTTTACCTTTGTCACTTCTTTTTTACCGGAAATCGTCACTTCCACTGCTCCGCCGCCGGCAGCTGCAGTAAACTCTTTTTCTTCCAGAGCTTTCTGGTTCTCTTCCATCTGTTTTTGCATCTTCTGAGCTTGTTTCATCAGATTGTTCATATTACCGGGCATACCCATACCGCCCGGGAATCCACCTCTTTTTGCCATTGTGTTATTCCTCCTCTACTATTACATCCATATGAATTTTTTCCCGGATCTGTTCATCCACAGAAATCTCACTCAGCGCCTGATTCTGATCCTGCCCTGCGAGACGCATCTCCACTTCCACACTTTTTCCATACCGCGCGGCTATCAATTCTTCCATAAAATGTTTCGCATCCGGCCGATCCACATAGTTCTGTGCCAGCGGATTGGCAAATTCAATATACAATTTATTTTCACCTGTAACACCGTTGTATTTCGGAACAGCGGTATTGAGCATTGTTTTCAGCATGCCGTCCGTCTGGCCCACCAGGGTCTTCCATTCCGCCCGGATCCGCTGCAGATCTTCCGGTGCCGCCATGGGTGGCTTTTCCTTTTTCGGAGCTGCCTTTTGCAGATTTGCCCCTTCCTTGTTACCGGATGCACCATTGTAAAATGCTGCACCTGTCTGTCCGGTCATCAGAACCGGCGGATTGCTCTCCCACTTCTCCAGTTTTTCCTCCAGGACACGGATCCGCTCCAAAAGCGCATCCTGGCTGACTTCCATCTGAGGTCTGCACAGTTTTACCAATCCGATTTCCACGAGAACTCGCCTCTGAGTCGTATAGCGCAGTTGATTCGACAATTCTGACAGGACGCGGATATAGCGCAGCAGAGTATCCACCTCCACGTTTTCGCTGATCTGCTGCAATTCTCTGAGCTGCTCTGTGGACACATCCACCGCCTCAGAAGGCTCATCTGAAGTTTTTACCAGAAGCAGATTTCGCAAATACCAGGTAAAGTCAGTCACAAACTGGCCGATTTCCTTTCCCAGAATGATCATGTCTTCCAGTAAAGCAATGCTTCCGGTCACATCCTGCTGCAAAATCTTCTGAAGCAGTTTCCCAAAGACCTCTGTGTCAACCGCCCCCAAGACTTCCAGAACTCTGTCGTAAGTCAGAACTTCCCCCGGATGGAAGGCAATACACTGATCCAGAAGGCTTAAAGCATCACGCATGGCGCCATCCGCGGCTTTCGCAATATAGCGCAGCGCTTTTTCTTCCACCTGTACCTGCTCGTGATCCATCAGCTCCTGCATGCGGTTCATCAGGGTCTCGACGGTAATTCTCTTAAAATCATACCGCTGACAGCGGGACAATATAGTGACCGGTATCTTATGCACCTCTGTAGTTGCGAGAATAAAGATGACATAAGAAGGAGGTTCTTCCAGCGTCTTCAGAAGTGCATTGAACGCACCGGTGGAGAGCATATGAACCTCGTCTATAATATATACCTTATATCGGCCCCGGGTCGGGCGATAGGTGACCTCCTCACGGATCTCACGGATATTATCCACACCGTTGTTGGAAGCCGCATCAATTTCTATGACATTCATGGAAGTTCCTGCCGCAATCTCCCGGCACATCGCACAGGTGCCGCAGGGACTTCCATCAATTGGATGTTCACAGTTTACCGCTTTGGCAAATACTTTTGCCACACTTGTTTTCCCGGTACCTCTTGTTCCGCAAAAAAGATATGCATGTCCTATTCTCTGCGCCTTTATTTGGTTTTTCAACGTCGTAACAATGTGTTCCTGCCCTTTTACCTCTTCAAAGCTGTCAGGCCGGAACTTACGATAAAGGGCTGTATAGCTCATGTATAATCTCCTCTAATTCTTAATCGCCAAAACTGATGCCGATTCGCTTTGCCGCTTCTATGGTCTGATCCTTCGGGGAAACTTCTTTTAATTTTCCGGCGCATTCTGCAAGCGGTACTTTCTTCATCTTACCGTTCACAATGCCGACCATATATCCATAATCTTCTTCCAGGATCAGTTTTGCTGCATGGGAACCGATTCTTGTGGAAAGAACTCGGTCATACGGACAGGGACTGCCGCCACGCTGTGTATGGCCCGGAACGGTCACACGAATCTCAAGGCCGGTGGCCTTTTCAATTTTCTGAGCAATCTTATAAGAAACCGACGGATATTTTTTCGCATCATCTTCCAGCTTTTTCTTCAGATCTTTTTTGGAGAGCTTTGCCTCTTCTTTGGAAATGGCACCCTCTGCTACTGCAAGAATCGTAAACCGTTTTCCTTCTTTCGCGCGTTTGTTGATCGCTTCGATCACTTTGTTGGTATCATAAGGTATCTCCGGAATCAGAATGATGTCTGCACCGCCTGCAATACCTGCATGAAGAGTCAGCCAGCCGACTTTGTGTCCCATAACTTCCACGATAAACACACGTCCGTGTGAGGAAGCCGTGGTATGGATCTGGTCAATCGCTGCTGTTGCAATATCAACTGCACTCTGGAAGCCAAATGTCATGTCCGTTCCCCAGATGTCATTATCGATCGTCTTGGGCAAATGGATGATGTTCAGTCCTTCTTCCCGCAGCAGATTTGCTGTTTTCTGTGTCCCGTTGCCTCCAAGAATGACGAGACAGTCCAGACGCAGTTTATAATATGTCTGTTTCATTGCCTCAACTTTGTCCAGGCCCTTTTCATCCGGAACACGCATGAGTTTGAACGGCTGACGGGATGAACCCAGGATGGTTCCGCCCCGTGTAAGGATACCAGAAAAATCTTTTGAGGTCAGCATACGGTAATTGCCGTAGATCAGACCTTTGTAACCGTCATCAAATCCATAAACTTCCAGTTCTTCCAGGTTATTTGCCAAACCTTTTACTACGCCGCGCATAGTCGCATTCAATGCCTGACAGTCACCGCCGCTTGTGAGCATTCCGATTCTTTTCATTTCAAGTCACATCCTATCTTTTTATAGTTTTCAACACATAAGGGTATCGTATTCCCTATGGAATGATTATATATCATTTTCAAAGGTTGTACAAGAAAAAGTGAACACGACAGCACCGGGTGATATGCGAGAAAAACACCAGGCAGATTTTTGTTTGTGTTCTCATTTACCATGAAATGAGTTAATTGAAATCGGATGGTGTAACCCCATACCGTTTTTTAAAGATTTTAAAAAAGCTGCAATAATCGCTGTATCCCACCAATCTGGAGACTTCCGCCGCCGAATAAGAAGTATTTCTCAATAAATTAGCTGCATTTTGAAGTCGGACATTAATCAGATATTCCTTGGGCGTGATGCCTGTTTGGGCCAAAAACAGTCGTCCCAAATGACGACGATCAATATTCAGCAGTTTGGCAATTTTTTCAACAGTAATATCCTCCATATAATGAGTGCTGATATAATGAAGCGCCTGCTCAACGTATTCATTTTCTGTCTTTTTATCATTCAGCAGAAGAAAAAGTTCATAAATTTTCGACAGCAGAAAAAAGCCCAAAGAAATATGCGCATACCTGGCATTTTGTATTTCAGAAAATAAGTATTTTGTATGCGGCGCATGGGCAACGCAGCAATTATTTTTGAATATGGTGGATGCAAGAAATTCTTCCGCCCGTTTGCCGGTAAAACCAATCCAAATATAACACCACGGTTCTTTGGCATCTGCATAATACTTACAGAGTTCAGAAGGGCGAATGAGAAAAACATCCCCCGGTTTCAGAGAGTATTGCTCTTTTTCTCTAATAAAATAGCCTTTCCCGGATTGAACATAGTGAAAAATATAATGATTTCGAATCCAGGGTCCAAAATAATGATTTGGCGCACATTTTTCATATCCGGCAGAAACAGGATTTATTTCTTCCAGATTATAGTTTGTAATAAGCAGTTCTTTTGTCTGCTCTACGGAATCGGTATAAGAATGGATATCTAAACTATCATCTTCTGCTGAATAAAAAGGTGTCTCTCTCATATCGCAGCATCACTTCTTTCGTATAATCGAAAATAAATTTTTCTCCTATTTACTGTGTTCTGTAAATCAGTCTACCACCTGATTTACAGGTTGTCAAAAGCTTCCAACGCAAAAGGGGGCCAAAAGGAATTCAGGCAGCGAAAAAATCGCCGCCTGAAGCCTTTCTTTATTTGATCCATTCGAACCACTTATTTACAATTTCCGCAATTTTATTGACTAATGATTCTACAGCCTTTATTACCCTGTTAATAATATTACTGATTACAGGTGGTTTATCCGGCTCATCGGGTTCTCCAGAAGCTTCTTCCAGGCTGTTCTGGGCGTTTGTAAGAGCCTTTACTGCTGCATCCACTTCATCCTGCGTTGCATTCTCATCGGCAAACACTCTCTCTGCCTCTGCTTTCGCTTCAACAAATGTGCTCCAGGTTTCTGCTGTATAATCTTCCTCGTTCAATGCATCTGCGCTTTTCAACGCTTCCTCAAGAGCCTTCTTATCAACAATCACCGGTTCCGGCTCTTTCTGTACCAGATCATTCCTTGCTTTAGTCAGAGCTGCTTCAGCTGCATCCACTTCGTCCTGCGTTGCCTCTTCGTTGTTCAGCACCGTCTCCGCATTGTTCAAAGCATCCTGAAATGCATTCCAGGTGTCTTCCGTATAATTGTCATTTTCCACATCTTTACATGTATTATAAAGATCAGTCAGAGCTGTCTTATCAACAGGATCCTCATCAACTTCACTTACTGCAGTAATTGTTACGCACTGTGCCGGCATGGTGAATGTGTATGTACCTGTTTGTCCTTCTACCGGAGTCAAATCATAATTGGTTCCATCTTTACCGATAACAGTCAGTGAACCTTCTGCCATACGATATCCGGTAAATGCCTGCTCATATACAGTTACCACATCTCCCGCATGGGCTCTTGAATAATCCAGGGATCTGTCTGTTGCGACATCACCGTTCTGCGGCTGTTCAATCACAATGTCATTTGTAGCATAAAGAGTAATCGGGTCACCGATGGTTTCTGCTGGGTTTGACTTGTTTACCTCCTGCAATACCCATTCCTGATCTGCAACGGTTTCCGTAAGAGTCCAGATACGTCCATTTGTCCATGCCTGCCGCATCGCATCCTGAATTTCAGTTGTGTATTTTCCATTTACAACAAAAGCACCCCGCTGAATCGCGTTGTTCCAGGTTTTAATCCACTCTGCCATATAAGGATAAGATTTGAAAGTATCTTTATTGACATACCAGCCTGCACCAGCTTCCCATCCGCCTTTCATAGACAGGTTCATCAGAAGGTTAGCTTCTCCGTATCCGCCGTGATTTCCGTAATCATAAATCCATCCCAGCATAGACGGAAGGAAATTTTTGCGATAATAATTAAGCGAAGTCATCAATGTACTAATCGGTGTATTTGACTCGCCCCAGCTTACACGTGAAATCGCATCCCAGGTATTGGTATCAATGTTGCTGGATTCATTGATAAATCCATCCATTGTTCCTTTTTCTAGCAGTTTTTCATATAATCCATTTTTAAACTCGGTCGGCATCAGAGTACTGTATGCTGACATTTTGGTTGCTTCAAAAGCATCTGTGGACATTGCATGAATACCAACGTCACCGTAAACTTCACTCATACGCTCAATCATAGGTTCCAGAGAATCCCAACCGCCTACGAATGGTGCAGTATAATAATTCCAGAGTTTGTAAATTGCATCATCTGCTTTATGTTCAGATACCGGTGTACTATATGCACCACGACTGCATCCTGTCAGTTGCCACTCTGTGTCACTGATTTGCATACAGCCTGTATAAGTGATGATTTCTCCACCAATACGTACATTGCGGTTACCGCCGCAGGCACCCACTACCGTTTCTGAGAACGGATATCCATCCGCTACATATATGGTTGTATCATCAACGGAGATATCCCGGGTCAAAGCGGAATGTCCGATGAACGATAATGCAGAAGTAGCTTCCGGGCTTACATATTTCGTATTGGCATTAATCAGATTAGTCAAAGTATGGGTTCCAAGATAGATGCCTGATTCCGCTGCCTGTTCCACCATCTGTTTCGCATTTTCATCAGAGCCTCCAAACCGACTGTCAAATTCGTATGAACCATCTCCGGCCCAAGGACCGCCTACACCATACTGACCATACAGATATTTAATACCGGAATCCAGTCCCATCTTAATATCATTCTCCAGGTTACCCCAGATAGCATCGGTAAATACCAAAAAGTCCTGACCTGTTTTTATGGATGTTTTCTGCCACTCTCCGTCAATTGTCGGATGCGGGAGACCTTCTGTGAGCTGAATATTAGAAATGACATTCAGTATATTATCTTTACGGGTACCGTAAAGGCCAACGGAAGAACCAATCATGCTGGCATTTTCCTCAACATGATATCCCGTCGTAATATGCTCACTTGTCATAGCCGGAATCAGCTGCGGCACTTCCGAAAACAAAGCTACTGTTCTCATGGTATCCTGTGTATAATCCCAGGTGTAACCGGAAATCGCGCTGCCCCAGGTGGAAAATGCACCCGAATTAGAATAAATTACCTCATTTCCCTGACGCACTTCAGTAGAAGAATAATTTGTCGGATAAAAATCATCTTTAAATTCGTTCGGCCATCCGCCAACTGTCTTCGTATTCAGCATATGCATTCCGATAGCAAAACTGTCATCATATGCCACACCAGTGCTTAAAGCACCATCTTTAATGGTATTCTTAAGGGGTCCCCATAAAATTGCCTGCACAGAAACGACTTCCGGTTTTTGCAGATCAGACAGGGTCAGAGAAGTATAATCTCCTTCATCAATCAGTGTTATTGCTGCCTGTGTTTTGATTGTGGCAAAGTCAAATACCAGTTTCCCATTTTCTTCATCATACTGAACGCCGGTCGGAGTTTCAATATTATACCCGGCTACCAGTGAGACCAGACTTCTTAACTCACCATCCGGTTCAGCCGTACTATAATCGGTACCATCCAGTGTGCTGATAATATTTGTAACACGTCCATGGCTGTCCAGCACCACATCCATCAAACCAGCATGAATCGTCACTGCATTTGCAGCAGGCGGGTCTACCCATACCGCAGTAAGCAGAATATCTTCTGTAACAGGAGTTCCGAAGAAATACGGATCACCATTCAGTCTCCATCCAGCAAAAACATAGCCATCTTTTTCCGGATTTTCCGGTCTCGTAATACCAAGTCCGTCCGTCACCTGAATATCATCTACCGGAGTACCGCCATCACTGTCAAAGCGGATGGTATGTATTCCAACTTCTTTCCAGTTTGCTACCAGTGTCAGATCATCGGTAATCGGCTGGGAGAAATCCCATTCTTCACCACCGGCAACATCTACGGTCCATTTGTCAAAACGAAGTCCCAGTGTAGAAGAAATCGGTTCTTCCGGACGTACGACTCGATTGCCTGCATCTACACCTACCTTAGTAACAGTATCAGTACCGTCGTTGTAAACGAAAGTCACTATTTTCTGACTGTATACCCCAATTTCGCAGACAGTTATGCCGTTGGGAGCATAATTGGCACCCGGGGCCGGAAGCTGTGATAAGCCATGCTGATAATAACGCACATATCTTGCATTGGTCGGTTCAAAAGTAATTTCACGGCCTGACAGCTTGCTGGGTTCTTCCTCATCTGTACCCTCTCCGAAGCCAAACAGATTGTTTGCGTCAGTATTAAACACAGTTTTTGTGGAACCATCCTCAAAATCGGGGTCGTTTGAGACGCGAAATACCATATTGTGGGATATGTTATCATATCCATCCGCTACCGGAATAACGCCGGAGTATACGATCTTACTGATATCATAACTGTCTCCCAGGTCGATCTGAACCCAAAGCTTGATATTGGGATCTTCTGTTTCAGAACCCTGATGACTGTAAAGGCAGCAGGTCCAGTCCTTGTCAATGATACCATCCGTTACAAATTTCTTTTGTTCTTCCGTTACATTCTCCATATTTTCAGGTGCAACGGTTACCGTTTTTCCAAGTGCCAGGTTCGGAGATTCTGCCACTGGCGGTTCTTCTCCACCCTCTCCGTAGACTTCAATTTCACAGACTGTCATACCATTCGGCGCATAATTGGCACCCGGGGCCGGAAGTTGTGATAAGCCATGCTGATAATAACGCACATATCTTGCACTGGTCGGTTCAAATGTTATTGACCGTCCTTCCAGCTTACTGGGTTCTTCTGTATCTGTACCTTTACCAAAACCAAAGAAGTTGTTTGCATCAGTATTAAACACAGTTTTTGTAGAGTCATCCTTAAAGTCCGGATCATTTGATACTCGAAATACCATGTTGTGGGATATATTATCATACTCATCAGCTACAGGAATCACACCCGCATATTTGATTTCATCAATCGTATAAGTATCTCCAAGATCAATTTGTATCCAGAGCTTCACATCTGGATTTTCCTCTTCTGATCCCTGATGACTGTAAAGACAATACGTCCAGTCTTTTGCAATGACACCATCCGTCACCTTTGCGAGCATATCCTCCGTTACGTCCATACCGGGTGCTGCCGTTACCTTTTTGCCCAAAGCCAGATTTACTCTTCCAGTTCCACCTGTTTCAGCAAAAGCAGGAACAGTTGATGTGAGCACGAGCAACATCACTAATATAAAGGATATTACTCTCTTTTTTAATTTCGATATTCTTTGCATTTTTTACCTTCCTTTCCGCTATTTTCATCTGTTTGTTTCTTCCCGCACAATCTGAACCGCTTTTCTTAATTTTTCCAGATTTCCGTGCAGTTTATAGATATCCCGAAAAATATACTCTGTTTTACCTCCTTTCGTAAGTTCTGCCGTGTGTCTGATATATTTTCGGAAAGCATCCTCATCAAACTCTTTTTTAACACCAAGGAAATTAGGCGACGGTTTTCTGCTGTAGATAACATTTCCGGCAGCCAGTCTTTCTGCCATAAATTCTTCGTTACACCATGGCGAAATAGAAACCTTACGAAGATTGGGATATTTTGAGATATCCTGATCCCAGTACAATTCAACCGGCTCGCAGCATCCATAGTAAAGAAGGCCGAATTCGTCCGCCATTCTCCTATAATACGGTGCAATAAATTCATGATACATTTCCGGCGAAATACCGATACTTTCCTGACTGTTCAGATGTCCCCACACATGTTTTGACAATACTTTTCCGTTAAAATCCGCCCCCGGCAGTTCTGTGGAAAAGCAAAAGCTTCCGCTTCCCATGTAATCATTTCCATTATTCAGGAAAAGGATATCCTGTTTTTCCTGCCAGCGAAGGAAATGGATCATTTCTTCCACCAGCCTTGACATCAGCATATGGAATTCATCCTCTTCTGTCTTCATGGCGCAAAACATATTTTCCATTCCCATAAGGAACACAATATGTTCTGTCAATGCAAAGGACCAGCAGTTTACCGTATTGACCAGCCTCACATTCAGAATGTCTCCAAGCACTTCTTCCGCAACAGCTTTCCTTCTCAATGTTTCATCCCTGTCGTAGGTAAATACCGATTCCTTAAGAAGCCCCAGATTACCTTCTAAATACTCGAATGCCGGGTCAATATGAAACCCCACTCCATCCGAAGCAAATATTTTCTTGAGAGCAATGTCAAACAGACGAAAATCCACCATAACCTCCACGCGGAACTCGTCAGTCACCACTTTGTCATCCTGAAACAGCTGTTCCGGTAAAATCGTCTGCAGAAGCTGTCTCTCAATTCGTCTTCCGTCTTCACTTTGACACTTCAGCGGCGGCAGAATTTCCTCCAGAAAGGTTCCTTCTTCCATCACCACCATAGGGCGCTCGCCTTTTAATGCGTTGTGAAGATACCATAATCGTTTTCTTTCTTCCATAATAGGCAGACACGCCAGTTCTTTTTGTTTTTTCGCCAATTCTCTTAAATACAGTTTTTCATTTTCTGATATCATTTTCTCTCACCTCTTTTCATTCTCATTCCCTGCGAATACAAAACACAGGTATATTCTCCGTGATAACTTCATGCCACCCACTTTCTACCTTTTCCCCAGTCCACCAGTCATACCATCTTTCTGCTTTGGGGAGGTATACTCTTCTGGAATTTTTGCCAGAAACAATTGGAGCCACCAGCAGATCCCGGCAAAAGATATATTCGTCATCGATATTGTAAGTTTCCGGATCATCGGTATAATCCATAACAAGTGCTCTGACAGGCGGAATTCCCTTTTCATGGTATCTCGCAAAAGCTTCTTTCAGCATGGGAATCAGGTTCATCCGAACTTCAAGAAGCCGCCGCAGTTCCTCTTCACAGTCCCAGGAAAGCCATGGAGCTTCCTTACAATACCAGGCATTGATAATACATTGAACAGAAAAAATATTCGACTGCAGGCGACGCAGAAAATCTTCTCTGGAAACTGCATCCCTCACTTACGGTGTCCACAGTATTCCGGAAAATCCGGAATTTACTGTTCCCCTTATGAAATCCCTATGGTCATAAAGATCGCTGTAAAGGACAAAGGGATACGATGCGGCCAGTGCTCCCATAGTTCGGATTTCAGACAGAGTTTTATGCTCTCCCAGGGCATCCATAATTGTCTGAGCATACAGAGTTCCCAGCAATGCATGATACTGTTCTCCATCCAGTCCCGAAGGAAAGGAGGAACAATGCGGAAAACTCCAGTCCTCCGTATAGTCACTGGAATCGCATTCATCCAGTTTGAATCCGTCAATTCCTGCATCTACCAGTGCCAAGCGGTGATGATCCGCAAATGTTTTCCTTGCTTCCTCAGAAGCAAAATCCGGCACAAGCCCTCCCCAGACAGTATAATCACCGCTGTAAGGTTCTATTTTTTCATAAAACGGTGCTTCCTGGTGGACAAACGCATGCTCCCACAGATTGATATGATAGCCCATTTTTTTCAGTTTTCCGACCAGTTCCTGTGGATTGGGGAAACGCCCCGCATCCCAGATAAAGGAGCAGGGATAAGCCTGACTCTGCCAGCCGGGTTCTAATCCGATGACAGATATGGGAATTTGCTTCTCTCTGAAATAGTCTGCCATGTTCAGCACTTCCCGGTCCGTATAGCGGCTTCCGCACCGATAGATCGGCCCCAACCCCCATTGGGGGACTTCACAACCGCCGCCGGACAGCATATTGTACTGAGCCACCACATCCGTTATGGTGTTTCCCTCCATCACGTAAATGGCAACCCCCGGTGCCGGCACTTCAATGACCATTGTTGAACTGCCCGATGCAAGAGCATTGTCATACAATTCCCCAGTAGTTATGGCCGGAAGTCTTTTTTGTCTGCTTGTTTCCGAGATCTGCTCCTTTTTCCGGTACCCGCAGTAAAAAGTTGCTTCACGGGCTGTATCCACATAAACTCCAAGCCCTTTCGTTGTCGCAAAAAAAGGAACCGGTGCATGACTGTCACCTGTATAGGCAGGAGCATCTGCATTGACTCGACAGACAATTTTTCGTCCTTTATGATTAAAACCATGAAGCTGCAATCCAAATCCATAGACCATTTCGCCATCATCCAGAGGGATTTCCAGTCGTACACCTCTGTCCGTCTGCCGATACCGGATACGGTCTATATCGTAATGAATCTGTTTTTCCTGAAAGCAAAAAGTTTTACAAAATCTGGAAGGCACGAGCTCTTCCGGAGTTCCATAAATTATTTTTTTCATCTTGTTAATTCTCCGTCTTATTGATTTCCGTTGATCTCCGGAAGTTTTTTCTTTTATTCGTCAATTGATTCATCGACAGCACTTTCTGTTTGCAAATTCCAGTATTTCCTGTGCTTCTTTTTCTGTATATTCAAAGTCAAAATAGCAGGAAAGCCCCTGCGGCTCCAGTTCCGTGAAGATTGTCTCAATATCCTCCCGCTGAAGTCCGATATTGATTGCTTTCCCGGCGCGCTGAATCTTTTTCAGAACATCCATCCAATATTTTGCAGATGGCTGTCCCGCGCCATAAACCCATTGAATTCCGGCCAGTTCGGGTATTTCAAGCAGCGAGTCCAGATGTTTTAATGCTCCCGGTCCATCCAGATGAAAGATTGTATTACCTTTCAGATATCTGATTTCTTCAATCAGCTCCGGAAGGATCAGTTCCTGGAAATCGTCATTGGATATCATGCAGATAAAGTCGGATGAAGTTACATACCACGGATCCTGTTTATAAAGTCCCATCCAGTTTGATATACCCTTCTGATATTTCTGAGTAATCTTGCACAGCTCCTCAAACTGTTTCTGAAAAGCAGGAAGGAGAATCTTTCTGGCATTTTCAAACACCTCCGGCTGATCAATTACATCAAAACATAAATTCTGAGGTCCGCGAATGGAAACCAGTCCATCTGCTCCGGGATGCAGATCTGTGATTCCGACAATGTATTCGCCCTTGCTGTCCTCAACAAAAGCTTCCGTAATTTCTTTAATTTTCTGCCACCAGTAATTATCTTCATGAAAAGAAATGTCTTCCGTCCAGTCCTGTACAAACGGGACACTGAAACTGGTCCATTTTTCAAACACAATATCCGCACCCAGAGACGCACCAAAGATATCCGGCCCCAGGTTCGGATTCACCAAAGGGAATGCATCACCGAGATGAAAGGAACTTGCAAGACGGTTTCGTTCACTCTCGATAAGGTAATCAATATCCAGCCAACGGTCTCTTATGTTGTCCGGCATCCGGGAACATGGCTTAATTTCCCCTTTTGTTCCTCTAAGCAGCAGAATAGGTGTCGAATTATTACACTGCCAAAATTGTTCATATCTTTCTGTCAAATATTGTATTTCCATCCTGGTTTCTCCTTATTTTCATTTGTTTTTCTATTTGTTTATACTATTTATTTATATTTATATATTTGTCTTGATAATATCATAGTGATCTTGATGTGCTCAATTGAACCAAGTACAGAAAACATTTACTTTTGAGACTTTTTAACAAAAGCAATACAATATTCCCCTAGAGAGAATCATGAAGGAAAAAGAAGATGTAAAAGAAGAAAAAAGTAAGGTCGAAGTATTTATTGACATTTTCAGAATTTTCCGCTATACTTAAAGTCCGTGCAGCCGGGGAGTTAGCGGTGCCCTGAACCTGCAATCCGCTATAGCAGGGGTGATGCCAATCCGAGGGCCGATATTTGTGGAGCTGCCCTTTATAAGTGGCGTTGACGTCCGGGTCTTACGCAACAGGAATCTGTGAACCGTGTCAGGGTAGGAATACAGCAGCACTAAGCAGAACCTCTTGTGTGCCGTGAGGGTGCCTGGGCCGAGTTAACTGTAGAGGTAACGTCTGGGGATACGGTTCGAAGTGCGGCGCACGCAAAAAGAAAAATCGGGACTGTCGCATGCGGCAGTCCCTTAATTATTCTTAATTTATTTAATGTTTATCTGACACATCTTCATAGCTTCCAGTGCATTTTTATGGCTCTCCGACGTCACTCCGGCGCAGCAGGAACGATCCACCGTAATCTTTACTTCCGGAAACCAGGCTTTCAAAAGCATCGCATTGGAAATCACACAGATATCCGTACACAGTCCCACCAGCTCGATTTCATCCGGGCCTTCCGGATAGTTCTCCTTCAGAAGCCCCGGCAGTTCTTTTGATCCGAATGTTATTTTCTCAATCGTACGGCTGTTTTTGGCCTCACACAGGGCAAGAATGCCCGGTGCCAGTTTCCATCCTTCCGTACCTTTTATGCAGTGAGGAACCGGAAGTTTTTTCCCTTCCTGAGTCTCCATATAATCTTCGAAATGGGTGTCTTGCGTATAGATCACATCCCCCTCAAATTCCGCAATTTTCTTTTCCACATTCGGCACAATCGCAACGGCTTCTTTTGTACCCAATGCGCCATCAATAAAATCATTTTGCATATCTACTACGATCAATACGTTTTTCATAGGTTGTACACTCCTTTTAACTATTCAGATTTGTATATTCGTTATTAGTGTCCTGCGGAAACTTTACCCAAAGTATAGAACAGCTTCTTTAGTCTTTTGCAGTATTATCATAACAAA
Organism: Lachnospiraceae bacterium; assembly: GCA_022767285.1. Classification (GTDB taxonomy): domain Bacteria; phylum Bacillota; class Clostridia; order Lachnospirales; family Lachnospiraceae; genus JALENY01. Next base: position 76,597 of record JALENY010000025.1, on the reverse strand, counting down.
CACATCAGAAGCACGTCAATAGAAAGAGATGGTACCATCTTCGATCTTCACCGCTGCCGCATTCTCGGTTATACAGCCCCTGCTTCTTCTTTCGCAATTCTGTTCCACACGATCAAATTTTCCAGATTATAGTTGGAAGTACTGATGTCCTTCAGAAGAATTTCACATGGTGTGTTATTTTTCCTGCATGCATCGATCAGCGCCCGGATCTCCCTGCGAATCAACTCCGGATTAGAAGCCGCATAAGGCAGATTTGCCGGATTCGGTTTCGCTGAAATAACATAATCCTTTCCAATCGCCTCCGCCGACCGATTTATGTCCGCCCATGGAGTAATGGATATTTTTCGCAAATTCGGTATTTTCTTGACAATATCAATTTTGTTGTCCAACGGTTCGCAGCACCCGTAATAAACCAGACCGAAGGATTCCATCGCACGCATTGCATACTGTATCTCAAACTCTTCATGCATATCCGGGGATACCGTGGCCAGAATCTGAGCCAATCCTCTGCCCCACACATTTTTTGCTTTCACATGGCGATAATCAATCGATGTTTTCAGCAGATCCCGTGAAGCAGCACTTGAGCTGTGGCAGTATGGGTTATCCGGATCGAGCAAATTCAATTCCTCGTACTGCCGGATCGTATCCAGAAAGATATCTGTAAGCTTTCCGACCAGAGCATGCATCATTTCCGGTTCATCCATCAGCGCATACAGTAAATCATTTACACTCATATAGGTGGAAATAATATCCCATGCTATATGTCCCAGGCCGTAACCTGTGGCGCTTCCAATCAGTTTCACCGGCAGGATATCGCCGATCGCCTCTGCAACTTTTTCATACCGGCGCAGAGATTCCTCTCTGTCATATGTGATGACCTGATTATGCAGTTTTTCCACATCCTCCATGCTGTGAAACTGGTTTTCATATCTGTGTGATACAACGCCGTTGTTTTTATCCGTAGACACAGTTTCTTCCTTAACCTCCACGCCGATTCCGGTTGTGTGTATGACCTTATCCACCGGGCAATATGGTTTGACCATCATATCTCCCGGAAAATATTTGTGCTGAAAAATTGTTTTTCTCAGATAGTCCTCTGTCTGCGCAAGTTCCGGATCCTGGCACCGCAATGTGAGAAATCCATCTATATTCAACTCGTGCCAGGGCAATTCAGATATAAGAACAATCGGTCTCTGCGGACACAGATCGTTAACACTCGCATGCAGCTCCCATACATTTTCCTGATCCGGGCCATAAGCAATCTGCATATACTGATTGGCTAAGTCCCTTAATATAGCAATATCCTGATTCATCGTGAAACCTCCCGTAAAATATTGTTGACTCTCCCGGCAAATTCGGTAAAATATTATTCAGAAAAATGAATGGATCAAAACCTGAAGAAATACTTATAACGAATCGATCGGAACTTGAGCCACCGGTTCTGTAATTCACTATAAATAATTATCAAAAGAAAGGACAGGAAAAAACTTGCCCAAAAGCAGTATTTTCTTGTGGCCGCAATGAACGCTGAAGATTATTATCACTACTCTTATTTCCGCACACCTGCCCCCTGGGCAGAAAAGTCTCTGCTGGTATCTGACGGAATGGCCTATACTGCCGATCCGGATTTCCGCATTGACCGCCGAACATTCTTTAATCATCTTGCCATCTATATCCATCAGGGCACCTTTTACCTTGAACAATACGGGCATTCCTATACTCTTCACAAAGGCGATGTGGGCATTCTCAACCTGATGGATCCACACCTGTACTATTCCGATCATAAAGATGTTGCCCATCTGTTATGGTTTCATTTTCGCGGAGCCGGAACCGACGGTATCATAGAGATGTTAAAGCGAAACGATTCCCTTCCCTGCCTGTATCACTTTCCCGAGATAGAACAGGACTTTCTGAAGAACTTTTCACTGACCGAATCCGGATGCAGCGAAACGGAGCTGGCCAGCCACATGTATGGGCTGCTCATGAAAATTCTGGGCAGCGCCCCTGCCCGCACTTATCAGGATTCCAAGATTCCTCTTGAACTGCAGAAAGCAGCGAATTTCATGGAAAAGCAACTGCATGGCAATCTTACCCTTGATCAAATCAGCGCACAAGCCAATATGGGGAAATATCACTTCAGTCATATGTTTAAAAAATGGTATGGTATTTCTCCTATGCAATATTATACCGGAAAAAAAATGGAACAGGCCTGTACCTGGCTGTTGGAAAGCACCCTGTCCGTTGATGAGATTGCGGAGCGACTGGGGTATCTGGATACGGGATATTTTCGCAAAGCTTTTAAAAACTATTTCGGAAGCACGCCCAGCGCTTATCGGAAGCAATGATCTGTTTTCCGGTCCAATGCCGGGGAAAGAATCCCGGCAGTTTTTTCTGCGTCGGATCGTTTTGCATTATTTTTCAGTTCTGACACTGTGCGATCCGCGCGAAACGTTATTTGTTTCGAAGGATACAATTCCCTATAAAAAATAACATGCGCCATATGGTGTACGTAAAAAACGATGAAAATGCCAGACAATATCTGGCATTTTCATCGTTTTAAACGGAGACGGAGGGATTCGAACCCTCGTACCGGCGTTAAAACCGATAAACTGATTTCGAGTCAGCCCCGTTACGGCCACTTCGGTACGTCTCCATAAAATTATTTAATTGCTGCAGTCCATCCCGGTTCGAATTTCTTTCCGAACCTTAATTCCGCCTTTTTCTGAGGCTTTTGTCTTTTCCTAAGCCATTTCCTCTGCCTTCGCCTGATTCTTTCGCTCCGCCTTGCGCACCCGCAGCTCCTTAAAAAAACCGCTCAGCATGGTACTGCATTCTTCTTCCAACACACCGCGCTCCACTTCCACCTGATGGTTAAATTTTTCCATCTCCAGAAGATTCAGCACGCTGCCGGCGCATCCGGCTTTTGGATTCATGCTTCCGATCACGACCCGGCTCACGCGCGCCTGCACAATAGCGCCTGCACACATCTGGCAGGGCTCCAGCGTCACATACAAGGTGCATCCTTCCAACCGCCAGTCACCCAGCTTTTTGCTGGCTTTTCGGATGGCATTCAGTTCTGCATGAGAAAGTGTATTTTTATCTGTGTTTCTGCGATTGTAGCCCCTTGCGATAATATGATCTTCATAGACAATCACGCAGCCGATAGGCACTTCCTCTATGGCATATGCTTTTTTCGCCTGACGGATGGCTTCTTTCATATAGCGCTCATCTCTGGTCATATTAGGATTCCTCCTGCATACCTGTCTATTATATATGGTTTTCCTTGCAAAATCAAGCACTAAGGAATAGAATTATTTGTACCTGAATGATTATGATGCCAGGGTCAAATGCTTTTGCCCCAACATCATGATTATAGAAAGATGAGCGATTGATATGAGTATACACGGATTAAATAAACTGACTTTATTAGACTTCCCAGGTAAGGTAGCCGCTACCATCTTTTTGGGCAACTGCAATTTTCGCTGCCCTTTTTGCCACAACCGGGATCTGGTACTTGACCCCGAAAACCAGCCTGTCATTTATGCGGAAGAGATCCTTGCTTTTCTAAAAAAACGCCAGGGTATCCTTGACGGTGTCTGCATCACCGGCGGCGAACCAACCCTGTACTCCGGTCTGGAATCCCTGATTCGTCAGATCCGCAATCTGGGCTTCGCCGTGAAACTGGATACAAACGGCTATCGCCCCGCCATAGTAAAGGATCTGGTGTCCAAAAATCTTCTGGATATGATTGCTATGGATATCAAATCATCTCCGGAAGGCTACCCGCAGGCCACCGGCATTCGTCATCTGGATACAGACCCTATCCGGGAAACCGTCCGTTTCCTTATGGAAGGACATGTACCCTACGAGTTTCGCACAACAGTGGTAAAAGAACTGCATAGCCAAAGTACATTTGAAACCATCGGACAATGGATTTCCGGCTGCAGCGCATATTATCTGCAGGCCTATAAAGATTCCGATACGGTGATACATCGCGGCTTCCATTCAAATACGAAAGAGGAATTGGAAGAATACCGCCAACTCCTCTTAAAAACTATCCCCGTGGTAGGCATTCGCGGGATTGATTGATATGTTCTGCCATTTCTATTTCAAAACAATATTTACCGGATACACCGGAGCCAGTATCCGAACTGTCCCACTCGGCAGCGGCACTGACGTATGGGTTTGAACTGCGGAAATCCGAACATTTTCGCCATAAACTGCTCCTGCTGGTCATAAATGCCTGGCACGCCCAAAACATAACGTTTCTGACCTTCCAGTCTTCCAAGCAGCAAGTGCCGATAGTTTTTGTATCCATGAAGCAAAAATCGATTGCTGCCAAGGTTCCAGTTTTGCTCCTGAAGATAGGGGATATCGGAGGGAGCAATTTTTATGCCTTCCACAATGCCTCCGTCCTCAAAAGGTTCCAAAGGCATGCACGTTTTCTGCAAATGGGTCCATATTTCTTCAAAGCATTTCGGTTTACTGCTTTTCGAGGCTGAATTTTCTTCTCCTCCGAATGACATTTTTTCATCCGTGTTTTGCCGCTTTTCCACATGTTCCAACGGCCGGATCCATCTTGCTTTCTCCTGAACTGTTATTCCGGTTCGCTCTTCACATATCTTCTGCTCGGGCGTAATTGTCTCATTTTCTTTCTCAGCGGGGAGTTCCTGCTCTTCCCGAGCATGCTCCATCGCGTCAGCTTTCGTATCTTTCGCCTCCGGTATTTCCGCATCGGCTTTTCTATCCTTCACCTCCGGCATTTCCGCATCAGCTTTCCCACTTTTTGCTTCCGATACTTTTGCGGCCGCTTTCATTTCTGACACCGCAGTCTCTTTTTCAAAAAATGAGTTCTCAGACGCATCTTCGCCTCCCGCAGAACCTTTCTCTGTCTCAATCTTCTCATTTTGTATACGGCTATTTTCCTGCTGTTCTTCCCATAGCGGCACAGTCTCGTGCTTATCCCAGACGGTCCCGTAATACAAATCCCCATTTCCCACACAGACCAATCCGCCGCACTGTTCCAGCGTATATCCGCTTCCGGCCATATGCAGCCGATCCGTGTCCAGTCGCTGGTACAAAATTCCATCCTTAACCTCCGCCTGCCCCAACAGAAGGAAGTCAGCTCCTTTTTCTTTTCTCACAAATACAAAAACCTGCACCATATCCGGAATATCCACGCCTTGCAGCCGCAGAAAGAAAGTGCAGAGCCCATTTCGCGCCTCCACCTTTACAAATCCGCAGTTGTCTCCTTTTCTCCCCTTCCGGTACCGATATACATAAGCGACAAAACGCCGGTAAGACGCCATAGTTTTCTCCTTCATAGTCCCATTCCATAATTCTTATGCAGCGCTCCGACTTTACATTCCATTCTTAAACAATCCATTTCCACCAACTTTGATAATGCTGTCACCATATGCCATTCGGCACACCTGTCCGCAAGTTTTCCTCTTCTTATTCAATCACCATTGCCATCCGGCCTCTGTCTGCAAATACTTTCTCAAACTGCATTCTGGAATACCGCCGTATTCCACAGATAGGGCAGGCGATGCTCACCGCAGCATTTGACCATCCAATCAATACCACTCCATGATCATTGGTGCTCCAGTCAACATATTTGCCGGCAGCAGTATACCATCCTTCCGCAGGACGCCGATCCTTCATGCCAATTGTGGCCATCACGACCACCGGCTGATTCCTGTCCACACGACTGTACAGCTCCAAGGGCAGGCTCCCGGTAATATTTTTCGCCCATAAAGAACTGCCGCAGCTTAAAAGATACCGATTTGCCGCAGCAACCAGCGCAGCCGCACCACAGACCGTACCTTTTCCAAAAGGATTGCCTACAAAACATGCATTGAGATCCGGTCCGTATTTCTTCCCATTTTCTCCGATCCGTACAACATATCCGGTCTGCGGTAAAAACGATGCAGCCATAACGGTCTTGCTGACCGGATAACCGTAAAAACGCAGCAGCATCGTCAACGCCGTTATCTCACAGCCAGTGGGTAATTCCGGTTTCTGATAAATCACCGGGAAATTCCAAATTTGATGGGACAAGAAACTCTCCCTTTCCATCCGCAGCGCTTAATTCAGTATATGCCGAAATTCAGGAACCAAAAGTCCCAAATGTATGTGTCATATGAAATTAAGTTACTCTTCTGCCATTGCTTTAATTGAAGATGCATATTCCGAAGGAGTCATGTGGGTGACATTCTTAAACTGACGGGAAAAATAGTGCACGGAAGAATAGCCCAGCATCTCCGCTATCTGCGAAAAATTCATCCGTTCTGAACGGATATAGTCTTTTGCTGCCTCAATTTTCAGATTCACGAAATAATCGATTATCCCCATTCCTGTCTCCTGCCGGACGATCTTCTGTAATTTTGCCTTTCCGATCAAATTATCCTGGCAGATCTGCTTCAAGCTCAGATGTTCGGACAGATTCGCTTCCATATATCCGGTGATCCGTTCAAACAGCTCCCTGTCATAATTTTTTTTACTGGTCTTTTCATATACCACGCCTATTTCGCGAACCATTTCTTTATTTTCCTGATTCCGCTGGTACAGAAGTAATAAAAACTGCTGCAGATACATGGAAAGAAGCTGCAGCGAACCGGGCATAAGCCCATCATTCAAAAACAGCGTTTTCTGGTAAGGATCATCCAGGCGGCCTTTCAGGCATATCCGGGCCTGGCGTATCATGTCTGCAAGAATCTGACGCTCTTTGTTATCGATCACGAAAAATTTCTTTCTGAAAAAATCCATCATTTCCGAGTCACTGGAAAAAGACACAACAATCAGATTCGGCGCTATTTTCCCGTCAGCCTTGACCCAATGAAATTCTCCCGGTTCATGGAACGCGATATCCCCCTTTTTCAACCGGATTGTGCGATCTCCGCCGCCGATGATTACTTCTCCTTTGTCCACGCAGATAAATTCCCAGAAATTATGTTCCTCGCCCGGAAAATAAAAAGAACTCATGTACTCAAAGTAATGCAGCGAATACAGCTTATCAATAACCAAAACTTCGCTGCATGTAATTCCTGTATATTCCATATTCCATCGTCTCCTGTCGGAGCTGACTATTTCAGCCCCGTTTTTCATAAGCCGCCTTACACAATCAGCTGTTGTTTACGATCCTTTCACCCACTGCTGTTTTCCGAAAAAAAGCTTTACAAATGCTGAAAAAATAACTTGTAACAATTCAAGCTGATAATGTAAATGAAAGCCAAAATCGTGCAAAGATTACTTCTTATCTATATACTACAATAATCTCATAAAAGAAGCCAGAGCAATATTTTTACAGAATTCAGGGAGGTATTATTCCAATGAAAAAACCAGTATTAGTCATCATGGCAGCAGGCATGGGCAGCCGTTACGGCGGTCTGAAACAGATCGATCCCATTGATCAGGACGGTCATATCATCATGGATTTCTCAATCTATGATGCCAAACGGGCAGGCTTTGAAAAAGTTGTTTTTATCATCAAAAAAGAAGATGAAGAAGATTTCAAAGAGGCTGTCGGAAATCGTATGGAATCACTTATGGAAGTATCTTATGCATACCAGGATCTGAAGAACCTGCCGGAAGGTTTTCAGATGCCGGAAGGCCGCACCAAACCGTGGGGTACTGCTCACGCAGTATTGAGCGCAGCCGGACAGATTGACGGTCCTTTTGCCGTAATCAACGCTGACGATTATTACGGAGTACATGCTTTTCAGCAGATTTTTGATTATCTTTCTTCTCACGAAGATGATGAAAAAATGCGCTATACCATGGTCGGATATCAGCTGAAAAATACGGTTACCGACAACGGACACGTAGCCAGAGGCGTCTGCGAACTGGATCAGGATAATTATCTGATGTCAGTCACAGAGCGGACACGGATCGAAAAGCATACAGATGGAATCGCTTATACTGAAGACGACGGAAAAACCTGGAACTCCCTTGCCGACGACACCATTGTTTCCATGAATATGTGGGGATTTACCGAAAGTATTCTGACCGAAATACAAAACGGTTTTTCCGAATTTCTGGAAAACAATCTTGAGAAAAATCCTTTAAAATGCGAATATTTCCTTCCCTCCGTTGTCAGCCGGCTTTTAAAAGAAGGAAAAGCCACCGTTGAAGTTCTTGCAACGAAAGATGTCTGGTATGGCGTAACCTATCGGCAGGATAAACCGGTAATCGAACGTGCAATAAAGGAAATGAAACAAAACGGAATCTATCCGGAAAAATTATGGGAGGAATAAAAATGAACGCAATAACAGAAAAACAATTGCAGGAAGCGGTGGAAAATTTTGCTTTCCCCGAAGCTCCGCTTCACATTGAAAGTTACGGAAACGGCCACATCAACGACACCTATCTTCTGACTTTCACAGCAAATAGTCCCCGGATCCTTCAGCGCATGAATACAGATATCTTTAATCAGCCGGTGGAATTAATGGAAAATATTATGAACGTGACAACCTACCTGCGCAAGATCATTGTGGAAAATGGCGGTGACCCTGACCGTGAGACTTTGACCGTCATTCCGTCAAAAGACGGTAAACCTTATTACAAAGACAGCACAGGCAGCTACTGGCGTGCTTACATCTTGATCACCGATGCCACCAGCTACGATCAGGTCGAAAAACCGGAAGATTTCTATGAAAGTGCCGTATCCTTCGGACATTTTCAGAAAATGCTGGCAGATTATCCGGCAGACACCCTGCATGAGACCATCAAAGGCTTCCACGATACCGCAGCGCGTTTTGAAGTTTTCAGGCAGGCCGTTTCCAAAGATATTGTGGGACGTGCAAAAGACGTACAGGAAGAGATTCAGTTTGTTCTCGATCGTGAGGATGTGACAAAAGTCTTCGGACAGCTTCTGGAAGCCGGTGAACTCCCGCTTCGCGTAACCCACAATGACACAAAGCTGAACAATATTATGATTGACAACAAATCCGGAAAAGGTATCTGTGTCATCGACCTTGATACCGTAATGCCCGGCCTGGCCATGAACGATTTCGGTGATTCCATCCGTTTCGGTGCCAGCACAGCAGCCGAAGACGAAAAAGATCTGAATAAAGTAAGCTGCAATCTGGAATTGTTTGAAATCTATGTAAAAGGTTTCCTGGAGGGATGCGAAGGACGCCTTACCGAAAAAGAAATCGAACTGCTTCCCATGGGTGCCAAAGTTATGACCTTTGAATGCGGTATGCGTTTTCTGACAGATTACCTGGAGGGAGACCATTACTTCAAGATTCATCGTCCGGAACACAATCTGGATCGCTGTCGTACACAGTTCAAGCTGGTAAAAGATATGGAGGAAAAATGGGAGCAGATGGCTGCCATCGTTCGTAAATATAAATAAATCACACATAACGGCAACATATTAACATTTGTCTTGCCTGTTGCAGCAATTCTAATTATTAACATAAGAAATAGCCGTCCTGCACTCCGCAGCATATTACTTGCCCGAAGTGCAGGTACGGCTATTCTTAGTTCTTTCTCTATTTTACCGGAACGGTAACTTCGCACTCACCTTCCGGCTTTCCTGTCAGGAACATAATATACGCGCAAAAAATGGGGCTGTCACATCTAAGGTCTGCTTAACCCTTGATATGCTCCCCGTTTTTTAGAAGTCGATGCGACAGGATTTGAACCTGCGGTCTACGCTTCGCTCCGGTCCGTGCTAAACGCGTGCCACCGGCACGCAGCACCCTCTGCGCCCGCACGGGTATTTGCTCCGGTGTGGGTCCCGCAGTATAAATACTACAGTATAAATTAAAAATAGGACGAGTACATCGTACTCATCCTATTTTTAATCGATGCGACAGGATTTGAACCTGCGACCTCTGCGTCCCGAACGCAGCGCTCTACCAAACTGAGCCACGCATCGTCACAACAATAAGTATTATATAAAAGAAGACGTATTTTGTCAATACTTATTTTAAAAAATTTTTAACTTGCAAAACTTTTATTTCTGTCATCTGAAAATCAACTTCATCCCGTACAAAATTAAATCCTTTAACAATGAACTATCACTTTTTTCTCACTTGCTTTTATGATATATGGCTCCATAAGAAACAATCACATTTCTTATGGAGCCAGTCTTTTATTTCAGATATTCTTTAATCCAGCCGTAGATTTTCTTATGTCTCGTCTTGTAATCTGTCACCGGCGAATTGAGTTCTGCATCTTCCGGCCAGGTGGTGGTTACAGCAACATAATACGTGTCTGCCGTGTAGGGTTTTTCACAATGGCCCAGAATACGGTCTGCCGCTTTTTTGCCGCCCAAGTGCATGGTCTCTGCGTACATGACCTGACCGCCCAGTTCTGTGATGCCTGCATTTTCCGCTGTTTCCAGATAATACTGAATCTGTTCATCCATCATCTGATCCTGACATTTTCTGCCTACCGGAGTGTCAATGATCGCTTTTATACACTGCCCCTTCTCGCCTTCCGGATCAATGTCATAGTTTTTCCAGTCTGCATTGTCCAGATCATATGCAATACCTGCAGTATCCAGTTCTTCGAACATATCCGGATCTGTCTCCCGAATCAGATTCAGAAGATCTCTGGCCTCCGTTGCAAACCACTGGCCTGCCCCTATGGTAATGGCCGTCTCATTGGCAGAATTGGCATAAGCAGCTGTCACAGCATCATAACGGCACTTGCCATACTCCTGCCCTCCGGTCTCTACCGCATAAAACATCTTTCGGATTGCCACAAGATTTTCCGAACTTGTATTCTCTTCCGGCACCCATTCGCCGGAATCGTTAACCCAGTATTCACCGATATATGTATTGCGCGCCATGTGGCCGTCTTCATACAGATAGTACCACTTTCCGTCGATCTCCTGCCAGCCGGTCAGCATTTTTGCGGATTCTTTGTCCATGTAGTACCATTCACCGTTCACCTTCTGCCATCCCGTCAGCGCTTTCCCTGAGCTATGCAGCAAATACCAGTATCCACCGATTTTCTGCCAGCCCCCGGCAAGCATTGCGCCTGATTCCGTCAGGTAATACTTTTCTCCTGAAACCTGCTGCCAACCCGTCAGCATCTTTCCTGAACTGTCAAACAAATACCATTTCCCGCTTATTTTCTCCCAGCCGGTTACCATAGCTCCCGAAGAACTTAAGTAATACCAGGTATCTACTGATTTATGCCACCCCGTCACCATGGCTCCCGAAGCATTCAGATAATACCATTCATCTTCGATATTTTGCCAACCGGTCTGCATGACTCCGTCCGCATCCATATAGTACCATTTCCCGCTGATCTTCTGCCAGCCAGTCAGAGCCGCTCCGGAGGACTGCAGATAATACCATTTTCCGTCCACTTTATGCCAGCCTGATTTTAACATCACACCTGAACCGTCAAAGCAATAGGTTTTACCGTCGATTTTACAGGCTCCGGTGACCATGGCACCGGAAGAGCTCAGATAATACCACTTTCCGCTGGTTGTGATCCAGCCGGTCTGCATAGCGCCTGAGCTGGCAAAATAATACCACTTTGTATTGATACACTGCCAGCCGGTCACCATTTGGCCTGAGCTTTTCATGTAATACCATTTTTCGTTCACCTTCTGCCAGCCGGTCTGCATGGCTCCGGTGCTATCCATATAATACCAGTATCCCTTTATAAGGTTCCAGCCGGTCTGCGCCACACCGTCTATGTAATAATACCAGACTCCGTCTTTCTCAACCCAGCCGTTTTCCGTTGCATTGTCCCCGGACAGGGCCGCCGGCGCATCTGTCTCCGCAGCAAATGCAGGCACCGTACCTCCTGCAAGCAGAGCAACAAGCATAACCAGTCCAATCACACGGTATTTTTTTAAAAATCTTTTTCTCATGTTTTCTCCCCTTTCAGTCAAACGCTCTTTCGATTACCAACTGCATCTTGGGAAAAAGTTTGATTTATATTCCTCCCAGGTTGCATCATATTTTACAATATACACGTCTCCCCGTCCGGCTCCGTAAGGCGCATGCCCAAGGGCATAATTGCGTGATACCAGAGTTTCCCCCGGTACACACACATCCACGTGAGCCCCGGTAACACCGGTATCCGCAACGTAAAAGTATTTTCCGTTGGCGTAAGACCCTTCTCCGGTTGTATTGGCGGTTTCAATGTATATGATCGTGTGTGCAGGTATGTAAGAACGACTGCAGGAAACCTGTCCCAATGCAAGATTTCCGCCATTCGCTCCGGAAGAGTTTCTTCCGGCGTATCCCCCGTTTGATTCCGGACTCCCGTCGTAAAAAGTCAATTTTGCATTTCCCTTAAGGGTAAATTCCGGTTCTGCCCCTTCAATCCACTCACCGGAAGCATTTACCCAATAAACGCCGATAAATGTGCTGGATGCCATGCTGCCATCGCTGTAAAAATAATACCATTTCTCGTCGATTTCCTGCCAGCCGGTTTTCATGGAACCGTCATCCAGGTCACCCAGATAATACCATTTACCGTCAAGCTTCTGCCAGCCGCTCTGCATAGCTCCGGACCCGTTCAGATAATACCATTTTCCGCCCAGCTTTTTCCAACCGGTCTGCATGGCTCCGGATCCATTCAGATAATACCAGGTATCATCCACATCTTCCCAGCCGGTCTGCATAACGCCTTCGTCATCCATAAAATACCAGATTCCGCTTACTTTGCACCATCCGTCCTTTCTGGCTCCGTCTGCAGCACTTCCAAAGTAGTACCATTCTCCTTCCAGACGCTTCCATCCATACTGCATGGCTCCGGATCCGTTCAGATAATACCAGCCGTCATGAATCTGCTGCCAGCCGGTCAGCATAATACCATCTTCATCCAGATAATACCAGTTTTCGCCCAGGTACTGCCAGCCGCTTTTTCTTGCTCCGTCTTCGGATCCGCCGAGATAATACCAGTTTTCTTTGAGTTTCAGCCAGCCGCTCTGCATTACCCCTTTTTCGTTCAGATAATACCATTTATTCTTCACCAGCTGCCAGCCGGTCAGTTTTTCTCCGCCTCCCAGCAAATACCAGGATCCGTCGATTTTTTCCCAGATTTTCTGAACTTCTTTTGTTCCTTCTCCAATTGAATTTCTCTCGTCTTCGCCGTCGTCTCCGTTTTCGCTTTCGTCCTGTGTCGGTAGAATAGTGTCTATTCCATCTGATGCAATATCATCTGATACGTCCGACGTTTCTTCTGTAAGCTCAGCGTCCACATCCAATACCTGCCCCTTTTCTTCCGACTCAGACACTGCCTGATGATCTGCCGCTGTTTCTGCAGCGTGAACATTCTGACGGAAGAATACAGATAAGGTAATCGCCGCGATCACAATGCCCATACATCGCTTTGTCAAACCTTTCATCGTCTACACATCTCTCTTTCACTGGATTTTGTTGCGGAAATAGCCCGCGGTAAAATAACCCCTTTTAAAGAAAAACAAGGGGATGAACCTGCTCTTCATCCCCTCTTTTGTGCTTTAGTTCAGCTGATAAACATCTGCATACTGAAGACCGAATTTAATAGCCGCACTATGGTTGTTAAAAAATATATCCACATGTCCGTACGGAGTTCCTCTGTCCTCAACTACATAGATATTACCATTAATCAGCAATTTTGTTCCAAACGGTACGCCTGCCATCGCAACCGTTCTTCCCGGAGTCGCAGTTGTACCGCTGGCCGTAATCCCATTTGACCATTGACCGCAACATTTTGAGCACGCGCAGTATGCAGTTAGCTTGAATTTGCCAAGGTATTTTCCTGCACTGCTGTTGCTGGAAGAATCGCTTACGCTCTCCCCTACAGAGCCTCCGCCTGATGAACCGCTTGTCCCATTTGAAGAACTTTCTTTTTGCTTCGCTGCTTCCGCTTCTTCTGCTGCTTTTTGTTCTGCCAGCCGTTTTGCCTCCGCTTCCGCTGCGGCCTTTTCCTCTGCGGCTTTGCGCTCAGCCTCTGCCTGGGCGATCAGTTTTTCCAGCTGTACCTGCTGTGCGGCAATTTTATCCTGAAGATTCGAAGCATTCAGTTCTTCTTTACTGATCAGGGAAGTATACTCACTGATTTTTTCATCGGTTGTTCTGGCAACTTCGGCAAGCTCTGCCTGCTTCTGTTCGCTTTCTTCTTTCAGTTCTTCCAACTCAGTTTTTTCTTCGCTGATCTGCTGTTCCTGTTCTTCAATGCTTTCTTTTGTTTCTTTGTATGTATTCAATTGTTCTCTGTCGTATTCTGTTAACTGCGAAATTGTTTCAGCCCGATTCAGAAATTCCGTGACACTCTTTGACTGCAAAAGCGTGGTAAGAAGGCTTGTGTTCGCATTCTCATACATATAGCGGATACGAACCTTCATATCCTTGTACTGTTTTGCCTCCTGTTCTTTCGCACGTCCAAGTGCTGCCTGCAGCATCTCCAGTTCTACCTCTTTATCGCTGACCTGCTGCTGAAGCTTTTCCAGACTCTCGGAAAGTTCCGTCAACTGAACATTCAGATTATTCAGATAATCTTCAAGTTCAGACTTTTTTGATTCCAAATCAGTAATCTTGTTCTGAGTATCTGCAAGATCCGATTCTGCAGCATCCTGCTCGGCCTGTACATCTGTAATTTTTTCCTGCGTACTTGCCGAAACATTCAGTACTACAGAAAGACTCATCACAATCGTAAGCAGAACACACATTACTTTTTTACACATAACAAGTCTCCTCTTTCTTAAATCCTCTCATAGTATAACATATATTGTTAAGAAAATAAAGCACTTTTTTAATTTTTGTAACATTTATGTAACATATAGTAACATTTCCATATTATTCCACAAGATATTGTGCTTTTCCCATGAAAAAAATTTAAAAAGAACATGTAAAAAGAATCTGCTTCTGGCAGTTTTTCAGAATAACCGGCAATAAAAAGGACGTTTGCAACACTTTCGTCACAAACGCCCTGTCTTTTGTGAATGGATGCAGACTATTCTGCCGCCAAGTCCAGCTCTGCCTCTTCCTGCGCAATTACTTCCTCGTATTTGTTCAGAATGATGCTCTGAATGCATTCTCTGGTTTCAGAGTTGATCGGATGTGCAATATCACGATATTCTCCATCCGTTGCCTTTCTGCTCGGCATGGCAATAAAAAGACCTTTCTCGCCTTCAATTACTTTGATGTCATGAACTACAAATTCATCATCAATTGTAATTGATACAACCGCTTTCATTTTTCCTTCTTTTGCCACCTTCCTTACTCTTACATCGGTAATGTTCATATTGAGTCCCCTTTCTCACAGATCTAATATTATATTTGCGTTCCCTGACGGGTACGCGGTATGATTTGCCCTCTGGGCTTCATCCGGAAGTACCGGATTTCTATATAAAATAGCCTGGCAGTGCCATTTTATAGTAAATCAGATCACGTATCGGTTATTTTCCTCGATTACGATTTTAATTCCGTCTTCGCCGCAAAGATAAGAGTTTGCACGAATGGTGTCGCGGCTTTCAACAACGCAATTCTCAATATGAGTGTTATCTCCGATATACACATCATTAAGAATGACTGAATTTTTGATCACACAGTTATTTCCGACAAATACTTTTTTGAACAGGACCGAATTTTCAACCTGTCCGTTGATAATACAGCCGCTGGAGATCAAACTGTTCTTTATGTTGGTACCCGGATTATATTTTGCAGGCGGAAGATCATCGATCTTCGAATAAATACTCGGATACTGCCGGAAGAAATAGTCACGGACTTCCGGTTTTAAAAAGTCCATATTTGTCTTGTAATAGGACTCAACCGTAGAAATATTGCTCCAATATGTATCCATACGATATCCGTATATCCGCTTCAGATTCTTGTACCGGATCAGAATATCTTTTACAAAATCATAGCGGTCTTCTTCTCCGCTCTTTTCGATCATCTCGATCAGCTGGCGTCTGCGGATCACATAAATACCGGTGGAGATCAGATTGGAGGAGGAAACCATGGGCTTCTCTTCAAATTCCTCAATGCGCCCGTCCTCATTCATCTTCAGCACACCGAAACGGCTGAGATCAGCCTCGCGGCTCTCCGTGCAGACGATGGTAACGTCAGCCCGCTTGGCAATGTGATACTCAAGCACTTTGTTAAAGTCCATTTTATAAACACCATCACCGGATGCAATCACCACATAGGGCTCATGCCTCTGTTTCAGGAATTGGAGATTCTGATAAATCGCATCAGCTGTGCCGCGATACCAGAAACTGTTGTCCGGTGTGATAGTAGGCGGGAAAACATACATGCCACCCTGTTTTCTTCCGAAATCCCACCATTTTGAAGAACTCAGGTGTTCATTCAGGGAACGAGAATTATACTGCGTCAGAACCGCAACGGTCTGAATATGGGAATTGGTCATACTGCTCAGCGCAAAGTCAATGGCACGGTAACTTCCCGCCACCGGCATTGCCGATATTGCCCTTTTTCGGGACAGTTCTTTCATCATATAGTTATTACCGCCGGCTAAAATGATACCAAGTGCTCTCATGCCTCTTCACCTGCCTTTTCCTTAATGATCACGCCGCCGCTTGGAAGAGCTCCGCCCGGATAATCCTCAGGCACAGTCTCGCCGATAATCGCGGTATTTCTTCCCACGGTAACATGGCTCGGCACCACACTCTTTTCTCCGATTGTAGCAAGACCAAAGCCATATACTTGCGGTTTGTATACATTTTCTGCTTCCTCGCCGGTTCCGATCACGCATTCGTCCCCGATGGTTACGTCTTCCGCAAGGATTGCCTTATCAACAACTGTATTCTTACCTATATAAGTATGCCGCATAAGAATGGAATCGCGAACCACCGCGCCTTCTTCTATGCGTACATCCGCTCCGATCACGGAATTATGTACTTCGCCGTAGATCTCGGAACCTTCTCCGATGATACATCGGTCAATAACCGCCGTATCTGCAATATAATCCGGCGGGATAATATCACCTTTTGTATATATTTTCCAGAATTCTTCATAAAGGTTAAATTCAGGAATCACATCGATCAGTTCCATATTGGCTTCCCAATAAGAACCAAGCGTTCCGACATCCTTCCAGTAACCATTAAACTCATATGCAAACAGACGCTGGCCTTTATTCTGGCAGTAAGGAATAATATGCTTGCCAAAATCGCAGTTGCTCTGATTTCTTAATGCGATCAGCGCATCCCTCAGTACCGGCCAACTGAAAATATAAATTCCCATTGATGCCAGATTGCTCACCGGATGTTCCGGTTTTTCCTGGAAATCCGTAATACGCCCTGCATCATCCGTCACCATGATGCCGAACCGGCTGGCCTCCTCCATGGGTACCGGCATAACTGCTATCGTCACATCTGCTTTGTTCACCTTGTGATAGTTCAGCATCACTTCATAATCCATCTTGTAGATATGATCACCGGATAAAATCAGAACATAATCCGGATTATACTGTTCCATGTATTCCATATTCTGATAAATTGCATTTGCTGTACCGGTATACCAGTCTGTATTACTGGTTTTTTCATAGGGCGGAAGTATTGTGACACCTCCTACATTACGGTCCAGATCCCACGGAATGCCAATACCTATATGTGTATTTAAACGCAATGGCTGATACTGAGTCAGTACCCCCACCGTGTCGATTCCGGAATTGATGCAGTTACTGAGCGGAAAATCAATAATACGATATTTCCCACCAAAGGCTACCGCTGGCTTTGCTACCTTCTCGGTTAAGACTCCTAACCGGCTGCCCTGACCACCTGCTAAAAGCATGGCAATCATTTCCTTTTTAATCATTGCATTCACCTCAGCTTCCTTTCTATTATTGTATTATTATAACATACATAAGGACTTAAGTGAACAATTTTTACAAATTAATCCCCGTTACAGCAAATCCTTTTATGACATTTTCCCAGTTTTTGTCAGTTGATTCTGCAAAAAGCAACTGTTTTTTCCTTTTTCTGATACCATTTTTTTGCAAACACGGAAATTCCCGGGTAAAAACGAAGAAATACTTTTCATTTTTTACGAATCAGGGTATAATTGGAAAAGATCAAATCATTCAGGAAAGAAGGTACATATTCATGTATACCATTGATTTTCATAAACCGATTCACGTCCACTTTATCGGGATTGGCGGTATCAGCATGAGCGGTCTGGCTGAAATTCTTTTAAAAGAAGATTTTATGATTTCCGGTTCTGATGCAAAAGAAAGCGAGCTGACCCGTCACCTGGAAAGTCTCGGAGCTAAAGTATATATCGGGCAGCGGGCAGAGAATATCGGCGATTCCGTCGATCTGATCGTATATACAGCTGCCATCCACCCGGATAACCCGGAATATGCCCATGCGGCAGCCAAACAGATTCCCATGCTCACCCGAGCTGAGCTTCTGGGACAGATCATGCGCAATTACAGAACTCCAATCGCCGTCTCCGGAACACACGGAAAAACCACGACCACTTCCATGGCATCTCATATACTGCTCCAGGCCGACATGGATCCCACCATTTCAGTGGGCGGTATTCTCCCCGCCATCGGCGGCAATATTCGTGTTGGCAAGTCCGAAAATTTTATCACGGAGGCCTGCGAATACACCAACAGCTTCTTGAGCTTTTTCCCGAAGATCAGCATTATCTTAAATGTAGATGCAGATCATCTGGACTTTTTCAAAGACATTGACGATATCCGCAATTCCTTCCGCCAATTTGCGAAACTGCTCCCTTCCGACGGAACTCTGATCATCAATGCCGATACACCAAAATATGACGAAATTATAAAAGATCTGGATTGTCAGGTGATCACATATTCCATGCAAGATTCTGCTGACTTTACCGCAGCCAATATTACCTATGATGAATCCGGTTACGGCTCTTTCGACTGCATACGCAGCGGCGAACTGCTTGGCCGTTTCTCCCTGCATGTACCGGGCGCACACAATATTTCAAATGCCCTCGCCACCATTGCACTGGGCTGTGTTCTGCAGATTCCCGTCGATGTTCTTAAAAAGGGCCTTGAAAACTTCACCGGAACCGATCGCCGTTTCCAGTACAAAGGAAAAGTCGGCGGCGTGACCATCATCGATGACTATGCCCACCATCCAACAGAGATCAGGGCAACGCTGACTGCGGCAAAAAATTACCCACACAAGACACTCTGGTGCGTATTCCAGCCCCACACTTACACCCGTACCAAAGCGCTGCTTTCGGAGTTCGCCGAAGCGCTGACGCTGGCAGACCGGGTGGTTCTTGCAGACATCTATGCCGCCCGCGAAAAAAATGAACTGGGAATCAGCTCTGATGACCTGCGCAAAGAGGTCGAAGCAAAGGGGACAGAGGTATGTTATCTTCCGTCTTTCAGTGAAATTGAGGATTATTTACTGGAAAACTGCGTTCCGGGTGATCTGCTGATCACTATGGGAGCAGGAGATGTGGTAAATATCGGAGAGGAACTTTTGGGGAAATAACGAAAAAAGTTATCAACACCCGTGAAATATTGATTTTATGCCGTGCTGCGGCACTTATCCACATTATCCACAGGTTTATTCACATTTTCGTGTGTACCGACCTGTGGATTTTTTTGTGCATATCTTTGTTTACATAATCCGACAAGATTTTCCGACGATTCCTTGCAGAAACCGCATATATTCGACATTCTCAGTTTCGCATAATCCACATGCCCAAAAGTTATCCACAATATTCACACTATCCACAGTGTTTTCCTCGGTTTTTCTGTGGATTTCCCCGCGCAAACTGCCTATTTTCATTCCCAAATTACTGTGTTATAATCCTTGCAGAATGAAAAGCAGGTGAAAAAATGAGCAATATTACCCTACATACCAGTCACCCTACAGGGTTTACCATAATACCAAATTACTTTCTGGATAACTATATGTCTCAGGCAAACGGAGAGTTCGTGAAGATCTATCTGTATCTTCTGCGCGCGACCCAGTTACCGGAATTCAGTCTGAGTACCATCGCCGATTCTATGAACTGTACGGAAAAAGACGTTCTGCGGGCACTGCGGTACTGGGCAAAAGAAGGACTTCTGGCTCTGGATTTTGACGGCAGCAGAAAGCTGAAACAAATCTCTTTTCTGGAGCCTACCGCAGACATGGTTTCCCGCACAGCGGTTCCGCAAGCCAACAGACCGGAGATTTCCGCCGACACAGGATCTGACAAAACAGATTCTGCGGATAAAGTCACAGATGCCGCATGTTCCGGCGATGCGTCAGCCAACGCTGGCAATTTCAACACAGCGGTCCCGGGCACTGTCGACTCCGATATGGCTGTTTCCGGTAAAATCTTCTCCAATGCAGAACCCGCAGGATTCCATGATCCTACGGAAACGCTTAAGAGCGGGCCAGCTTCTGCACAGACTGCCGCTGAAAAGCAGGTATCCAGCCGGAAAAACACATTAACAGCAGATAAAATCCGGCAATTAAAGGAAAATGAAGATATCGCCCAGCTTCTGTTTATTGCGGAGCAATACCTGGGCAAAACCTTAAGTCCCATGGAGACAGGGAAAATTCTTTATTTTTATGACGAACTGAATTTCTCTACCGATTTGATTGAATATTTGATTGAATACTGTGTGGGCAACAATCACCGCAGTATGAACTATATTGAAAAAGTTGCCCTGAACTGGAAAAGCGAAGGTATCTCTACGGTAGAGGCCGCCAAAAAAACTTCGTCCGGCTATCAAAAAGAATACTACACTATTTTTAAGGCTCTTGGCATCCGCAACCGCTCACCCATTGATGCGGAAATCAACACCATGAAAAGATGGCTGAATGACTTTTCCATGGAGCTGATCGTTGAGGCATGCACCCGGACGATTCTGACTACAAAGCAGCCGGAGCTGTCCTACGTAAACGGCATTCTCGAAAGCTGGAAAAATGCGGGAGCACGTACGATTCAGGATGTTCGGAAACTGGATACCGCACACGAACAGGCAAAAGCAGAAAAGAAGACACGGCGGAATCCCAAACCGGCTGCCACTAAGTTTTCCAATTTTAATCAGCGCGCCTATGATTTTGACTCCCTCGAAAGTCAGCTTCTGAACCAGTAAAGGAGAATAGAATGCCATTACAGAATTCACAATATGATACAATCATGCGGGAATATAACCGCAAACAGCTGATGCATCGCCATATTCTGGAAGAACATAAACAGGAAGTCTATCAGAAAATTCCCCGTCTTCGGGAAATTGAGCGGGAAATCACAGCCGTCAGTCTTCAGGCCATTCGGCGTCGGCTGGGTAACAGCCGCACCTCTGCCAGCTTTGCTTACAAACAGGAAATCGCAGCTCTCGCTCAGGAGCGTCGACAGCTGCTTTGGGCCAATGGATATCCGGAAGATTATCTGTCCATGCAGTATGACTGCCCGACTTGTCAGGATACCGGATATGTGGATGGACAAAAATGCCAATGTTTTCGGAAGGCTGCCGTCGATTTATTGTACAAACAGTCTAATCTTGAAGAAATTTTGAAAAAAGAGAACTTCGATTCCTTTTCTTTTTCGTTTTATTCTGATACAATAAGGAACGAAGCCACGGGTCTGACTGCCCGGGAGACCGCTGAAGATGCGGTAGCCAAGGCCAGACAGTTTATCAATAACTTTGACCGCCGATTCCAGAATCTTTTTCTGTACGGAAACACCGGCGTGGGAAAAACCTTTTTGTCACACTGCATTGCAAAGGAACTGATCGATCAGGCTCACTGTGTGATCTATTTTTCCGCATTTGATCTTTTTGATAAGCTGGCCAAAAATACATTCCGGAGAGAATCCGGCATCGCCGATACGCAAAATGATATTCTGGAGTGTGATCTTCTCATTATCGACGACCTTGGAACCGAACTGACAAACAGTTTCGTGGCATCCGCACTATTTCAGTGCATTAACGAAAGAATTATGCGGAAGAAATCTACGATTATTTCCACAAATCTGTCTCTCGATCAATTCAGCGACACCTATTCGGAGCGTATATTTTCCCGCATAACCAGTCATTATACTATGATAAAACTGATCGGTAATGACATCCGAATTCAGAAAAGACTATTAGGAGGAAAACAATGATCGAACCAACGAATAGCCCGGATCTTGATACACTTCCAGTAGGAAGGCTTGGTATTATCCCATTAAGCGGCTGCATGGAATTAGGCAAAAAAATCGATGAATATATCGTACAGTGGAGAAAGGAACGGGAGGAACACAGCTATAACCCTATGTCACTTGGTTATCTGCGTGATTCCTATCTTGTAGAAGCAAAAGTTCCGCGTTTTGGTTCCGGCGAGGCAAAAGGCTCGATTACGAAATCCGTACGTGGCGATGATCTCTTTATATTAGTTGATGTGTGTAACTACAGCCTGACCTACTCCGTATGCGGTTACACCAATTATATGTCCCCGGACGATCATTTTCAGGATCTGAAGCGTGTCATTGCCGCTGCAGGCGGGAAAGCACGCCGTATCAATGTAATTATGCCCTATCTGTATGAAGGTCGTCAGCACAAACGCAATGGCCGGGAGTCTCTGGACTGCGCCAATGCCCTGCAGGAACTGGTTGATATGGGAGTGGAAAATATCATCACCTTTGATGCCCATGATGCCAGAGTTCAGAATGCGATCCCTCTGCATGGATTTGAAACGGTTCAGCCGGCATATCAGTTTATCAAAAACATCCTGCGCCACGAACCGGATCTGAAAGTTGATAAAGACAATCTGATGGTCATCAGCCCGGACGAAGGCGGTATGCCGAGAGCGATCTATATGGCAAACGTTCTGGGGGTAGATATGGGTATGTTCTACAAACGTCGTGATTACTCCACCATCATCGATGGGCGTAATCCGATCGTTGCTCATGAATTTCTTGGTGCCGATGTGGAAGGCAAGAACATGATCATTATTGATGACATGATATCTTCCGGCGACAGCATGCTGGAAGTAGCAGCTCTCCTGAAAAAGAAAAAAGCCGGAAAAATCTTCATGTGCTCTACCTTCGGGCTGTTCACAAACGGAATTGAAAAATTTGACAAAGCTTACAAAGAAGGACTTTTTGACTGCCTGGTAACCACAAACCTGGTTTATCAGCCACCGGAATTGATGGAAAAAGAATACTATATAAAATGTGATATGTGCAAGTTCATGGCATTGATCATTGATACAATAAATCATGATCTTTCCATTAGTGAACTTCTGAATCCTATTGACCGAATCAATAAGATCCTCACAAAACATAGAAATCATGAAAAAATCTAAAGTATGGCCAAAAAACATCCT
Organism: Lachnospiraceae bacterium; assembly: GCA_022767285.1. GTDB lineage: Bacteria > Bacillota > Clostridia > Lachnospirales > Lachnospiraceae > JALENY01. The sequence goes on along the minus strand of JALENY010000025.1, from coordinate 53,379 downwards.
CGATCGGATCAGTACTTACAAAACTCTGATCCTCCATCGAGGATGTTTTTCGCAGTGGGCTGCACATACATTTCCGACGCATATTCAAATGTTTAAGTCATCTTCTATATTTCCGACTCATATTCCGAATCGATTCGTAATAAATTATAGAAAGAGTATGGGGAGGGGTTTCGGATGAGTTCAAAAACGAAAATTGTAGTGCTACATACAAAGGAGGTTGTCTATACGATTATTTTTCTGGCACTGGCCATTATGCTGGGCATTCTCCTTTTCATCATGTTCGGGCGTTCGCACAATGATTCCGTGGCAGGAACTTCGGCAGGAGTTTATCAGCCCGGTGTATATGCATCTTCCATACAGTTAAATGACAACACCTTTGATGTTGCAGTAACTGTGGACAGCGACCGCATCAAGTCCATTGCCCTGGTAAACTTAAGTGAAACAACTGCTGCTATGTACCCGCTGATGGAACCGGCTCTGGAGGAGATCGCCAATCAGATATACAGCACACAATCAACCGAAAACATTGTATTCAGCGAGGACAGCCAGTATACCTCAACGCTTCTTTTAAAAGCAGTAAAATCAGCACTGGAAAAAGCGAAAATAAAATGATTGCAATTTTTTGTTCAAAAGGCTGCCGCCGAATTGGTTTTATTCACAAATCAATCCGGCGGCAGCTTCTTATCGTTTATCACCACAGTTTAAACATTTATGTTGTTTCATAACTTATGCGTTTTTCTTTTTTACATCTTATGACTCTCAGTCATTGATTCGCGCAAACACAGCCTATGATTTCTTCACAGCCTTGCCCACCAGATTCACTGCAATGCAAATTGCAATTGTAATCACCATATCCGGCAATGTATTTCCCACAATAATATCTACTGTCATCAGATAGCGATAAAGCACAAACCCCACTGCCCAAATCACAAGATTGGACAAATGGAATGCTTTGTTGCTGCAGTCTTTCTTCAAAAGGAAGTAATCCGCAATCTGAATGGCAATCATCGGTGCAAAAACAGAACCAATCAGATAAAGGAAATCTGTAATATTATCCATCGGGTAAACGATCGCTCCTATGGTTCCAAGAACCGTTGCTGCAACTGCTATCCATTTCCCTTTCAGTCCGCTCCAGACCGACTCACTGGAAACACCGGCGGAGTACGCATCGAGGAACGTCGTTGTGACAGTAGAAAGCACAATGATCAGAAGTCCGGCAATACCAAGGCCTGCTTTTACCATAATCTGTGCCACATCATATTCACCGGTATAGATAGCAGCACCCATTCCGATTACATACATCCAGCAGCTGACCAAACCATACACAATAGCACTGACCGCAGTGGCTTTTACCGGTTTTTCTGCATTTCTTGTATAATCACTGATCAGGGGCAGCCAGGAAAGCGGCATGGCAACTGACAGTTCCACTGCCGCGCCGAAAGTCATGCTTTCATCGGTTATGCCGACACTTGCTCCTCCGCTGAAAATCACTTTACAGAGAATCAAAGTCAGAATAAACAGCGCCGCCATAGCCACAGTGTTGACTTTTCCAAGATTCTTAATACCGATCACAATCCAGATAACGATCAGCCCGCCGATTACCAGGCACCATATCCAGGCGCCCACCGGCAGGATTCCATTTGAGGCAAGTGCACCGTCATAAATCATGATGGCAGTCCAGCCTACCAACTGCAGAATATTCAGGCAGGAAAACAGCAGACTTCCTTTTTGTCCAAAACTCATCTTTACCGTTTCCATGGCGCTCTTTCTTCCTTTTCCGCCAATATATCCAGCCATAAAGAGCATCAGGCATCCGATTATATGACCAACGATAATCGCCAGAAGTCCTTTTCCAAACCCAAGCGGTGCAAAATAGGTACCGGTCAGAATCTCGGCAATTGACACACCGGCTCCAAACCAGATCAACCCGTTTTCAAATACGGAGGTTCTCTTTTCTTCCATGATCCCGCACCCCCTTACGCAAATCTGCCTTGCAGATCAAATGCATGATTCATCGGGCCGCTTCCCGCGCCCAAATCCAGCATTGCCGCCAGTGCTCCGGATATGTAGTCTTTTGCCCGCGATACGGAAGTCTCAAGATCATATTCCTTGGCCAGATTGGATGCAATGGCACTTGACAGGGTACATCCGGTTCCGTGGGTATTTGGATTATTGATCCGTTTTCCCCGGAACCACCGGTAAGCACCATCGGCATACAACAGATCGTTAGCATCACTCAGATTATGACCGCCTTTGCATAAAACAGCACATCCATATGCTTCGCTGATGATCTTAGCAGCGGCAATCATATCCTCCTCACTGGTTACCGCTATCCCTGCAAGTACCTCAGCCTCCGGTATATTGGGGGTGAGTACAGCAGCCAGCGGCAGCAGTTCCTCTTTCAGAACAGCAATCGCATCGTCACTGATCAGTCTGGAACCACTGGTGGCAACCATAACCGGATCCACTACAATATTCTTTGCCTCATAATGTCTCAAGCGCTCTCCAATGGTTCGAATCAGGTCTCCCGATGAAACCATACCGATTTTCACCGCATCCGGGTAAATGTCCTGAAAAACATCATCCATCTGTTCTTTCAAAAACTCCGGTGTTACTTCCATAATTCCTGTTACGCCGGTCGTATTCTGTGCGGTCAATGCCGTAATCGCACTCATGGCAAACACACCATTCATGGTCATGGTCTTGATATCTGCCTGAATACCGGCGCCTCCGCTGGAATCGCTTCCAGCGATTGTTAATGCTGTCTTCATATTCTTTCTCCTCTCGCATTAATTTTTTATAGCGACCAAAGGTGGTGCCCCCAATCGGCCGCTTTCTGACGGATCTAAAAACATCATGTAATATTCCAGTCAGCCAAAGACTCCAGATAGTAATCTGCAAACTCTTTAATCTTTTCACGGTCACGCTGATTTGCTATTTCCGCTACGCCTACCGTCACAAAACCTGCATTTACCGCAGTCTCCACTGCGTGCACTGCATCTTCAAATACAAGAGTCTCTTCCGGCCTGCAGTTCATCGCCTCCGCCGCTTTCTGATAAATAAACGGTTCCCGCTTTGTGGTGTTCAATTCCGTGCAGGTAAAGATATGTTCAAAATATCCATCGATGCCAAGGCGCCGAAATGCCGCGTGAACCAGCCGTACGTCACCCGTTGTAGCGATGTTCATCAATATATTTTGTTTTTTCAGTTTTTCTAACAGCTGCTTTGCACCCGGCTTCAGCACAACCTCATATTTATAAAAGCTTGCTACAATTCCCATAATATCGGAGCGTATCTCATCAGGAGCCTCTTCCAATCCATACGTCTTTTTCAGATATTCGGAGCTTTCTTCCAGACTGAATACCGCAAGTTTTTCCGAAAGATGTTCCTCCGGTTCAATGCCCCGCTCCGTAAGATACCGCTCTGCGAGATTATCCCAGATTCCCATGGAATCCAGGAGCGTACCGTCCACGTCAAATATGGCGCCTTTAATCATCATAGTTCCTCACAATTCTTACTTTTTCTTGATCCTAACATCAATTACAGGTTCAATGCTTTCTTCGTTCGCGCTTTTAATTCCGCCGTTGCCTGTTCGATATCCGGCTGAGCAAAGATCGCACTGATCACAGCAATGCCGTCAATTCCGCTGCCAGACAGCTGTTCCACATTATTCCGGCTGATACCGCCGATGGCAACTACCGGTATATGAACTGCCTCACAGATGGCTTTGAGTGTTTCGTGACTGACATCATCCGCATCTGCCTTGGAACCGGTTGGAAATACTGCGCCGACTCCCAGATAATCCGCACCGCGCATTTCTGCCAGTACCGCCTGCTCCACTGTCTGAGCGGAGACTCCAATAATCTTGTCTTCACCTAATTTTTCCCGAACATCTCCGGCTTCCATATCACTCTGGCCTACATGAACACCATCTGCATCCATGGCCAATGCTATATCCACATTATCATTAATTACAAAAGGTACCTGATACCGTTTGCACAGTTTCTTGATTTCAATTGCTTCTTCCAGAAACTGCTTTTCCTCCAGCTCTTTTTCCCGCAGCTGAATAAAGGTCGCACCGCCTTTCAGTGCCTGCTCCACCTGTTCATAGAGCGTCGCACCGTTCAGCCATGAGCGGTCTGTCACCGCATACAAGAGCAGATCTTTTTTATCGCACTTCATATTTTGCACCTGCCTCAAGTGTTTCTCCATCCATATTGTAGATAGCATCAATGATGCGGTTACGGTAAGTGGAATTGCCCTCGCCCTCTTTCATCGCTGCAAAACCAATTTCTCCGGCAAGACCCATGACGCAGACAGATGCAGCTGCTGCTTCCAGCTTATTCTCCGGATTCGCTACAACAAAAGCAGTCATCAGACCGGACAACTGACATCCGGTACCGGTTATGCGTCCCATTTCAGGACGGCCGTTTCTGATCACATAACATTTTTCCTTATCTGCAACCAGATCGATGGCACCTGTGATGGCCACGATACTTCCGGATTTCTCAGAGAACGATTTTGCAAAAGACACCATATAGTCCAGATTTTCATCTGTCACAGCATCCGCTGCATCTGCATCGACACCCTTTGTTGTTCCGCTTCCAAGTGCCAGCGTTTTAATCTCAGATACATTGCCGCGAATTACATCAAATCGAATTTCATCCATAAGTTTTACTGCTGTGTCTGTGCGGAGGGCACTTGCGCCAGCTCCGACCGGATCCAACAGGACCACATGATTCAGCTCGTTTGCTTTTCTTCCTGCCACAAACATGCCCTCGATGGTACGTTTGTTCAGTGTTCCGATGTTGATGTTCAAACCGCCGCAGATCGATGTGATATCTTCCACATCTTCCGGTTCATCTGACATGATGGGGCTTCCGCCACAGGCTAAAAGTACATTTGCCACATCATTTACGGTCACGTAATTTGTAATGTTGTGAACCAGCGGAACATTTTTTCTTACGTTTTCCACGCATTCTTTCATCATTTTTTAAGTCCTCCTCAGGTAATTATTCGGCAACCGTCCTGTGGATATATATTTTAATACGGGGCATTCCTGCAGGAAAGCATGTATTGCGGTATACCTTATAGTGCAAAGCACCTCCTCCCGAAGGGCATGCATTTCGGTATGCCCCATGGGTATACATTATGATTTCTGCCGTATAACCAAAACAGCGAACATACCACTCAAGGTATATTCGCTGAATTAACTACTCAATATATCCCTACGTTGGCATTATCCAAATCAGGTTATGGGTCGAAGGTCACACCTTCCTCTCAGCCCGTCTGCGAGCTCCCCTTTGTTCGATTGTCATATTGATTGTACTACGATTCTTTTTAAAATACAAGTGCGGATCTTGTCAGGATTTTCATTCCACAATCTTCGTTACATTGTTTTCTGTCTCTTTTTTATCTACAGTTCCTCCAGCTCGCGGATCCAAATGCGCACACAGGCATCACTTGGCATTCTCAAGTCACCTCGTGGTGATACGGCCACACTACCGACTTTCGGTCCATCCGGCAGACAGGAACGCTTGAACTGCTGAGAGAAAAATCTCCAATAGAACTTCTTCAGCCATTTCAGGATCGTTTCATCGTCATACTCACCCCGAAAAGCTTCTTTTGCCACGCGGAAAATCTTTTTCGGCGGATATCCGACACGCAGCATATAGTACAGGAAAAAGTCATGAAGTTCATAGGGACCCACAAGATCTTCCGTTTTCTGAGATATCTCTCCGTCCTTTGGCGGAAGCAGTTCAGGGCTTACCGGGGTATCCAGAACATCCAGAAGAATTTCCTCCAGTTTTTTGTCATTACATGTATCTGCATAATACTGAACCAGATGACGTACCAGTGTCTTAGGTACTGAAGTATTGACAGCATACATAGACATGTGATCTCCATTGTAGGTTGCCCAACCAAGAGCCAGTTCCGACAAATCTCCGGTGCCGATTACCATGCCGCCGCTCTGATTCGCCAGATCCATAAGAATCTGGGTTCGTTCTCTGGCCTGACTGTTTTCATAGGTCACATCATGATTCTCCTCATCCTGACCGATGTCACGGAAATGCAGGCGAACCGCCTCCTGAATCCGCACTTCTTTTAACTGAGCACCAATACATTTTGCCAGAGTACATGCATTATTGTAGGTGCGGTCCGTGGTACCGAAACACGGCATTGTCACTGCCAGAATATGTTCTCTGGAAATCCCCGCCAGATCAAAGGCTCTTGCCGTAACAAGCAGTGCAAGGGTCGAGTCCAGGCCTCCCGACAGACCGATGACCGCCGATTTGCAGTTGGTGTGAAGGAGACGCTTTTTCAGCCCCATAGCCTGCATCATAAGGATCTCATCGCATCGTTTCTCACGATCCGATTTCCCGCTGGGAACGAAAGGTTTCGGATCAAAAAATCGCGTCAGTTTTGTCTCTGTCATATCCAGATCAAAAGGAACAATTTCATACTCTTCCGCATCAGCTGCCGGATATGTCGTATTTCTTCTTCTTTCACTAACCAACCGATTGATATCGATATCAGCATATATATTCTGATTGACAAATCGCTTTGCTTCCGCGAGGAGAACTCCATTTTCCGCAATCATATTCTGTCCGCCGAATACCAGATCTGTTGTTGACTCGCCATCTCCTGCTGTAGCATAAATATAAGCGCTGATCAGCCGCGCTGACTGTCCACTTACCAATTTTCTCCGATATGTGTCCTTTCCCGTCATCTCATCGCTGGCAGAAAGATTGACCAGAACCGTTGCCCCGGCCAGTGCATGGTCTGTGCTGGGCGGAACCGGTGCCCAGAGATCCTCGCATATTTCTCCGGCTACGATCAGACGGGGCATCTGATTGCAGGTAAATAAAATATTCGTGTGGAACGGAACACGTTCGCCGCCAATAAGGGTCTCCTGCTTTTCAAAACTTCCCGGATAAAAGTGCCGCTCCTCATAAAACTCATTATAATTCGGCAGATAGGATTTGGGGATCATGCCGAGTATCTTTCCACGATGCAGCACAGCCGCTGCATTATACAATTTTCCGCCGTGCTCATAGGGCAGTCCGACGAAAATCAGCCCTTCCGTATTTGCCGTTTCTTTTTTCAGGATCAGCAGCTGATCCACTGCAGAAGTAAGAAGCTGTTCCTGCCAGAACAGGTCACTGCAGGTATAACCGGTCAGACACAATTCCGGAAATACCATGATTTTTGCACCCTGCGCTTCCATCTCCCGGATATTTTTCACAATCTGCTCCCGGTTAAAAATACAGTCCGCTACTTTTATATCCGGCGTTCCTGCCGCCACTTTTACAAATCCGTCTCTCATTTTTCTACCTCATCTGTTTATTATTCTGCTGCTATTCTCTTTCTATTTCTGCAAGCCTTTTGGTTCTTCCCTGCTTTGTTTGCACGCCTTATGTGCTGGAATTTATATATCGTTATCTGCTCTGCTGATAGAGCTCTTTCACTTCATCCACAGAAAAAACATAATTCGAATTACAGAAATGACAATTCAATTCAACCTTTTCTCCCTCATCGATCAGCTTCTGCAATTCCTCTCTGCCAATACTGATCAGGGCTTTCGCCACGCGATCCTTATCACAGTTGCAATAAAAACGCGTACCGTGATGTTCCAGGATTTCCAGATCCATATCACCTAACAGCTGTTCCAATATCATTTCCGGTGTATTTCCTGCTTCCAGAAGTGCCGTTACCGAATGCACACCGGCAATCTTCTGTTCCAGATTGCTGATCACTTCTTCCGCTGCATCCGGCATTAACTGAATGATAAAACCTCCGGCCTGTTTCACCGTATTATCTTTTTCCATCAGCACACCAAGGCCCACAACAGAAGGCGTCTGCTCACTGACTGCAAAATAATAGGTCAGATCATCCCCGATCTCGCCTGTCTGCAGCTCAATCTGACCCACATACGGATCCTTAAGCCCCAGATCTCTGATGACGCTCAATACACCGCTGCCCACGGCACCTCCCACATCCAGCTTTCCAGCTGCGCTTGGAGGAAGCATAACCTCAGGATTGAGCACATAACCTTTCACATCGCCGTGGGAATCCGCCGTAACCGTAATCCCGCCGATGGGGCCATCTCCTTTTATCTGAAGAGTCAAAATGTTCCTGTCACCCTTCATCATAATCCCCATCATAGCACCTGCCGTCATCAGACGGCCAAGGGCCGCTGTTGCAACCGGACTTGTGTCATGCGCTCTCCGGGCTGTCTCCACCATTTCTTTTGTTGTCGCTGCAAATGCACGAATCTGCCCCTGCGCTGCAGTAGCTCTTACAATATAGTCTTTCATTTTCCATTCTCCCTTGCTATCACGTAAATCCGCTCACTGTCTTCCCTCGGGTTCTCTCTTGTAAAGGCATCATAAGCCGCCACATAAATCATGCCGGCCTCTTCAAGCAGTGATTTTATCCTTTTCAACTCATATCCTCTCTGATAATGAGTCTCCTCATACTTACGGAATAGTCCCTCTTCGCCTTCCGCTATGAAAAGTGTCAGGTCATATTCATTTATATTGGTTTCTTCATCAAAATAGTTATCCCAGATAAAGCTTCCGTCCTCCCGGTTCTCCGCAATGGTACACTCACCCATCACTTCCCTGTATTTAAACAGAGTATTCAAATCAAAAATAAACACTCCGCCCGGATCCAGATAATTATTAACCAGACGGAACACTTCCAGCAGATCCGTTTCCTCCGTGATATAATTCATCGAATCACAAATGCTGATTACGGCCCGGACTGTGCCATAGAGTTCAAATGCCCGCATATCCTGCAGCAGATACAGGATATCCTGTCCGGATTCCGTCTTTTTATCCAGCGCAATCTCCAGCATATCTTCCGAATTATCCACACCGATCATATCATAGCCCCGGGCGCTCAAAATTTCTGTAAGTGAACCGGTGCCGCAGCCCAGTTCCAGCACCAGGCCATCCTCTACGCCGTACTCCAAAAGAAGTGACTGAATGTAATCCGCCCATTCTCTGTAAGGCACATCATTCATAAACATATCATACACTCTGGCAAAACTCTGATATGCTCCCTGATCATTTTTTCCCATTTTCATTGTTTCCTTCATTTTCTTTTACCTTTAAATTATATCCCAAAGGAACAAATCTGTAAAAGGAAAAGTGAAGGAATTATTGTCCGGTGCAAAAAAGGATGATAAAATTCAGATAGATTCAGGAACGTAACATAAATGGATAAAAAGACGGGAGCATGTCGGTTTCCCAACTGCCCCCTTCGAATTTCTTTCATCATTACATTATAAAGTCCCGTTTTCAGGCAAAAATTCTATGAGCTATCACAAGCACAGAACTTTCATATTCCGCAAGATCTCATTCCCACAGGACCATCCTTTTTCCATAACTGCGCTTTACGCTCTCACTTTAATATGAACCTCTCGCAGCTGCATTTCCGATACTTCATTCGGAGCTCCGCACATAAGATCCTGTGCATTTCCGTTCATCGGGAACGGAATTACCTCACGAATATTTTCCTCGTTGCGCAGCAGCATGATCATTCGGTCAACGCCCGGTGCCATACCTGCATGTGGCGGCGCTCCGAACTGGAATGCATTGTAAAGCGCTCCAAATTTCTGTTTCAGATCCTCTTCCGTATATCCGGCAATCTCAAATGCCTTTACCATGATATCCAGGTTATGATTACGAACTGCTCCGGAGGAGAGTTCCACACCATTGCATACAATGTCGTACTGATAAGCCAGAATATCTTCCGGATTCTTTGTATTCAGCGCTTCCAGACCACCCTGCGGCATAGAGAACGGATTGTGAGTGAAGATCATCTTCTTCTCTTCCGGATCATACTCGAACATCGGGAAATCATTTACAAAGCAGAATCGATATGCATTTTCCTCAATCAAACCAAGTTTCTGACCAAGTTCTGTACGGATCTGTCCTGCATAAACTGCTGCCTGGCTCTCTCTGTCCGCAATAAAGAAGATCGTATCACCGGCTTCCAAACCGGCAAGATCACGAATTTCAACTTTCATATCGTCCGGAATAAATTTGTCGATAGGGCCTTTGTAGGACAGGTCTTCTTTTACTTCCAGATATCCCAGACCGCCCATACCGATCGACTGCGCAAATTTCAGCAGTTTCTCATGGAAGCCTTTTGACATGTTTGCATGTACTTTGATTGCGCGAACAGTCTTGTTATGGAAGGGTTTGAAGGTACATCTCTGGAAGAAATCAGTCACATCGATGATGCGCAGCGGATTTCTCAGATCCGGTTTATCCGTACCAAATTCCAGCATTGCCTGTTTATAGCTGATCACCGGATAAGGAGCCTGCGTTACAGCAGCACCTTCCGGAGCAAATTTTTCGAATGTAGCGGTCAGCACTTCCTCACCCACACGGAATACATCTTCCTGAGTCGCAAAGCTCATCTCAAAGTCCAGCTGATAAAACTCACCCGGAGAACGGTCTGCACGGGCATCCTCATCACGGAAACACGGTGCGATCTGGAAGTATTTGTCAAAACCAGACACCATCAGAAGCTGTTTATACTGCTGCGGAGCCTGAGGCAGAGCGTAAAATTTGCCTTTAAATTTACGGGATGGAACGATGTAATCGCGGGCACCTTCCGGGGAGGATGCACACAGAATCGGAGTCTGAATCTCCAGGAATCCCATCTCAGTCATTTTTTCTCTCAAAAAGCTGATTACGTTAGAGCGGAAGATCATGTTATCCTTTACTTTTTTATTTCTCAGATCCAGATATCGATATTTCAGTCTCAGATCTTCACGAATCTCCTTTGAAGTCATCACTTCAAAGGGAAGCTGTTTGTATACTTTTCCAAGTATCTCGATCTTATGAGCCTCCAGCTCAATGGTTCCGGTAGGGATCTTCGGGTTGTAGGTTTCCTCATCGCGGTGATCTACCACACCCTCTACCATAATACAGTCTTCTTTGTTGATTCCATTTAAAAGGCTTGTGTCGCGCAGTACCACCTGCAGCACACCATACATATCTCTTAAGTCAATAAAAGATACGCCGCCATGGTCACGGATGTTTTCCACCCATCCGGACACTTTCAGATTTGCCCCCACATCACCTTCGCCGAACTGGTCCAGGGTCTTGTCACGGTAAGTTGTTCCGATCGTCATGTAATAATCTCCTCACTTTCCTTCATTTTGCTGCGCTTTTACGTTTAGGGAAATAAAAAATGCCCGTCCCAAACGTCACTCGTTCAGGACGAACATATAGTCCGCGGTACCACCTGAATTACTGCCTGCGGCAGTCTCTTACGGGTTCATGAAAACCCAGCTGTTTCTCGCACAGCTGACGGCTCACCTACTGACCGGATATCATTTTAATTTTCCTGTTACATATGGCGTTTCCGCCACAGGCATTTTCTCTGACAGGCAACTATCTAACCTGCAATTCCCGGTGTTCAGATCGCGGCTGGTAAAGTGTTATTCACGCAGATTCATTCTGCAGGGCTTCCACCGTCCCCTGCTCTCTGGAAGCGATAAAATGCGCTACTTCTCTTCGTCATCGCCATTTGAAGAAATTATATACCACAGATAAAAATATTGTCAAGGGCTTCCAGAGATATCTTGACATTTTTCAATTGTCCTTTTTCAATTATCCCTTCAACGCACCTGAAGTCAAGCCTGCGACAAAACTCTTTTGTGCGAACAGATACAGGATCGCAACCAGGAAAGTAATTTCCTATGAAAAAAGCGTGTGTCTGTCAATTAAAATTTGACATCACATGCTTTTTTATTATTTATACCGCCTTTTCAAACTGGCTGTTATAAAGCCCTGCGTAGAATCCTCCCTGCTTCATCAATTCTTCATGGCTTCCCTGTTCAATGATATCACCGTCTTTCATGACGAGAATCAAATCTGCGTCGCGAATGGTGGATAATCGGTGGGCAATAACAAAACTGGTTCTTCCTTTCATCAGGTTATCCATAGCTTTCTGGATCCGCTCCTCTGTGCGGGTATCGACAGAGGAAGTAGCCTCATCTAAAATCAGGATCTGATTGTCCGCCAGAATGGCTCTGGCAATCGTCAGCAGCTGCTTCTGACCCTGGGACACATTATTTGTCTCTTCATTTAAAACCATATTGTAACCGCCGGGCTGTGACATGATAAATTTGTGAATGTGGGCCGCCTTCGCCGCCGCAATAACTTCCTCGTCCGTTGCATCCAAACGTCCATATCGAATATTATCCATGATCGTTCCGTTAAACAGCCAGGTATCCTGCAGCACCATGCCGAACATTTCGCGAAGTTCGCTCCGGTTAAAATCCCTGACATCATGCCCATCGATTTTTATCGATCCGCTATTGATATCATAATAACGCATTAACAGTTTTACCATAGTGGTCTTTCCTGCACCGGTCGGACCGACGATGGCGATTTTCTGTCCGTCCTTAATATCAGCCGAAAAATCATGTACAATAATTTTGTCCGGATTGTATCCGAAAGATACATGCTCAAACTGCACATTTCCTTTTAACTGATCAATCTTAACCGGATTTTTCACAGTCTGATCTTCCTCTTCCTCCTCCAGGAACTCAAACACACGCTCCGATGCGGCAGCTGCCATCTGAAGCATATTTGTCACCTGGGCGATCTGTTGAACCGGCTGGGTGAAATTTCGAATATACTGAAAGAAAGACTGAATATCTCCCACCTGAATCGTTCCTTTGATTACAAAGACACCGCCAAGAAGGGCCACCATAACATATCCCACGTTTCCGATAAACTGCATGATCGGCATCATAATGCCGGAAAATGCCTGAGATTTCCACGCAGAATCATACAGTTTTTTATTCGTCTCCTCAAACTGCGCAATGGTGTCTTCTTCCTTATTAAAGACTTTTACGATGTTATGTCCGCCATACACTTCTTCAATCTGGCCATTTACTTCGCCCAAATATTTCTGCTGACGCTGGAAATATTTCTGAGAATGCTGCATAACCTGACCCATGATTCCCATGGATACAGGGAGAATCAGAAGCGCACACAGCGTCATCCATACATTGATGCTCAACATCATGATAAACACACCGATCAGTGTTGTTACTGAAGTGATCATCTGTGTGATACTCTGATTGAGGCTTTGCTGAAGCGTATCTACATCATTTGTCACACGTGACAATACCTCACCGGTCGTTTTGCTCTCAAAATATTTCAGCGGCATCCGATTGATCTTTTTCGATATCTCTTTTCTGAGACTGTAGGAAACATCATTGGCGATTCCGCTCATAATAAATCCCTGTATGAAAGAAAACAGTGCACTGCACAGATAGATGCACAGCAAAAACAACAGGATCTGTGCAATTTTATCGAAATGAATCGCGCCTGTCCCCTGAATTTTTGCCACAAGACCGTTGAACAGCTCCGTTGTGGCTTTTCCCAGGATTTTCGGTCCCACAATACTAAATACGGTACTGGCAACCGCAAAAATCAGCATGATTAAAATACGGAATTTGTAACGTTTCATGTATTGAATCAGTTTTTTCATGGCAGTTCCGAAGTCTTTGGCTTTTTCCCCGCCCCGCATTCCGGGTCCATGTCCCGGTCCATGCATTCTCGGTCTTCTCGTTTCACTCATTATGCCAATTCCTCCTCTGAAAGCTGTGATTTTGCAATCTGCTGATATACTTCACAGTTCTTCATAAGTTCTCTATGGGTTCCAATGCCGACCATCGCACCATCGTCCAGGACTATAATTTTATCCGCGTGGAGAATGGTACTGATCCGCTGCGCTACAATCAGGGTCGTCGTTTCGGCCGTTGCCTCTTTCAGAGCTTTGCGCACAGCAACATCCGTTTTATAGTCCAATGCAGAAAAACTGTCGTCAAAAATCAGGATCTCCGGTTTTTTCTCAATGGCACGGGCAATGGATAAACGCTGTTTCTGGCCGCCGGATACATTTGTTCCGCCTTGGGCGATCCTTGACTGATATCCGTCCGGTTTCGCCAGAATGAACTCTTCCGCCTGCGCGATCTGCGCGGCCTTTTCCACTTCTTCCGGCGAAGCATCCGGTCGTCCGAATCGAATGTTGGAATCTATCGTTCCGGAAAACAGAACGCCCTTCTGAGGAACATATCCCAAACGGCTCCGCAAGTCTTTTTGTGTCATCTGACGCACATCCATACCATCGACCCGTACTGCTCCCTCCGTTACATCGAAAAATCTCGGTATAAGGTTGATCAGTGTACTCTTTCCGCTTCCGGTACTTCCGATGATTGCAACCGTCTCACCTTTTTCTGCGGTAAAATGGATATCCGTCAGGACCTGCTCCTCCGCATCCGGATAAGCAAAAGATACATGGTCAAATTCAACTTTCCCTTTGACAGACTCATCCGGTGTCTGCGGCTGTTCCGGATCATGAATGGTCGACTGTGTATCCAGCACTTCTCCAATACGCCCCGCTGATACACTGGCTCTCGGCAGCATGATCGACAGCATGGTCAGCATCAGGAATGACATGATGATCTGCATCGCATACTGAATAAATGCCATCATGTCACCGACCTGCATGGTTCCCGCATCAATCGCATAGGAACCTTTGTATACGATCAGGAGCGATACTCCATTCATAATGAGCATAATAACCGGCATCATAAATGTCATACAGCGATTCACAAAAAGATTGGTCTTCATCAGATCACGATTAGCCTTTTCAAAACGCTCCTCCTCATGTTTTTCCCGGCTGAATGCCCGGGTAACCATAATGCCGGTAAGAAGCTCCCTTGTAACCAGATTCATCCGGTCAATCAATGTCTGAAGTTTTTTGAACCGCGGCATGGCAACCGCAAGCAGCAGGCTGATCACAGCAAGGATAACAATAACCGCCAGGGCAATAATCCAGCTCATGGACACATCGGTCCTCAGCGCTTTCAGTATGCCTCCGATACCCATAATAGGTGCGAAACATGCAATACGGAACAGCATGGTCATCATAACCTGTACCTGCTGAATATCATTTGTACTTCTGGTAATCAGGGATGCTGTTGAAAACTGATTAAATTCGCCACTTGAAAAGCCGATCACCTTGCGGTATACCGCATCACGAAGATCATGGCCTAACGCTGCTGCCACCCGCGCGGATAAAAAGGTCACACTAATTGCTGCCGCCATACCAAGGAAAGCCAGTCCCAGCATGAGAAGGCCGGTGTGCAACAGATATCCCATCTGTATTTTATCCAGATTTTCTCCCAAAGCCTGATACTCATTCTGTACAAAAAGCACTGCGGTCTGGGTAACGATACTGTCCGGCATCTGATCAATTTTCTCAGTCACCTCTCCAAACATCTGGTTTTTCATTTCCTCTGGCATATTTGCAATGACCCCAAACAGGTCTGCATCTTCCGGCAGCTGCATCTGTTCCTTAATAGCTGCTGCATTTTCTTCATCCGCCGTCAGATTATACACGATCAATTCCGGTTTTCCCAGAATATTGTTCAGCTCTGCCCGGTCATCCTCATTCATTTTTTTCAGCTGCAGGATTCCGTCCTCTTCTTCATAAGAATCCGCAACTCTTTTCTGATCTGCCGCATCTATGAACAGCATCAGCCGTTCCATGGTCTCACTGCTTATCTGTTCCGGGACACCGTCTTCGATACCTTTTTGCTGTATTCCAACATTGACAATGTTCGATGTGTAAGCAGGCAAAGAAAGTTCACAATATGCCTGCAGGAATAAAAGCAGAATAATCATAACGATAAATCCCGCTGAACGTTTTAGATATTTCATTATTTTATGCATATGAATCTCCTTTTTTCTTTTTTATCTGGATGCATCCTCCAGATTTTTCGATACCTGCCGCAGCATTCGTTTCAGCAGGCAGAGCTCACTCTCTGTAAAATTAGCGGTTATGATGCTTTCGTTCTCTTCCATCATGGCTGCGATTCTTTCATTAATCTCTTTTCCTTTATCGGTCAGATAAATTCGTGTGATCCGCTGATCTTTCTTATCAGCCCGGCGATATGCTAAGCCGGCTTTTTCCATTCTCTGAACAGAAACATTTACGGTAGGCGGCTTAATATTTAATTTCCCAGCGATTTCTTTCTGACTAAGCCCTTCAATGGATCCCAGCAATCGTATGATCGGTATCTGCCCCGGATGCACTTCCAGTTTTGATACACGCTCGAAATTCTTGAGAAAAAACTTATGTGACACATCCATAAGGCATCCCTGAACCGAATCCCGGATTAGTTCATCCAACAAATCATTCTCCTCCTTTTAGTTCGTCGACTAATTTATTTTAACCCTATTTTTTTACATTTTCAACCTATATATAGTGATTTTATAAAATTATAAGATAATTATATTGTGGAATTTTACTATTATAAAATTATGCAACTAATCTTTTTATATACAAAGAAAGACCTTATATCTTGCTCACAGCCGGTCAGATGCAAGGAACTGGCCATATCGCAAAACACAAGGTCAAAATACAGCAGCAAAAATCAGCACTACGAGATCATATAATCCCCGGTATAATAGACACAAAAGAATCAGACGAAAACACCTCCTTGAGTTGATACGTATACCCTGCGGTTATACATTTCAGCTTAAGGAGGTTCCTTTGAGTTATTCTCTCAAATATATTTCGTTTTCAAGCGGAGAGGGCACCTTTATTAAAAGACATTTCACAAATCACCCTCAGTTAATCAGATAAACTGATTCTGTTTTTCATCATAATAATAGTCTATTTTCCCTAACGTTTCCAGAAGCCAGTCTTTTTTCAGACCGCGGCAGGAACACAGTGCCTCCAGAGAATCATAATAGTCCCTGAGTTGGGTATTCACATAGCTTAGCAGAATCACAGGATCCTTTGGTATCATGAAGCTTCTCCTTTTTTCACTCTTGTAACAAACTGATCCTGAGCCACATCCAACACAATCGTATCTCCTGCGCCCACCTGACCGGACAAAATACATTTTGCTGCCAGTGTCTCCACATATTTCTGGAGGTAACGCTTCAGCGGCCTTGCTCCGTAAACCGGATCATAACCGTTATCGATCACCATCATTTTCGCATTGTCTGTGAGCTCCAATGCAAGCTCCTGACTTTCCAGACGCTTGCTCAGTTCTTTTACCAACAAATCTACTATCTTACCAATGTTGGATTTTGTCAAGGGTTTAAATAGAATAATTTCATCCAAGCGGTTCAAAAACTCCGGCCGGAAGTGGTTCCGTAGGTCACCCATGACCATATCTTCTGCTTCCTGACTGATCTCTCCCTCCTCATTGATACCGTCCAACAGATAGGAAGCCCCAATATTAGAGGTCATAATCAGTATCGTATTCTTAAAATCCACCGTGCGGCCCTGTGAATCGGTAATCCGCCCGTCATCCAGTACCTGCAGCAATACGTTAAATACATCCGGATGGGCTTTTTCAATTTCATCAAACAGTACAACGCTGTACGGCTTTCTTCTGACTGCTTCTGTCAGCTGGCCGCCCTCATCGTAACCCACATATCCGGGAGGCGCTCCGATCAGTCTGGACACGGAATGCTTCTCCATGTATTCGCTCATATCGATACGAACCATGTTGTTCTCATCGTCAAACAGGCTCTGAGCCAGAGTTTTTGCAAGTTCTGTTTTACCGACACCGGTAGGGCCAAGGAACAGGAAAGAACCAATAGGCTTTGTGGGGTCTTTGATACCTGCTTTGGAACGGAGAATAGCCTCCGTTACCATTTTAACCCCTTCATCCTGACCAACCACACGCTCATGGAGCTGGTCTTCCAGACCGAGGATTTTCTCCCTTTCTCCCTCTGTCAGTTTTGCCACCGGAATACCGGTCCATCTGGAAATGATTCTGGCAATCTCTTCATCCGTCACTTTTTCGTGTACCAGTGACTGATCGCCTTTTTTCATCTGCGCTTCGGCTTCTGCCAGTTCCTTTTGCACTTTCGGCAATTCACCATACTGCAATTGGGCCGCCTTTTCCAGATCGTAATGCTGCTGTGCCATCTGAATCTCACGATTCAGTTCTTCAATCTGCTCTCTATATTTATGAACTCTGTCGACAGCGGTCTTTTCATTATCCCACTGTGCTTTCTGTGTGTTAAACACATCGCGCAGTTCTGCCAGTTCTTTTTGCAGATCTGCCAGCCGATCCTGACTGAGACGGTCTTTCTCTTTTTTCAAAGCAGCCTCCTCAATCTCCATCTGCATAATCTTTCTCTGCATCTCATCCAGCTCAGTGGGCAGAGAATCCAATTCTGTTTTGATCAGCGCACAGGCCTCATCCACCAGGTCAATGGCCTTATCCGGAAGAAACCGGTCCGTAATATAGCGCTGAGACAGGGTTGCAGCTGTCACCAGTGCGGCATCCGTAATTTTTACGCCGTGATATACTTCATAGCGTTCTTTCAGGCCACGCAGAATGGATATGGTGTCTTCCACGGTGGGTTCATCCACCAGCACCGGCTGGAAACGGCGTTCCAGAGCCGGGTCTTTTTCGATATATTTTCGGTATTCATCTAATGTAGTTGCACCAATACAATGCAGCTCGCCACGGGCCAGCATAGGTTTCAGCATATTGCCGGCATCCATGGCACCGTCCGTTTTTCCGGCACCTACGATCAGATGCAGCTCATCGATGAAAAGAATAATCTCACCTTCGCTCTTTCTGACTTCTTCCAGTACCGCTTTCAGACGTTCCTCAAACTCGCCGCGGTATTTTGCACCAGCTACGAGCGCGCCCATATCCAGAGCAAAGATTCTTTTGTCTTTCAGTCCCTCCGGTACATCACCACGCACAATACGCTGGGCAAGACCTTCTACGGCTGCCGTTTTTCCGACACCAGGCTCACCGATCAGAACCGGATTATTCTTTGTTTTTCTGGAAAGGATACGGATTACATTTCGTATTTCCGCATCACGGCCAATAACCGGATCCAGCTGCTGTTTTCTTGCTTTCTCCACCAGATCCTGACCGTATTTGTTCAGGGTATCATAAGTTGCCTCCGGATTATCCGTGGTCACGCGCTGGTTGCCCCGAACCGTGCTGAGTGCCTGCAGGAAAGACTCACGATTGATTCCAAACTGCTTAAACAGTGATTTCATTGTCTTGCTGGCATTATGGATCAGAGATAGGAAGAGATGCTCCACAGAAACATATTCGTCGCCCATTGCTTTGGCTTCGTCTTCTGCTTTAATCAGAGCTTTATTCAAATCCTGTCCGATATATGGATTGCCGCCGGATACTTTAACTCTGGCATTCAGAGCCTGCTCCACTGCATCCTGAAAAGTTTGGGGATCAATACCCATTTTCTCGATTAATTTGAGAATCAGACTATCTTCCTGGTGCAGCAGATTGTATAGCAAATGCTCCTGCTCCACTTCCTGGTTACCGAAGTCATAGGCAACCTTTTCCAAATTCTGAATGGCTTCAATTGATTTTTGTGTAAACTTGCTGATATTCATAATAATTACCTCCTCTAATAAAATAGTGGAAATAGTAAATCCTTTTCATGTTCTAGGTCAAATATAACATTGATTGTTAGCACTGTCAAGTGTTGAGTGCTAATTTTTTTATAAAATATTATGAATTTTTACACCGTTTCCGAATGACTTATAAATCAAGACACTTCCAGATAAAAAATAGATGCCAAGGTTTAAGGTCACCGATCTCCCGCATATACAAAACGTCAAATCCACACTATTTTTTGTAAAATTAGAGAATATATTCTCCATATTCTGAAAAATATGGTATAATATTACCAATTAAGCAGCCAACAAGGAAGAAGAGGTGATATGCCATGTTAAAGAATTGGAATCCCGGAGAAGTTCCCGGGGAAGAGGAAATCAGGGAGCGTTTGGACAGGGCCCGGGGCAGGCTTTATGAGCTCCAGATGAAGATCAAGGAGCATAAACTCCCGGTGCTGGTACTGTTTGAGGGCTGGGGTGCTTCCGGAAAAGGAAGCACAATCGGAAAAGTGATCAAAAATATTGATCCCAGATTTTTCAAAGTAGCGACTATGTCTGCTCCGACTGAGGAGGAACTGCGCAAGCCATTCCTGTATCGTTATATGAAACAGATTCCGGAGAACGGAAAATTTACGTTTCTGGATTCCGGCTGGATGGAAGAAACTACAAAAGACTGCCTGCACGACAAATTATCGGAAGAAGCATATGCAAATCGGATTACCAGTATCAAACGTTTTGAGCGTCAGCTTACGGATAACGGATATCTGCTTCTGAAATTCTTTATGCAGATTGACAAAAAAGAGCAGGATGAACGAATTTCAAAACTGCTTTCCAGTAAGGACACACAGTGGAGAGTGGCTGAATTTGATAAATGGCAGAATGAGCATTATAAAAAATGCAGCAAGGTATTTGATCGCTATCTGTCCGACACCAATATGTCCACCTCCCCATGGTATATCGTGGATGCAAAAAATAAAAAGTGGGCAGAACTTCAGGTTCTCGAAACCCTGGTGAGCGGCATCGAAGTAGCTCTGCAAAACAGTGCCCATTCCGTTCCTCTTCTGCAAAACGTCTTCCCATTGGTAAAAATACCGAAACTGGAGGATGTTAAACTTGAAGGGAAAGTGATTGAAACCGACGAGTACAAAATCAAGCTGAAAAAACTTCAGAAAAAACTGAGCGGTCTGCATAACCGGTTATACCGGAAACGGGTTCCGGTCATTATTACTTATGAAGGATGGGATGCTGCCGGTAAGGGCGGCAACATCAAACGGATTACAGAGGCACTGGATCCGAGAGGCTTTGAGGTACATCCCATTGCCAGTCCGGAACCTCATGAAAAAGCCCGCCATTACCTGTGGCGTTTCTGGACCAGGCTTCCGAAAGACGGACACATTGCCATCTTCGACCGGACCTGGTATGGCCGCGTAATGGTAGAACGTCTGGAGGGATTCTGCTCAGAAAATGACTGGAGACGCGCTTACAACGAGATCAACGAATTTGAGAAAGAACTCTCAGACTGGGGTGCTGTCATCATCAAGTTCTGGGTACACATCGATAAAGACACACAGCTTGTGCGTTTTACCGACCGCCAGAACAACCCGGAAAAGCAGTGGAAGATCACGGATGAAGACTGGCGAAATCGTGAGAAATGGGATCTGTATGAAGATGCCATAAACGAAATGCTGCAGAAAACCAGCACTACATATGCGCCATGGCATATTCTTGAATCGGCGGACAAAAAATATGCCCGCATTAAGGCATTGGAAATCGTAATAAAAGAACTGGAAAAAGCTCTGGATTAAAAAAATGAGCATTCCGACCCCTGGCTGATTTATATTCTCAATCAGCCAGGGGCCGGAATCTATTTTTATTTTATCCGTTCAATCACTGCCATATAAGAATCGTAATTGCACTGGGGCTTCGGCAACACTATTCCGCCCTGCATTAAGGCCGTTCCCGTATATTCTTTGCCATCCAAATCATATACCCCATCTTTAACCAGTCCTTTCCACTTAACACGCAGCGGTTTCGGGTTGGCATGAAGGTCCGTGTATACCACACTCAGTGATGCCTTACTGCCATCCGGCAGCACATAACTCCATGCTGTGAAATCATGGTTATCCATAGGTGAAGTGAGCCGATAATAATCCCCCCGCTGAAACAGCTCATAATGCTTGTTATACAGCGCGATCTGCTCCCGGGCTTCTTCCATTTCCTCTTCCGTCATTTTCCCCAGATCCAGTTCGTAACCGAAGGATCCCTGCATAGCGCAGATGCCTCTGGTTTTAAAAGGCGTTGTCCGTCCGTTCTGATGGTTGGGGCACACAGAAACATGAGCTGATACGGTAGACATGGGATAGCCAAAGGAAGTTCCGTAATGAATACGCAGCCGTTCAATGGCATCCGTATTATCGCTGCACCAGATCTGCGGCACATAATAAAGCATGCCGGCATCGTATCGTCCGCCGCCTCCACTGCAGCCTTCAATAAGTATCTCCGGATAGTTTGTCACCACATGCTCCATTACATCATAGAGCCCCAGAACATATTTGTGGCGTACTGCCCCCTGACTAAGATGGGGGTTTGCTGCGCTGAAAACGTTGTCAACACTGCGGTTCATATCCCATTTTATATACTCAATATGGGCAATGCTCAGAAGCCTGTCAATGGCTTGCTTCATGTATTCGATCACTTCTGCTCTGGACAAATCCAGAATCAGCTGGTTCCTGCCGCGTATCGGATCTCTTCCCGGAATGACCATAGCCCACTCCGGATGTTCCCGATAAAGGTCGCTGTCCTCAGATATCATCTCCGGCTCGATCCAGATACCAAACTTCAGTCCCAGACGATTGACCTGATCCACCAGTTCCTTCAAAGTACAGCCAAGTTTCTTTTCATTAACGCCCCAGTCTCCCAGACCTGAATTGTCATCGTCCCGTTTTCCGAACCATCCATCATCCAGCACCAGCATATCCAGGCCGATCTCTGCCGCCTGGCTGGCAATCTGGAGCAGTTTTTCACCAGTAAAATTGAAATAGGTCGCTTCCCAATTGTTTACCAGGGTGGGACGTTTCCTGTTTTTCCACACGCTTCGGATCAAATTACTCCACATTGCATCCTGAAGACCGTTCGTCAGATCAGAAAACCCGTTATCCGTATAAGAAATAACCGTTTCCGGTGTAGCAAAGGACTCCCCTTTTGCCAGAATCCAGCGAAACTCATCGTCATTAATGCCGCACACGATTCGCACACTGTCAAACTGATCCATCTCCGCCTGTATCTGAAAGCTTCCGCTGTACAGAAGAGAGATGGCACAACATGCTCCGTATGACTCTGTTGTACCCTTATCGCAGATAATTACGACAGGGTTCTGCTGGTGGCTTGAGGTTCCCCTGGTACTGCTGATTTCTGTGATTCCGTGATGGAGCGTTCGACGGTCAAACTGCCGCTCACCGGTATGTTTTCCCGGGAAACTGATCAGTTCTTTTTCTCCGTCCATAAAATCAAGCTCCATGCTCATGGCACGCCGGATTTTCAGTGGATTTTCCCCACGGTTTTCAATAATGGCAGCGCGTGTAATGATATTCTTTTCTTCAAATACACCATACAGCAGGCTCACATATACTTCTTCATATAAGTCCTTCAAAATGATTTCCAGCGTCTGCACCGAATCATCTTTTCCGGCAAAAAAGGCGGGAAGCCCCGGCAATCCATATTTGCCATCGGTAATCCGATGGGAATCATATCTCAGATCGAGTGCCGGCACGCCATCCGAAAGCCCGGCACGCAGAGCTTTGATCCGGAAATCACCGTTCCCGTGCACGGAATATTCCTGGGGATAAAAATCCAGAGAATACGTTCGATCCCAGGCATTTTCCGCAGGCTGACTGCAAAAGCCGTGATCATCCGGAACAATCCGGTAAGAAAAATCACTTTCATCGGTCCGCGAACCAAAGTAAGTATGAAGAAGCACATTCTGGTCATCAATTTTAATCTGATATGTGCTTTTTGATGTATGCATTGTAAAGGTTTTTGATTTGCTGTCGAATCTGATTGCCATAGTATATCCTTTCATAATTCCAGAATAACGCTTTGCCGATATTCCGCGTATTCCTCCGTTTTATCAACAAAACGTTATTCATAATAATCACCAGTTTCACCAACTCAAGCCGGCGAAATCACAGTAATACAAATATAATACTATTTAACCGCGCCGTTTACAACACCATTCAGGATCTGTTTCTGGCAGATAATATAGAACAGAAGAATCGGTATCAAAGCCAGCAGGTAGGAAGCAAAAGCTAGGTTATAGTTTGTACCGAACTGTGTCTGGAAATTCAGCTGTGCCAACGGCAGTGTGTTTTTTCCGGTTCCGGACATGATTACCAGCGGGGTCATTACATCATTCCAGGTGCTCATGGCGGTTAATACAGCAACAGTTGCGTGCATGGGTTTCATAATCGGAAACAGGATTGACCAGTAGGTTCTCCAAGTGGATGCACCGTCCACACGGGCAGCTTCCTCCAGTGCGATCGGAATGTTTGCCAGATAGCCCTTGTACAGCATAAGGTTCAGCGGCATATAGAATACCGTATATAAAACAATAACACCAAAGTGGTTGGCAATTCCCATCTGAGCAGTCTGTTTTACCAATGGCATCATCAGAATTGCAAAAGGCACAAACATACCACTGACAATGTACAGAAATGCAAAACTATAAAACTTGCTGTTTTTCATACTGCGGCCGATGGCGTAGCCCGCAATGCCGTGAATAACAACAGCCAGAACCACCGTCGATACTGTAATCAAAAGACTGTTGCCGAGAGAATTCCAGAAATCGGTTACTCTCATTGCTTCCTGGAAATTGGAAAGGCTCCACTGTGCCGGAAGAGACAGAGCACCGGCAATATCATTTGTCATCTCAGACGGCTGTTTGAATGCGATCACAACCGCCATATACAGCGGGAAGAATATGGTTAAGCAGCCGATAAAAAGTAATATCGTAATCGGCCAGTTATATCTTTCTTTATCTCTAACCTGACTCATAACTGCTCCTCCTTCTTATTTGTCACTGTCATCTGGAAGACAGAAACTGCAACAATCACTACAAAGAATAGAAATGCGTTCGCACTCTGGAAACCAAACTGTCCGCCGCTCATACCATTGTTGTAGATCAGGTATGAGATAGACTCTGTACTCTGGGACGGACCACCTTTTGTCAAAGCCATGATCTGATCAAATACCATAAGGAAGTTTTTCATGGACAGCACCATGTTTGTTGAGAAAAACGGAATGATCAGCGGCATGGTCAGATACCGGAACTTTTTCCAGCCGGTAACCCCGTCCAGGGAACCAGCCTCATAAACATCTTCCGGAACGGTCTGCAGACCGGAAATATAAATAATCGTATTCATAGCAATTGCCTGCCAGCATCCAACGATCACGATGGCGATCCATGCCTTGCCTGTGCTGGAAAGCATACTGCTGCTGAGTGCCTCGATTCCAAGATTCTGGGCAACAGTCGGAAGTACATAAGTAAAGATAAAGCTGAAAATGTAGCCGATTACCAATCCGCCCAGTACGTTAGGAATAAAGTAAATACCACGCAGGGCACTCTTGCAACGGATCTTGCTGTTCAGACCAAGAGCAAGAACCAAACTGATTATATTTGTGAGAATAGTACCAACAATCGCATATTTAAATGTAAACAGATAAGATTTTCCTACACGGGCATCCTGGAAAAGATCTATATAGTTTCGTAGACCTACCCATTCATAAGAACCATATCCTTTAAAGTTTGTAAAACTGTAGATAAAACCTTTGATCAACGGTAACGTATTGAAGCAGAAGAACAACGCAATTACCGGAATCGAAATCAAAAGAAAAGTCCGTTTTCTTTCCTGTGCGCCTTTGGATTTCATTATTCATTTCCTCCTTCCGTCAGTTTGTCCGGATTTTCCTCATAAAACTTCTGCACTTTCGCAATCAGGTCACGGTTGTAGCGAACCCATTCTGTATCGAATTTTTCAAGGAATGTATCCAGATCATTATCACTGTCATCCATCAGGAATGTCTGAATCATGGCATCCACTGCCATCTCTGACGGATAGTGGTGATCCTGATAATCGGCCATCTTGTCGTTTTCGATGTAAGACTTCATACCATCAAGCATTGACGGCAGTTCAAAATCACCTGTTTTACAGGGAACCGCACTCTGATCATCCAGATAAGTCTGAATGTTTTCGTCTTCATACAGGAAATCAAGCACTTCATAAATTGCTTCTTTTTTGTCTTCTTTTCCCGCCATCACAGACCACTGAAGATCGTTACCGGAATTCAGAATGTTCGCGTCGGCGTCATTGCTTGCCGGGAAAACAAAGGAATCAATGTTCATGTCCGGATTTACGGATTTGATCTGAGGAACTGCGTAACTTCCAATCACATACATCGCCGATTCGCCCCTTGCGAAAGCCGTACAGGCATCGTTATAACTGTATGCATAGGGATCCGGCTGCGCATACTGCAGCAGGGATTTTGTAACTTCTGCCACCGGTCGATAAGCATCCGCAAATTTAGCTGTTCCCGCATTAACCTGAGCGCAGATGTCGGACGGAGCCAGATCGATACAGATTGCGTTCCACGGTGCAAGGCAGGTCCATGTATCCTTAAACCCAAAATACAGCGGCTGAATACCGGCTGCCTGAATGTCTTCGCACAATGCATAAAATTCGTCCAGAGTTGTGGGAATCGTCCAGCCGTGTTCGTCAAAAATATCCTTATTATACAGAACACCGGCAGCATTGGCCATATAGGGGACCGCATATGTACCATCCATCGGAACAAACTCCAGTTCCTTGGCATTTCTCAGATAAGATTCCTTGATATCTGCCAGTCCAGCATAATCAGAAATGTCCATAAGCATATCGGAATCCAGGAAATTGGAGTAGTTAATGTCCCCGCCAATACCGATAATATCCGGGTAATCCTCTCTGATAAATCTTGTTTTCAGAATCGTCATCGCATCGTTTGGAGAATCAATCTTTAGTTCAATATCATCGTGAGTCGCATTAAACTTCTCCTCCAATGCTTCAAATGCCTTGACTGCTTCCGGTTTATACTGGACGATCTCAACCACAGTCTTTCCATCGGCACTTTCATTCGCACCACATCCACCGAGCAGTGCTGTCACTGCTGTCATGGCTGCAATCAACAGTCCGGCAGCTTTCACGTGAGTTTTCATGAAAAACCCTCCTCTCTTCTCATTATCAAGCTTCTCGTCGCTTGCGTTTTATAACTATTAAGATTATATCATACCATTATGCGTCTATAAATACCGCCATATTGTAGTTTTTATACCATAATGCATTCTTTTCTGTTTTAAATGAAAATGATCTAGCATTTTGGTATATTTTAGGGTATACTTTATGGTACGGAGCACCCGCCCGCTTAGCATGCATTATGGTATTATTATGTGCCCGAATGGGTATACAAAGGAATCTATGGAGGTTTCACATGAATAACTATCTTTTTTCCATATTCCCCAATGAATATTTTGTCGATCTTGGTCTTTACCAATACGGCTGGGAAAAATGTACCCCCGGCCACTCCTTCGGCCCCGCTACCCGCAATCACTATCTGTTTCACTATGTCATCTCGGGTACCGGTACACTGACCGCCGATGATTCAAGAGGCGTGACACAGACCTATTCCATCAAAAGCGGTCAGGGGTTCCTGCTTTTTCCCGGCCAGGTTGCCATGTACATGGCTTCAAAAGAAATTCCCTGGGAATACACCTGGTTGGAATTTGACGGGCTCCGGGTCAAAGAGGCTGTTGAGATTGCCGGACTTTCCCGGGACAATCCCATTTATCATACCCGTGCAAGAGATCTGCGTGAAGAAATGATGAATGAGATGCTGTATATTGCACACCACAGTGAGGCCTCACCAATCCATCTGATCGGACATCTATACCTTTTTCTTGACTATCTCACACGCTCTTCGGCACAGTTGTATACACCGAAGCACAGCAAACTGCGGGATTTTTACATAAAAGAAGCATTAACTTATATTGAACAGAATTTTCAAAATGATATTTCTGTGGAAGATATTGCTGCCGTCTGCGGCCTGAACAGAAGCTATTTCGGAAAAATCTTCCATGATTCTGTGGGCAGATCACCCCAGGAATTTCTTTTGAATTACCGCATGATCAAGGCCACTGAACTATTGAAACTTACTTCCTTATCCGTGGCGGATATCGGAAACGCAGTCGGTTATCCCAACCCTCTGCATTTTTCCCGCGCATTCAAAAATGTCTACGGAGTTTCCCCAAGAACATGGAGAAATCAGAACGGTACAGTAAAAGGAGAGCAAAAATGATACGATTCAACAACGATTATAACCACGGCGCCCATCCGGCCATTCTGGAGGCACTGGCCAGTACAAATAATGACAGCTACAGCGGTTACGGCTTGGATCCCTGGTGCGAAAAGGCTGCTGCCGAGATCAAAAAATATCTGAACTGCGAAAATGCCGCGATTCATTTTCTGGTAGGCGGCACTCAAACAAATTTTACTGTGATCACTGCAGCTCTTCGGCCTTATCAGAGTGTTATAAGTGCCGATTCCGGTCATATCCATGTGCACGAAACCGGCGCAGTGGAGAACTGCGGTCACAAAATACAGACCCTGCCCGCTGTCAACGGGAAAATATCCGCAGCACAAATTGCAGCAATCGCGAAACGCTACGCAGACAGCGGCATTCAGGAACACATCACGCAGCCTAAAATGGTATATCTCTCTTTCCCTACGGAATACGGAACCGTCTACTCCAAAAAAGAACTGGAAGACATCCATACTGTCTGTAAAAAATATGGCCTCTACCTGTTTATTGACGGAGCTCGCCTGGGTTATGGTCTGGGCGCTTCCGATGTGACACTGGCTGATCTTGCCCGCCTTGCAGATGTATTTTACTGCGGCGGAACCAAATGCGGCGCTATGTTTGGGGAAGCAGTTGTAATCACCAATCCGGCACTTAAGGTTGATTTCCGGAGCTATATGAAACAAAACGGTGCCATGCTGGCAAAAGGATGGCTTTTAGGTCTGCAGTTCTATACCTTATTCAACGGTGGCCTTTATTTTGACATCACCAAAAAAGCGGTAGCATACGCCATGAAGATCAAAGAAGCTTTTGCCCAAAAGGGCATTCCCGCTTATATCGAGAGCCCCACGAATCAGCAGTTTGTGGTTGTAACAGAAAAGCAGATGAATCAATTGGCCCAAAAATACATATTTGAATATGAAGAAAAAATCGATGCAGATCATCACTGTATCCGTTTCTGTACCAGCTGGAGCACGAAACCGGAAGAAATTGACGCACTTATTGATGATATTGCAAAACTGTGACAATTAATCCGCTGTCTGCATCTGCATATAACACAACTTGTTGATGATGTTGTCAGGTTGTGCTCCCTCAGCTGCCAATGACTTCCGAACATATTTTTCTTCCCAATAAATAAAGCAAAAAAGATTTGAATTCTTATTTTATGAAGCGTATAATGTCCGAGGGGTTAATTTCCATCTGGATCAAAACATTAGAACATGCAGGGAGGGATATATATGAATCGGGATCTTACGATCGGAAGACCGTCGAAAGTACTCTGGCAGTTTTGCCTGCCCTTGTTCGGCAGCGTAATTTTCCAGCAGCTATATAACATTGCGGACAGCCTTGTGGCAGGAAAGTTTATCGGTGAACAAGCACTGGCTGCCGTAGGAAACAGTTACGAAATCACTTTAATATTTATCGCTTTTGCATTTGGGTGTAACATCGGATGTTCTGTTATTGTCTCACAGTTTTTTGGGGCCAAAAAATATTCCGAGATGAAAACAGCCATCTTTACTTCTTTAATCTCAGTGGCCGTACTCTGTGCGACTCTTATGATATTCGGCTTCGGAACCTCTAAACTGCTCCTTACTCTGATCCGTACACCGGAAGAGATCATGGCAGATTCTCTGCTGTATCTGAGAATCTACATACTGGGGCTGCCGTTTTTATTCTTTTATAATATATCAACCGGTATTTTTTCTGCCCTCGGTGACTCCAGGACACCGTTTATTTTCCTGGCCATCTCTTCCACCTGCAACATCGCAGTAGATATTCTGTTTGTGACAGCTTTTCATATGGGCGTAGCCGGTGTTGCATGGGCAACTTTTCTCTGTCAGGGGGTCAGCGCTGTTCTGGCAGTTCTTGTTGTCCTTCGACGGATTCATTCAATCAAAAGCGACGAGAAAGTTGTCTTATTTTCCTTGAGTATTTTCACTAAAATTGTTGTCATTGCCGTTCCAAGCATTCTGCAGCAGAGTTTTGTATCCGTAGGAAATATTGTCATTCAGAGTGTAATCAACGGCTTTGGTCCCAGTGTAATCGCCGGCTATTCCGCCGCAATAAAACTCAACAATCTGGTCATCACATCCCTGACCACAGTCGGAAACGGTATTTCAAACTATACGGCTCAGAATATAGGCGCTATAAAATTTGACCGAATCAAGAGCGGTTTTCGCGCCGGAATCAAAATGGTCTGGATTTTATGCATTCCTCTGGCCTTTGGCTACTTCTTTGCAGGAAAATATCTGCTGCTGCTCTTTCTGGATGAGCCCACCGGAACTGCGGTACAGACAGGCATCCAGTTTCTGCACATTGTCTCACCTTTTTACTTCGTAGTGGCCGTAAAATTGGCAGCAGACGGTATTTTAAGAGGTTCCGGTCAGATGACCATGTTTATGATTTCCACATTTACGGACCTGATATTGCGTGTCGTTCTGTCCATCGTCCTGTCCGGATTTTTCGGTTCTCTGGGCATCTGGTGTTCCTGGCCTATCGGCTGGACACTGGGAACGGTTCTGTCAATTGTTTTTTATCGCAAAGAATCCTGGAAAAACACAGCCATATCCTGACAAAACCTAAAAAAGCATTCCGAATATCAGTCAAAACCGATTTTCGGAATGCTTTTTTAATCTCAGCTTTTTTTCAAAAAACAGTATTATTATTCTGCCACAATTGTTACGATTGTAGTTGTGGGTGCAGTCTCGGTCAATGCATAAGAACCATCACACAGTTTCTGATACATGGCCAGGTAAGCTTCCTGTGGAAATGCAGTAAAAGAGGCATGCTCCATGTCCAGAGAAACCGCACTTTCCTTTGCTCCCGCAATCGTTGTTGTCTCACCGGCAAAGGACTCATTTACATATTGTTTCAGCGCATAATAGGCAAATCCTGCATAATCCTTATTGGCACTGGTCAACACCTGCGCCGAAATCGCAGTCCCATCCGCATCCGCACAGATCAGCTCCCGGTTCTGATTTTCAGCTGCTTTTGCCACCGATGCCGCAACCTTATCATCCGGAGCAAAGATAATCTCGCAGTTGTTCTTATACCACTCGATTGCATCTGCCATATAGGCCGGAGACAATTTGTTTTCACCGGTATATTTCTGATACAGAGTAACCGCACCGGCGTTTAATCCGGCTTCCGAAGCTGCCGCTTCCGCCCCCTGAATAAATCCGCTCAGAAGTTTTTCATTTCTCTCACTTTTTTCTCCCGCCAGAAATCCAACACTGCGGGCGCCTTCCGATACGGCCGCATAACCGGCCAGAAATCCCTGTTCCACTTCATCAAAATAAACAGCACTTGTATTTTCCCGGATCGAAGGCTCTTCTGATTTTTCCTTATGAGGTTCGGCGCCGATCAAATAAAAATGTACCTTTTTATGACTTTTCTGTGCCTTATAGACCGCTTCCGCTGCATCTTCACCGATACAAAAAACAACTTCTGCCCCCTCATCCACAGCCTGATCTATAACTGTAGTGACTGCGCTGACTTCATTTCCCTCCGGCTCATATTTTCCGCACTTGACGCCCTGCTCCCCTGAGAACTTCTCTATTCCCTCCCAGGCCTGCCCGGAATACTGTTCATATTCTTCTGTGCCTTTATTTACTATCAATGCATATTTTTTTGCATCCGGATCTTCTCCGCAGGCAGTCAGGTTTAACAGCGCCAGCCCGCCCAGAAGCAGAACCGCCAATTTTTTCTTCATACTGTGCTTTCCTTTTCTAACTAATTTTCGCCAAACAGATCTGCCAGCACTTCTTTGGCAGACATACTCTGATAGCCATCCGGATCCGTCATAATGCCGGAACCATTCACACTCCATCGATTCACTTTGATGTCGCTCATATAACTTGTACCACATCCCTGGGAAGTAAAATACCAGTCCGGATAATACTTATCCATATAATGCTGAGCCAGCTCACGGGCTTCGCTGCTCCAGGATCCGCTTGGAGTACATGTCCCGCTGATCTGTACCGCCTGCGGTGTTGAATGCACAAGCACCAAACTGTTATCACTGCACTGCCCGATCACAATATAAGTGTGTCCGCTCATGCTGACCAGGTCACCCGGTTTAAAACTACTGGGATTACTCAGCAATGTTCCCCATCCATATTCACTTGCATATAACGATGCAACTCCGGAAGACGTTGATATTTTCCAGGACTGATTGCTCTTATTATTGACTGTGTTGTAAACAGCCCAGCACACAAACCCGGAACAATCCAATCCGTTTCCATATTCCCACATGTGATCTTCATAATCGTAACTGGAATCCTGTGAACGGTAAAATTCCGCCCACTGAGGATTTACCCCGTAGCGGCGCGCATCGCCGTTTTCCCCGGTATCATGGCCGCCGCCCCAGATATACAGAGTGCTCCCCACCGGTTTCATGGCATTCTGAAGCAGGTTCTTTATGGTTTTCTGCCCGCCGTCCAGCGGTGTAAACCGGTTTTCCAGCACAGCATCTTCAATCCAGACGCCATTGCTGTCCACATAGTATTTTCCATCAATGATCGTGTTTGCCGCCATCTCGCCGTTGGAGTAAAAATAATACCACTTTCCGCTGATCTGCAGCCAGCCCACTGCCATCGCACCCTTATTGGCCGGATCAAGATAGTACCATTTCCCCTGATCTTTCAGCCAGCCGGTTTTCATGGCACAGGTACTCGGACTGAAATAGTACCAAATGCCATCGATCTTTTGCCAGCCGGTCTTCGCAACACCATCGTTCTCATCCCCGAAATAATAAGTCCCGTTGCCTATTTTTTGCCAACCGGTCATCATGGCACCGGTAGTCTTGTCGAAATAGTACCAGTCATCCTCAATCTGCAGCCAGCCCAGCTTCGCAGCTCCGTCTTCACCCAATAAATATTTTATATTCTCCAGGGTGATCCATCCGGTCTGCATTTTGCAGTTCTGGTCAAAATAGTATAACTTATCGGAAATCGTCTGCCAGCCGACACTTGCAGCTCCGTCCGGTTTCAGGTAATACCAGACATCTTTCAGCTTTATCCAGCCCTTGCGCATGACGCCGTCATCCGGATCAGGGCCCAGATAGTACCAGAGGCCATCGATCTTCTGCCATCCGTAAGTCATCGTTCCGTCTTCCGGACTGAAGTAATACCATTTCTGCTTGATCTTCTGCCAGCCGGTTTTCATGGCTCCATCGCTTGCCGCTCCGAAATAATACCATTTTTCGACCAACTTTTGCCAACCGGATACCATCCGGCATTTCTCATCCAGATAATATTTTTTGCTTTCTCCGATCGTGAGCCAGCCTGCCGGAGCCATTTTTCCGTCTTCCAGAAGATAGTACCATCCTCCATTCCAGGCCTCCCACGCGTTTTTCTTCATTTTCCCGTTTGAAGAGAAAAAGTAACTGTATCCATCAATAGTCTTCCAACCCGTCTGCATAGCTCCGGAATCAGCCAGAAGATACGTATCGCCCTCAATCTCCTGCAGCCCGGTCAGCATCTTCCCCTCTTCCGGTTCCAGATAATACCAAACGCTGCCCCGCTTCTGCCATCCGGTCAGAAGCGCTCCGCTTTCAGAAGCCAGATACCAGGTATCATTTTCCTTAACCCAGCCATTCGCGGCCATAACACAGTTTTCTTTAAAGAAATAAAGTGCATCTTTTATCTTAAGGGTCTCACTTTTTGCCGTCCGATTTGTTTCAGGCTTTATGTAATACCAGTTGCTTCCGCTTTTGATCCATCCGGTCACCGGATTTCCGTCTTCATCGTAATAAGACCAGGTTCCATCGTCATGAGCCTCCCAGCCCGGATTCTTTTTTTCCGACTCCGATGTCTGAACCTCCTGGATGTCCGATTTTTCAAACATCGCAGATTCCTCGTTGCGTTCCTGTCCGGAATCTGTTTTTTCTTCCGCCGTCATCACCGCATCCGGATTTTCCTGTGCGGTCTGAACGACGGGATTGCTCCCCCGATCAATCTCAGTCGCTTCCGCAGCGTATGCAGCACTGCTCGTAAAAAGCATGGTTACTGCAAGAAACAGACATAGGATTGACTTTTTAATGCATCTCTTCCCCATAAGCATTCTCTCCCAAATTAATTACAGTATGTCTGTATTATACCTTTATCATTACATTTTGGCAAGTGCGTCGTAATATTTTTGTAACTTTTTTTTTACATTTTTGAGTTATTTCAATACTGTTTTCGTGGAAAAATCGCTTTTTTGTCAATTTTAACCTTGTATTCCCATTTATGGAAGCAATCCTTCATAGTTGAATTCCGGTATGAAGCTTTCCTTTGCAGTCTTTCCCTCCTGGATGAATCCATGCGTTACACCGAGTGAAATGGCATAAGATACCAGTTTTTCGTATTCCCGCTCAGTGACGCGCCGGTTCAGATCCGGAATGTCTTTTACCTGCACCAGCGGCGTATACTGATTCATCAAGCTCAGGTACACCCGGTCCCCATAGGTTTCATAGACATATTTTACTACACTTTTTGCATTTTTCACGTGATTCGGAAGTAAAAGGTGTCTTACGATCACACCTCTTTTCATCATCCCTTGACGATCGAAGTCCGCCTCCTTTATCTGGCGCACCATTTCTGCCAGAGCAGCCTTAGCTGCCTCAGGATAATCCGCTGCTTTTGAATAGCGTGCAGCAATTTCCCGATCCATGTATTTAAAATCAGTCAGATAAATATCGACTATACCCTCCAGGTTCTTCAGAGTTTCCACTTTTTCATAACCACTGCAGTTATAAACAATCGGAAGCACAAGCCCCCGCTCTCTGGCCCGATTCACAGCCCATATGATCTCAGGGGTGTAGTGAGTCGGTGTCACAAGATTAATGTTTGACGCATTTTTTTCCTGCAATTCCAGGAAAATATCGGCCAGCCGCTCCGGAGTAATCATCTTTTGTACTTCAGCATGGGCAATATGATAGTTCTGGCAGTAAATACAGCGCAGAGGACATCCGCTGAAAAACACTGCTCCGGAGCCATTTTCTCCGGAAATACAGGGTTCTTCCCACATATGGAGCGCCGCCCGTGCAGCCAGGATACCGGTACCTGTTACACCGCAGACACCGCTCTGCCCATTACGTCGGTCTGCATTGCAGTTTCTGGGACATAAATTACAATTTTTCATGTTTCAACCTGATTTCTGTCATAATCGCTTTTACATGCATCGGCAGTCTTCCATTGACCGTTCTCATACGATGCCCCTTTGCCGTCTGCGCTTTTTTGCATTTTTCTCATGGCAATCCGGCTTCTATGCCCGCACAGCCCAGCGCATCTTCGTGGATTTTGCCCTGGGATTTCTCGCACACTCCTCTGCTGATGGGCGTATTACGTCTTTGGACACTTCTGCGTAAAGACCTGCCCGCTGCATTTCTTTAAAGGATTTTTTAACCAGACGATCCTCTCCGGAGTGGAAAGTCAGAATCGCCGTCCTTCCGGCGGGAGCCAGCACATCCGGCAGTTTTTCAAGGAATGCATACAACACTTCAAATTCGTTGTTTACATCTATGCGCAGAGCCTGAAAAGTTCTCTGGCACGATTTTTTCACGCTTTCCTTCCGCTCTTTTTCCGGCAGGCAGCGAAGCGCCTCCTCAATAGCATTCTTTAACTGAGTTGTGGTTTCGATCGGTTTGCCTTTTCGCTTCCAGTCAAACACAGTTTCTGCGATTTCTTCCGCATAGGGTTCATCGGAATTTTCCACCAGCATACCTACCAGTTCTTCATAATCTATATTTTTCAGACGCTCCGCAGCGCCGATTCCCTTCCGGGGGTTCATGCGCAGATCCAAAGGGCCTTCCACTTTGTAGGAAAATCCCCGATCCGGATTGTCGATCTGCATGGAAGAGACTCCAAGATCGGCAAGGATAAAATCAAATTTTTTTCCGACTTCTTTTGCCACCAGATCGATATCTGCAAAATTTTGCAGCCGGACAGTCAGGATATCCTCCCCAAATCCCTGCCTGGCCAGACGCTGCTTGGTTTTTTCCGATTCTATGGGGTCTACATCCAATCCATAGATGTGTCCCTGGCCTTCCAGACACTTCAGCATTTCCTTTGTGTGTCCGCCATATCCCAAAGTGGCATCCAACCCGATCATGCCCGGTTTTATCTGCAGAAAATCAAGGATTTCCTTTACCATGATCGAAATATGCATTCCGGCAGGGGTACTTCCTTTTTGAATTATTTTTTCAATGGTGTCTGCATACTTTTCCGGCTGATGTTCCTTGTATTTTTCTTTATAATTCTTCGGATGAGTACCGGAGTAACGAACCCGGCGCTTGTGCGGTTTTTCCTGATTTTCCATAACTGCCTCCTGCTTTTTCATGTTTAGCGGGTCCCAAAGTCATGATTTTTTCATGCTTGCATGAAAATCATGACCTTTTGACCCTGGCATCATACTATTTTATTATAATCGAAATGTATTCAAATAGGAAGGAATTTTCTGCCACATTTACCTTAATGTAAAAGACACCCTGCGCAATTGCCCTGCAGGGTGCCTTTCCATTCATTAGTTATTCACGTTTTTTATTCATAGAAAACTTCCGCAATCGGTGAATCCTTATCGAGAACGATGGTGTTATCACCGTTTTTCAGCGTCGCTTTCACTGCATCCAGTTGTCTTACAAACCCATAGAAATCTGCTTTGCTCTCATCATTGTAAGCGCTGCTTAAGATCCTCATGTACTCCGCTTCCCCTTCGGCGATGGTTGTATCTGCCTGTTTCTGAGCCTGTGCCAGGAGGACCGTAACCTGCTCGTTGGTGTCATTCTTGATTTCCTGAGCCTGCTGTTCGCCCTGAGCGGTATAGGATGCGGCAATATTGTTCCTTTCAGAGATCATACGGTTGTACACTGCATCTTTGTTTTCACTTGGCAGATCCAGCATCTTCGTCTCGATTTTCTCTACTTTAATGCCGTAGGATTCCAAATTGGTACCCAGCTTTTCGGTCAGAAGGTTTGCCAGTTCCCCGTCCCTTCCTGAAATTACTTCTTCCTGGGAGAGGCTGCTGATTACATTTTTCAGTGCATTGTAAACATTGGAGCTGATGCGGGATTCCGCATTCTGCTCGGATCCGCTCAGTTTCTGGATGAATTTTACCGGATCTTCAATCTTCCACAGCACAAAACAGTCGGAAATCATGGACTTTTTGTCTGAAGTCATAACATCGCTGGCCGGAAGGTCACTGAGCTTCATTTTGGAACTGATCGCGGTTTCGGTCTGAATAAACGGTATTTTCCAGCTTAATCCATATGTGGAACCGTCATTTTCTTCTACTCGAACAATTTTACCGAATTGTTTGATAACACGATATTCACCCGGCTTCGTTACCACAGCGGATGACAACGACAATAATAAAATAATAATGACACACGGGATGATAATAGCTTTTTTCTTCATGATTATTCCTCCTTTGTACCGGATCCATTGTTAACATCAATTGTGCTGAATGATTCCAGCGGAAGCAAGGTCTGTGTGGAACCATCCGTAATATAGATCTCCATATTCGGCAGCACTTCTTCAAGCGTTTCATAGAACATACGCTGTTTTGTAATCAACGGGAACTTGATATACTCTTCATAGAGAGAATTGAAACGGGCAACCTGTCCTTCTGCCTC
Organism: Lachnospiraceae bacterium; assembly: GCA_022767285.1. Lineage (GTDB taxonomy): Bacteria > Bacillota > Clostridia > Lachnospirales > Lachnospiraceae > JALENY01. The sequence goes on along the minus strand of JALENY010000025.1, from coordinate 15,932 downwards.
CGCAATCAGAGCCTCTTTCTGCGCCTGTGCATCTTTTATAATCTTATCCGCCTCCGCATTTGCTGCCGGTATTCTGGTGTTCGCGTCAGCATTTGCATTGTTGATGGCGGTTTCCATACCCTGTTTTGCATCTTCCACATTCTTAAAAGCCTGGGCGACTTCCACAGTAGGCACTTCTGCATCCTGAATTACCGCGTTTGTAATCTGAATACCAATATCTTCCAGTTCCATCCTCTCCTGAAGTTTCGTCTTGATTTCTGACTGAATCGCATATTTTCCGGTGGTCAGAACTTCATCTACCCCATGGCTTCCCACTGTATCACGTATGTAGCTCTGTGCCAGATTTTTTACAATAACTTCCGGTTCCTCTGATGCATAAAAATATTTTATGGGATCCACAATCTGATATTCAAAGTAAAAATCAACATTTACAAAATTATAATCGCTGGTGATCATAAATGACTCTTTGTCAATGGATTCGTCTGTATCCAGATCATATCCTACCGCAAACTGTTTTGATGCTTTGCTCACTTTGTGAACTGTCTGAACATAAGGGATTTTAAACTTAATACCGGGCGTTTCCACCACCTGCACATATCCAAAAGTCTGAACCACGGCGTATTCATCTTCCTGTAGAGAATAGAGAGACTGAAGAATTGTGATAATTGCAAATGCCCCAATAAACACACCGATAATAATTTTTTTCAGTTTACGCAGCTCCGGCATCTTTTGGCTCTTATTCAGATTTTCCGGTTCCTGTGCAACATGTTGTTTTTTTCTTCCAAACATAGTTTTTCTTCCTTTCTTTTTGTAAATATTATGCCATTTCACTACCAGATCGCAGCACACTCCGCATACATCCGTTTTTGTTTCTCGCAACCTGACACATTGCTCATATAAATACTATACCATGACTATGATATGTATCCATATTGAAATTTCAAATCGGTCAGTATCTTTTCTACCCGACTGGCTGCCTCAGCCAACTGCTGACGGGTGTCCGCAATTTTACTTTGAACCAGATATTTTGAAGATTTTGTTTCGCATTTTCTCCTCCTTTTCTGCAAGTTGTCTGTGGCAGCTGTCATTACATTCCAGTTACAAATAAGAATCCTGCCCGCAGATTCTACGCCTGCGGTGAAGCACATTAACGGCATATTCCACTCTGCCGCAGTGCAATCCAGGTGAAGCATTTTTTTATTTCACAGGAAAGAAATTTCCTGTGAAATAAAAAAAGACCCTTATCATGACGTCTGCCACAATAAAAGTCTTGCTATCTCATTTGTTACGGATGCTTCTCGGCATCGGTTGACGGTCGCAAATCCATCCTGTTCAGATGTTCAGCTACTCCCTTTTATTTGTTGGATATAATATAACACTTTGTTATTTATTTGTCAATATATTTCCCCATTTTTTTCTTACATGGATATTCTTTACCGGAAACGAATCGTTTGCGCCCGCCTGCAGATGGGAAAAGCACATCTGCAGGCGGGCGCATCCTTTTCTATATTGTCAGCTATTCTGTTTTATCATGTGCCGCTCTGATCATCGCCTGTATATTGGCCAGGGGAGCTGCGGGCGGCAGATCACAGCCGGGCATCATCACATAACCGCCGTCAAGGCCGGCAATCTCTCCAAGATCTTTGCATGTCTGATATACTCCTTCCGGTGTCATGGACTGCATAACTTCAAATGGATCCATATTGCCGAAAATCGCATAGTGGCCTCTTGCAGTCTCCAGAGCCTCTTTCAGGTCAACTGCAGCTAACGAAAATCCATCAATACCGGCTTCTTTCAGAGGTTCCAGACGCGCCTTCGTGTGACCGCATATATGCAGAATAATCGGAATGTTGTATTTTTTCAACCGTTCCGTTACTTTCTTTAAATAAGGAAGCGAATATTCCTCAAACATGGCCGGACTGATGAGGTCGCCGGAAGACACCGGATCCGCAATCAACAGTGCATCCGCACCTCGGGCAATTTGGCTCTCACATTGCCGAACGATAAATTCCGTAGCAAATTCAAGCAGGGCAGCTGTTCCATCCTCATCATCATAAAGCTGCATCATAAAATTCTGTACGCCCAGCATCATACCCGCAAGGGTTAAAGGTGCCACTCCTGCAGCAGCAACAAGTTTTTCATCTCCATAATACTGTTTCAATGATTCCAGCAACTTCATTCCCGATGCAAATTCCTTTTTCTGCTCCAGTTGCGTAAATAGCTGGTCAACATCGTACTTTCCGATGTCAGAGATTTCTGATAAAGGTGCCTTCGTTACTTCAAATGCCTCACCCTTTTTATCACAGCTTACACTTCCTCCCATAATTTCAAACAAAAAGTTAAAAGCATGAATATTCGGATATACAATATCCGTTCCGAAATCGTCAAATGCTTTTTCCACTATTTTTGCACCGCAGTCTTCCATGTCGATCAGTTCCCGGAAAGACAGCCCGTTGTTTCTCAAAATCCATACATATCCATCCAGAATTGCAACCGGCAGCCGTGGGGTTTTTTCAAAATTCATTGCTTTTAATACGATTTCTTTTCCAGTCATGTCCGATACCTCCTATATTCCTATCACAGTTCGTTTACATTATATTTCCGAAATTCCACCATCTGTGTTGTTCCTTCATGCTCATACTATACTATTATTCCTATCTTTATACTAGGAATAAAATCAGGATTTTTGTAATTATTTTGGTATTTATTCCAGCGGAAAAAACGATGCCGATTCAAGTCGGCCTCCGTGCACTCCCCGCGAAATTTCTTTTCTGTCTTTCTTTTTGAATACTGCTTATCCACAGCACAAATAACCTGAACGATAGCCCGGCAGAATATAATCGAAAAATAGACCCAGATTACTTTTCAGTTCTCCGGGTCCATTTTTTAAACACTTGATTTCTTTTCTGATATATGTCAACGGTTCAAAATATCCATAAATTCCTCACCGGTTATCGTCTCTTTTTCAATGAGGTATTCAGCCAGTTCATGGAGTTTTCCTTCATTTTCACGCAGAATTTCATCTGCCTTTTCTCTGGCTTCTTTTACGATTTTTATAACCTGTTCATCGATTTTGGCAGAAGTATGTTCTGAGCAGGCCAGGGAAGTATCGCCGCCAAGATACTGATTGGATACGGTTTCCAGCGCCACCATGCCAAAATCATTGCTCATACCATATCTGGACACCATGCCCCTTGCAAGTTTGGTAGCCTGTTCAATATCATTGGAGGCACCGGTTGTGATGCTGCCGAATACCAGCTGCTCTGCTGCCTGTCCACCGGTGTAAGTGACAATTTTATTAGTAATTTCTTCTTTGCTCATGAGATAGTGTTCCCCTTCATCCACCTGCATGGTATAGCCTAATGCACCGGACGTTCTGGGAATAATGGTAATTTTCGTGACAGGTGCGGAATTGCTCTGTTTTGCCGCAACCAGCGCATGCCCAATCTCGTGATAAGAGACAATCCTTCTCTCCTTCTCTGACATCACCGCATTCTTTCTCTGATAGCCTGCGATTACCGTTTCCACGCTCTCTTCCAGATCTGCCTGAGTAACTCGGTCTCTGCCCATCCGAACTGCCCGCAGCGCCGCCTCATTGACCATGTTAGCAAGCTCCGCTCCTGATGCTCCGGAAGTAGCCCGCGCGACCGCTGCAAAATCGACATCGGAATCAAGACGGACATCCTTTGCATGAACCTTCAGGATTGCCACACGGCCATTGAGGTCCGGAAGCTGTACCGGTACACGCCGGTCAAAGCGTCCCGGTCTTAAAAGTGCCGGGTCAAGGGATTCCGGGCGGTTTGTCGCACCGAGAATTACAACACCTTTGGTTCCATCAAATCCATCCATTTCCGTCAAAAGCTGGTTCAACGTCTGTTCGCGCTCATCATTTCCGCCCATGCCTCCATTATCACGCTTTTTACCAATGGTATCAATCTCATCAATAAATATGATGCAGGGTGCTTTTTCATTTGCCTGTTTGAACAGATCACGCACTTTTGCTGCGCCCATACCTACGAACATTTCCACAAAGTCCGAGCCGGAAATTGAGAAAAACGGAACATGAGCTTCTCCTGCCACTGCTTTTGCCAGAAGTGTTTTTCCGGTTCCGGGAGGGCCTACAAGAAGTGCACCTTTGGGAAGCTTTGCACCGATTTTGGAATACTTCTCCGGGTTATGCAAAAAATCCACGATCTCAGTCAGCGCCTCTTTTGCCTCATCCTGGCCGGCAACATCCGCAAAGGTCTTTCCGGTTTCTGTCTCCGCGTATATTTTCGCATTGGATTTTCCGAAACTCATAGCATTTCCAGGCATGTTGCTGCTTCGTTTCTGAACCATATGAAACATGAGCTGCCCGAAGCCTGCAAACAATGCCAACGGCAGTATCCAGGTCAGAATAAAGTTCAGAAGAGGGGAGTTCTGGGTCGGAATCTCCGCACTGAATCCTACTCCCGCATTTTCCAAACGTTCGCGAAGGCCGTCATCCGGGAAGATTCCGGTTTTGTAATAACCGGTTTTTCCTTCTTCCTCCGTGATAAAAACAATCTGGTTCGCATCCTCTTCCACTGCCACGTTTGTTACTTTTCCGCTGTCCACCATTTCCAGAAATGTACTGTACTCAACTTCCTTTACTCTTGACTGAAGAACAGCGGGAAACAGCAGTGCATTTAACAGCATAACAATAAGAAGCACAATAGAATAGTAAAAAATAAAAGGTTTCTTACTGGGCTTTTTGTCGTGGTGTTCAATCATCGTTTCTCTCCTCCTGCTTCATTTGGATACAAATTGCTTCCATAGATATCAACAGCGCTTCATCGGCTGCCTGCATGGCAAAATCAAGGATATACTCCGCCAGCAGTATTCTTTCTTCTATTGGCAGATCCTCCTGCATTTTCTCAGTAGCACTCCCACAGATCTTATCTTTTGTTTCCCGGATAATATTCTCTATTTTCTCATAAGACTCATAAATCTGTCTTACTTTCTCTGCTTTGCTGTATTTAAGCCGGTTCCTGAGCACCATCCTGTTTTCCGCACATTCTCGTTGAAATACTTTAAGGTCCGCCTCGATCTGTTTTCGATCTGCCATCTCACTTAACTGAATTCTGCTGTGAATCTGTGCAATTTTTTTATCCAGTTCATACAATTTTACGGTGAGTATCTCATGTGCCATTTTTCTTCTCCTTTCCGCTTTTCCTCTCTCAATTGTTATTTTATCGTTCCCTATCTCCGGTCTCCATAGTCAAAAACGCCGAAGTGTCAAATTTCTTTACACTCCGACGTTTTTGTAAAACAATTGGCTTTTTGCTTTCAATTAATAGGGGTGAATTTCTCCCTTTATCAGCAGACAGATCTGATGAGCAATCTTATCGATATTCTGTGTATCCTCTTGAGTCCATCCACGCAGGATTCCTAAAATTGCCTGACAATGATATCGCATGATCAGCTTTCTCTCCACGAGATCATAATCTTTGAACATTTCGGCCTGTTCCATCGTCTGCTCAAAAAAACGATAAGTAAATTCATTCAGCAATCTCCCGATTTCTTCTCCATAATTGGATTGCACACTCCGCTGTACATAAGGCCGCAAAGCCACGGCTGCGGACAGGAAAAAGCTCAAACTGCTTTCCATATTTTCCCGAGCCTGGCACTCTTTAAGCAATTTTCCCATGTCTTTTTCCAAAACCCAGTTCAAAAGCTCCGGTATATCTTCAAAATGATAGTAAAAAGCCTGACGTGTGATATGGCATTCTTCCACGATATCCTTCACTGTCAGTTTTTTTACCTTTTTTTCAAACAGCAGAGTGGCTGCAGCCTCTGCAATCACTTCTTTCATGTCAATTCCCATCGAATTTTCTCCACATATTTTTGTTCTGGCTGTGTAATATGTCCTCTTCCTGTAAAAATCCAGAATACTTTCTGAGATCCGGGAAGCAGCATCATCTTATAAGCAATCTCATCTTCTGTTATTTTCTTCAAGCAATTTTAAATGGAAAACGCCTTTATATAATGATCCGTTTCCCTCATGATCTCTCGCATGATTTCCAGATCTCGCAGGGCATCTCCCGTCTCCATAGAATGATTTGCATTTTCCGTCAAAAACAGTGGAAGTCCCCGCCTTTTACATTCTTCTTTGATCACTTCTGTCTTTGCCCAATCATCAGCCGTGCCATGAAAGACGATTCCGGTGGTCCCAATCGCCTGAAAAGAGGCTTCCACCGGCGTATAATAAATATGTCCGGCTCCGATCTGATTCTTTGTATCATAGGTGGCAGCCACCGCGGTTCCCATACTTTTGGATATAAACAGCACACGGCTGCATGAAGTGAAGTCCATTTTTGCAAGCTGCATGGTTACATATTCCAGGGCCATTTCATAAGCAGCATACATTTTCTTTGCATCGCCCTTAACGCCGGCAGGCAGCGTGCCATATTCCGCACAGCTTATTTCATATCCATATTGTCTCGCCAGTTTACTGCTATAATATAAGAGCGGTTTATCCGCGTGATAGCCAATTCCCGGAAAAACCACTGCGATTTTTTTATCCATTGTCAATCTCTTCCTTTCCATTTTCCATGTTTCTTTGACTTCTCACATCTTTTTTTAACAATATTTCTTCGTTTCATATTTATACTATACCATAGAAAAAGCATCTGTATCTATTTAAATTATTTCAAAATAACATATGTCAGTTCATGGCGGTTCCGGACAGCTACAATTTGTTTATGAAAAATATACCATCGGATATTTTTTCATAGACGCAGCATAAGAATTATGATAGAATGGACAAAATCGAATGTAAGGTGTGCCCGGATAAGCAAATCAGGAAGACTGCCAATACAAAATCCCGTAAAAATGGGATTTGTTTTGGCAGTCTTTTTTTTTCGGGTATCAGAAAGAAGAGGACAATATCTATGTATTTAATGATTGATAATTATGATTCCTTTGTATACAACCTGGCAAGATATCTGGAAGAGCTGGGAGAACATTTGGAACTGGTACGGAATGATCAGATAACCATAGAGCAACTGGAAGCCATGTTATCCGCAGGAAATCTTGAGGGAATCATTCTGTCTCCCGGTCCGAAAAGTCCTGCAGACTGCGGCAGCTGCAAGGAAATTCTTCGAAAAACGGCAGGGAGAGTTCCCGTACTCGGGGTATGTCTGGGACACCAGATCATAGGCCATGTGTTTGGAGCAGAAGTAAAAAAAGGGAAGCGCCCCATGCACGGAAAAATAACTTCTGTTTTCACAGACGGAACCGGTCTTTTTCGCCATCTGCCCCGAACATATCAGGTTACCAGGTATCACTCTTTAATCGTCAGTGAGGAGAATTTTCCGGAAGAGCTTCAGGTAAACGCACGGGCGGAGGACGGCACCATCATGGCACTCAGCCACAGGGAACTTCCCATATACGGTGTCCAGTTTCATCCGGAAGCCGTGCTGACAGAATATGGACATGAACTTCTGGAAAATTTTACAATAATATGCAGAGATTGGTGGAAAACATATGAAAACAACACTTCGAAAGCTGTCTGTATATAAAGAGACAGCAGATATTTTTGAAATATATAAGGAACATAAAATGGCAGTCTTTCTTGATTCCTCTTTAGAAAACAATCTGGGACAGTATTCCATCATCGGACTTTTTCCATATATGGTCATAAAAGAAGAAGACGGCATCTGTTACCGGAATGATGAGCCGCTTGCGATATCCTTTGAAGCGGAAATGAACCGACAGCTTAAGGAACAATATGAAGAAAATCCCACAGAATTGCCGCTGGCGGCAGGTGCCATCGGCTATTTTTCCTATGACTACGGTCGAAAGTTTGAGCAGATAGAGAGCCGTCATCCGAAGAAAATATCCATGCCGGAAGCACTTTTCGCTTTTTATGATGTGCTTATCATAGAAGATAAAAAGCAAAAAGCCCTCTATCTTACCGCAAGAGGACAAACCGGTAACACTGAGCAGATCCTGGATCGCGTGGAGGAAGCTATCCGCAGATGCAAAGTTACCCGAAGACCGGAAAAGCACGGAAAAATAATTGATTTCTGCCCGAATTTTGAAAAAGAAGAATATAAGCAGACAATCGATCGCATGATTTCCTATATTATAGAGGGAGACATTTATATTGCAAATATGACCCAGCAGCTGGAGGCAGCCAGCCGAAAGGATCCCTATGAGGTTTACCGCTATCTGCGAACGCACAATCCGGCACCTTTCGCAGGGTATTTCAATTACGGAGACTTTCAGATCGTCAGTGCTTCACCGGAACGATTTTTGCAGGTAAAACAGGGAATCGTTGAGACAAGACCGATAAAAGGTACCAGAAAAAGAGGGGCTACAACGGAGGAGGATGCTGCTCTGAAACAAGAACTGCAGGATTCCTCCAAAGACAGAAGTGAACTTCTGATGATCGTAGATCTGGAAAGGAATGATCTGAACCATGTATGCGAACCGGGGACAGTAGAGGTGACTGAGCACTTTGCAGTCGAAACATACGCAACCGTTTTTCACCTGGTAACTACTATCGTGGGAAAACTGAAGAAAAATCTTCCGATTATGGAACTGATTCAGGCTGCATTCCCGGGCGGTTCTATTACGGGAGCACCCAAAATCCGTGCGATGGAAATCATCGATGAACTGGAACATGACAGACGGGGATTGTATACCGGTTCTATGGGCTTTCTGTCTCTGGACGGAAACTGTGATCTGAATATCGTAATCCGGACAGCCGTATATCAGAATGGGGTATATCACCTCGGCGTAGGCGGAGGAATCACCTGTGAATCTGAACCGGAATTTGAATATGAGGAAACGCTTCAAAAAGCACGGGCGGTACTGGAAGCTATTTGGGAAAAAGGAGACAAAGAACATGCTGACAGCTGATAACGGATATTTTTTTGGTATAGGAGCATTTGAAACCATAGCCGTGGAAGAGGGAACTCCCATTCTTTTACAGGAGCATTACGCACGTTTTTTTCAGGCCATGGATTTCTTCCGGCTGAAACTATCTGCGGGTGAACTGGAGGAAAAGGTTGAAAAAGCCCTGGATACACCTGCTATGAAAACAGGACGTAAAGTGCTGAAAATCACTGCATCGGAAAAAAACCTTCTGGTAACAACCCGTGAGAACATATATAGCGAAAGTGACTATCAGAAAGGATTTGCAACCGATTATTCCCTGGTAAGGAGAAATGAAACCTCGCCTTTCACCTATCATAAAACACTGAACTATGGAGATTGTCTGATTGAAAAACACCTGGCACAGGACAGAGGCTTTCAGGAACCCATTTTTCTGAATATGAAAGGTGCGATAGCGGAAGGAGCCACCACCAATGTGTTTTTTGTAAAAAGCAGCCGTATCTTTACCCCTTCTGTTGCCTGCGGAATTCTGCCAGGCATTATGAGAGCATATATCTGCGGAATCAGTGAAGTTCAGGAAACGGAATTATATCCGGAAGATATCGGAGCGTTTGAAGAAATGTTTTTGACAAATTCACTTTTGGGTGTGATGCCGGTCGTATCTCTGGGCAATCAAGTCTTTTCATCCCGGGATACGGGACATCTGCTTCTTGAAAAATACAGAGATTTCTGCAAAAGACAGGAAAAATCCGGAGTCTATGGTCTTTAGTGGAAGGCGGTGGGCGTTCATACGCCCACGGTCGGAACGTTCAGACTTATCGCGCTCCTCCTGCTCTTTTGGTTCCTGAGCGGAGACCACTTTCTGCTCATACATAGAGATTTTGAGGTTATCAATGCAAGACCCGAACTCCTCATAATTCACAGGCTTTAGAATATAGTCTGTAATCTGCAGACGAAGTGCCTGCTGACAATAGGAAAAATCATCATATCCTGACACAATCACATAAGCGATTCGGGGGTGTTTGATCCGACTGAGCTGAATGACCTTTAATCCACCAGCAATACTCTCAGCTTTTTCATTTTATCTGTCCTCCTCGTCGGTGATGGCAGCAGGCCCATGGTCTCACCGCCTGCCATCCCAAGAAGCTTATGGATTTTTGCTTCTTTTCCTATATTATAGCCGATATGTCAGTCTCGAGCTAGGCAGATAATTAAGATCATTGTGTCAATTTTTAAGCCTCACTTTCATTCTTTTCTATATGCCGATCCGTTTCTGCTATATGAATCCGCATCATCGATCAAAGCCTTTGTTCGGGGCGAATCCCAATTTCACCGATCAGTGTCTCTCTCATCTGTTGTAAGCCGGCGAAGTGTATATGGCTCTTTTGTCCGTGCATACATTGCCATATCCAGAACTTTTCTGTTTTTCATGGTATTGTTTTTCATGGTTCCTTCATAATTGAATCCAGCTTTTTCCAGTGCTCTCCGTGAGAAAGTCATGATTTTTCATGCAAGCATGAAAATCATGACCTTTTGACCCTGGCATCATCAAAATAAGAAAGGATAATAATTATGCAATTTAAACGAACAGTAGTAAGCTTAGGACTATCAACAGCATTAGTATTAACCGGCTGTGGCATTACAGAGGAAGGGGCAGAAACGACAGCAACAGAGGATCCGGCACAAGAAGCAGAGCCACAGGAAGTAACACAGGAGAATATCGAAAGCTCTTTGGCAAAGATTGAAACAACGAAGTGGAACTATAATGCAGAAGATGATGTGTACTGGCAAGTAGGCATTTCATATTGTGAGAATCCTGCCGATGAGAAATATGAAACATTGGGTATTTTTGTACCCGGAGCATATATGAATGGTGTTGAAAATGCAGACGGAACATACACCTGTGAAGTAAATACAGAAAATACAATAGGAAATTACAATGCAGAAACAGCACCAATTGTAATCCCTGTAGATACTCCGGGATATTCGGCAATGACAGCGCCGACAGATTATGTGGCTAGCAACGCCGATTATACAAAAGATGGAATAATCTATGTAAGTGCAGGCTGCAGAGGAAGGGATGCAGGTGCACCGGCAGGTGTAACAGATTTAAAGGCAGCAATACGTTACATTCGTTATAGTGAAGAGAGTATTCCAGGTAGTACGGATCGCATTTTCTCCTTTGGCATGAGTGGTGGCGGAGCACAGAGTGCATTAATCGGGGCAACAGGTGATAGTGAACTGTATATACCATATCTGGAAGCAATCGGTGCTGTCAGTGGTGTAAGCGACGCTGTAGCCGGCTCCATGTGCTGGTGCCCGATCACGAATCTGGATTATGCAAATGAAGCTTATGAATGGAATCTTGGTGTAACACGTACCGGTCTGGATGAAGATACACAAAAGCTTTCTGACGAAATGTCAGAAACCTTTGCACAATATATAAATGAGCTTGGATTGACTGATGTAAATGGAAATGTTTTAGTGTTGACAGAATCTGAAGAAGGAATTTATCAGGCGGGAAGCTACTATGATTATATAAAAGAAGTCATCGAGAATTCTTTAAATAATTTTCTTACAGATACCACATTCCCATATGAGGCAAATAATAATGGAGGATTTGCCTCAGGTATGATGCGTGGCGAAAGACCTGAGGAATTACCGGATGGAGCATTGCCAGAAGGTGATATGAAGCCGATTGGAGAAGAGCCGAAAGATGAAATGAAGCCAGACAGAGAAGGGACACAGGGAGAAATACCAACAGGAAATCAGACGCAGGATATTACAGAACGGGATGATATTCAGCGTAATATAACCGAAAGTGGATTGACTTTATCCGGAAGCTATGAAACAGCGCAGGATTATATTGATGCTCTGAATGCGGAAAATGAATGGGTAACTTATGATAGTGTTACAAATACCGCAACTATTACAAATGTTGCTGATTTTGTTAAGGCGTTGAAGAATGCCTCTAAAAATGTTGGTGCTTTTGATGATTTAGATGCAATACAGGGGGAAAATGTATTGTTTGGCTATGGTGACGGAAATGGTGCACATTTTGATCCTATTATGGCAGAACTGTTAACAGACAATGAAAGTTACGCTGCAGCATATGCGGAAGATCTGGAAAAGACAGATGCACAGGGAAATACAGTAGCTATACGAGTTAATATGTATAACCCAATGTATTATCTCGAAGATTATTATGAAGGTTATCAGACTTCAAATGTAGCCCGGTATTGGCGGATTCGTACAGGAATAAATCAAGGAGATACAGCCCTTACAACGGAAATCAATCTTGCTCTTGCCCTGGAAAGCTATGGTGCAAACGTGGACTTTGAAACTGTTTGGGGACAGGGACATGTAGAAGCAGAGCGGACAGGCGATTCGACAGAGAACTTTATTTCATGGATTAATGAGTGCCTTAATTAACCTGAATTATTCACGGCAGTATAAATGTACATGACAAGGGGTTCGGCGTTACCTATAAGTAAGACAAATAGTTTGTGGTTTAATAATAATTTGGCAGCACACTGCCTCTCTTAAAATTTCTGAACCGCTTATGTCTTGGTGAATTTACTTCCGCCGCATTCTCCTGCGGCATCCATATTCCTCCCGGCCCTCTTTCGGTTTCCTCTTATTTCTGCCTTTTTCTGGCAAATACCGTATAGCCTGCGCCGCAGATACCCAGCAGGAATACAAGAAGCAGAACCGTGATCGGTGCTGTAAAGTGCACATGTGAAATCTGGGCTGTAGGACTGTAGCTCCAATTCCGGCCTGCAGAACGTATGCTTATTGAAATGGGATTTGATGTGCTGGAAATATCTGCGAGATTGAAAGATGAATCTGTAAAAACGACGCTGGACACATATTCTCACCTGTATCCAGATAAAGCTAAGAAACTGGCCGGAGTATTGAACAGGCTACGGCGGCCAGACAGGATAGGCATTGTTTTTTCGCTTATTTCTCTTGTCGAGAAAGGTAAGCAACGCAATAATCAAACTACCTGAAGATATCAGCAGAGCCAATATCCCGAGGAAAACCATAATGATTTCGTAGTCAGTCATATGCGCCACCTCCCTATGTATTCCGGCGAACCGGTTGCATTGGGCTCGGGAGGCTACCACCCTGTCATGGGTACTTTCCGTAAAGGTATTCTATCACGTCATTTTACGGATTTCGATAATATCCAATTTCAGGGTATGAAAAGTACAAATATTTTATCCTAACATCACGGGCAAAAAGTAAGAGCCAATTTCCCTTGAAAATAAAGGAAAGTTGGCTCAAACTATTTTGTTTAAGTTTTATTTAAAATCTGTTGATATTTTACTTCATTTACATATTTTATTTTGGCTTACTGATTTTCTGTTACCAAGAGGGAATGTTAAGAATCATCCCTTCATCTTCTTCAGACCCCGGAGGTAGTGGCCGTTCATCATTTCCACCAGTCCCGCCACCACCGCAGGTGTCATGGCACCGCCGGACATCATGGCAAGCTGACGGATGGGCATATCCTCCAGCATAGCATCGATAATTTTGATAAATTCCTCCATGCCCTCGCTGTTTCCGCCGCCGAACTGCTTTGCCATGTTTTTCCTGATTATCTTATAGAACATGCGTCCCGCAAAACTGGCTTGAACCTCGCCCAGCGTGGAGTTGGCGGAGAAGGGACGGATGCTCCGCTTTGGAGGAACAGGGTGCCCCAGAACGCGCTCAAACTGCTCCTTGGGAACAGGCCATACAGAACCGGGATTGCAGTAAGTGGGAACGTCGGCGTTAATGGCAGGATTTGGCTGCGCACCGTGGACGGTAACGCACTGGGTCAGGCGGATGTCCCGGCTGGAAGCGCCGATTTGGATCGCATATACACCGCTGTCCACTCTCCAATCCTTGGAATTCACATCATAATACGCAAAAGCGCGGCTGTTTAAAGTCATGGAAACATTTTTACTCTCACCAGGTTCCAACGAAACCTTGGCAAAGGCACGCAGCTCCCGCATAGGGCGGAAGATACCCTCCATTGGAGGCGCTACATAAAGCTGAACGACTTCCTTGCCAGCTTGGTTGCCGGTATTTGTAACAGTCACACAAACATCTACTGTGTCCGTTTCTCCCAGTTCGGATGTAGAAAGCTTCAGATCGGAATAGACAAACTCCGTATAGCTCAGCCCGTGGCCGAAGGGATAGGCTACTCCTTTGCTCGCCTTGTCGTAATAGCGGTAGCCCACATAGATACTCTCCCGGTATTCCACATTGCCCTTATTGCCAAAAAAACCATGGCACGGGGTATCCTCCAGCGCTAGTGGCCAGGTTTCCGCCAACTTGCCGCAAGGGTTTGCATCCCCCAGCAGCAGGTCCAAAACCGCGCTGCCGCTGTTCTGTCCGGCCAGGTACATCAGCAGAATGCTGTCCACCTGTTCCCGCCAGGGCAATACCACTGCCGCGCCGGCGCTGAGAACCGCAACTATGGGCTTTCCGGTTTTCGTCAGTTCTGCCATCAACAGGTTCTGATTTTCCGGCAGATTCATATGGGCCCGGTCAAAGCCCTCGCTTTCAAAGCTGTCGGGAAGACCCAGCATCACAATGACCACATCGGCTCCCTTTGCGCTCTTGACTGCTTCGCTTACCAGTGCGTCATCCGGTTTCCCTTCCGCCGCAAAACCCTGGGCATAAGTATATTCAATTTTCCGTTCGGCCATGGCGTCGCACAGGCTGGTAATCCGGGGCGGATTGATCTTGCTGGAGCCGGCGCCCTGATACCGGGGATGCTTGGCAAAGTCGCCAATCACGGCCAGCTTCGCGCCCTTTTTGAGCGGCAGAGCCGTTCCCTTGCGCAGGAGCACGGCGCTTTCCCGGGCAATCTGCCGGGCCAGCTCGTGATGAGCGGCCTGGTCATAAGCGGTGACTTTATTTTGCGTAACCCGCAGGGCCAGCTCCGTTATGCGCGCGGCGCAGGCGTCGACCTGTGCTTCTGTAAGTGTGCCCTCCCGGACTGCTTGAACGATCAGGGCATCGTTACCGTCGCAGGGGCCGGGCATTTCCAGATCCAGCCCCGCTTTGATTGCTTCCACCCGGTCATTCATGGCACCCCAGTCGGTCATGATAGCGCCTTCAAAGCCCCATTCTCCCCGGGGGACATCGCTCATAAGCCGTTTGTTGTCCGAAGCGTAGGTGCCGTTAATCTTGTTGTAGGAGCACATCAACGTCCAGGGCTGGGATTTCTTGATGGCTGTCTCGAAGCCTGCCAGATAAATCTCCCGCAGGGCCCGCTCGTCCACCACGGAATTGGAGCTGACACGGGCCCGCTCCTGGTTGTTGGCAAGGTAGTGCTTCATGCTGGTTCCTACGTTCTGACTCTGAATGCCCGCAATCAGTCCTGCGGCAATCTCTCCGGTGAGCAGGGGATCCTCGGAAAAGTACTCGAAATTCCGACCGCACAGAGGACTGCGCTTGATGTTGACAGCTGGGCCAAGGATGATGCCAACCTGCTCTGCCCGGCACTCCTCACCCAGAGCTGCACCCATCCGATGCATCAGGGACGGGTCAAAGCTGCATGCCGTTGCCGCTGCCGTGGGGAAGCAGGTTGCGGGCACGGAGGCGTTCAGACCCAGATGGTCGGATTCCCCCGCCTGCTTTCGCAGACCGTGAGGGCCGTCTGTAACCATGAAAGAGGCCACGCCCAGCCGCTCCACCGCCTTGGTTTCCCAGAAGTTCTTGCCGGAGCACAAGGATGCCTTTTCCTCCAGGGTCATCTGTGCTACCAGATCTCTTGCTTTTTGTGCTGCTTCATTTGCCATGATTTTTCTTCCTTTCTTCTGTTTTCGGTTTTCTGATCTTATCATAGCAGACTCCGTTCGCAAAGGATTGCAGATTTTATTGATTCATTTCACAATATTCGGTTTCTCTCGACAAACTATATAAAATTGCCAGTGTCGATAGACATATAATTGTGAATATGCACATAGCTTTTATCGTAGCTTTTATACCGTAATTTTTGTCCGTCGTCGATAGGTCATGGGGGTCTCACCTGTGATCTTGCGAAATACAGTCTGGAAGTGACTTTGGGATGA
>JALENY010000030.1 GCA_022767285.1 Lachnospiraceae bacterium | reverse complement strand
GATATGCCGTATATATGATAATTTATTACGTTTTCGATGTTCGCGTGTCAATCTGTCTAAAGGATTCACTTGCGCAAGCATAATCGCAATTTAGATTTTGGACATTTGCATCATCATGATGTTTTGGGTATTTACATCAGAAATTTGCAGCAGTAAAAGGAGGGTGTGCATCATGTACGATAAATTAACACAAAAAGATATCGAACAGATGGAAGCTGAGATTGAACACAGAAAACTTGTGGTGCGCAAGGAAGCCATTGCAGCAGTCAAGGAAGCGCGGGAGCATGGTGATCTGAGTGAAAATTTTGAATATCATGCAGCTAAAAAGGATAAAAATAAAAATGAAAGCCGTATCCGCTACCTGGAGCGTATGCTGAAGACCGCTACCGTTATCTCTGATGAATCCAAAGAGGATGAGGTGGGCTTAAACAACACGGTTACCGTTTATTTTGAAGAAGACGATGAGTGCGAAACATATCGTCTGGTAACCAGCATCCGGGGAAACTCCATCAAAGGGCTGATCAGCATTGAGTCTCCTATTGGAAAGGCCATTCTGGGCCATCGGGAAGGAGACCGGGTCATGGTAAGAGTGAACGACAGTTACAGTTATCCGCTGGTCATTCGGAAAATTGAAAAAACCAATGATGACAGTGAAGATAGCATACGGCCTTTTTAGGAAATATTTAGAATTTGTTTATTTGACAGAGAAAAAAGGGTGAAGTATACTTTCTTATACCCCCAGCGCATACCTCGCAGACTTACTAAAATACATGCGCTGCGGGAAGGGGTGCTCGCTCCATGATGTTTAAATTCCGGGAACAGGACAAAGAAGGAAGAAAATATGGAAAAGAAATTATTGTTTATTTACAATCCCAATGCAGGAAAAGGGATGATTCAGTCAAAACTGGGAGAAATCATTGATTTGTTTGTAAAAGGCGGATTTCGGGTGGAAGTTTACCCGACTCAGGCACCAAAAGATGCCATTCGAAAAGTCGAGGAGACGCAGGAGGTATATTCCGTTATTGTCTGCAGCGGAGGTGACGGTACTCTGGACGAGGTGGTCACGGGTATGGTCCAGTCGAAAAAAGAAATCCCGATCGGCTACATTCCTGTGGGAACGACCAACGATTTTGCGTCCAGTCTGGGTATATCCAGAAACATGATGCAGGCGGCGTCTGATATTGTAAACGGTCAGCCAAAACCTTACGATGTGGGAACCTTTAACGACGACGTTTTCGTATATGTGGCAGCTTTTGGATTGTTTACAGAAGTTACATATGAGACGAATCAGGATCTGAAAAAGCTGTTCGGTCACATGGCCTATGTCCTTGAAGGTATCAAATGTCTTACCGATGTGAAATCTTACTGGATGAAGCTTGACATTGAGGGGCAGATTTACGAGGATGAGTTTCTTTACGGTCAGGTGACCAATTCCACTTCCGTGGGCGGCTTTAAAAACCTCACCGGTAAAAATGTCAAGCTGGATGATGGCTGTTTTGAATACATGTTTATCCGTACACCGAAAAATCTGATACAGATGCAGGAGATCATTGCAAATCTGCTCACGGCGGAAGATCTGACAGATATGATCATCTCAGGGAAAGCCCAGAGAGTGATTGTTGAAGCTGTGGAAGAGGTGCCCTGGACCCTGGATGGAGAGTTTGGCGGTAATCAGACTTTTGTACGTATTGAGAATGTGCATAACGGCATGCAGATCATCAAAGCAGATGAAGAAGAAATCCCTGAAACAGGTGATTCCCAGGAGAATGAAAGCACGGCTTTACAGCCATAATAGTAAAGAAAAAGTAAAAACTGGGAAAACTCGGCTAATCCGGTGACATTTTTCATTGCAATTTGGTGAAAAAAGGGTATAATAAGTATAGTATTTTTATTGCATGTTATGTATAAAAGGAGGATTTACAATGTTAGTATCAGCAAAAGAAATGCTTGATAAAGCGAAAGCTGGCCACTATGCAGTAGGACAGTTCAATATCAATAATCTGGAGTGGACAAAATCTATTCTTCTTACCGCTCAGGCTTGCAATTCCCCGGTTATCCTTGGTGTTTCTGAGGGCGCTGGAAAATATATGGCAGGTTACAAGACTGTAGTTGGTATGGTAAATGGTATGCTTCAGGAACTGAAGATTACTGTTCCGGTAGCTCTGCATCTGGATCACGGCAGCTATGAAGGATGTCTGGCTTGTATCGAAGCAGGTTTCTCATCTGTTATGTTTGATGGTTCTCACTATCCGATCGAAGAGAATATTGCAAAGACAAAAGAACTGGTTGCTCTCTGCCATGAAAAAGGTATCTCCATCGAGGCAGAAGTTGGTGCAATCGGCGGTGAAGAAGATGGTGTTATCGGCAGAGGCGAGTGTGCAGATCCGAAAGAGTGTAAAATGATCGCAGATCTCGGCGTAGATTTCCTTGCAGCAGGTATCGGTAACATTCATGGTAAATATCCGGCTAACTGGGAAGGATTAAGCTTTGAAACTCTGGATGCAATTCAGCAGCTCACAGGCGATCTTCCTCTGGTTCTTCACGGTGGTACAGGTATTCCGACCGACATGATCCAGAAATCCATCAGCCTTGGTGTATCTAAGATTAATGTAAACACAGAGTGCCAGCTTTCCTTTGCTGCTGCTACACGTGAATACATCGAAGCAGGAAAAGATCAGCAGGGTAAAGGCTATGACCCGCGTAAACTTCTTGCTCCGGGTGCAGAAGCAATCAAAGCAACTGTTAAAGAAAAAATGGAGATTTTTGGCTCCGTTGACAAGGCTTGATTATAAAAATGTAACAAAATTAAAATTAGTGCTTGCAATTTGTACTCGTATGGAGTATGTTAATAGCAGTTGGAAACGGGTTTTCCAAATGGTTGCAGCGAACAAAGGCGTTCCACAAAAGTGGAGCGCCTTTTTCTGTATCATGCATAGTTCAGAAAAGATGCATGAGAGCGGGAAATGCTGCATGAGGAAATTATTGTGAAAGGAAGAGGAATTATGGGTGAATTTACAAAAGTATCAGAAATCTTCGGCGAGAATGTGTTTAATGATACAGTTATGCAGGAAAGACTGCCGAAAAAAGTGTATCAGAAATTGAAAAAAACGATTGAGGAAGGTTCTGACCTCGATCTTGCAACTGCAGATGTGATTGCACATGAAATGAAAGAATGGGCGATTGAAAAAGGAGCAACTCATTATACACATTGGTTTTTACCGCTTACCGGTGTAACGGCAGAAAAACATGATTCCTTTATTTCTGCGCCGCTGCCAAGCGGAAAAGTTCTGATGAGTTTTTCCGGAAAAGAACTGATAAAGGGTGAGCCGGATGCTTCTTCTTTCCCGTCAGGCGGCCTGAGAGCAACTTTTGAGGCAAGAGGCTATACTGTGTGGGATTGTACTTCTCCGGCATTTGTAAGACAGGATGCTGCCGGTGCAACCCTCTGCATTCCGACCGCTTTCTGTTCTTATACAGGCGAGGCACTGGATCAGAAGACACCGCTTCTGCGTTCCATGGAAGCCATTAACAAACAGTCTTTGAGACTTTTAAGATTATTCGGCAATACGACTTCCAAAAAAGTAACTCCGTCTGTTGGACCAGAGCAGGAATACTTCCTGGTTGATGCGGATAAATTTTTAAAGAGACCGGACCTGATTTTCGCCGGCCGTACTCTTTTTGGTGCAATGCCGCCGAAAGGACAGGAACTGGATGATCACTATTTCGGAACCATCCGTCAGAAAATCGCTGCTTACATGAAACAAGTTAATACAGAACTCTGGAAAATGGGTGTGTCTGCAAAAACACAGCACAATGAAGTGGCACCTGCACAGCACGAACTGGCTCCTATCTATTCTGAAGTAAACGTTGCAGTGGACCACAACCAGATCGTAATGCAGACTCTTAAGAGAGTGGCATGTCAGCATGGCATGAAATGTCTGCTCCATGAAAAACCTTTCGCAGGCGTGAATGGTTCCGGTAAACACAACAACTGGTCCATCACAACCGATGACGGAATTAACCTTCTCGATCCGGGTAAAACACCGCATGAAAATATTCAGTTCCTTCTGGTACTGACTTGTATTTTGAAAGCCGTGGATAAACATGCAGATCTGCTTCGTGAATCTGCCGCAGACCCGGGTAATGACCACAGACTTGGTGCTAATGAGGCACCGCCTGCAATTATCTCCATTTTCCTTGGCGAGCAGCTGGAAGATGTGCTGGATCAGCTGATCAGCACCGGAAGCGCAACTCATAGCTTAAAGGGTTCCAAACTTTCCACTGGTGTCAGCACCTTGACCGACATCAACAAAGATGCAACTGACCGTAACCGTACATCACCGTTTGCATTCACCGGAAATAAATTCGAATTCCGTATGGTTGGCTCCAGAGATTCTATTGCACAGCCGAACATTGTGCTGAATACAATCGTTGCTGAGGCATTCAAAGAGGCTTGTGATGTTCTGGAAGCAGCAGATAACTTTGAAGAAGCGGTACACGATCTGATCAAACAGTACGCAACCGATCATCAGAGAATCGTCTTCAACGGCAATGGATATTCCGATGAATGGGTAGCAGAAGCTGAAAGAAGAGGACTTCCGAACATTCGCTCCATGGTTGAGGCTATTCCGGCTCTCACAACCGAAAAATCCGTGAAACTGTTCACTGATTTCAATGTATTTACAGAAGCAGAGCTGAAAGCACGTGCAGAGATCCAGTTTGAGGCATATGCTAAAGCGATCAACATTGAGGCAAAGACCATGATCCAGATGGCTTCGAAGCAGTTGATCCCGGCAATCATTAAGTATGCAACCTCCCTTGCAGATTCTGTAAACACGGTAAAAGCTGCAGGCGCCAATGCAAGTGTTCAGGCAGGACTTCTGGAAAAAGTATCGGATCTTCTGGTTCAGTCACAGAAAGCTCTGGATAATCTGACCGCCATCACAAACGAGGCGGCAAGTCAGGATGAAGGCCAGAAGCAGGCAGTATTTTACCATGACGTTGTTGTACCGGCTATGAATGAGCTCCGTGCACCGATCGATGAACTTGAAATGATCGTGGATAAAGAAGTTTGGCCGTATCCGTCCTATGCAGATCTGTTATTTGAGGTATAACAAGCATAGTCGACAGCATGATGACAGCGTAGACGACAACATGATGACAGCATAGACGACAGCATAGACGACAGCATGACGACAGCATAGATGACAGCATGACGACAGCATAGACGACAGCATGACGGCAGCATGACGGCAACATAAGTGACAGCTATGTACAGTAATAGGAGTAGCATAAGTGACAGCTATGTACAGTAACATAAAAGCAGCACAAGCGGCAGCTATGTACAGTAACATAGATTCAGTATAAGAAACAGATAAGGAGTTTTTAAAACATACAGGTTCTATAAAAACTCCATAAAAAGGAGGGTGCCAGGCAAATAAGGTTACCTGGCACTATTATGAAAAAGTTTATCGAAAAAGTAATAGAAGCATTACTGATGTTGTTGTTTGATAATATTAGTATATTCGATATTCTTGAAGAAATCATGTTCAACAGGTTAAAGGTTTTTGAATGATATTTGAATAAATTGTGAATACTTTTTCGGGTGATTGAATTACATTTGCTTATATCTAATATTCGTATATATCTCCCTTTCTCAAGGCCTTCGGGATGTTTGGCAGACGTTCCGGAGGTTTTGTTGTGCAGAAACACACACTTCCCATTTAGAGGCTGGTATGGTATCATTCATATAAAGCATATAACGCTGTTTTTTATCATTTCGGCTGTTGTGATGAAGAAAAGGAGAATACGGGTTGAATTCAAAGAAAACAGGGAGCAGTGGCGGAGGGGCTTGTATTGACCTGTAAAGATCGATGGATACACTCCTATGTAATACGAAACGAGGAAAGGAAAATGCTGAATTATATAATTTTGTATTTATCTATAATAAACATTGGCACTTTTTTGCTATATGGAATGGACAAAGAAAAAGCCAGACAGAACAAATGGAGGATACCGGAAAAAACCCTTCTCGGGGCGGCTTTCCTCGGAGGCAGCGTCGGCGCCTGGCTGGGGATGCAGGTATTTCATCACAAAACAAAGCACTGGAAGTTTCGGATACTGGTCCCCTTGTTTCTGCTGATGCATGCAACACTGCTGATTATTATGGGACGATTTCTATGAGATAATGAAGTACTGTTGTTATCTGGCGGTTCTTCCGAAAATATCCGTATCGTTGCATTTTCAAATATGGACTAATATCATCATCGGTATTCCTGAAAATTGGATAAGATAACAACGTAAAGTTGCGGAAGAACCTATCTGGCAGAAATTGCGGATATATGCCCCTTCATTTTATAGCTGAGGGCACAGAGAACATGATGCAATAGGTGGATGGTCCTGGCAATCTCATGAAAATGATACAGGCTGCAGTAAAAATCAATTTGTTGACGGTGGCTGTTTATAGAATAAAGAAGTGCAGAAAGGAGGATATTATGGATCGATATGTGGATATAAAAGAGATATCAGACGGAAGGCTGTATGGAAGCAATGATATGGTTAAGGCAGACTGCGGTGACTGCCGGGGCTGTTACGACTGCTGCTGTGGTATGGGAGAGTCCATTGTGCTGGACCCGCTGGATATACACCGGCTGTCGCAGGGGCTTGGTAAAACTTTTGACGAGCTTCTGAAAGAAAATCTGGAGCTGAATGTGGTGGATGGCCTTATCCTGCCAAATTTAAAGATGCAGGGGGAAAAAGAGTCCTGTTCTTTTTTGACAGAGGAGGGAAGATGCAGCATTCATTCCATCCGGCCGGGTATCTGCCGCCTGTTTCCGCTTGGCCGTTTTTATGAAAATGGGAGTTTTCAGTACTTCCTTCAGGTACATGAATGCAAAAAGGAAAACCGGGCCAAAATAAAGGTAAAAAAATGGATCGATACACCCAATCTGAAGACGTATGAAAAATTTGTGAAGGAATGGCATTTTTTTCTGAAAGGCCTTCAGGAACGTGCAGAGCAGGATGAGGAAGATGCGAGAGCGCTGAGCCTGTTTATCCTGAGGCAGTTTTATTCCCGTCCATATGACGAAAAGGGAGATTTTTATCTTGAGTTTGAACAGAGACTGAATGCAGCAAAGACGATGCAGGGAATCTGCCAATGATGATGTGCAGTAATCTAATCTGGGCGAATGGAATCCGTTTGAATAAATAAAACAGAGGGTAACTGACAAGATCAGTTACCCTCTGTCTTTCATTTCATAGGAAATGTTTTCTTATTCTACATCGGCCAGAGCTGCTTCGTTTTCTTCGCCGGTACGAATCTTAACAACCTTATCTACGTTGTATACGAAAATCTTACCGTCACCGATATGGCCTGTGTAAAGAACTTTCTTTGCTGCCTCGATCACTGCGTCAACCGGAATCTTGCTGACAACTACTTCCAGTTTAACTTTCGGAAGGAGGGTTGCATCGATCTCAGCACCACGATACATTTCGCCGGCACCTTTCTGTACGCCACAACCCATAACCTGTGTAACAGTCATACCAGTTACACCCAGTTCGTTCATGGCTTTCTTAACTTTCTCATATCTGGACAGTTTTGCAATAATAACAACTTTGTAAATGCCGGTTGCGGCCGCCACAGGCGCCTGAACCACTTTGACTGCTGCAGCTTTCTGAGCAGGAGAAGCAAGTGCATAGTCGTCTGTACCAAGATCGGTGTTTTCGTTTACATCCATTGTCATAGTGTTTGAAATATCCATGATACTGAAACCTGCGTATGCAGACGGAAGACCGTGCTCGGTAGCGTCAAGGCCAACGATTTCTTCTTCTTCGGAAACGCGAAGTCCTATAACAGCTTTAATGATCATAAATGCAATGGTGATTGTCACTGCTGTCCACGCACATACGGCTACAACACCCAGGAGCTGTTTTCCGAGTAAATCAAATCCGCCGCCATAGAACAGACCTGTCAGAGTATCATTGCCCGGAGCGGAAGTAGTTGCGAATAAACCAACTGCGATCGTTCCCCAAATACCGTTTAAGAAATGAACAGCTACAGCGCCTACCGGGTCATCGATATGCAGTTTATAGTCGAGAAGCCATACCCCAAATACAACCAGTACTCCTGATACAACACCAACCAGACTGGCTCCTACAACATCGGTGACATCACAGCCTGCAGTAATACCGACAAGACCTGCCAAAGATGCATTCAGACACATGGATACATCCGGTTTGCCATATTTGATCCAGGTAAAAATCATACATACAACGGTTGCAATTGCCGGTGCAACGGTTGTTGTCAGGAAAATAGAACCTAACTGCGGAACGCTGGTTGCAGCAGCACCATTGAATCCGTACCAGCCGAGCCATAAAATAAATACACCAAGGCATCCAAGGGGAAGATTGTGTCCCGGAAATGCGTTAACCTTTGTGATTTTACCATTTTTGTCTTTCGAGAATTTACCAATACGTGGTCCAAGGATTTTGGCACCGATCAGTGCACTTAAACCACCAACCATGTGGATCGCGCAGGAACCTGCAAAATCATGGAAGCCAAGTGAAGCCAGCCAGCCGCCGCCCCAGATCCAGTGAGCTTCAATGGGATAGATCAATGCGGAAATAACCGCAGAATAAATACAGTAGGACAGGAACTTGGTTCTCTCTGCCATTGCTCCGGATACGATAGTGGCAGTTGTTGCACAGAATACCAGGTTAAATACGAAGCTTGACCAGTCAAACTCAGCATAGTTTGTGAAAATGTCAAAACCAGGTTTTCCGACCAGTCCAAACAGGTCTTCGCCGAGCAGAAGACTGAAACCGATCAGGATGAATACAGCAGTACCAATACAGAAGTCCATCAGGTTTTTCATCAGGATGTTGCCAGTGTTTTTTGCGCGGGTAAAACCGGCTTCCACCATGGCAAAACCGGCCTGCATCCAGAATACCAGTGCAGCTCCGATCAGGAACCAGACACTAAATACTTCGCCGCTTACAGCACTCATAATTTCTTCAGTCATAATCTTTCCTCCTCAATTTCTCAATTAAAAAAGCGAAACCAGGGTGCTTTTACCCGGAAAAAAGCACCTTTGCTTCGCTTAATTAATGATGATGATATATATATAAAGAAAGGGACTGTGAATCTCATTCACAGCCCCTTTGCTTTACAAATTGCATGATAACACTTAAAAATGGAAGTGTCAATAAAAAAGTTTATGCTTTTTTTAGAATTGTTCAGTTGTGACAGGGAAACTTGTCAGAAAAAGAAAAAGACTGTATAATTGAACAAAATTGCAGGAAAAAGGAAAATACTAAAAAAGGGGAATAAAATGAAACTGAAGAAAGCTACGGAAAAGGCCAGCCTTAGGAAGATAGAAAACCTTTACACACAGGCATTTCCGATAGAAGAACGGAAAAATTTTTCCCTGCTTCTGAAAAAACAGGAGCAGGGAGTACTGGAAATTCTGGCTGTTGAGAGTTCGGATCATGAGTTTCTCGGTCTTGCCATCACCATAACCTGTGATGACATGACACTACTTGATTACTTTGCCATAAGCCCCAAACTGCGGGGCCGGGGCATGGGTACCGAAGCCTTTCATCTGATAAAAGAAAGATATCAGAATCAGAAATTCATTCTGGAAATCGAAAACCCGAATATAGATGCACCGAACCGTATGCAGCGTTTCAAACGAAAACAGTTTTATCTGAGAAATGGCATGAATCACATACCATTTCTCGTAAAAATTGCAGGCGTCGAGATGGAAGTTCTCACCCCGGAACCGGGTCTGTCCTTTGAAAACTACCGGCGCATCTATGACATGGCGTACAAGCCGGAAATCACGCGGGAAGTAATCTTGCTAGAATTATACGAAATATAGCAATTGTCAGAAAAATGTTTTTGGTTCCGGCGGTTAAAAATCCGAACAGACCGCCACGGCATTCGAATATACCTTAATGGTAATTCTTCTGCTTCTCATACCTCGGTTCCGATGTCATCTGGATCGACAGCTTTTTCATCGTGCTTACATCAACATGGGAAAGCATGACGGAAGTATGCGCCTGGCATCCTGCGAGCTTCGGAATTTGTTCCAGTGCCTTTCGTGCATCCGCATTCGTTGCGGCACTGATGGACAGTGCGATGAGCACCTCGTCGGTGTGAAGCCGTGGATTCTTACTGCCCAGATAAGCAGTTTTCAGTGTCTGAATCGGCTCGATAGCTGCCGGAGAGATTACATGTACATCATGCGGAATCTGAGCCAGCTCTTTTAATGCATTCAAAAGAAGGGCCGCATTTGCACCCAACAAATTTGAGGTTTTGCCCAGAACAATGGTTCCGTCCTGCAGTTCCATAGCAGCGGCCGGTGCTCCGGTCTCCTGCTCCCGCTTCAGCGCAGCATCTACCACTTTCCGGTCATGGTCAGTGACCTGACACTGTTCCATAAGAAGGTTGATCTTGTAGACTTCTTCTTCGGTCCGTGTGCCGTCGGCCAGACCGCAGCGGGCGGTGAAAGAGCGGCGTATGATTTCCTGGCGGGATGCTTCCCGACAGACTTCGTCGTCGATGATACAGTTTCCGGCCATATTGACCCCCATATCAGTGGGTGATTTATAAGGACTCTTTCCGTAGATCTTCTCGAACATGGCATTTAATACCGGGAAGATCTCCACATCGCGGTTATAATTTACGGTGGTAACTCCGTATGCTTCCAGGTGATAGGGGTCAATCATATTGACATCATTCAAATCTGCTGTTGCTGCCTCGTAGGCCAGATTGACCGGATGGCGCAGGGGCAGATTCCAGATAGGAAAAGTCTCATATTTTGCATAACCGGCCCGAACACCCCGCTTGTGTTCATGGTACAGCTGGGAGAGGCAGGTTGCCATCTTTCCGCTGCCCGGTCCCGGAGCGGTGATGACCACAAGGGGACGTTTCGTCTCAATATAATCATTTTTGCCAAAACCGTCATCGCTGACGATATGTGCGATGTTGCTGGGATAACCGTCAATTTTGTAGTGCTGATATACTTTGATGCCCAGATTCTCAAGACGGCGTCGGAAGAGCTTGGCGCTGTCCTGTCCGCTGATCTGTGTGATCACGACACTGCCCACGTACAACCCCCGATCCCGGAACGCATCAATCAGACGCAGGACATCTGAGTCATAAGTAATGCCCAGATCCCCGCGGACTTTATTTTTTTCGATATCTTTTGCACTGATGACAATAACGATTTCAGCCTGATCTTTCAGCTGAAGAAGCATTTTTAATTTACTGTCCGGTTCAAAACCGGGAAGGACTCTGGATGCATGAAAATCATCAAACAGTTTTCCACCGAATTCCAGATATAGTTTGTTGTCGAACTGTGCGATCCGCTCTTTGATATGCTCGGACTGCATCTTCAAATATTTTTCATTACTGAATCCCTGTCTCATGTTCTTCTCCCTTTTGTCTCATATGTAGTATTACCTCTAAAACACTATTATACTATAAAACGGAAAAAAATAATTAGCAATACTTTACTAAACTTTTAGAATCTAAATATTGCATATTTTTTTATCACTTCGTATAATAGAAAAGACAGTTCAGGAGGAATTATATGGACAATAATCAAAAGAATAATAATGGCAATAAAAACAGGCAGTCATTGCTGATGCTGCTGGTTTGCATTCTGGTCGGTCTGATCTGCATGGGACTTTTTTCCAACATGCTGGACAATACCACTTCCAGAGAGATTACTTATGACAAGTTCCTTTCCATGATTGAGAAAAATGAAATAAAGGAAGCGGAACTGAGCGGTGAAACGATTACAATTATACCCAAAGAACAGCCTGCGGCGTTTGGGGAGATCACCTATTATACTACGATGATGGAGGACTCCACAAAACTGACTGAGCGTCTTGAACAGGCGGATATCAAGTTTTCCAGGAAACAGGCAGATCCTATGATGGAAATTATTTCTGCCATCATCAGTTTTCTGATTCCGTTTGTGCTGATGATCCTTGTCTTTTCTATTATCATGCGCCAGATGAACAAAGGCGGCGGCATGATGGGAGTCGGAAAGAGCAAGGCAAAGGCTTATGTTCAGAAGGAGACCGGCATTACATTTAAAGACGTTGCCGGCCAGGATGAGGCAAAAGAGTCCCTGCAGGAAGTGGTGGACTTTTTGCACAATCCCGGAAAGTATACGGCCATCGGTGCCAAGCTTCCGAAGGGAGCTCTTCTGGTGGGCCCGCCCGGAACCGGAAAAACCCTGTTGGCAAGGGCTGTTGCGGGAGAGGCAAAAGTGCCTTTCTTCTCACTGTCCGGTTCGGACTTTGTTGAAATGTTCGTGGGTGTCGGTGCTTCCCGCGTTCGTGACCTTTTTGAAGAGGCGAAGAAAAATGCGCCCTGCATTATTTTTATCGATGAGATCGATGCGATCGGAAAATCCCGTGATACGGGTCATTACGGCGGCAATGATGAACGTGAGCAGACCCTGAACCAGCTGCTTGCGGAGATGGATGGATTTGATACTTCCAAGGGACTTTTGATCTTGGCAGCGACCAACCGGCCGGAAGTCCTGGATCCGGCGCTCCTTCGTCCCGGCCGGTTTGACCGTCGTGTTATTGTGGACAGACCGGATCTGCGGGGACGAGTAAATGTATTGAAGGTTCATTCGAAAGACGTGGCCATGGATGAAACGGTCGATCTGGAAGCGATTGCGCTGGCCACATCCGGTGCGGTAGGTTCCGATCTGGCAAATATGATCAATGAGGCTGCCATCCTTGCTGTTAAAAAGGGTAGAAAAGCAGTCAGCCAGAAAGATCTGCTGGAAGCAGTGGAAGTGGTTCTGGTCGGAAAAGAGAAGAAAGATCGCATTTTAAGTCAGGAAGAACGGAAAATCGTATCCTATCATGAAGTGGGACATGCGCTGTTAAGTGCGCTGCAGAAAGATGCGGAACCGGTACAGAAGATTACCATTGTGCCCCGTACCATGGGTGCCCTTGGTTATGTGATGCAGGTGCCGGAGGAAGAAAAATTCCTCAACACGAAGAAAGAGCTGGAAGCCATGTTGGTGGGTGCTCTTGGCGGACGTGCTGCGGAGGAGATCGTATTTGATACGGTCACTACGGGGGCTGCAAATGATATTGAGCAGGCAACGAAAATCGCACGTGCTATGGTTACGCAGTACGGTATGTCGGAAAAATTCGGTCTTATGGGCCTTGCAAGCGCCTCCAGTCAGTATCTGGACGGACGCATGATTCTGAACTGCGGTGATCAGACTGCCACAGAGATTGACCATGAGGTCATGAAAATGCTGAAAGAAGCTTATGATGAGGCAAAACGTCTGCTGAATGAAAATCGTGAGGTGATGGATCGTATTGCTGAGTTCCTGATTCAGAAAGAAACCATTACCGGAAAAGAGTTTATGCGTATTTACCGGCAGGTTAAGGGAATTCCGGAGCCTCCGGAAGAGATAAAACAGGGCGTATCCAGGCTGGATGCATCTGAACCGGAAACGGTAAAACCGGACGAGCCGATTCTTATGCCAGGACCGGTGCAGGAACCGGAACAGCAGAACCTGGACATCCGTGATGAAATGAAACCGATTTAAAGAAATCATAAAAGGCTGTTGCGAATATCTTGTTCACAACAGCCTTTTAAGCCGTGCGCCCGGCGGCGCACATTTCATATGGAGAAGAGTATGTTTGATATTGAAGAAGAACTGAAAAAACTTCCGGCGAAACCCGGAGTTTATATCATGCATGATGCGAATGATGCGATCATTTACGTTGGAAAGGCAATCAGCTTGAAAAACCGGGTGCGGCAGTATTTTCAGTCCAGCAGGAGCAAAGGCCCGAAAATTGAAAAGATGGTGACGAAAATTGCCCGTTTTGAGTATATCGTCACGGATTCGGAGCTGGAGGCCCTGATCCTGGAATGTAATCTGATCAAAGAACACAGGCCTCGTTATAATACCATGCTGACGGATGATAAGAGCTATCCCTTTGTAAAAGTGACCCTTGGAGAAGATTATCCGAGAGTCCTTTTTGCCCGGCAGATGAAAAAAGACCATTCACGCTATTACGGTCCCTATACCAGTGCCGGTGCGGTAAAGGACAGCATCGATCTGGTAAACAAACTGTTCCATCTGCGTACCTGTAACAGGCAGCTTCCCAGAGATATCGGCAAAGAGCGCCCATGCCTGTACCACCATATTCATCAGTGTGATGCTCCGTGCCAGGGGTACATTTCCAAAGAAGCCTATGGTTTGCAGGTGAAAAAAGCCATGGATTTCCTGAACGGAAATTTTCGTGACACCATAAAGGAGCTGACCGGAAAAATGGAGCAGGCCTCAGAAGAGATGAATTTTGAGGAGGCGATTGAGTATCGGGATCTGATTGAGAGTGTAAAACGCATCGGAGAACGCCAGAAAATCACCGGAAGTGATGGGGAGGATAAAGATATCATTGCGCTGGCCATGGATGAGGAGGATGCAGTTGCACAGGTATTTTTTGTGCGGGATGGAAAACTCATCGGGCGGGATCATTTTTTCCTGCGGGCAGCAGCCGGAGATCAGCGGGGACAGGTGCTTTTGAGCTTTATCAAACAGTTCTATATGGGTACCCCGTTTATCCCAAGAGAACTGGTGCTGCAGGAAGCTATTGAGGAACCACAGCTTATTGAAGAATGGCTGACGAAAAAGCGCGGGCACCGGGTCTACATCCGTGTTCCGAAGATCGGTACAAAGGAAAAACTAGTGGAACTGGCAGCTGAAAATGCGCGGATGGTACTGAGCCAGGATAAAGAGCGCCTGAAGCGTGAAGAGGGCCGGACCATCGGGGCAGTGAAAGAAATCGCGGAAACGCTGGGGATGGAGCGCATTGACCGCATTGAGGCCTTTGATATTTCAAATATCAGCGGTTTTGAGTCGGTAGGTTCCATGATCGTCTACGAAAAAGGAAAACCAAAACGCAGCGATTATCGAAAATTTAAAATAAAATGGGTAAAAGGGGCAAACGATTACGCCAGCCTGGAGGAAGTTCTGACAAGACGGTTTCAACGTGCCCTGGAGGAATCAGAAGGTTTTGTCTGCCTGCCGGATCTGATTATGATGGACGGAGGCCGGGGACAGGTGAATGTGGCACGAAAAGTCCTGGAAGAACTGAATCTGAATATACCGGTCTGCGGTATGGTAAAAGATGATAACCACCGGACGAGAGGGCTGTATTACAACAATGAAGAGCTGCCCATTGACCGTGGGAGCGAGGAATTTAAACTGATTACCAGGATCCAGGACGAAGCCCACCGGTTTGCCATTGAATATCACCGGCTGCTGAGAGGCAAAGGACAGGTCCATTCTGTGCTGGATGATATTCCGGGAGTGGGGCCAGCCAGAAGAAAAGCCCTGATGAAGGCGTTTCAGTCTCTGGACAGTATTCGGGCAGCCGGCATCGAGGAACTGAAAAAGGTTCCTTCTATGAATGAGAGAAGTGCAAAACAGGTATATGATTTTTTTCACGATTGATGTTCAAGTGCAGGTGTGATAAAATTATATGCAGAGAGATTCGTATTCTGTAATAAGAAGGAGATTAGCATGAGAACCGTAAAATTAACGAAACTTGTGGAAGATATGAATTTGAGAATCGCAACTCCGGATGTGGATATGACCAATATCAAACTGAACGTACCGGATATCAACAGGCCGGCACTCCAGCTGACCGGTTATTACGATCATTTTGCCAGTGAACGTGTAGAAGTAATCGGATACGTGGAATATACGTACCTGATGCATATGAGCAGGGAAGAGAAAATAGAAGCCTATGAAAAGCTGATGTCCTATAAAATACCGTGTGTTATTTTTACGACTCAAATGCAGCCGGATGAAGATATGCTGAGACTGGCAAATGAATACAAAGTTCCCACTCTCTGCACGGACCGTGCCACATCGGAGTTTACTGCGGAAATCATACGTTGGCTGACTCTGGAACTGGCTCCCTGCATCTCGATCCATGGTGTTCTGGTCGATGTTTACGGTGAGGGCGTCCTGATCATGGGTGAGAGCGGAATCGGAAAAAGTGAGGCTGCTCTGGAACTGATCCGCAGAGGTCATCGTCTGGTCAGCGATGATGTGGTGGAGATCCGGAAGGTCAGTGATGTTGCGCTGATCGGTTCGGCGCCGGATATAACAAGGCATTTTATTGAACTTCGCGGTATCGGTATTATCGATGTGAAAACTCTTTATGGTGTGGAACATGTAAAGGATTCCCAGCAGATCGATCTGGTCATCAAGCTGGAAGAGTGGGATAAAGATAAGGAATATGATCGCCTGGGTCTGGAAGAAGAGTATACGGAGTTTTTGGGCAATAAAGTAGTATGCCATTCTCTGCCGATCCGCCCCGGCCGAAATCTGGCTGTTATCGTAGAAACGGCAGCTGTAAACCACAGACAGAAAAAGATGGGCTACAATGCAGCTCAGGAATTGTACAAGAGAGTCCAGGAAAATCTGGCGAAAAAGAGAGGAGAATAAAATACTATGAAAAACTATTGTTTCGGAATTGATGTGGGCGGAACAACCGTAAAATGCGGTTTCTTCAAGACAGACGGAACTCTGCTTGATAAATGGGAAATTGTCACAAACATTTCCTGTGGCGGTGAACGGATCCTTCCGGATGTTGCGGAAGCGGTTCTGGCAAAACTGGAAGAAAAAGGTGTATCCAAAGACGACGTAGCCGGAATCGGCATCGGTGTGCCTGGCCCGGTGAAGGAGGACGGTACCCTTGAGGGCGCGGTAAACCTTCACTGGGGATATCATGATATTGTAAATGAGATGGGAGAGCTGACCGGATTGCCCACAAAAGCAGGAAATGATGCAAATGTTGCTGCACTCGGTGAAATGTGGAAGGGCGGCGGATCCGGACATCCCAACGTCATGATGGTCACACTCGGAACCGGAGTTGGAGGCGGAATGATCGTAAACGGCAAGATTATTACCGGAGCTCATGGTGCTGCCGGTGAGATCGGTCACGCTCATGTGGAGGATAACATTACCGATCCCTGCAACTGCGGCAATCGCGGCTGCCTTGAGCAGGTGGCTTCTGCAACCGGTATTGTGCGCCTTGCAAAAGAAGAACTTGAGAAAAACGATCAGCCGACTATACTGTCTCTGCAGGACTTATCTGCAAAAACGGTATTTGATGCTTATAAAGAGCAGGATGCGGTTGCAGAAAAAATTGTAAATCGTTTTGCGGGTTATCTCGGTACTGCACTTGCTGTATTCTCTGCTGTGGTGGATCCGGATGTTATCGTAATAGGCGGCGGTGTCTCAAAAGCAGGCGAAGTACTGGTTGACTGTGTCGGAAAATATTTCCGTCAAAATGCATTCTCTGCATGCAAGAATGTCCCGATCGTATTGGCAAAACTTGGAAATGATGCCGGTATTTACGGGGCGGCTAAGATGGTGCTGGATTAAAGACAAGGATATAAAAACTATATAAAAAGAAACATATAAAAAGAGGCCTCATAATTGCGGCCTCTTTTTATATGTTTCAATAATATGATGCCAGGATCCCAAGGTCATCATAATATCCGATTATTCGGATGAAGTATGACTTTCCGGAACACTGCGTGTATCAGCGGACTGTGCTCCCGGTTCCTCACCTTCCGGCGTTGAAGGCGTTGCTTCCGGAACTTCAGGTATAGGTGTAGTTTCAGGTGTCTCTGCCGGAGTTGGTGTAGTCTCGGGGGTATTTGTCGGTGTTTCCGACGGAGTCGGAGTTGGCGTAACTACCAGTTTGTGTACCATACACTTTTCCGTCGGTGCAGTGTCTGCGGCAAAATACTCAAAGGATCTCGGACAGAGCATATTGGGCAGCAGTCCGGTTTCGGAACATACCGTGACTTTTTCCACAGAAGAAGGAGCCGTAAAGGTAGCTCTCGGCAGATCTGCGTGAATGCGGGTCATGATTTTCTGCCAGAGGATTTTGTGGTATTCATGGTAGATACCTTCGCTTGGCAGAACCTCCTGATTGTCATAACCGGCCCAGATAACACAGGTATAGTACGGTGTATATCCGGCAAACCAGACATCGCGGTAGCTGGTCGTGGTACCGGTCTTACCGGCTGATACCATGTTATCCAGTCTTGTGCTCTGACCGGTACCCTGTGTCACAACGTCTTCCATGGCGCTGGTGAGCAGGTATGCGGTACTTTCTTTCAGAACGCGGGTGGTTTCCGGTGTGTTGTCAAGGATCACCTCTCCGTTCTGATCCAGGATCTTCGTATAGAAAATCGGTTTGATATATTCTCCGTTGTTCGCGATTGTGGCATAGGCAGCGGCAAGCTCCAGATTGGAGACACCGTTGTAAATACCCCCCAGAGCCAGGGGCTGATAGCAGTCGTTTTCATCGGAAATACTGGTAAAACCGAATTTTTTCAGATACTCAATACCTAACTGCGGGGTGATATCGGTAATACACTGTACTGCGATGGTATTGATTGACTGGGTGATGGCTGAGCGGATCGTCATGTCGCCCTGATAATAATTTGCCGTCGCATTCTGAACCGGACGTCCGTTGCTGTATTCAGTGGGCTCGTCAGTATATACGGTTGCCAGTGACATCCCTTTTGCGTCCAGTGCCGGTGCATAAGTGGACAAAATCTTGAAGGTAGAACCGGGCTGGCGGTAGGTGTCGGTGGCGCGGTTCAGGGTCAGGCTGGCTGTTTTCTCTCCGCGGCCTCCGATAATCGCTTTTACATAACCGGTGTGCTGGTCAATGATTGTCAGAGAAGACTGCGGTTCCGGGATAAAATTGCAGCGTTCTGCGAGAAGCGTATCCCCTGCTTCCATAACAGCAGCTTTATAGGTGTCGACATGGTTTTGCGCATCTTCTTCCGAAGAAAAAAGCAGGTCAAAATTGGGATCTTCGTTTTCCCGGAAATAGGTTGCCAGCATTTCCTGGCTGTAGTTGACCGTACTTCCGTCCGGTTTGGTGACTGAGAGGGCCCAGTCAAGGCCGTATTCCACTTTTTCAGGGAAATTCTCCGGATTTTTGTATTCTTCATCACATATTTTCTGGATTTCCGGATCCTGTGTTGTGTAGATTCTCAAACCTCCGCTGTAGAGAAGCTGGTAAGCCTGGGATTCTGTGTAACCTTTTTTGTTGACCAGATCATCCACGACCTGTGCGGTCAGTTCGTCAATAAAGTAGGAATACACGGTGTTCTCATGTTTTTCCAGCTCCTGTGCGGCAGCAATTCGACTGTACACATCATCAGCCAGAGCCTCCGCTCGTTCTTCTTCTGTGATATATCCCTGTTCCACCATGTGTTTGAGTACTTTTTCCCGTCGCTCCGCATTGTAATCCGGATGATTGATCGGATTATATTTGGAAGGGTTCTGGGTGATGCCAGCTATAACGGTACATTCGGATAAAGTCAGATCATGAACGTCTTTGCGGAAATATTTTTGCGCAGCGGCCTGTACACCGTAACAGCCGGCCCCCAGGTTGATGGTGTTCAGGTAATTTTCCAGAATAATGTCTTTGTTTTGCAGTTCTTTTTCAAGCTGAAGGGCCAGATACTGTTCCTGAAATTTTCGCTTCAGACTTTCCAGAATATTCGACTCTTCTGTCCAGTTGGTGAAAACATTGTTCTTCAGAAGCTGCTGGGTGATGGTGCTGGCACCTTCTGTTCTCTTAAAACCGCTGGTAATTCCCACATAGAAAGCACGGACAATACCTCGCATATCAATACCGTTATGCTCGTAAAAACGTTCGTCCTCTATGGCAACTACCGCATGCTGCAGATCTTCCGGTATTTTGTCAATGGATACGGACATTCGGTTGGCATTTGGTGCAGACAGCTTCTGAAGCTGATTCCCGTTTGAATCGTAGACAAAGGTAGCATAACCGCTGGGGACAATGTTTACTTCGCTAATATCGGGTGCATCGTCGATGATGCCTTTGATCATACCGAGACCGAGACAAAAACCTACTAAGGTTACGGTAATAAAACTGATAAAGAAAACACGGGCAATCGTAACGACGGCTTTTTTACCGGCTTTGCCGGAATTAGAGGCCATCTCTTTGCGTGTCTTCGTTACATTCTGTTCACCAAAATTCATAGAAAACCTCCTTTTATAATCATCTAATTATAGCAAATCTAAAAATCAAAACCAACCCCTCAAATAAAAACTTCACAGATTCTTTAAAATCATGTACAATAATCCCTGAAAGGATGCAAAAAACTATGATAGAATCGATGAAAACCGTCTATCAGGGCGGAGTTGGGGAAATAATTGAAAAAAAATCCAGATTTCTGGCGACTGTGAGCATCATTCATTCGGAGGAAGAAGCGATTGCTTTTATTGAGCGCATGAAGAAAAAATACTGGGATGCCACGCATAACTGTTCTGCTTATGTGCTGGGAGAGCGAAATGAACTGATGCGCTGCAGTGATGACGGGGAGCCGCAGGGGACGGCGGGAAGACCCATGCTGGATGTGCTTCTGGGAGAAAAAATTCACAACGCTGCGGTTGTGGTAACGCGTTATTTCGGCGGAACCCTGCTCGGCACCGGAGGTCTTGTTCGGGCGTATTCCAAAGCGGTGCAGGCGGGACTGGAAGCCAGTACCATCATTGAGCGAAAATACGGAATGCTTCTTGAAGTGGTGACGGACTATAATGGGATCGGAAAGCTCCAATATCTGTTCGGGCAGGAAAAAATGCCCATTCTGGATGCCGAGTATACGGATATCGTGACATTAAAAGTCCTCATCCCCATACATCAGGCGGATCATATCTGCAAGGCCATCACGGAGGCCACCAGCGGAAGAGCCCGGATGCGTAAGGATGAGGAGCTGTATTATGCCGTATTGGACGGCAGAGTTTTGATCAAAGATGAACTGGAATGCTGATATGCTTATATTCGGACCGGCATTGCGACACGATGAAACAGTCACATATCAGTGCCTGAATGATTATGTCAGCATTTTTCCGGTTCCGGATAGTCAACATCCATGGTGTCAACGGTCATAGATCGGATCACCTGCGGTTTGATCGGTTTGTCGCGGAAGTCCGTTCTTACGCGGGCAATGCGGTCAACAACTTCCAGACCTTCGGTTATTTTTCCGAATGTTGCATAGGAACCATCCAGATGGGGAGAGGTCTCGTGCATGATAAAGAACTGGCTTCCGGCAGAATCCGGATGCATAGCTCTCGCCATGGACAGAACACCCGGTGTGTGCGCCAGGTTGTTAGGAAAACCGTTTTGAAGGAACTCGCCCTTGATCTGATAGCCCGGGCCGCCCATGCCGGTACCGTTGGGACATCCGCCCTGGATCATGAATCCCGGGATGACTCTGTGAAAGGTAAGACCGTCATAAAAGCCCTTTTTTACAAGGCTTACAAAATTGTTGACCGTATTCGGAGCAACATCCGGGTATAATTCTGCTTTCATCACGTCACCGTTTTCCATGGTAATTGTTACAATTGGATTAGACATAACAAAACTCCTTTTCTTTCATTAATTCTGATTTATGCCTATTTTACCACAGGAAAATCTATCGGTAAAGAGGGGTAGTTCTGAAAGAAAAAATGTGCTATTATAGGGTGACAGCGTTGCGGTCAGTCCGAAAAAAGCTGTTTTTAGATGTATATAACAGAAAAAGCCCGATCAGGGCAGATTTTTATAAAGGAGAGTCAAATGAAAGTACAGTTCAGTGTAAAAATGAAACCCAAATATATGTACAATTTCCTCATAAGCCATATCTACAAGAGCTTTATGGGATTATTCAGTATTTTGATCGGTATTGCCTCTGTGTGTATGGCGTTTTACAGTTACCGAAGCGGTACCAGTGCATACATTCTCTGCTATGTGGTAGTGGCGGCGCTCGCGCTGATCTATCCGCCGGTCATGCTTTGGTTTCGGGCGAGACAGCAGGTGCTCATGTCACCGGTTTTCAAAAAACCCAGTGACTACGAGATTAATCTGGAAGGTGTTCGCGTTACCCAGGAGGAAGAGACCGCCTTTGCTGCATGGGAGGAATTATATCGGATCCGCTCAACAAAAATGAGTGTGATCGTTTATATAGATAAGAGGAAAGCCATGATCTGGCCGAAAGAATGCATTGGCAGCCAGTATGCGGATCTGGAAAAGCTGATTCGTGACAATATGCCTTCCTCAAAAGTGAAGATCAGATAACAGGAGTACTTATGATAGTTGAAACGCATTCTGCAGAAGAAACATTTGAATTAGGGAGAAAAATCGGGCAGCAGGCCCGCCCGGGCCAGATTTATACGCTTGTAGGTGATCTGGGGGTGGGCAAGACAGTGTTTACCCAGGGGGTTGCCAGCGGTTTGGACATTCGGGAACCTATCAGCAGCCCGACGTTTACCATTATACAGATATATGAAGAAGGCCGGATGCCCTTCTATCATTTTGATGTCTACCGGATCGGAGACATTGAGGAGATGGAAGAAATCGGTTACGATGACTATTTCTTTGGAGAGGGCATTTGCCTGATTGAGTGGGCAAATCTGATTGAAGAGATTTTGCCGGACCATATTATTGCGGTTACAATTGAAAAAGATCTGAAAAAAGGATTTGATTATCGCAAGATAATCCTGGAGGGAATTGAAACAGTATGAAAGTTTTAGGATTAGACAGTTCCGGGCTGGTTGCATCCGTAGCCATTGTGGAGGATGATAACCTGTTGGCGGAATATACCGTAAATTATAAGAAAACACATTCTCAGACGCTTTTGCCCATGTTGGATGAGATCAGCAGAATGATACAGCTGGACCTGGATACGGTGGACGCCATTGCTGTGGCGGCGGGGCCGGGATCGTTTACCGGACTGCGCATCGGGTCCGCTACGGCAAAGGGTCTTGGGCTTGCTCTGAAAAAACCGATGATACCGGTGCCTACGTTGGACGCGCTCGCCTATAATATTTATGATTCACAGGCGCTGATCTGTCCGATTATGGACGCGAGACGGAATCAGGTCTATACGGCTGTGTATACCTGCAGACAGGGCAGGCTCTGCAATGAGATGAAAGCCTGTGCGATGGGAATCCGTGACCTGCTGGAAAAACTGAATGAACTGGGCCGGCCGGCAGTCTTCCTTGGAGATGGTGTCTGTGTATACCGCGATGTGATTCTGGAAAATGCCGGGATCGAGGTGTCCTTTGCTCCGGCCCACGTCAATAAACAGAGAGCTTCATCAGTCGCTGCGCTGGGACTTACTTATCTGCAAGAAGGCCGTCAGGTGACCGCGGCGGATTTCCGACCGGATTATCTGAGAAAATCACAGGCGGAACGGGAGCGGGAGGAGAAAGAAAAATCATGACAATTCGAGAGATGACATTTGAAGATCTGGATCAGGTTATGATAATCGAAAGAGAAAACTTTTCCGTACCCTGGACAGAAGAGGGATTTTTTACCTATCTGCTGCGAATGGATGCACTTTTTCTTGTGGCGGAAGAGGCAGATCGGGTTCTGGGTTACTGCGGTGTCATTATGGCAGCAGATGAAGGTGATATTACAAACGTATCCGTAAAGAAGGACTGTCAGGGAAGGGGCATCGGCAGTGCGCTGGTGACGGAATTGATACAGCGCACCGGGCAAGCCGGAATCAACACGCTGTTTCTGGAAGTGAGAGCAGGGAACCGCACTGCACTGAGTCTGTATGAAAAAATGGGATTCGAACATATGGGTATACGAAAAGGTTACTATACGAATCCAACTGAGGATGCTGTTACCATGAATAGAAAATATTCCCGCTAGGCACGGTTTTATTTTATCTATATAATGTTTGATGGAGAGCCTGTATTTGAGCATATGGATTTGATCCGCCGGGTATTGCTGTCTGCAGCAGGCGGCACAGATCCGTATCGGAGGCTCTCGGTCACTGAATGGAGAGGTACGTCAGGGAGGATTTTTATGGAGATACGTAAGAACCGGGAAGAAAAAATGGTCTGTAACAGCTGCGGAAAAGAGATTGCTGTGGTAAAGGGAATCGCCAGGGAAGGGGTTGCCCGGATCGAACTGGACTGGGGCTATTTTTCCAAAAAGGATGGGGAACATCATTCTGCTTGTCTTTGTGAGGACTGCTATGATAAAATCACAGGAGCATTTTCAATTCCTGTGACGGTATATGAGAAAAATGAATTATTGTAAAGAATTATTGAAAACGAGGCTTTTATGTTAGATGTATGTTTATTAGGAACAGGAGGAATGATGCCGCTGCCAAGGCGGTGGCTTACTTCTCTTATGACAAGGTATAATGGAAGCACGCTGATGATCGACTGTGGGGAGGGGACTCAGATTGCGGTGAAAGAAAAAGGATGGTCCTTTAAACCGATTGATGTGATCTGTTTTACCCATTATCATGCAGACCATATCAGTGGGTTGCCGGGACTGCTGTTGACTATGGGAAATGCGGATCGCACGGAACCCCTTACCCTGATTGGACCAAAAGGATTGGAACGGGTTGTATCAGCGCTGCGTGTCATTGCACCGGAACTGCCTTTTGAGATAAAATTCCATGAAATTCTGAATCCGGAAGAAACCTTTGAAATAAACGGATATCACATTACGGCATTTCGGGTGAATCACAATGTGCTCTGCTACGGATATACAATAGAGATCAAACGAGCCGGAAAATTCGATGTCGAGCGCGCAAAAGCAGCCGGAGTTCCCATGCGATGCTGGAATCCGCTGCAAAAAGGCGAAACGGTTATTTTTGAAGGCAGAAAATATACGCCGGACATGGTTCTGGGAGAACCGAGAAAGGGAATTAAGGTGGCTTATTGTACGGATTCAAGGCCGGTGCCGGCTATTGCGGAACATGCAAATCAGGCAGATCTGTTTATCTGTGAAGGTATGTATGGAGAACCGGAAAAGGAAGCAAAGGCGCGGGAATACAAGCATATGACCATGAAAGAGGCGGCTCGCCTGGCAAAAGAAGCCGGTGCTGCGCAGATGTGGCTGACCCATTACAGCCCGTCACTGGTGCATCCCGAGGAGTATCTGGATTCTGCCCGGGAAATATTCCCGGCCACAATTGCTGCAAAAGACGGAAGAACGCTGGAGATGAATTATGAATAAAGAAAATGTTACGATATTGGCAATAGAAAGTTCCTGTGATGAGACGGCTGCAGCTGTCGTTCGCAACGGGAGAGAGGTGCTGTCTAATGTGATCTCCTCACAGATTGAACTGCATAAACTGTACGGGGGAGTAGTTCCGGAGATCGCGTCCAGAAAACACATTGAGAAAATCAATCAGGTGATAGAATCTGCGCTGGAAGATGCAAAGATGACGCTGGAGGAGATGGATGCAATCGCTGTAACTTACGGACCGGGTCTTGTGGGAGCCCTGCTGGTGGGCGTGGCGGAAGCCAAGGCAATCGCCTATGCGGGGAAAAAACCTTTAGTAGGCGTGCATCATATCGAAGGCCATGTGGCTGCAAATTATCTGGAACATCCGGATTTGGAACCGCCCTATCTGTGTCTTGTGGTTTCCGGCGGTCATACGCATCTTGTTATTGTGAAGGACTATTCAGAGTTTGAAATCCTCGGCCGTACCAGAGATGATGCCGCCGGAGAGGCTTATGACAAAGTGGCTCGTTCGATTGGGTTGGGATATCCGGGCGGTCCGAAAATTGATCGGCTGTCAAAAGAGGGCAATCCTACGGCAATTCCGTTCCCGAAAGCAAAAGTGGCAGATTCCCCCTATGATTTCAGCTTTAGTGGGCTGAAATCTGCCGTGCTTAATTATCTGAATCATGAGAAAATGCAGAACCATGAAATTAATGCAGCGGATGTTGCCGCATCTTTCCAGAAAGCAGTAGTTGATGTTTTGGTGGATCATACCATGCTCGCAGCAAAAGATTATGGCATTCGAAAAGTTGCGATGGCAGGGGGAGTGGCTTCAAACAGTGCATTGCGGCAGGCTATGAGAGAAGCCTGTGAAAAAAGAGGATATACGCTGTATCATCCGTCGCCGATCTTCTGTACGGATAATGCGGCGATGATCGGGTCAGCAGCGTACTATGAATACTGTAAAGGTACGCGTCACGGATGGGATTTGAATGCCATCCCCAATCTGAAATTAGGAGAACGCGGATGAGACACGAAAAAAATGCTGCGATCGTGCTGGCAGCCGGAAAAGGAACCAGAATGGGAAGCGATATCCCCAAACAGTTTTTGGACATACAGGATAAACCGGTCCTGTTCTATTCTCTGAAAGTATTTCAGGACAGTCCTCTGATCTCTGAAATTATTCTGGTAATCGGAAAAGAATGGCAGGAGTATTGCCGTGAGAAAATTCTGAAACCATATGGTATATCAAAAGTAGTGAAAATGGTGGAAGGCGGACAGGAACGTTATGATTCTGTATATGCGGGGCTTAGTGCCTGCGGGCAATGTGACTATGTTTTCATTCACGATGGCGCAAGACCTTTTGTAACAGAAGAAATACTGGAACGCTGTATGGACTCTGTTCGTGAGAACAAAGCCTGTGTGGTTGGAATGCCTTCGAAAGACACAATCAAAATAGCAGATGATGAAAAGAACATCGTGTCCACGCCGGTCCGCAGCAGCGTTTGGATCATCCAGACTCCGCAGGTGTTTTCTTATGATTTGATCCGAACGGCCTATGAGGAAATGCTGATTCGCGGTATGGACGGAATTACCGATGATGCCATGGTAGTGGAGGCTGCAAAACAGTGTAAAGTGAAACTTATAGAGGGGTCTTACGAGAATATTAAAATCACAACACCGGAAGATATAAAAATCGCGCAAATTTTTTAAAAATATTTGTTGACAGAGTGCGATTTGAGTGATAGAATAATTTTTGCGCTGACCG
Organism: Lachnospiraceae bacterium; assembly: GCA_022767285.1. Taxonomy (GTDB): domain Bacteria; phylum Bacillota; class Clostridia; order Lachnospirales; family Lachnospiraceae; genus JALENY01. The sequence continues at coordinate 542 of JALENY010000030.1, read as the reverse complement.
AGACGAATACTTGGAGAGGTATCGAAGTGGTCATAACGAGGCGGTCTTGAAAACCGTTTGTCCGAAAGGGCGCGTGGGTTCGAATCCCACCCTCTCCGCTTACCAAAACAATTGAATCAAGATATGTTGTAGGGCAATTTGGAGAAGTACCCAAGCTGGCCGAAGGGGCTCCCCTGGAAAGGGAGTAGGTCGTTAATAGCGGCGCGAGGGTTCAAATCCCTCCTTCTCCGTTGATTAGAAACCATGAAAAAAGAAAATTAAATTTCTTGAAAAAAGTTGTTGACAAGATTCGACACCCGTGGTAATATAATCAAGCTGACTCGTGAGAGACAAGCTCATGAGCCTGCAAAGCACTTTGATAACTGAACAGTAAAACACATCGTATCAGAACTCATTTTAGGTGAGGGAAGATACATCTCGAAAATTCTTACGAGTAAACATTCTCAAAAGAGAAACCTTAAAACAGTAAACGGGATGAATTAGCTAGCGAAGTTGGTTCTGACCAAAGACAAACTTTTTATCAGAGAGTTTGATCCTGGCTC
>JALENY010000011.1 GCA_022767285.1 Lachnospiraceae bacterium | reverse complement strand
AAAAGTCCCGGACAGCAGCCCTGTGGTGTAGCATGCTTGCATGCGTAGGCACATGGATATTGGACGGGCTAACCTGTATGAGCAAGTAGGCCGACAGGCTGGATTGCGAATACAGGTTGTGATTGCGGGAGCATGTAATGCAAAGCAATCAACTTTTATTTATGGTGATGTCTGCGTCAGCAGACATGTCCGTTTAGGAAAATAACAAATAAAACATATACATTTCCAAACAAAATGCAAAAAAAGACCATACATTGACATCCAAATGTATGGTCTTCACGATTAATTCTATTCAAACCTAACCCGGATTGAATTTGCATGGGCCGTCAGCTGCTCCGCTGTCGCAAATTTTATAATATCCTCATGCAGCGGTTCCAGGGCTTCCCGACTGAAGTAAATCACACTGCTCTTCTTTATAAAATCATCCACACTCAAGGGTGAAAAGAATTTTGCAGTACCGTTTGTTGGAAGCACATGATTCGGTCCGGCAAAATAATCTCCAAGGGGCTCACTGGAATATTCTCCGATAAAAATTGCACCTGCATTTTTAATTTTCGTCATGGCCATAAAGGGATCTTTTGTAACGATTTCAAGATGTTCCGACGCGATTTCATTGACCGCATCAATGGCCTCATCCATGTTTTTTGCAACCAGTATAAAGCCAAAGTTTTCAAGTGATTTTCGTATAATTGCGCTTCTGGATAATACCTGAAGAAATCCTTCAATCTCTTTTTCCACCTTTACCGCCAGCTCTTCACTGGTGGTCACCAGTACCGCTGAAGCCAGTTCATCATGTTCTGCCTGGGATAAAAGATCTGCAGCCACATACCGCGGATTGGCTGATTCATCTGCAAGTACAAGAATTTCACTGGGGCCTGCAACCGAATCAATGCTGACATTTCCGTATACGGCTTTTTTTGCCAGTGCTACAAAAATATTGCCCGGTCCTACGATTTTATCTACTTTCGGTATGCTCTCAGTACCGTAGGCCAGCGCTGCAATTGCCTGTGCGCCGCCCACTTTATATACTTCATCCGCTCCGGCTTCCTTGGCTGCAACCAGGGTTGCCGGGTTCAGTTTGCCATCCTTTCCGGGCGGGGATACCATAATGATCTTAGAGACACCAGCCACTTTTGCCGGCACAATATTCATAAGCACCGAGGAGGGATAGACCGCCTTTCCGCCCGGTACATAGACGCCGACACGATTCAGAGCTGTCACCTTCTGGCCCAGCATGGTTCCCTGATCGGTTGAATCAAACCAGCTGTTCTGTTTTTGTTTTTCATGGTAGGAACGGATACGTACCAGCGCTTTTCGTATCACTTCAATCAGTTCCGGCTCAATAGCCGCATACGCTTCATCCACTTCCGACTGTGTGACTAAAATGGTATCTGCCGTCAGCTCTACGTGATCAAACTTTTTCGTGTAGTCAAAAAGTGCTGCATCTCCGTTCGCTCTGACATTCTGCAGGATCTCAGCGACTGCCTGTTCCTGAGCCGGGTAACTGGAAGGGCTTCTCTTTAACATGTGTTCCAGAATTCCTTTTATGCTCTCTTTTGTTAAGCTTACTTTTCTCATTTGATTACCTCTTTTAAATCATGAATAATTCTGGAAATCCGCTCATATTCCATCTTCATGCTGACCTGATTAACTACCATTCGTGCAGACAGAGGGCAGATCTCCTCCAGAACCTCAAGGCCGTTTTCCTTAAGGGTACTTCCGGTCTCTACGATGTCAACGATCACTTCCGACAGTCCCACAATGGGAGCCAGTTCAATGGAACCATTCAATTTAATGATTTCTACGGTCTGATGCTTTTTGTTGTAAAAGTAATCTTTTGCAATTACCGGATATTTGGTGGCCACACGGATCAGTTGGTTATGGGCAAGCAGCTCCTTTGCGCTTTTGGGTCCGCAGACACACATGCGGCATTTCCCAAATCCAAGATCCATCACTTCAAAAAGCTTTCTGCCCTCCTCCATAATGGTATCTTTTCCAACAATACCAATGTCTGCGGCACCGTATTCCACATAAGTGGGCACATCCGGACCTTTTGACAAAAAGAACTTCAGTTTTTGTTCTTCGTTGACAAAGATCAGTTTTCTGGAATCTTTGTCCTTCATTTCTTCACAGGTAATACCGATCTGTTCGAACAATTCCAAAGTTTTCTGAGCAAGTCGGCCTTTACCGAGGGCAAATGTCAGATATCGCACGGGTCTACCTCCTTGCTTTCATCTGTTTTTATATTTTGTCTTGACATGGCAATCATCAGCTGTTCCATGGTGATGCCAAATCCCACTGCCGGTTCCGGTTTTCCAAAGTGCTCCATCAGGCTGTCATAGCGGCCTCCCTTTGCGATCGGTTCACCGGTTCCGTAGGTGTAGGCATGAAAAATGATACCCGTATAATAGCGGTATTTGCTAAGCATGCCGAAGTCGAAAGAAACATAGTGCTCCAGACCTTTTTCACTCAGCAAGCGGTATATGGTCGACAGACGGACGATCGCTTCCCTGGATCTGCCATTATTGGCCAGAAGACGCGCCTGATCCAGAACTTCCACGCTACCAAAAAGCTGGGGCAGCTGTAAAAAAGCTTCTTTCAGTCCGTCCCGAAGAGCCAGACCATCCAGAAGTTCTTCCACGCCGAAGAAGTTTTTGCTTGAAATCAGAGAACGCAGTTTTTCCGTGGTCTCCTCATCCATAGAAGCTTCCTCAATCAGCGCTTTGAAAAACTCGACCTGGCCGATGCTCACCTGAAATTCCGTAAGACCGGCTGACAAGAGCATCTCGATGACCATTGAGATCACTTCCACATCTGCGGTCACGTCCGAGTCACCAATAAACTCCACACCCATCTGAGTAGATTCTTTCAAGCGTCCCTGATAACTGGAATTGTTGATAAATGTGCTGCCCTGATAACAAAGGCGCACGGGCATATCCGTTTCTTCAAAATACATAGCGGCAGCTCTCGCAATAGACGGAGTAAAGTCCGGGCGAAGAACCAATGTATTTCCCTCCCGGTCAAAGAATTTATACAGATCTTTTGACGGAATGGTTCCGACCTCTTTGCTGAATACGTCAAAATATTCAAAGGTCGGTGTCTCAATATCCTGATAGTTATACTTTTCAAAAATACCGTGAAGTTTCTTTTGCAACGCACGCTTCTGCCGGCATTCCGATCCGTAAACGTCGCGTACCCCTTCCGGTGTATGAAATAATCGCTGCATTCCCTTTCTCCTTTAACAATTTAAAGTGCTAATGCAATAGTGTAATAGCGAAATAAATCATAATGATTATATATAAATCCTTTTAAAATGTCAATCCCTATCCTCAAGATCTCTCTGTATCCCATCAAGAAACGGCACAAAAAATCCTTTATGCTCCGATAAAAAATAGGACGGATCCAGTTCAGAGATCAGAAAACTTTTTCTCCCGCCCTGCAGACTCCGGTTCCAGAATTTCATCATTTCACTGCATCGCATATAATAATAGGCACTGCGGTGAGAAAAGTAAATCAACAAAAAGGCAATCCCCTCCTGCTGCTCAAATTCACACATAAAAGTAATCTGATGTTCATGAATATTCTGAAGGGGAAAGGTATCCGATGCGCATTCTTTCGCATCAAAACAGACCGGAATTCCCTGAACTGCACCAATGTAATCAACCGTTGATTTCTGATCGAAATAAGCCAGTGTAATATGCCTGGTAGCCTTGTCAATGGAAACCGGCGTTATCGGTGTCGGCACTTTCTGTATGACAGCCAAATGCCGTTCCCGGTACTGTTCGATGGTGCGGTTGATCAGATCCTCCAACGTGGAACCTCGCAGCCCTCTTGAGTTCCAGGTACCCATATATTTCTCCTTTCTGCTAGTCTACAAGTCCAAATGCGGTAATGGGCCAATAGCGAAGTACCGCTTTACCCAAAATGTCCTCCCGTATTACATAAGGATTATTCCAGTAGCGTGAATCTTTGGATACATTTCGATTGTCTCCAAGCATGAAATAGCAGTTGTCCGGAACCTGATACACTTCGCTCTCTCCAGGTGAGGTCCGGCTTTTCGGTGTTTCCGGGCAAAAACTGTCATCCAGCGGGATATCCGACCCGTCTATGTAGACTTTTCCGTCCCGGATTTCAACGGTTTCACCGGGCAGTCCGATAACTCGTTTGATGAAATACTGCGACTTATCATCCGGGAAACGAAAAATCACGATATCGTAGCGCTGTGGGTCATTAAATTTATACGCAAGACGATTCCCAAGAATCTGATCCCCCACCAGAATGGTGTTTTCCATGGATTCCGACGGAATTCTGGCATTGATAATCACAAATTCATTTAACACAAATACAACGACCACAACTATGGCAATCATTTTCAGATAATCCATCAGTTCATCAAAAATGTCCTCGCTGTTATTCTGTTTCGGTTTCGGATATTTTTCCATATAATACAGTCTCCTCTATACATTCCCCTAGTAATATGCTCCGGTACCATTTTGGCAGCGGCGCAATAAATCTCTGCCCGCCAAGTACACGCAGTGTCCCCGGCATGTGCTCTTTCGGAAAGAACAGTTCACAGGCATGCAGCATCTGATACTTCAGTCTGTATTTTTTTTCAAAATACCGGTTTGTTTTAACGTCCCCATACTTTGGGTCACCCACAATGGGATGCCCCAGTGCAGCCAGATGACTTCGGATCTGGTGAGTTTTTCCAGTAATCAGTTTTATTCTAAGAAGCGTTGTATACTCGGTTTGTCCCACCGGTTCATAGAATGTCTCGATATACCCTTCCTGTCCGGATGCCTTGTCTTTTTTCATTGTTTCGACAAATACAAGATTTTTATCCGGATTTTTCTTCAGCACACCATATACGTGCTCCGCTCTCCGAACCTGTCCTTTTACCAGTGCATAATAATATTTATCCAGCGTACGGTTCCGAAAGACTTCCGATAAGTCCTGAAGTCCGGCCAGTGTTTTGCCGGCCGCTACAATGCCGCCAGTATTGCGATCAAGCCGGTTGCAGACCGAGGGCCGGAACCGTTCCAGTTCTCCGGGATCCATTTTCCCGGAATTGAGCAGATATCCGATAAAATATTCCACTAAAGAGGGGTCATCCCCTTCGGCGCGCTGAGAAAGCATGCCTGCCGGTTTATTGATCAACGCGATATTTTCATCCTCGTACAGAATCGACAACTCCATGACCGGATAATCCGTTCTGACCGAACCCCGGAACTTCCCAATGGTTTCATCAGATAAAAACAATTTTATCTCATCTCCAACAGAAAGAATTTCACTTCCGGTGGCTTTTTTTCCATTTAAAACAATGTTCTTCTTCCGAAGCATTTTATAAAAGAAACTTTTGGGTGCCTGATTCATGTACTTTGACAGGAACTTGTCCAGACGCTGCCCGGCATCATTTTTCTTTGCCGTAATCACCTGCATAAAATTACTCCTACAATGAAATCGACAGAATTGTATGTTTGATCAGCTCTTCTCTGGAGAGATCCGGATATTTTTCATCCGGTTTAAAGGGAATATCCTCTCTCAGGCTTTCCGCATGCTGATTCAAGGAATCCAAACGCTCCAGAAAAGGTGAAAAATCTTTGAAAATCTTTACATTAACCTTATATCCGTTGTGGTGCAGGATCTTCTGGGTATGTTCCTCCGCATATTTTATGTCTGCTTTTTTGTCGGAAGAATAACCGATTACCTGGTTGCCGCAGATGGCAAACGCATCCACAAAGGTATTTTTCTCATAATTAGTCAGCACCATCTCATACGACAGAGTAAGGCTTCCTTTATGGGCCTCAATCTCGCGGAATTCTGTTTCACTGATCGAATGATAGAGAAATACCATAATAGTTCCTACCACCGACTTACATGCAGGCAGACAGCCGACAACGGCTATAATGCTGATAATATTCATCTTTGTCTTATAGAGAAGCAGGCCAATAATAAAAATAACAGCAGGAATCAGAAATAAAATCAATGTTTTCAGAATTCGCTTTTTCTTCTCTGATTTTATATATTGATAGTAACCTTTTCTTCCGTTTTTCATTTCAATTTATTTTCCTTTCGCTTCGCTCAGGCACAAATAATGGTAAATTCTATTTCCGCGCAAAATCGAATTCTTTGATTTTCCAATCTGAGAGGAACTATTGTGATTTCTTTTTGTGAACATTTCGAATGGTCTTTTTCTTACGCGACTTTGATCCTTGGAATTCCTCTTTTTCGGATACCATCCCTTTTATCCGGCTGTCTGAGGTTCCGGCTGATTTTGAACTTTGTTTTCGCGGATATTTTCCTTCCATTTCTTTGTGCATATTGTTTTTATCCTTATATTCAGCAGTTTTTTTCTCCGGCCGTATCAGACACTTGGGTCCGAATCCAATCAGATCCGTTCGCCCGGCTTTCTGAAGGGCCTCCAGCACCAAGGCTCGGTTCTGAGGATTTTTATACTGTATCAACGCACGCTGCATGGCCTTTTCATGAGGACTTTTCGGCACATAGACCGGTTCCATGGTAAACGGGTTGAGGCCTGTGTAGTACATGCAGGTGGATACGGTGGACGGTGTCGGATAAAAATCCTGCACTTGTTCCGGAGTAAAGCCCATATCCCGCACATATTCCGCCAATTCCACCGCATCTTTCAACGTGCATCCGGGATGAGAGGACATAAAGTATGGTACCGCATACTGCTTTATTTGATACTGCCTGTTCAGGTCATCAAATTTCTTCAGGAATTCCTGATATATATGGTGCTCAGGCTTTCCCATAGCTCTGAGAACTTTGTCGGAAACGTGTTCCGGGGCCACACGGAGCTGGCCGCTGACGTGGTGCTGTATCAGTTCCCGCAAAAAAGTATCTTTACGGTCTGCCATGACATAATCAAACCGGATTCCGGAGCGGATAAACACTTTTTTTACTCCCGGGATTTTCCGCAGTTTTCTTAGGAGCTGAATATAATCTTCGTGGTCGGCATCCAGGTTTTTACAGGGAGATGGTACAAGACACTGGCGCCCGGTGCATACACCTTTTTCCATCTGCTTTTTGCAGGAGGGATGGCGAAAATCAGCCGTCGGGCCTCCCACGTCATGTATGTATCCCTTAAAGGCCTTGTCCTTTGTATAGCTTTCCGCTTCCTTTATAATGGATTCATGGCTTCTTGTCTGTACGATCCTGCCCTGATGGTAGGTCAGAGCACAAAAATTGCATCCTCCGAAACAGCCGCGGTTGCTGGTTATGCTGAAGCGGATCTCTGAGACAGCCGGAATATCCGGCAGATTTTTGTCGTAAGGATAATCGTAAATATCATCCATCTCCATCTGAGTCAATGGTTTTGCAGGTGGATTTGCGATCACATAGCCCTGACGGCCATATGGTTCCACAAGTGGCTTTCCGGAAAAGGCATCCGTATTTTCATACTGCAGTCGGAAGCTTTTTGCATAGGCAGTTTTATCCGAACAGATCTCCTCAAAGGAGGGAAGTAAAATCGGATTCTGAAGATGATCATAGCGCTTCGATCGGTATACCGTGCCTGTAATAAAGGTGATATCCGATATCTTCAGACCGCTGTTCAGTGCATCCGCGATTTCCACAATAGACTTTTCACCCATGCCGTAGGAAATAAGATCTGCACCAGAGTCAAGCAGCACAGAACGTTTTACCGAATCGCTCCAATAATCATAATGGGCCATACGGCGAAGGCTGGCCTCGATTCCGCCCAGAATAATCGGCGTATTTTTATAGACCTGACGGATCAGATTGCTGTAAACAGTAACCGCACGATCCGGCCTGCAGCCGGTTTTACCATTCGGAGAATAAGCATCTGTGCTTCGCCTCTTTTTCGCAACGGTATAGTGGTTTACCATTGAGTCCATATTTCCAGCCGATACAAGAAAGGCCAGACGTGGTTCTCCGTATTTTGTGATGCTAAGGGGCTGCTTCCAGTCCGGCTGGTCAATGACCGCAACCGAATAGCCGGCACGCTCCAACGTCCGCCGGATAATGGCAGCACCAAAAGAAGGATGATCCACATAGACATCCCCCAGAATGTATACAAAATCATATTTTCGGATCAATTCCCGGTAGTCATAGATAAAACGATCAGCCAGCTGTCGTTTCTCTCTTTCCGTATCCCTGCTGTAATCATCGTCCACGGCAATGGTTTCCATTCCGGCCGCTTTTCCCGCACAAATGCCTTTGATAATATCCTCAAATACAAGACATTTTTCCGGTGCAACACCGATCTTTTCAGCTGTGTGAAGATAAACATCCGGCGCAGGCTTGCTGTTTTCCACGTCATCGCAGGTACAGAGTGCATCAAAGAAATCCAGAATCCCGTGGGCGTTCAATACATCTTTTATGAGATCCAGACTATTGCTGGATGCAATAGCAAGCTTAAGGCCTAAACCTTTCGCATAATCCAGAAATTCTCTTACTCCCGGTTTAAGCGGAACTTCATGCTTGTATTTGTCGCTTGCCATCTGAAGCCAGGTAGTTTGAATTTCCGGTATGCTTTCCGGTATTTGAAATTGTTCTTTAAAAAAATATGCCGTTTCGGTAAAACTAAGTCCTTCGATCCGGCGTTGAAGATCCGGAGGCAGCTCAATACCGTAGCGTCCGAGATACTCAATGTCAATCTGTTTCCACATCCACATTGAATCTACCAGCGTTCCATCCAGATCAAAAATAATCGCTTCTGTTTCGTTTCGCATAATTCTCCTATTGCCAGCGCCAACCCGGGTTATATTTATTCTTGATCATATGGTTCACCACTTTCCCCCAGCCCAGCGGATATCCGTCCACACAGATCAGATGGTATCCTTTTTGGTCGCTGTCCGTCTCGATCGTCTCACCTTTCAGGTATTTGATGACACGCGGATCATCCGCCTTCAAATCCACGATTTGATCAAATTCATCTTTCTTCAGAAACATGGCAAGTGCCTGACTGGGTTCAAATCGATTCTTTTTAATTTGTCCGAGATACAGCCCCGTGCGGAAATAGTGAAGTCCCCGCTCCGGTGCCGTGTGGTCCCACAGTGCCACCAAATGTTCTTTTTCCCGGCGAAAAGCAGTTCCCGGACGCACTTTTACATGCTCAAAGAATTCCTCAGCTTCCGGCGGAAGAGCTGAAATGTTTTCCGCATCCTGAGGTTCGGCTTTATCCTGTTTTTCCCCTTTTTGAAGGAGTGCAAGAAAATGCCCTTCACCATTCATGCGATGCGGAAAAATGCGGACACAGTCCCCGTATCCATCCAAGCCGGATGCAAACCCTTCATATGATTTTATGGGAACTGGATGCAGTTCCGGTACCTCATTCAGAAGATAGTTGATGGTTCCTTCATTTTCCAGTTTCGAGAAGGTACAGGTAGAGTACAGCATCATGCCGCCCTCTTTTAACATAGTGGCCGCATTTACAACGATATTCTTCTGAAGATTGTGATAAAACTCCGGTCCCTGTTTTTCCCAGTGTCCAATCATAGCCGGTTCACGGCGGAACATTCCTTCACCGGAACATGGCGCGTCGATCAGTATTTTGTCAAAATATTCCGGGAATCGCTGAGCCAGATTCTCCGGAGTCTCATTGGTAACATAAAGATTTCCGATACCCATCAGTTCCAGATTTTTAAGGAGCGCTCTGCATCGGGTACGGCTGATGTCATTTGCATATAAAATACCTCTTCCCCGGCATTTCGCTCCTAATTCTGTGGCCTTTCCCCCCGGTGCAGCACACAGATCCAGTACACGGTCTCCCGGTTCTACCGGCAGGCGGTTGGCCGGAGTCATGGCGCTGGGTTCCTGCAGATAATACAGGCCCGCATAATAGTAGGGATGTTTCGCAGGCTGATCCTTGAGAGTATCATAATAGTATCCATTCTCAATCCAGGGAACCGGTCTGATTGAGAATGGACAAATTTTTTCAAATTCTTCACATGAGATTTTATTCGTATTTACCCGGAGGCCATTGTAATTGGGCATAGCCATAGTGGCGGTAAACGCCTCATATTCTTCACCCAGCAGTTCTCTCATAGCCTCCTGATACGCGATCGGTAATTCCATATCATTCTCCCCTGCCGCAGCATGGCGGTTTCGTCTAGAAATTGTAAAAGAACGGTTTGTTCTTTTTATATGTTCTTTGTCACCGCCTGTGCGCGGTATCCTTCCGCAATAATATCCAGCTGCTTATGGAACCGTGCAAGCTGTTCCAGGTCGTGGGTCTCGTAAATCCGGTAAAACTCATCCTGGATCTTAATCACTTCCCTCTTATTAGACAATTTGTACAGGTTTTCCATACTGTTCAGAATATCCGTAACCAGATTCATCTGTATCTGTGAGGAATTCTGTGCATCCATGATTTCATTGCGCACCAGTGACATCTCATTATCCAGTGCGATGATAGCATCTGCTGCGTTAGTCAAACGTTCTGTGACATGTTCCGGCATGTTTCCCTTATATTTGTACTGAAGAGAGTGCTCGATTGTGGCCCAGAAATTCATCGCCATCGTGCGGATCTGCAGCTCGACCTGAAGCTTTTTCGGCCCTCTTATCGTCTGTACGGTATAATACACGATCAAATGATAACTGCGGTATCCGCTGGGTTTCATATGTCTGATGTAATCTTTTTCGCTCTTCAGTTCGATATCATCACGGGAGAGGATCAGTTGAGCGACTTTCTCAATGTCCTCCACAAACTGACAGATGATACGGATACCGGCGATATCTTCTACCTGATGTTCCATTTCCTCAAAAGGAATGTTCTTTTTCTGGAGTTTTTCTAGTATACTGGCGACGCTTTTCACCCTTCCGATCACACTTTCAATCGGACAGTACATATTTCTGTTGTGGTATTCATCGATCAGATGATTGAATTTGCAGGTAAGCTCGTCCACTGCCAGCTGATACGGATCCAGCAGTTCACGCCATATTTGAATCTCCATAGCATTGCTCCTATTACTTTATTACTTAATTTCTTTCAAAACTGCAAGCAGGTATTCCCATGTTCTTGCAACGGAGGAAATACTGAGCTTTTCATTGACGGAATGAATACTCTCCATATCCGGTCCGAATGATACACAGTCCAGTCCCGGCATACACTCAAAGAACAGACCGCATTCCAGACCGGCATGAATGACTTCCACCACCGGCTTTTCACCGTACATTTTTTCGTATACATCCACCATCAGCGGATGAAGTTTGGAATCCGGGTTGTATTCCCATCCCGGATAAGCACCCTCTTCTGTGTGATCTCCGCCCAAAAACTCCGTCAGGAAACAGATCTTATCACCTATGGCCCGTTTTGCCGTAGCCACACTGCTTCTGGTACTTGATTTAGCATACATATATCCGTCTTCGACCCGCAGAATGCCCAGATTAGTGGAACTCTCCACCAACCCCTCGATCTGACCACTCATTTTCTGAACACCATTAGCTACATTCATGAGGTAGAAGATGATTTTTGCCTTGGAGGATGGAATCAGTGCATCATATTCTCCTTTTTCATTGGCTACCACAGTCATTACCATATTTTCATCACTGCCGCTGTACTCACCTCTCAGATTCTTCTGATAAAGGGCAGCTGCTTCCACAACCGTCGCAACCTCAGATTCATCCACAACAATATGAGCAGCACATGCTTTTGGAATAACATTATCCTGCTGTCCACCGTTCAGATCGATAAGCTGATAATCCGTCTTTTCTGCCAGTTCATACAGGAAACGTCCCATAAGGATATTGGCATTTCCGCGGTTTTTATTGATCTCCACGCCGGAATGACCGCCGAGCAGCCCTTCCAGAGAAAGTGTAACCATCACACCTGAGGTCAGACGGTAATCCACCGGTATGGTACTGACTGCAGACATGCCGCCTGCACAGCCAACCAGCAGGGAACCCTCATCTTCGGAATCCAGATTTAACATATAAGTGCCTTTTAAAATGGATTTGTCCAGTGTGCCTGCACCGATCAGACCAACTTCTTCATCCGTGGTAATGACCACTTCAAGAGCCGGATGGGGAATATCATCAGAGTCCAGAATCGCAAGAGCATAGGCAATGGCAATCCCATCATCACCGCCAAGGGAAGTGTCTTTTGCATAAATAAAATCGCCGTCCACCGCAAGCTGCAGCGGATCCTTTGTAAAATCATGGTCTGAATCTGCTGTTTTTACACAGACCATATCGCAATGCCCCTGAATGATGGTCACAGGAGCATCTTCATATCCGGGAGCTGCCGGTTTGCGGATCACCACATTGTTTGACACATCCTGTACATAATCCAGTCCATGTTCTTTTGCAAAACTTACAAGGTAATCACTGATCTCTTTCGTGTTATAAGAACCATGAGGAATCTTTGTGATTTCTTCAAAATAGTAAAAAACCTTTTCTGGTTTAAGATTTTTTAATACTGACATAATAAACCCTTCCTTCTTCATTCGAGAATATTTCATTATATTTTACCATAACTAAATCGGAAATGCGAGACATATATATAGTAAAAAAAGGAATCCCTATGGTATTTGATGCAGCTAAGCGAGGACTGGTTCTTTGGTTTGAACAACTGATTCCATCCCTGCTTCCATTTCTGATTTTTTCCAACCTGCTTTTATCCCTGACAGAAACACGCCGATCTTTCTTACCGAAAACTTCTCCCGGATCTGTGATCACCCAACGACTTTTCGGATTATCGCCGCTGGGCCTGTATGTGCTGTTTATGGGGCATTTCTGCGGATATCCTGCCGGCGCGAAAATAACCTCTGACCTGTACAGCAAGAACCGCCTGTCCCGGAAAGAAGCAGATTTTCTACTGGCCATCGCAAATCAGTCCAGTCCGGCATTTATCGGAACCTATCTCACATCTTATATACTTGGTCAAAAGAGCAGGATTATTCCGGTTTTCTTCATTTTTTACGGATCTACGATAATTACTGCTGTCGTTTTACGATTTCTTCCCTTTCAAAGCAGAGAAGAAACCTGCCGTCTGGTATGCGCTGAGGCAAAACCCTCTCTTATGCAGATTCTGGATTACAGCATCACAGACGCCTTTTCGGCCATGGTCCGCGTGGGTGGCTATGTGATTCTGTTTTCCATCTTCTCCACTTTTAGCATGCAGCTGTTTTCCGGAACCGGCAACATACGGTTCCTTCTTTCTGCATCACTTGAGATTACAAACGGCCTTAGTCTGATAAAATCAGCACCTTTTTCAGCACACAGCAAATGGATTCTTGCCATGGCCTGCACTGCTTTTGGCGGATTTTCAGCCATGGCACAAATAAAAGGGATGCTCATAGGAACACCCCTTTCAATCAAGCCGTATATCATTGGTAAATGCATTTATACAATTGTAGTTGTTCTGATGTCAGAATTATTCTTCCTCAGCTTCCCCTTCTAATTCCAGTGAATTAAGGGTTGCCTGTGAAGTCTGCGGCGCCAGTTCTTCCCGGTTCTGTTTTACAACAGAATAGCAACTCTGCAGAGACTCAATAAAGCTGTTATATTTTACGCCTGCATCGTTTAAGGTAGCTTCCATAATATTGCTCAGATTCTCGAGCATATCATCTGTATAAGTAATTGCACTATAGCGGATGTTGTTGGCATCGCTTGTTGCAGAATCCAGAATCTCCTGTGCCTGGGCGTTGGCAGAATTGATCGTCACGTTCGCCTGGGCATAAGCCTGCTGCATAACCTCGTGCTGGCTGATCAGTTCTTTTGCCTTTGCCTCTGCGTCTGCAATGATACCGTCCGCTTTCGCCTGGGCATCTGCAAGGATTGCATCCTTATTGCTGATGATCTTTTGGTAACGTTTTATTTCATCCGGTGTCTTTAAACGAAGTTCACGTAACAGTTCTTCGAGTTCTTCTTTATTTACAACGATCTTGGTTGTTGATAATGGCTGGAAACGGCAACTTTCCACGTATTCTTCGATTTCTTCAATGATCTGTTCAATTCTGCTGCTCATATCGTTCTCTCCTGTTCTTTCATTCTTTTTTCGCTTTTAACTTATTCTGAATCTGTTCAGCCACATAAGGTGGAACAAACTTGGAAATATCTTCTCCGAAATAAGCAACTTCCTTTACCGTGGTTGAACTCAAATAGGCATATTCCAGACTGGTCGTTAAAAACATAGTATCAATACCGGGCTCCAGAATACGATTTGTCTGAGCCATCTGAAGCTCATATTCAAAATCCGTAATTGCCCGCAGTCCACGAACAATAATCTGCGCACCGCAATCTCTGACAAAATCTACAGAAAGCCCTTCAAAAGATTTTATTTTGATATTGGGGATATCTTTTGTAACCTCTTTAAGTATATTAACACGTTCTTCCACAGAAAACAACGGACTTTTTCGATAATTGTGCAAAACACCGATTATGATTTCATCAAAGAGCACAGACGCTCTGCGGATTACATCAAGATGTCCATAAGTAACCGGGTCAAAGGTTCCCGGATATACTGCTTTTACCATAACTTCTCCTTAATTATTGTACCTTTTCGAATGCCATGCGTATAAAGACATGCTGATTCGTTTTGTATTTCTTGTATTTATACACTTCAAATCCCAGCGATTCCAGATAGGAAAAACCGGTTTGAAGCGATGCCTCCACAACCAGTATCGTGTCCGGTGATACCAATCTGCTCTGGCTCAAAAATGTAAGCACCTGCTTTTCCAAAAGCTGATTGTAAGGTGGATCCATAAAAATACAGTCAAAAGGATCTCCCTTATCAATCTGATGCAGCACAGTCTGCACATCTCCCTGATATACTTTCGCCTGCTCATGAAGTCTTGTAAAGCGAAGATTTTCCTCAATACAGGCAATCGCTTTGGGGTTGCGCTCAACAAAGACCGCACAAGCGGCCCCTCTGCTCAATGCTTCAATTCCGATTCCGCCGCTGCCGGAAAAAAGATCCAGAAAACGGCAGTCCGCAAGCATTGGCTGTAATATATTAAACAGAGTCTCCTTCGTACGGTCCTGCGTGGGTCTCGTATCCATCGAGTCCAATGTTTTCAATTTCAGACTTCTGGCCTTGCCAGCGATCACTCTCATGGCGGGTCAGCGCATCATACGCCAGTCAAGATCGCCGCGGCCTAATCCAAGAATCAGCATCTCAGCCGTAGCTATATTGGTCGCACATGGAATGTTGTAATGATCGCAAGCCCGAATCACATCAGCAACACTCGGTTCTTTCGGCGCGATCATATTCGGATTGTAGAAGAATATCACCATATCCATATCATCACGTTCGATCATTTCGATAAATTGTTTATCTCCTCCCAGACTGCCGGGAAGAAATTTGTGGACATGAAGATTTGTGACTTCTTCGATACGCCTTCCGGTTGTTCCTGTTGCGTATACTTCGTGTTTTCCCAAAATCCCTTTGTATGCAATACAGAAATCTTCAATCAAGTTTTTTTTGCTGTTGTGTGCAATAATTCCTACATTCATACTCCTATTTACTCCATTTCTCCACAGTCTCTTTTTGGTAATCAAGAACAGTATAACAAATAACTAAATAAAACACAAATATTTTTTAAAAATTATACGAAACTAATAAAAATAGTTATTTCCTTCCAAAAACAGTCACAATAATCACAGACAAAAATTGTTAAAATATACAGATACTCCCTGAGTAAGATTTATTTTATCACACATACTACTAGCGTAACGATAAAACGTTACAAAAAAGATAAGAAAAAAGACAGAAACAAAGAACAGAAGATGAATGTAAAGGAGGCTATTACAATGGCTAAGAATTCTAATCGAGTAAACGTACCGGAGGCAAAAAGTGCAATGAACCGTTTTAAAATGGAAGTTGCCAATGAACTGGGTGTACCGTTAAGCGACGGCTACAACGGAAACCTTACTTCAAAAGAAAACGGATCTGTCGGCGGCTATATGGTTAAAAAAATGATCGAAGCACAGGAAAGACAGATGTCTTCCGGAAGCCAGGGCGCTCAGAGCGGTTCCGGCCAGATGTAAGGATAAGACACCCGATTAATGTTTCAAAAAAGGAACCCCGTATCCTTGCGGGGTTCCGATTATTTTTGCAGTCGTATTACAGTTCTACGCTTCCGCCTTCATTATCGTTGATTACATAGTAAGCCATGAACTCTTCCGGTTTGATATAAATTTTTACATCTTTTACATCTTCCGCTTTGTTGCCCATATCAGCCCATGCTTTTTCAACTTTTTCCATAATATCTGCTGCTGCAACTTCGCGTCCGCAAAACTGTACAAATACTTCCTGTGTTTTTGTCACTTTCTTTGCAGTTGTCTTTCTTGTAGTAGTCTTTTTCACTGCAGGTTTTTTCTCTACAGTCTTGACTGTTTTTTTTGTTTCTTCTTTTACAACTTCTGTTTTAGCTTCTTTTTTAACTGCTTTTGCAGGTTTGGTCTCTACAGTTGCTTTTGTTTCAGTTGCTTTCTTTTCTGCAGTCTTGGCTGCTGCCGTTGCTGCTGTTGTTTTCTTTGCTGCCATTTTTCTCCTCCTTAATGTATCGCAAATATTAACATGGAAAAGAATACAACGTTTTATTTTGAATTTCAAGTTAAATTACCACAATCCAGTAATTTTCGGCTATTCTGTGCTTTTCAGCGACTCAACCATATCAATTTTCGTCAATTTGTAGTGCATTGCATAGTTCACAATAACCGAAAACAGGATCGTAAGACAGATACTCCACCCAAAACTGGCAGGTAGAATCCTGCGGCTGAACATAGTCAGATCCACTTCTGCAGTTGAAACTACAAACCGGTGAAGCAAAATACCAAAGCCGATTCCGAACAGAGAGCCAAGCAAAGTCAGCCAGATATTTTCCCGGAAGATATACATGGAGACCTCAATATCATAAAATCCCAGTACTTTTAAGGTAGCCAGTTCCCGTTTCCGTTCACAAATATTGATGTTATTTAAATTATACAGTACGACGATTGCCAGAAGCGCAGCCGCGAGCACCAGCACATAGGTTATGGTATCCAGACTGCTTAAGATATCTTCTATATGTGCAGCTACCTTTGTCACAAAGCTGACACCGATTACCGCATCGAAATTCATCCATTCGTCACGAAGACTTCCTTCTGCCTGCTCAGAGGTATCATTGATCCGAACAAATACACTGTCAAAAGAGGCCTCTTCATTGAACAGCTCTCGATAGAGTTCCGGGGTCATATAGATATAATGATAAAAATAATTCTCCGTTATGTGTGAGACTTTTACATCCACATATCCCGCATCACCGTCTTTCAGCATAACGGCATCACCGGCTGAGATATTCAGCATAGTAGCAAGTTTTTCGGAAAGAACAATACCTTTATCATCCAGTTGGTAGGTTTTTCCGGTAACACGATCCTGCAGGTGAATAAAGTCCGTAAACTGTTCACTGTCTTCCGGTACAATGAGATATACTGTTTTTTTCTTGCCCTCGTTGCTGATCTCCGTGGAACTGGTATGCTGAAACAGATACTGTTCGATCTGATCCGAATGTTCCAGATGATTCAACAGTTCTCTCTGCGCCTGTTCATCACGGTCCCTGTCCAGTGTCAGCGTACCGTCATATACACAGACTTCGCTGAACTGCAGCTTTCCAATGGCACGAATTGAATCACGAAGCCCGAAACCAACCAGCAGCAGTCCGGTACATCCTCCGATTCCCAATATGGTCATGATAAAACGCTTTTTGTAGCGGAACAGATTACGGAAAGTAGACTTAAAAGAAAAATTCAGTCTGTGCCAAAGCCATCCGCACCGCTCCAGCAGAATCCGTTTCCCGGATGCCGGAGCTTCCGGACGCATCAGAGCAGCCGGTACGCTGGCAGCCGCCTTATAACTGGCTGCTGCGGTCGCCAAAAGAGTACAGACAGCGGCTGCAGCAAGGGAAGTAAGACAATACTTCAAATGTATCGGTGTGACCACTGCAGGCAGATTATTATACAGGATCCGATAAGCCCGTATGATAACCAGCGGCAACAGCTTCTGCCCGATTATCATACCGATCACAGCCCCTATAAAAGTGGCAAGGAAGGCATACATCAGATATTTTGCAGCAATGGTGTATGAACTGTAACCAAGCGCTTTCAGTGTACCGATCTGCGTCCGGTTTTCTTCCACCATACGAGTCATAGTCGTAAGGCAGATCAACGCAGCCACAAGGAAAAAGATTACCGGAAAAACATTGCCGATGGCCACGATACGTTCCGCATCCTGACCATAAGAAATATAGGATTCCACGCTGTTACGGTCAAGAATATAAATATCAGGAGCTTCCGTCTCTTCCATGTCTTTTCTGGCCTGTTCAATTTCAGCCTGCGCTTCTGCAATCTTTTCTTCCGCCTTGGCCGACTTCTCCTCATATTCGGCCTTTGCGTCAGCCAGCTCCTGATCTTTTTCCTGCATTTTTTCTCTGGCTTCATTCAAAACAGCTCTGTTTTCTTCCAGTTCTGTCTGCGCCGTTCCAAGAGTCTTCTCTGATGCTTCCAACTGATTGTAAGAGCTCACCAGAGCATTATAGGCCGCATCTAATTCAGCCTTTTTTTTCTGTAAAGTGGTGCTTCCGTTTTTAAGCAGTTCCTCAGCTTTTTTATATTCCTCTTTTTGCTTATCCAGCTCAGCCTTCTTTTTGTCCAGTTCTTCCTTCGCTTTTTCGGCTGTCTTTTTTGTTTCCTCCAGTTTGGTCCGTTCTTCCTCCGTCAAAAGTGGATTGGCAAGCTGAAGATCGATCTGTGCAATCTGTGCCTTTAGTTCAGAAAGCTGTTTTTCACCCTCCTGTGCCCATTTTTTCTCGGCATCGTCCAGGGTTGTCTTTAATTTTTTCAGTTCCTCTTCCTTCTTTGGAAGATCCTTATTTTCCGTCTCCCATTGGCTGTATCCGGCCTGATAGGCATCTACACTGCTGTAATACTTTTGCCATCCTGCAGCCAGATCTTTCTCCTTCTGCTTCAACTGAGCTTCTGCCTGGTTAAAATTGCTCTCCTGCTGATTGAACTCCGCCCAACCTTCCGCTAAAGACTGTTCGCCGGCATTCAGTTCGCTGTACGATTCATCCAGTTCTGTCTGAACGTCCTGAAGTTTTTGCTCCGCATCTGCGATCTTTTCCTCTCCCTGTGCCCGGTAAGACGCAAGGCGAGCAGCTGATAATGCATCTTTTTGCTCTTCCAGTAACTCTGTAATCTCATCCACACGGTCACTGTATTCATCCGAATAACACAAAAGATCACGGACATCACTCACATGGGCGTTCAATACTGTATATGCTTCAAGAGAGAAACTTTCCTCCGGTATCATCACGAATCCGGAAACCTCACCGGTACCGATGGAACTGCTTCCCCTTTCAAGACTCAAATAATAGGGGCTGGTACCGATTCCTACGATCGTAAAAGTGTCCGCTGTCAGAAGATCTGTGATTTCTCCCTCTTCCGCAGAAAATGTGATCGTGTCACCGATACCAAAAGAATAACCATTCTGCGTCATTTTCACATCAATCACACATTCATCCGACTGTTCCGGCAGGCGACCTTCTTTCAGAGTGACTTTATTCATCTGATCAGACAGGCTCATCAGATGCAGGATCATCTGCTTTGATTCCGTATTGCAAAAAACGTCCGCAGTGTAGCCGGGAACCACCTTTTCGATTCCATCTATATCCTCAATCATAGCCGCTTCATGCTGGGTGAAACCAAGCGTACTGAGGAGCCGGATATCCATCATGGCAGAATCGTCATAATAAGCATCTGCCGAAAGCTTCATGTCCGGACCGGCAGCACGAATTCCCGCAAAAAAGGTCACGCCAAGCAGTACGATAAGCATAATGGATAAAAAGCGATTTCGGCTGCTCTTCAGTTCTCTTCGGAATTCAACAATTATCATATTTTTCTTCATAAGTTTATCTCTCTATGCATAGTAATTGACTGTTCCACATAGGGAGCAGCCTGTGCTGCCTGTTTCAAAATATCCGCGTCCTGGATGACATCAGCAAGAGCAAATTCCATGTCTCCGCTCTGGCGTATTCCGAAAAAGTCCCCCGGGCCACGCAATTTCAGATCTTCCGCTGCGATTTTAAAACCGTCATTGGAATGATTCAGAATATCCAGTCGTTTTGAGGTTTCTTCTTTATTGTCTCCCTGCACGAAAATGCAGTAAGATTGCCACTGACCGCGTCCCACCCTACCGCGCAGCTGATGAAGCTGAGCCAGTCCGAACCGTTCCGCATTTTCAATCATCATAACAGTGGCGTTTGGAACATCCACTCCTACCTCAACCACAGTGGTGGAGACAAGAATCTGAATTTCATTTTTCTGGAAAGATTCCATCACAGCTGTCTTCTCTGCCGGCTTCATCTGACCGTGCAAAATACCGATTTTTACAGGATCCGGAAAAATGTGCCTCAGTTTTTCCCCGTAATCCAGAACGTTTTCACCCTCCATCTCCTCGCTTTGTTCCACCATGGGGCAGATCACATATACCTGTCTCCCCTGCGCAATCTGACTTTGTATGAACCGATACGCCGTATTGCGGTAAGATGTATTTACCACACAGTTTTTTATGGGCAGACGTGAGGAGGGCAGTTCATCCAAAATGGAGATATCCAAATCTCCATACAGAATAATAGCGAGGGTACGTGGAATGGGTGTCGCACTCATAACCAGGATATTGGGTGGATAGCCTTTATTGGCCAGCTGTTCCCTCTGCCTTACCCCGAACCGATGTTGTTCGTCCGTGATGACCAGAGCCAGATCTTTATAGATTACCTTTTCCTGGATCAGGGCATGAGTACCGATGATCACTGAAACTTCACCGGATGCAATTTTTTCATAAATTTTCCGTTTTTGTGCAGCAGTCTGGGAGCCGGTAAGGAGAACGGCCTGTATCTGATCTTCCAGATGCTGTTCTTTCATGAGTTTGCAAAATCCCTCATAATGCTGCCGGGCAAGCACTTCCGTAGGAACCATCAGTGCGCTCTGATAGCCGTTTTCTGCACTCATGATCATAGCCAGAAAAGCCAGGATTGTTTTTCCGCTTCCCACATCGCCCTGGATCAGACGGGACATCAGTCGTCTTCCGCTCAGATCCCGTTCCAGTTCCATCCAGACTCGCATCTGGGCTCCGGTAAGTTTGTACGGCAGCGATTCGATGACCTCCTCGGTGGTCCACACTTCTTTCATGGGAAAATGATTTTCCGTCACGGCCTGATATTCTTTCAATTGACGTATTCCGATAATAAAATGAAGGAATTCTTCAAAAACCAGACGTCGGCGTGCATTGATCAGAGCCTCCATGCTGGTGGGAAAATGAATAAACTTCAATGCCTGTTTATATTCCATCAGGTCATAATGGCTGCGCAGTTCTTCCGGAAGGTCGTCTTTTAACTGCTGCCCAATAAGGGCGTAAGCCTCAGACACCGCTTTCTGGACAGTGCGATTGCTTAATCCACGGGTTAGATGGTAGACCGGCTGGAGGTTATGGATCTTTTCCTCATAGGCAGCCGGCGTAAATACCTCCGGCTGTTCCATGACCAACCGGCCGCCTTTTTCTGTCACTTTTCCGCGAAAGACATATTGGTATCCCCGTTTCAGAGAAGTACGCAGATATGGCATATTAAACCAGGTTAGATTCAACGTCCCCGTCTCATCCCTCACATAAGTGGTGATAACCGAAAGATTGCGCACTTTTTTCACATCCGGATTTTTCTGGATGGAGCCACAGACCGCCCATTTATGTTCCGCCGTACAGGAACCGATAGGAACCGGTTCACAATACTGATCATAACCAGTGGGATAATTGGTCAGCAGTTCCTCTGCAGAAGAGACCCCCGTTTTCAGAAACAGTTTTTCTGTTTTTTCTCCTATCCCCCTGATTTCGGTTAAACGCATAAACACTCCTTTTCATCTTCCGTCCATCCACGGCATCCTGCTATATCATGCAGGATTTATATTAAAAAATAGCAAACAAGGTGTTATGTGGAATAAACCTTCCCATAACACCCTGCATAATTATTCTACGGATACAACACAATAATAAATCGGCTGTCCACCGGAATGAACTTCCACATCACAGTCTTCATAAGACTCTTCCATGTCTGCTCCCAGGGCCTGTGCATCCTCTTCGGGGAACTCCTCGCCATAGTAGATGCTGATCAGTTCCGAATCATCATCCACCATCTTGCTCACCATTTCTTTTGTGACTTCAGAAATATCGGTACCCACTGCCAGAAGTCCTTTGTCACCGATGCCCATGATATCACCTTCGTGAATCACCTGCCCGTCTATATGGGTATCACGCACCGCATAAGTAACCTGGCCGGTTTTTACATTTTTGATTTCTTCCTGCATGGTTTCCGCATTTTCTTCCGCACTGAGTTCCGGCACATAATTTATGATGGCAGTGATACCCTGCGGAACGGTCTTGGTCGGAATCACAAACACATTACGGTCTTTCGTGAGGGCCTTTGCCTGATTTGCAGCCAAAATGATGTTTTTATTATTCGGGAAAATAAATACATTTTTCGCATTTACTCTGTCAATTGCGCGAAGCATGTCATCCGTACTCGGATTCATAGTCTGGCCGCCTTCGATCAGCTGATCCACTCCAAGTTCTCTGAAAATATCACCAATGCCTGCGCCGATGGATACCGCAATAAAACCAACTTCTTTTTCCGGCCCTTTTTCTGCAGCCTGGGCAGCAGCCAGTTTTTCCGCATCTTTGATCAGTTTTTCCTGATGTTCCTCACGCATATTATCAATCTTAATACGGGATAATTGTCCGTAAGTAAGTGCTTTTTGTATCGCATTTCCCGGGTCATTGGTGTGTACATGTATTTTTACAATATCATCATCCGCAACCACTACCAGTGAATCGCCGATGGATGTAAGATATTCTTTCATTTCCTGCTCGTCGTGGTCTGTAAATTCTTTTTCCAGCAGGATAATAAATTCCGTACAATAGCCGAATTTGATATCAGCTGAATCAGAAGATGATACAGCAGCTCCAACTGTTTTCGTCACCGGTGCATCAAAGGTAAGATCCACTTTTTTTCCCAGAAATGCATCCACGGCACCACGGCACACTTCCATCAAGCCCTGTCCGCCGGAATCTACCACACCGGCCTCTTTCAGCACCGGAAGCATCTCAGGAGTCTGAGACAGTACCTCATCGCCGTAAGACGTAACAGCATCGAAAAATGCAGTGAAATCATCGGTTTCTTCTGCAATCTCGGCAGCCTTCTCGCTCATTCCTTTTGCCACTGTCAGAATCGTGCCTTCTTTTGGCTTCATAACAGCTTTGTAAGCCGTCTCTACTGCTTTTTGCATGGCTGCCGCAACAATGACCGTATCCAGTTTATCATAATCGCGGATCCCCTTTGTAAATCCACGCAGCAGTTGAGACAAAATAACACCGGAATTACCCCGCGCCCCTCTCAGGGAGCCGGAGGAAATTGCTTTTGCCAAAGCTTCCATGGACGGATTGTCCAATCCACGCACTTCATTTGCAGCAGACATGATGGTCAATGTCATATTCGTTCCGGTATCACCATCCGGTACCGGAAAGACATTCAGCTCGTTGATCCACTCCTTTTTCACTTCAAGATTCTTTGCTCCTGCCAGAAACATCTTTGTCAACATACTGGCATCTATCATATTTGTAACCACTTCAGCTTCCTCCTAAGATCCTAATCAATGACGCGAACGCCTTCCACCAGGATGCTAATATGCTCAACTTCCATACCGGTGAACTGCTCGACTTTGTATTTTACATTACCAATCAGATTATCGGCGACCGCTAAAATGCTTACACCATACGATACAATTACGTGAAAATCAAGAGAAATCTTATTCTCATTCAAAGATACATTAATACCATGTTTTAAACTGTCTTTACGAAGCAGCTTTACCAGGCCGTCTTTCATACTGACTGCCGCCATACCTACAATCCCAAAGCACTCCACAGCAACACTTCCTGCATAGGTGGCTATAACATCAGGATTGATGATAATTTCACCATATTCTGAGTTCATACGTCCTTTCATAAATGGGACACCTCCACTTTTCTAAGACTAATCTTGCTTTTATATTATACCCCCTTTCTCACTAAAAAGAAATATGAATTTCGATATTATTCATTTTTTCGGACAAATTTATTCAAATTTTTATTTAAATTCATGAAAAATATCTTTTTTTCTCTTGCCAAATCGAGTATCTTCTGCTAAAATAATTGATGTTGCGAGTCTATTGTTTGATGTAGACTTAATTTTGTTCGCAAGGAGGTGCAGTATCATGGCAAAATGTGCAATTTGTGGTAAGGGCGCTCATTTCGGAAATAACGTGAGCCATTCACATAGAAGATCTAACAAAATGTGGAAATCCAATGTAAAATCCGTTAAAATCAAAGTGAACGGTGGAGCAAAGAAAACATATGTATGTACTTCTTGTTTAAAATCCGGCGCTGTAGAAAGAGCATAATTAAGTTGATATAAAAAACAGACAGGAGCGGTCCTGTCTGTTTTTTTGTAAATATATATTCTACTCTTTGCAAAACAGACAGTATCCGATACCAATAAGTGCTGCTACCACTACGACCACTTCAAAACAGACCGGCAGAAACATCATAATCAACATGCCGATCCCTATCCAGAATAAGATAAACCCGAGAATACATTTCATAGCAGCACATCCTTACGTTTGTTTTACTACTATTCTATGCTTCCCGGGTTCATATGTTTCCTTTTGCCTGTCTGTTTGCGTTTATTTCCTTTTCTCTGTTGTTCTGCCGGACACCATCTAAAGAACTTGTGTCCTTTTCTCTGTTCTTCTGCCGGACATCAGCGAAAGGACCGTTTCATTTTCCCTATTTTCTGTCAGACACAGACCTGCTTATATCTATCTACTGTTACGCATTATTTTTCTTCGGGAGTGTCATCTTCCTCTGTCTTCGCAGTCTCGCTCTCATTTTCTTCGGTTGGCGCAGATACATTCTTGCCTGAAGTGAACTTATTTACAAAATCCGGAACCATATCAAGAATTTTGGTAAGTCCGTCCTGATTCTTAATATTGACCAGTTTTGTGGTTCCGTTGGAGATGACCAGAACTGCGCTTGGGGTTACCTTTCCACCCATACCACCGCCGCCGCTGTTATTTTTTTCTTTGGATGCAGCACCTGCTCCCACGCCAAAAGTCACATCCACAAGCGGAAGTATGATGGTATCACCTACATGGATTGCGTCTCCCACAACCGTTTTCGTGGTAATAAAGCTGTCCATTCCCCGGAATAAAGTTTCTACGGTTGACTGGAAATCGTTATTATTTGCCATTTAAAATTCCTCCTTATGCAATAATGTATTAAATACAAATTTGAAATTTTTATCAAAATAGACTTTTAAAGCATGCCACAAAAGTACCGAGACGTATATACGGCCTTTTAGCTCCAACCGTCCCTCCAGGACCTGATTTTCAAAATCAGGATAAATGTTGAGATGTTCCTGCACCGCAGGATAAATCATGTAAATTGCTCCCAGTACCTGCCCTGTGACGCATGGATCCTCAAATCCGTACCGCAGTTCGCCTTTCAGCTTTCTGGGTAAGACATGCCGCAAGATCCGAAGCAAACGGTCTTTGACATATCTCAGAGCCGCTCTTGTCCTTTCGTCATCCAGGAACCGCTTCCAATAGCTTATTTTATCACAGATATTACATATTGTTAAATGTATTTTTCGAATGATGCCAAGGATTCTGGAAGGTATTGAACATAGGAACCGAACGGCACCGACCAGTTTTGCGGGTACTTTCAGCAAGGAACGAAAGGCCCCGGAAATCCTGTTCCGGATTGCCGCATCTTTTCCGCTGTCTTCTTTAGCACGGTCCCCAGGAGTCCCATCTTCATCAGATCCAGAGAAACTGTTATTCGGCATAGCCACATTATTTTTTTCGACTCGCTCTTCCGAAACTCCGACATCTTTTTCATTCACTCGTTCTTCCGAATGATCGGTATTATTTTCTTCCAATGGCTTTTCTGAATTTGCCGGCGTTTTTACTTCTGCTAATTCCTCCGGTCCTTCCTCGATCTTTTCATCACTGTTGCCACCCTCTGTATTCTCTTCCGGTTTTTGCTTTTTATCTCTGAATTTTCGAATAAAATTAAGAAGCCAATGCAGATTGATACCCAGCAGGCGAATGACCGTGGTCACTTTCCCCTTTTCATAGTATATCGAAACGGATACTGCATGAAACAGCCATGTGACTTTAGCCATTCCCGTGAACACATTATCTGTTTTCTGAGCCTTTCCTTTGTAGCGGAGGGGTACAAACAATACCAGCGATACGATCAGCAGGAGCAGCCCAAGGGAAACAGCCAGAACTATTCCGATTATCTTTAAACTTAACAGAAGAATATGTAGCATGTTCTCACCCTTGCTCCAAATATTTTCTAAGATCTGCTTTTCCTGTTTTTTCCAGCGATTCATTTGTGATATGAATCACCAGCTCCACCGCCTCGTCATATCCCCAGGCAATACCGATCACCATGGGACACCTTCGGTATACAACCGGCTGAATCAGATTATAGGCACTTAAAATATCCAGTTGATTTTTTTCATTGGAAGCAAGGGTAATCAGATAAATGCCCCTCACCATCTTCTGATCATTCAGTCTCCGGATCGCGCGATCAGCTCTCTTTTTAGCATTATTCCCTATATAAAGTCGGTTATACCAGGTCAGCATTTTTTCTTCCTTCATACAATAATTAATTTCAGGTTACAATTTATACCATGTTGTAATCTTTTCAAGCTGAGATTCTTTCAGATTATACTGCATTTTAAATTATGGTTTTTTCAGTTGGTATCAGTATAACTCATTTTTCAAATGTCTGCAAGGAAATCGGACATGCAGATAAGCGGCCTTTTTACGATGCCGATAGAAGAAAAACGATCGTTAAAAATAGTTCCTTTTCCGCACACGAAAAAGAAACTATTTTTCGGTTCATTCTAATACACATTAAATTAATAGTAATACTCATCAAAAATCTGCTGCGCGACAGCGGTACCTGTCAGCCCGCTTGCGCCGGAGTTTTCCACCAGTACACAGACTACAATATCCGGATTCTCCACATTGGAAAATCCTACAAACCAGGAGTGTGTTCCCATACTTCCGTCTCCGGTAAAGTATTCTGCCGTACCGGTCTTTCCGGCTACGGAATATTCGTTACGGCCCAGAGCGGTGGCGGTTCCGTAATCAACTACCTGTGTCATTAGATTTGTCAGAGCAGACGATTCCGCACTGGTCAGCAGTTCTGCATATTCTTCCGGCTTTGTGGTTGTCACCAGATCCCCATTCACATTCTCCACATGATCAATATAATAAGGTTTCATCAGCGTACCACCATTAGCAATTGCAGACACGATCATGGCCATGTGCATTGGTGAAGTCAGCGTATTACCCTGTCCAAATGAAGTCTGCATAGTCAGAGGCACACCGGAATTGTCATTCAGATCAAATGAACTCTTTCTGTAAGGCAGTACGATTGGCAGTTTTTTGTTAAACAGCAGTGATTCGCTTGTCTCATTTAAAGCACTTCCACCAAGATCCAGGCCGATCTGAGCAAAAGCACAGTTACAGGAGTAGGCAAATGCATTCTCAAGATTTTCATCTCCATGAGCCGTATTATTGGCACAGTGAATGGTATGTTCCTGCTGCGTATATTCACCCTCACAATGGAAAGAAAAGCCATCCAGACTTCCATTTTTTCGCAGATAAGAAAGTGCGGTCACAATCTTAAAAGTAGAGCCGGGAGCGTACTGCCCCTGAGTCGATCGATTCACAAGTACGGAATTGTTTTCGTCATTGACGATCTCCTCCCACATATCTGCCAGTGTATTTGGATCAAAATCCGGTTTGCTCACCATCGCCAGTACTTTTCCCGTATCCGGCTCCATCACCACTGCGGCTCCGTTGGAATCCCCAAGGGCATTGTATGCCGCCATCTGAAGACTGGAATCCAGCGTTGTCACAACCGTATCACCAAGATTCTTTTCCCCTTGCAGATCGTTCCAGAGACGATCTCCGATAAAATCGTGGGAGGTCAGAAGCTGATAGTTTGCCAGCGTCTCCAGACCGCTCTTTCCGTTTGCAAAATAGCCCACCACATGAGAAAAAACACTGCCATAGGGATAAACACGTTTCTCATTTCCTTCTCCATCCACTTCCGTATAGGCAAGAACCTCACCGTCAGCCGACCGAATATCACCGCGGACAATATGTTCTGCAGCAGAATTCTGACGTTTGTTGTAAGGGCTGTTCAGAACTTCATCTTTCATCACCGTGTTAAAGTATACCATGTATCCGATCAGCGAGACAAAGATAGCCACAAAGAGATAGGATACAAATACGTACTCTTTACCGCCGTTTTTCTTTCTGATAGAATTCCGGGATTCCTGCGGCATCGATGATTGCCTGTTCCTGTCTTGTAAGTTCTGCTCTTTTTCTTTCCTGTTCTTGTCTTTCTTATTCAAGTTGATCTCCTTCATCTTCTCTCAGAATATACAGGCCCTGAATAATGGCGATCATGATGATCGTACTCATTACAGAGCTTCCTCCGTAGCTGACGAGCGGCAGTGTAATGCCGGTCAGCGGAATAAATTTTGAAGTACCGCCGATATTTAAAAATACCTGAAATGCATATTCGGTTCCCAGACCCAGTGCCACAAGTTTATAGAACGGGTTTTGTATCTGCATAGATATATTGACGATCATGAGAAACAGACTCATGCAGATCAGGATCATGCAGATGGCAAAAAGTCCGCCTAATTCTTCACAAATGGATGCAAATACAAAATCGTTGGTAGCCAATGGTATGGTTTTGGGAGAACCAAGACAAAGCCCCGTACCGAACCATCCTCCGGCTCCGATGGCAAACATTCCCTGTACAATCTGGTAGGCATTGTCATAATCTGCAAAGGGATCTTTCCACCATAGAACACGGTTACGCACATGGTTAAAGAGGAAATATGCCCCCACAGCAGCCAGGCTTCCGCCTCCCAGTCCGGCCAGCGCATACAGCGGTTTTCTGGTTGATACGTAGATCAGAACCAGATATGTCATAAAAAACACCAGTCCTGTTCCCAGGTCCGTAGATAATACCAGAATACCCACGTGCATCGCTGCTATAACAGTGGTAATGACTACGTTGCGAAAGGAAGTATCTTTCTGTAATGCCGAAGCCATATAAAACACAAACATAATTTTTACAATCTCAGAGAGCTGAAAATTGATACCTGCAACTGTAATGGACAGTTTGGCACCGCCGCTTGTCTGAGCAAGCACAAGCACCACGCCAAGGCACAGAATACCGACAATTGCGTAAAACCATTTCAATTTTGCCAGGAACTTCAGTTTTCGCACGATAACCGGAATGATAAACGCAATCACCGTAGCTGCGGCAGCAATAATAAACTGTTTAATCGCATCTTCCATATCCAGTCTGGCAAGAATGATGAAGCCGATTGACAGAAGCATACACATATTATTGATGACCAACAGAGATGCTTTGGGATAGATCAGGCGGTACAGCATCTGAATAATAATAAAAAAGACATAAATCGCACTCAGAAAAATAACCACCTTCAGATCCTTTGTGCTCAGGAAAATGTCCAGAAAGCCGATGAACAGCATCAGCAAAATGATCGTCAGCTGTTTTCTCAGCACCTTTTTCTTCTTTTTTTCTGTTTTTCTTTTAAATACCGTAAAGCACTGAAAACTGTACAGAATAACCAGAATGAGCATCAGGTATTTAGAAAGCTGTATAATAATATTTAACACATTGCCACCTATTCAACACCGCGTTTGAAGTGCCCTTTCGTAAATACATCCGAAGGCTTTTGCCACTCGTTTTTTCCCAGGTAAACATCGGAAAATCCTCTTAGTATTTCCCGCATCTGCTTTGAGCTTTCCAAAGTAAAATTCAATCGGATCCCTGCAAAGCCAAGTTCTTCAATTTGCCTCGCCTCTTTTACGATCCCAAGAGGCAGACTGTTATAAATAATATTATAGCAGAAATCACAACAGCATTTTACACAAAATTTTTTCTTATAACGGTCTTCCAATATCAGAAGTTCCGAATTTTTGGTGCAATTTTTCAAATTTTTCTTTAGGCACTGAGCAGATATCATGAGCGGCAGATAGCCATACACGATTATCTCACTGTCCCGATTATCCCGTTTCGCAAGTTCACGACCGTTCAGTTCTACAGGCGCAGTATTTCCTGCCACGCCAAGTTCCCGGTAAAATTCCAGAGCTTCTCTGTTATAAGTGTACAGATTTGCATCAATCGTTGCATGAGACAGAAGATTTTCCCGTTTAAGTTCTGCAAGACTCTCCAGGCTCCGCACCAGATAGCCCTCCAGTCCCTCTGATATAAAATATTGCCATTTTCCGGACAGTAAATCAGGTTTTTCCCGTCTTACAATATGGGGAAGTGCCAAATACGGCTTTTTGCCTTTTTTTTCAGCCTGCCGGATATAGGATACAATTTTTTTGTCCATATCCTTCCCGTAAAAAATCGGAAGGAATGCATAAATCTTCTCCACGCACGTCGAGTCCAGTGCCACATATAGCTGCTCCTCCGTTTCAACCGAAACCGAAAAATCTGTTCGGGAAACGCAGCCGCAGGATTCGGAAGGAATTGCATCGTTCCTGTGTGTCTGACTCCGCTTGTACGGCAGAAGAATCTGTTCCGTAATTTTGCCAATTGCCTCTCTTCGCAGTTCATTTAAAGTCTGCATGGGAACAAACACCGAATCATCCATCTCAATATCCAGAGACGCGAAAACATAGTCCGTTCCTCCTGTCTTCTCAATCTGCTTTTGCACCCGTTCCCTGGATACAGGCTGTTTCTGTGCCGGTTCAACCACACCTGACTGCACAGTCAATTCCCCATCCATACTTCTATCCATTTTCGTATTCAGCAAGTCATGCCCGATGTTTCCGGCGGGATTTCCAGATTGGGGGTTTTTAATATGATTCTCTGAATAACGCTTCACAGTCAGCTCTGCCGGTCTGCCGCATACCAGTTTCAGTTTTCCGTTTAATTTGATGGTGGGATGCTGATCAACAAACTTTTCCCTGATTTCACTGAAAAGCGCCTCATTTCGTATTTTTTGTCCAGTGGTCTGTTTTTCGTTTTTCAGTGCCATCATCACAGGACCGTTATGATCGTGATAATAGCCCGTATGGAATCCGTCACGATTGTACAGATCGGCCAGTTCTCTCAGATCTTCTTCCGAAACGTGATAATTCTCCGGATCCCGTTCATAAAGTTCCAGATACTTCCTGTAAATACGCACTACGCCTGCGGTATACTCCGGCTTTTTCATACGTCCCTCAATTTTCAGGGAGTATACCCCAGCTTCCAATATTTCAGGAAGTATTTCGACGGTACACATGTCTTTTGGACTAAGCACATATTGACTATTGATGCCATTTTGCCTCTTGCCGTACTGGTAAACCTGATAGGGCAGCCGGCATGGTTGTGCACACCTGCCGCGATTGCCGCTTCGGCCCCCAAACATACTGCTCATAAGGCACTGACCGGAGTAGCAATAGCAAAGAGCACCGTGGATGAAGCTTTCTATTTCAAGACTGGTATTATTACGAATCTGCTTTAATTCACGCAAAGACAGTTCTCTTGCCGTCACAATGCGCTGACATCCCATCTCCTCCAACAGCTTAGCTCCATCGGGCCCGGTGATCGTCATCTGCGTGCTGGCGTGAATCGGCAGATCCGGGAAATTTTTTTTCACAAATCGAAGTACGCCGGGGTCCTGCACAATAACCGCATCCAGGCCCTCTTCATAATAGGGGGCCAGATAGTCATACAGTTCCCTTTCCAGTTCATTTTCCTTCAGAAGTGTGTTCACTGTCAGGTAGATTTTTTTTTGGTACAAATGTGTATAACGGATTGCTTCTCTAATGGTGTCTTCGTCACCGTTTTCGGCATAGGCTCTTGCTCCGAAACGGTTGCCGCCCATATAGACTGCATCTGCGCCTGCCGCAAGGGCAGCTTTCAAGGTTTCAAAAGAGCCTGCCGGTGCAAGTAATTCTGATTTGATCATAGTAAACCTCATTGTGAGTATAATTCTTTGTCCGCTCCTGCGAAAAAAAACGGAGAATCACCATTGCAATTCCCCGCTCATCCTCATTGTCTGTTGTTTTTCTGAAGCTTTTCCAGTTTCATCTGGAGAGTAACCAACTCATGTTTCAGATCATACAGTTCCTTATCCTTTGTCTGGAGATCTTCTTCATAAACTTCAGCCTGCTTTTTCGCTTTGAAATAATCGTCTGCCACATTCAAACTAAGCATCGTATATTTTGTCTCAGCCGGAAGTCTGGAAAACCCCCTGACATCATTCAATTCTGCCAGTTTGCGATTTATGTATGCAGCTACCTGCTGCAGATATTCCTCACTCTCGTAACCGCAAAGTGTAACGATCTTGCCGCCAATCAGCACTTTTGTTGTGTTTTTTGCTGACATATGGATTCCTCCGATTTATGTTTTCTATGTTCTATTATAAACAAATTTCATAGAAAAACAACCTTTTTTTCAGAGCAGCTCAAGTCCGAGGTGCGCAATGGCTTTTTCTGTAGCAGTACGGCCCCTGGGCGTTCTTGTCAGAAAGCCATTTTTCAGCAGGTAAGGTTCATAGACATCTTCAATCGTACCCGCATCTTCGCCGATGGCAGCAGCCAGAGTATCCAGTCCAACCGGTCCGCCCTGAAATTTTGTGATAATGGTTTCAAGAATCATACGGTCCGTCTGATCCAGTCCGAAGCGATCCACCTCCAGAAGGTCCAGCGCATCCGATGCAACCTGTTCTGTAATAACGCCGTCGTAACGGATCTGTGCAAAATCACGTACCCGTTTCAGAAGGCGATTGGCCAGACGCGGTGTTCCTCTGGAACGCTTTGCCAGTTCGATGGCCCCTTTTTCATCGATTTCCACATTCAATACCCTTGCAGAGCGAACGATGATGGTTTTTAATTCCTCCTCGGTATAAAACTCCAGATGATGAATAACACCAAAACGATCCCGAAGCGGTGCAGTCAGCATGCCTGCCCTTGTGGTTGCACCCACCAGAGTAAACCTGGGCAGATCCAGACGGATGGAACGTGCAGTGGCTCCTTTTCCGATCATGATATCAATGGCATAATCCTCCATAGCAGGATAAAGGACCTCTTCCACCTGACGATTCAGGCGATGGATCTCATCCACAAAAAGTACATCGCCTTCCTCCAGATTATTCAAAATCGCTGCCATCTCACCTGGTTTTTCAATAGCCGGACCGGAAGTCACTTTCAGATGACTGCCCATCTCGTTGGCGATGATTCCCGCCAGTGTTGTTTTTCCAAGACCCGGCGGTCCATAAAAGAGCACATGATCCAGCGCGTCTTTTCGCTGCTTTGCCGCCTCGATATATACTTTCAGCGTCTCTTTTGCCCGCTGCTGGCCGATATATTCGTCCAGAGTCTGAGGACGCAGTCCGCTCTCGATCTTCACATCTTCTTCTATTGCATCTGTGGTAATAATTCTTCTTGCCATCTCAGCACCTTTCCGTATCAATGCTATGAATTTTCAGGCATATTCTTTTAAAACATTTTTATTGCCGTATATGAATTCGTGCTACATATTTTTCAATGCAGCTCTCAGTATCTCTTCCACGCTCATCTGGCTGATCCCTTCGATCTTTCTAACCGCACGCAACGCATCTGAACTGGAATATCCAAGTGCCACCAGGGCCTGAATCGCTTCCTGTCTTGCCTCCTGTTCAAAAGGAGATCTTCCGGGTGCAGTCTGAGCATTATTTTTCAGTTTATGCTCAAAAGCTTCCTCCAGATTCAGTTTGTCCTTCAGCTCGAGAATCAGCTTCTGTGCCGTCTTCTTCCCAACACCCGGAGCCTTTGAGATCGTCTGGGAATCATCCGAAAGAACCGCAAAACGCAATTCATCAGCAGACAGAGCCGATAAAATACCAAGTGCGGCTTTGGGACCGATTCCATTCACAGCAAGAAGCAGCCTGAATATATTCAGGTCATCTCTGGTCAGAAATCCGAATAGCTGAAATGCATCTTCTTTTACGTTCAGATAAGTATGAATTTTTACTTCGTCTCCGCTTCGAACTGCATTTGTCACCGTCGCAGGCACAAATATATTGAATCCCATATGATTCTGTTCCAGAACAATTCGATTGTCATCAATTTCAACGACTTCACCGATTATATATGCTATCATTTTTTGTATCTCCTATTTCCAGATATCCCGGGGCAGATATTTTCCCGGAAGTGATGCAGCAAATCCAATCAAGAATCCGGTCACCAGGCCGGAAATAAGAAGCGCCGGAAGATAATAGAAAAGACCTCCTGTTCGCACCACAAACATGGCAACCAGAAACTGCCCGATATTGTGTGTACATCCTCCTGCAATACTGACACCAATCACGGAAAATCCGGGAATCTTTTTCAAAAGAGCCATACACAAAAGGCTTAAAGAGGCTCCGGCAAGGCTGAATAAAATACTCATAAGATTCCCGAACAGAAAACCGGACACCAGAATCCGAACCGCAGATACCAGCAGTGCCTCATGCCAGGAATACTGATACAGCAATAGAACAACAATCAGGTTCGCAAGTCCCAATTTTATGCCCGGAATGCCCGGAAAAAACGGAATCAGAGATTCGACATAAGATAAAATAAGGGCAAACGCCGTCATAATACCAAGCATTGCCATCCTTTTGCTTCTGTTTTTCATAGTCTCTCCTAATATAAATCCATGTAAAAAACGGCTGCTACTTGGCCAAAATATCCATACCACCGTTTTCTCCTTCCGTAATCTCCAGTACAACACGATTGGGCATACAAATGATCGATTCTCCTTTTTTGGAAATCGTATTGCTGTGTACACATATCTGATCGGGACAGTCAGCGGAAATCATGCGGACCTCCCCATTCTGTATTGAACAGATGTTGGTATCACCTACTGCAATCTCCTGCTCCTCCCAAAGAGAATAGGTACCGTAAAGCTCATTATCCACGAAAATACTGAGTGTACTTCCTTCCTTTTTCTGTAAAAGACCGGTCGCTGCCCACAGGATCCCGGCAGATAGCAGGACAGCAGCCGCCAAGTATAAATCTCTCTTTTTCATTGTTTAATCATAGCACAACGCTCATCCAAATGCAACCATGTGTTCGAAAAGCCATTTTCTTCCAGCAATGCTTTTGCCTGTTCCTCCCCAAGGAGCAGACAGCTGGTGGAAAGAACATCCGCAAGAGCAGACTCACCGCAGATGATGGTAATCTGATCCAGATCTGTTTCCACTGGATATCCGGTCTTTGGATCCAACACATGATGATAGCGTTTTCCGTCCAGATCAAAATACCTCTCATACACGCCGGTACATACCACACTCTGATCTGTCACTTCAACCACCGCAAGCGTCTCTCCGGAAGGAGCAAAGGGTTTCTGAATGCCCACATTCCATGGGGTACCGTCCGGTTTTGCACCGATGGTCTGGACATTGCCGCCAAGATTGATGACAGCACTTTTAACATTTGCCTCCAGGAGCAGTTTCTTCAGCTGATCTGCTGCATAACCTTTTGCAATGGCACCGAGATCGAGCATCGTATCGGATCGGTCAAACGTCAGTGTATTTTCATTCAGATGAACAGAAGTATAATCCACCTTTTCCAATGCCTCCTTCAGCGCTTCCGCAGAAGGCACCTCCGGATCCTCAGACTTAAAATCCCACAATTCTGCAACCGGACAGATCGTAATATCAAAGGCGCCATTGGTTTTACGGCCATATTCCAGCCCAAGACCTATGACATTGGCCAGATCATCGGATATCTCAACCTGGTTTTCAGACCTATGGTTCACCTGATACAGTTCACTGTCTCGCAAAGTTCGGCTGAAGGTGTATTCCAAATCATTACACAAAGAGAAACACTTCTTAAGAAGTGCTTCTCCCTGTTCATCATATATTTTTATTGAAATACTGGTATCAAAATAGAAGCCGCTCCGGGAAAACTCTTCTGTCCCTGTTCCCATTCCTGATCTGCATCCGGTCAGAAGGAAAGAGAGAAACAACAGAAATACACCGAAGAACATTCCTTTTTTTATCATCATAAAATACACTTTCTCGGACAATTTTCTACACAAAGACCGCAGTTGCTGCACTTGTCATAATTGATAACCGGTGTATTGATATCGAAAGAAATTGCCTTTTCCGGACAGTTCTTCTCGCATTTGCGGCATGTAATACAACCTGCTTTACATGCATTCATAACCGGTTTTCCTTTTTCCTTTGAACTGCAGGCAACATGACTTACGGCATCATAAGGAACAAGACCGATCAAATGTTTCGGACAAGCGGAAATACATTTTTTACATGCTTTACATGTTTCCTTATCTACCACAGCTACGCCGTTTACTACATGAATCGCATCAAAAGGACATGCTTTCACACAGTTTCCATAACCGGTACAACCATAACGGCATGATTTCGGACCGCCTGTGGGAACATACTGCATCATACCACAGTCGTGAATGCCGTCGTACTGGTACATATCTGTGGTTTTCTCACAGTCACCGATACAATGAACAAAAGCAACCATCCGTTTCCCTTCAGAAGCTTCCTGCCCCATAATAGCTGCAATCTTTTTGCCTACCGGGTCACCGCCCACAGGACATGCATTGACCGGAGCCTCACCTGCTGCGATCGCTTTTGCCAGGCCGTCGCATCCCGGGAAACCGCATCCACCGCAGTTATTGCCTGGAAGTGCCGCTCTTACTGCCACTTCTTTTTCATCTACTTCTACTGCAAATTTTTTTCCGGCAATTCCAAGGAATATACCGATAAAAATACCTGTTCCGCCTACCAGAAGTGCGGAAATGATAATACCTGTCAACATATACTCCGCCCTCCTATTTTAATCCTGAAAATCCAAAGAATGCAATTGCCATAAGACCTGCAGTCAGTAAAACAATTGGAAATCCCTTAAATGCCTTCGGAATGTCATTGTATTCCATTTTTTCGCGCAGTCCGGCCAGAATGACGATGGATACAGTAAATCCAACTGCTGTAGCAAATCCATTGATGGTTCCTTCCAGCACATTGTATCCGTTCTGAACATTGATCAACGCAATACCAAGCACTGCACAGTTGGTTGTGATCAGCGGCAGATACACACCAAGCGCGTTATACAGAGGAGGCATCACTTTTTTCAGAAACATCTCCACAAACTGCACCAATGCCGCAATAACCAAAATAAACACGATGGTCTGAAGATAAGTCATATCCAGCGGCACCAGAATAAACTGATAGATCAGACTGGTTACCAGGGAAGACAGGGTCAAAACAAAGATAACCGCTCCGCCCATGCCGGCTGCAGTATCGATTTTTTTGGAAACACCCAAAAACGGGCAAAGTCCGAGGAACTGACTGAGTACCACGTTATTGATAAATGCGGCGCCAATTCCGATCATTAATAATTCCATAGTACTCCCTCCTATTTATTATTGATTTCAGCAATTTTTCCGCTGCAGGTATGGTTGCTGCAATTTGCGCAGCCGCCGTCTTTCATACAGCCTTCGCTCTTGTCAATACCGCGGCGTGCTGCACCGATCTGCAGTTTATTCATAGCTGCTACTAAAAACGCCAGCACGAAAAATGCGCCAGGTGCCAGAATGAAAATGGTAACCGGTTCATAGGATGCGGGCATGATCTGCTGACCAAAGATCGTTCCGGCACCGATCAGTTCACGAACGATACCTATGGAAGTAAGACCAACCGTAAATCCGAGCCCCATACCGATGCCATCAAAAATTGAACTGATCACACCGTTTTTGGAAGCATAGGCTTCTGCACGGCCAAGGATAATACAGTTAACAACGATCAGCGGAATATAAATACCAAGCGAATCATAAAGACTTGGAATAAAGCCCTGAAGCAAAAACTGTACAATCGTTACAAATGATGCAATGATAACAATATAAGCCGGCACACGTACTTCATCCGGTATTACCTTACGAAGCATGGAAATCAGCATATTGGAAAGAGTAAGAATGACCATTGTTGTGAGGCCCATACCGAGACCGTTCATAGCCGAGGTGGTAACGGCCAGTGTGGGACACATACCAAGCATCATAACAAACGTGGGATTTTCTTTATAGATACCATTGTAAAGACGCTCTAAGGGTGAATTTGCTTTCATCAGCTGTTACCTCCTTTCAAATATTCTACTGCAGATATTCCGGCATTGACTGCTCTGGTCACTGCGTTGGATGTGATCGTAGCACCACTGATCGCATCAATTTCACTGTCCTGAGTGGAACCGGTTTTTGTAACAGAAAAAGCAGGTACATTTTTATCGGCGTACTGATTCTTAAATTCATCATTTTTTGCATTCATACCAAGACCAGCGGTCTCGCTGATGCTAAGGAAGGAAATGCCGTTAACGGTTCCGTCTTCTCTCACCCCAAGGGTAAACTGGATATCACCGCCGTATCCTTCATGCGAAGTCACCGTGAGCGCATATCCGAGCAGATTTCCGTCTGCATCCTTTGCTTCCATCGCTTCATTGATGGTCTGAGCCGTAAAACCGGAATCTGCCAGGAACGCCTGAAGATCCGCATCTTCCGTCTCAATAACAACTTCAAAATCATCCGCATCTTCAAAGACTTTCTCATAAGCCTCTTTTTTTGCCTGTGCATTCTGTTCCGCAATAGGATCTTTTGTAATCTCATACACCAGTCCCAGCAAAACACCGGCTACCAATGTGATCAATGTAATGATTACTGTGTTTTTCACAATACCTTTCATGCCTTTTTCCCTCCTTTGCCAAATGCGGTCGGACGGGTCACACGTTCGATCAAAGGTACCAGCAGATTACAGAAGATGATCGCATAAGATACACCCTCTGCGGAATTGCCGAGGAATCGGAACAGCCAGGTAAATAAACCGATACAGCATCCGTACAGAATCTGTCCCTTTGGAGTAATGGGGGCCGTAACGTAATCGGTAGCCATAAACCATGCACCCAGCATCAGACCGCCGCCGCAGAGATGCTGTGCCAGAAATACCAGATCGAATCCGTTTCCGGTAGCGAGGCTGTAGATCAGAACCAGCACGGAAAAGGTTCCGATGTAGGCCACCGGAATGCGCGGACTGATAACTTTCGTCGCCAGCAGAATGACTGCTCCAATCAAAATAGCAATAACGGAAGTCTCTCCAATGGTTCCCTTGATATTACCCACAAACATCGGTAATAAATCAACGGCCTCTCCTGCTTTCATAGCAGCAAGCGGTGTTGCCGAAGAAATCGTATCATAAACATTTCCGAATGCATCCTCCGGAACAACAAAGTCCGTCATCCGTCCTGTAAAGGAAATCAAAAGGAAACATCTGGCTGCCAGAGCCGGATTCATGATATTCTGCCCCAGACCGCCAAACAGCTGTTTTACGATCAGGATCGCAAAAATGCCGCCGATCACCGGAATCCACCATGGCGCGGAAGCCGGAAGGTTCAGGGCCAACAACAGGCCGGTTACAATGGCACTGCCGTCTTTAACGGTAATTTTTCTGTGCATGAAAAATTCATAAAGATACTCGGTCAAAACGCAGGTTCCCACAGAAACCAGAACCAGCATAAGGGCGCGCAGTCCGAAATTATAAATGCCAAATAAAGTGGCCGGTAAAAGCGCGATTATGACCGTCAACATAATAGATTGTGTCGTCACCTTTGAGCGGACATGAGGTGAAGACGATACGTGTAGTTTATTCTCGCTCATATGCTTCTCCTCCTATCACTTTTTCTTACGGTTAGCCAGAATGGTACGCCGCATGGACTTGATTGACTGAGCTAGCGGACGTTTTGCCGGGCATGAGAAACTGCAGGATCCACACTCACAGCATTCCATGCCATTATATTTGAGAAATGCTTCCTCATTGTAATGATTTGCATAAGTTGCCAGATGAGACGGAACCAGGCGGGCCGGACATGCAGAAACACAGCGTGCACAATTGATGCAAGCGGTTTCCTCAGAATTGGAAACATCATCCTTCTTCAGACAGAGGAGTGCGGATGACGTCTTTGTAACCGGTACATTCAAATCATACAGACAGAATCCCATCATGGGGCCTCCTGAAATGATCTTTTCCGGTTCCGCACTAAAACCGCCGGCAGGATCGATCAGCTCTGCATAGTTCGTTCCTGTTTTCACACGGAAATTGCGCGGATTTGCAATGGCATCGCCGGTCACTGTTACAATACGATGCATCAGCGGCTCACCGAGCATAACCGATTTATAAATAGCAACTACGGTATCCACGTTGTCCACTACACAGCCGGCATCTGCCGGAAGCATAGAAGAATTGATCTCACGTCCTGTGGTCGCATAGATCAAAGAGCGCTCTGCGCCCTGGGGATACTTGGTTTTCAGACGTTTTACTTCAATACGGGGCTCATCTTTCACAAGCTCTTCCATCTTTTCAATACAGTCCATCTTATTGTCTTCAATACATATGTAACCTTTTGCATGGTCAAACAGGCGGAGCATGCACTTCAGACCGCCGATGACAAGTTCCGGTTCCTCAAGCATACGGCGGTAGTCCGAAGTCAGATACGGTTCGCACTCTGCACCGTTTACCAGACAGAACTCAATTTTGTCCGGTTCCTTCGGTGAAAGCTTCACATGAGTTGGGAAACCTGCACCGCCCATACCAACAACGCCGCCCTCACGGATACGGTCAAGGACTTCTTTTTTCTCCAGTTTTTCTAAAGATTCCGCTTTCTGATAGGCAATCTCCTCATATTGTCCATCATTTTCGATAATAATTGCGTCAATATAATCTCCGGTAACACTCCGTCTCTTTTCCAGTTTCTTAACGGTTCCTGAGACAGACGCGTGAATCGGTGCCGATACAAATCCACCTGCTTCAGCAATCTTTTGTCCCATAAGGACACGGTCTCCCACAACGACAACTGGCTTCGCAGGGGCACCGATATGCTGGGACATCAGATACACCATTTCACCCTGAGGCAAAATCGGAAGAATCGGCTTGTCTTTCGACAATTCTTTTCCATCATATGGATGAATACCACCTTTAAAGGTCAGCAAACCCATAACAGTTCCTCCTTCTTATTCTTCTTCTTCGATATAATGTACACACTGTTGATTTAGCACGATAACGTCCAAAATAATGATACATCTTTTTATTGAAAAAAACCACTATATTTTTTGGTAATAATCGTATAAAATATAAAACAATTTACGGAGGGCAGCCTATGAAAACGATAAAAGCGGATTTTTCTATCA
Organism: Lachnospiraceae bacterium; assembly: GCA_022767285.1. GTDB lineage: Bacteria > Bacillota > Clostridia > Lachnospirales > Lachnospiraceae > JALENY01. Next base: position 81,505 of record JALENY010000011.1, on the reverse strand, counting down.
ATTTTCCATATTTTTCTGTAAACGACGATGATTTATCATATCTTGTTTTTCAGATGCAGACAACCGGACACTATTGGAGAACGACCCAGATTACAGAGTTCTGTATCATACACCCGACTGCAAATGAAAAATGGGAAGAACTGCATCTGGTTTCTGAAATCGAATCAGATGAATATGATATGCTGCTCCTTTTTTCAGAATGGTTATCAGAATGTACTCATCTGATCGGATACAACAGCACCAGTTTTCACATTCCCTATCTGGAGCAAAAATATCGCGCTTACGGTCTGGAATCCCCCTTTTTCGGCAAAAAACATACCGATCTGTATCAAAAATACAAAACGCTCGGAAAAAGAATGCTCCTGTCCATGAAGCTGGAAGATATGCGGACTTTTCTGAATATACCAGAGACCGCCAATGATCCCGGGATTATTCTCGCGGTTTCATCTCTGTCTTCTTTTGAATCGTTTTTTTCAGGGAATTTTACGATTCTGGATGCCTGCTGTCTGGAGGAAGAACTTCTATTTACATTGGAAGCTGCGATTCCCTTTCCAGTCGCTTATCGGTACCATCACAGCTGTTTTTATCTGATCTGTGATGAAAGCCGCGCCAAAATAAAAATCAAGACTTTCGGTGGGCGTCTTCGGGTGTATTATCAGGACTGCGAGAATTACTGGTATCTTCCGGCGGAAGATATGGTGATTCACAAGTCTTTGGCATCATCCATTGACCGTTCAAAACGGGTAAAGGCGAATCCGTCGAACTGCTATACTTACGTAACACATACGTTTTCCTTTCCGGATGATAATAAATTTTTCATGAAATATATCCGGACTCTGTTATGTAACTGTTTCGATTTATAAAACAAAATTTACTATAAGCTCTGGATGCATGTTGTAAACGTGCAGATGTGAACGATCTACCTTTATGATCGTTAAAAAATGCGAAAATAAAACTACTTTTTCGATCCAAGTGTAAAATTATTTTTCATGCCTGTCCATGAAATAAAAAAACTGCCACATCACTGTGACAGTTTTTTATAATATTAACTCGATGTTAAACTGATTCGTCTTAAGCGCATCCGTGGATCGAATTACTCTTCCACCGGAGCTTCCTCAGCCGTTGCTTCTTCAGCAGGAGCAGCTTCCGGCTCAAGCGCTTTCATGCTGAGGCTGATCTTATGATCCTCACCATTAAAATCAACAACCTTTGCCTCGATCTCCTGACCAACTTTTAATACATCAGCCGGTTTTTCCACATGCTCTCTGGAAATCTGAGACACATGAAGCAGTGCATCCACACCGTTCTCCAACTCAACAAATGCACCAAAATCTGTCATACGTGCAATAACACCGGTAACCACGTTGCCTACTGCATATTTTTCAGCTGCAAAGTTCCATGGGTTCTGGTCTTCAAATTTACGGCTCAGGGCAATCTTATCACCGTTGATCTCTTTGATCAGCACTTCTACTTCATCGCCGACTTTAAACACTTTTTTCGGGCTTTCAACACGACCCCAGGACATCTCAGAGATGTGAAGCAGACCGTCTGCTCCGCCAAGATCGATAAATGCACCGAAATCAGTAACATTCTTCACTACACCGGTAACAACGTCACCGGCATGAATACGCTCAAACAGTTCTTTCTGCATAGCTTCCTTTGCAGCAACGAGAAGCTGTTTGCGGTCACCAATGATGCGTCTCTTCTTCGGATTGAACTCTGTGATAACAAATTCAATCTCCTGATCCGCATATTTTGTAAGGTCTTTCTCATAAGAATCCGATACAAGACTTGCAGGGATAAATACTCTTGCCTCGTCGATCACTACAGATAAACCACCGTTTAATACCTGGCTTACTTTTGCTTTTAAAACTTCTTTGTTTTCAAAAGCTTCTTCCAGTCTCTTATTTCCTTTTTCAGCAGCCAGTCTCTTGTAAGTAAGAAGAACCTGACCCTCTCCATCATTTACTTTCAGAATCTTAACTTCAAGCTTGTCACCCACATTTGCAACATTTCTCAAATCGATATTAGCCTCGTTGCTATATTCTGCGCGGGTAAGGATACCGTCTGCTTTATAACCGATGTTAAGAATCATCTCGTCTTCTTTTACGTCGATGATGGTTCCTTCCACGACCTCTCCATTTCTGATAGTTTTAAATGACTCATCCAGCATTTGTTCAAAACTCATTTCTGACATGTTTTGAAACCTCCTCAATTATAATATTTGGGGTAGACGCCCCCGCTGTAATACCTACGCAACTGGTGGATTGAAAAGCTTCCAAATCCAGATCATCGAGTGTCTGTATATAGTAAGTATCTTTACATTCTTTTTTACATATCTCGTAAAGCTTCTGGGTATTCGAGCTATGTTTGCCGCCTATCACAATCATGGCCTCCACACTCTTTGCAATATCCCTTGCTTCGGATTGTCTTTCTTCCGTAGCATTGCAAATGGTATTAATAACTATTCTATCATACCGCTTTTTGCCCAGAATTTCAACTAAATCTTGAAATTTGTTGTAATTAAATGTCGTCTGTGAAACAACACAGATATTTTTATACCCGTTTTTGTTGAACTCTTCAGCTTCTTTACGGCTTTCGATCACCGTCGAGGGACCGGCACACCATCCCCGTATTCCCTGTACTTCGGGGTGTTTTGCATCTCCGATTATAACGATGTGACGACCTGCTTCACTCTCCCTCCTTGCGATCGTATGTATTTTCTTCACAAAGGGGCAAGTCACATCAACATAATTGATTTTATGTTCTTCCAATCGGTCATACACGGATTTTGGCACACCGTGAGAACGGATCACCACCGTTCCAGACTGCATACGGTCAATATCATCCATAGATTCCAGAACGCGCACGCCCCTGGCACTCAGATCCTGTACCACTTTTTCATTGTGAATGATGGGACCCAGGGTGTATATATTTTTCACGCCCTGATCCAGCAGTTCATACACCTTATCAACAGCACGCTTAACACCGAAACAAAATCCCGCTGATTTTGCAGTGATTACTTCCATTTTCTCACACCTTTTCTTTATATATCGATAAAATACGATCCACAACCTCATCAATCGTCATTTCCGATGAATCCACAAGCACCGCATCCTCAGCCTGCCTGAGAGGAGATATGCTTCTGGACATATCTCTGCGATCACGCTCGATAATATCTTTTTCAATCTGATCCAGGTCACAGGGAACGCCGTTTGCATTCAATTCACGGTAACGCCGCATGGCTCTTGTCCGTGCACTTGCAGTCAGATAGATTTTTACCAATGCATCCGGCAGAACTTTTGTACCGATATCCCGTCCATCCATGACCACGCTTTTCTCAGCACCCATTTTCTGCTGAAGGGCCACCAGTTTTTCACGCACTTTCGGGTTGGCAGAAGTGGCCGATGCCATATTTCCCACTTCTTCTGTCCGCAGAAAACCGGTGACATTTTGTCCGTTTAAGAACACCTGTTGTTCTCCATTTCGATAGTCAATCGTAATATCTGCATCCTGGCAGGCATTTTCAATCTGTTCCGTCACTTCCGGACTTATTCCTTTTTCAAGGAAGTAATATGCCATCGCCCGGTACATGGCACCTGTATCCACATAAACATAAGATAACTCGTTTGCCACACGCTTTGCTATGGTACTTTTTCCGGCTCCTGCCGGGCCGTCAATTGCTATATTTACAATCATCTATTGAAACCTCCTGTAATCATATTTTTTTACATCCAATATCCCCATATAAGTCCAACATGCTCCAGGTTCATAAGAACACCGCTGCATGAACAGCTTTGAAACAGGCACGATTGCTGACTCTGTTTTCCATCCGCTATTGTGCCGCCGCATGTGCGGTAGACCACGCCACCTGCAGATTAAATCCTCCGGTCAATGCGTCCACATCCAGAACTTCTCCAATAAAAAATAGCCCCTTAACCAACTTGGATTCCATGGTTTTCGGATTGATCTGTCTTACATCCACACCGCCTTTTGTGATGATTGCTTCCTTAAAATCACGAAGTCCAGTTATGGTAAACGGAAATTCTCTGGTCAGATCAAGGAGACATTTTCTCTCCTCCCTTGTGATCTCATGAGCCTTCTTATCCGGCGATATTCCGGACAGCGGCATAATAACAGGAATCAGTTTGGAAGGATACAGACTGCCAAGAATATTTTTAAACTGGCGATTTCGGTTATCGGAAAACTCCCTCAGAAAGCGTGCATCCAACTGTTCTTCTGTAAGAGCCGGTTTCAGGTTCACATATCCCTGCATGCTCTGTTTTCTCAGCTTTGGTGCCAGATATGCACTGGCAGTCAGGACAAGGGGGCCGGTAATGCCGAAATGTGTGAACATCATTTCTCCGAATTCCTCGTAAAGTATTTTCCCATTTTCACGTATTGACAATACCACGTTTTTCAGAGAGAGCCCCTGCAGTTCCTTAACATAGCCCTCCCGGACGTTCATCGGAACAAGGGACGGATAACATTCCGTCACCCGGTGTCCGGTTTCTTCTGCAAAACGATATCCGTCTCCGGTCGCTCCTGTAGTTGGATAAGAAATCCCGCCCGTTGCTACCATGACTTTGTCACCCAGCCAGGTTTCCCCATCTGCCACAAGGCCCACTGCTTTCCCCTGCTCAACAAGTATTTTTTCAACTTTTGTATTTAAGAAAATGCGAACACCCACTTTTTTCATGGCCCGGTGCAGTGCATCAATGACATCAAAGGAATGATCCGAAGCGGGGAATACCCGGTTGCCACGTTCAATTTTATACTCCAGATTCATCTCTTCAAAGAAATCCATAACATCATAATTATTATAGCCATAAATGCTGCTGTACATAAACTTTTTGTTCGTTACAATACTGTCAAAAAGTTCTTCCATACTGCAGGCATTCGTAAAATTACAGCGTCCCTTCCCGGTGATAAATAGTTTTTTGCCCAGCTTTTCATTCTGTTCAAAAAGCAGCACTTCATCACCTTTTCTTCCGGAAAAGACTGCAGCCAGCATGCCTGCAGCGCCGCCGCCGATAATCAATGTTTTTCCCATTATAATCCCCGTTCCGCCGCTTTGCGCGGCATAAACATCAATGATATTTCTGTTTTTGCATTTCTTTCACAAGCCAATGCCGGACAATCCGATCCATCGAAGCAAAATACCTGCTTCATCACTGCTCCTGTTTGGAAAGCTTGATCTCCTCATCAAGGCGGTTGATCTCATCGTGGCTGTTAACCGGATAATCGTCCCAGATGCGATCCAGTTCCTCGAGGTTTGCAAGAACATTCTTCTTTTTCTTCATGCAGAGAGCAGCCACCAGCGCATTGATCAGACTCAATGGAGCTGTCATAGAATCCACGATCGTGGACAGGCTGCTTTTCGCCAACAGATTGCAGGAAGAGTAAAGATTAATAGGCGAATGAACCGTATCCGTAATCGTAATCACACGCGCATTTCTGCTGTTGGCAAATTCCAATGCTTTTAAGATGCGCATAGAATAACGCGGAAAGCTGATCCCGATGACTGCATCTTTGGCCCCAACATGAAGCATTTGTTCATAAATCTCGCTTGCACTGTTTGTGCGTATGAGACGTACGCACGGGAAAATCGTATTCAGATAAAAAGCAAGGTATTCCGCCAAAGGTGCGCTGCTGCGCACGCCCAGCACATATATGTCACGACTTCGCAGCAGTGTATCCACCGCTATAGCGAAAGCTTCCCGATTCATCTCATTCAAAGTTTCCTGCACCATATGCGCATCGAGGTGCATCACTTCCTCAAGAATCTGATCGGTTTTTTTGTGCTTTGCGTTTTTTGAAATATCAATTTTCCCCATATTGAATCCCTCATTTTCAAATGATACTATCGCTTTACCGGTTCTAAAACGGACCGGTTGTCTCTCGCAGCCACTGACGCTCTCTGGGCGTAACCTTCTTGGCATATAATTCAAATATTCTCTGGTGGTATTGATTCAGCCACAGCTTCTCTTTTTCATTCAGAAGTTCCGGTAAGATTGCCTCCCGTTCAAAAGGCACAAGCGTAAGGGTTTCAAATTCCAGAAAGTTCTTCATGCGCGGTTCATCCGCTTTTATTACAAGAATAAGGTTTTCCAGTCGAATTCCGTATTCACCTTCCAGATATACCCCCGGCTCATCGGAAATCACCATACCCGGCAGCAATTCTACTAAATTTCCCTTTCGCTGGCTGACCTTCCAGCTGATATTCTGAGGTCCTTCGTGTACATTCAGATAGTAACCCACCCCGTGTCCGGTTCCGTGATTGTAATCAAGTCCACGCTCCCACAGAGGCTCTCTGGCCAGCACATCCAGGTTGGCGCCGCATACACCTTTCGGGAAACGGGCAGCCGCCAGACGAATATTTCCTTTCAGCACCAGGGTATAATGTTCTTTCTGCCTTTTTGTCAGTTCTCCCAGAGCTATGGTTCTGGTGACATCTGTAGTCCCCTTTGTATACTGTCCGCCGCTGTCCACAAGAAGAAATCCCTCCGGTCTTAAAACGGCGCTGTCTTTTCCCGGGCTGTAATGGCAGATTGCAGCATTTTCACCATAAGCAGCAATGGTATCAAAACTAATATCCCTGCATTCACGGTTGGAAAGACGCAGTTGATCCAGATAATCAGCAGCCTCTTTTTCAGTCAGGGGCCTGTCCTCTTTTACTCGATTTTTCACCCAGTAAAGGAACCGGATCATAGCAAGCGCATCTTTTTCATGGGCTTCCCTGATATTTTCTGCTTCCACGGTTGTCTTAACGGCTTTCCAGAGCAATGTCGGGTTTTCTTTGTCGATAATGTGGTTGTGATTTTCATCCTTTTTCAAAGTCTCAAATACGAAATAAGAACTATGCTTTCCATCCGCCCAAACATGCCTGTTTTTTATGGCGCTGCCAAGATATTCATAAAACGTATCATACGGAAGAACTGTGACATGTTCCTCCTTCAAAGTTTCCAGAAGCAATTCGTCGAAAACTTCTTTTTTGGCGAACAGATATGCCTGTGAATCGTCAATCACAGAATAACTGTAAAACACAGGATTGTGCAGGATGTCCGTACCGCGCAGGTTATAAAGCCATGCGATATCATCCAGGGAACTTAAGACGAAACAATCTGCCCCTTCTGTTTTCATGGCTTCCTGAACCATCTCCAGCTTTTCTTTCACCCTTCTCCCTGTAAAAAACAGTCCCAGCCGCTCTACCCGACGAAAGTTCTGAGAAGGGCGGTCTGTCCATATTTCATCGATCCACTGTTCATTTTTCAACGTACCCTTTATACTTTTTACAACAGATTCCAGTTTTTCTCCTTCTTCTGCCGAAATCATTTTTCCGTCAAGACAAAGAGTCTCGCCTTCACAAAGGTTATCCTGAATGTATGCCTCCAGCGTCGGCACACCCTCTTCGCCTGATTTCATTAATTCAATTCCTGTATTCTGAAGTTGTTTTTCCGCCTGGATAAAATAGCGTCCGTCGGTCCACAACAATGCGTTCTCTCTCGTAATTAACAGCGTTCCTGCCGATCCGGTAAATCCGGAAAGAAACGCACGGATTTTAAAGTAGTCATCCACATATTCTGATAAATGATAATCTCCGGTGGTCACCAGAAACATCGAAATCATGTTTTCCTGCATTTTTTCCTGAAACAGTTCAATTTCTCTTTTCATAGATACCTCTGCGGTAAAACAGGGGATGCAGTTTTGCCACATCCCCTGTAGTTATTATTCATTCAAAGTCTTATACCGGATAAGCTCCGTTTTCTGTGTCTGCAACAGTGGCATCCACTTTTGTTTTCTGTGCATCACGGTATTTAAAGAAGTCCATAGCTACCTGCGGGAACAAAGCATAGGACAGAACATCTTCGTCCTGCTCTTTGTACTGAGCCATTTCTTTTTCCAGTTTGTCCAGCTCCGGCTCAAGAAGATCTGCATAACGGCAAGTAAGCGGCTGTGTATCGCCGATACACTTCTTCTGTACTTCTTTATCAAACGGTTTTACGGTTGCACCGTATTTACCGGATAATACGTCTTTTGTCTCTTTTGTTACCATCTTATAGCGCTCGCCCATCAGCACATTAAATACAGCCTGAGTACCTACGATCTGAGAAGACGGAGTAACCAGAGGCGGCTCGCCTAAGTCTTTACGTACTCTCGGAACTTCTTCCAGTACATCATAGAATTTGTCTTCCGCATGCTGCTCTTTTAACTGAGATGTCAGGTTCGAGAGCATACCGCCCGGAACCTGATACAGCAGAGTCTTGATGTTGACACCCATGTTCTTCGGATTAAGCAGACCGGTCTCCAGGGCGTTGTCACGGATCGGACGGAAATAGTCAGCGATCTCAGCCAAAAGGTTCTGATCAAATCCGGTATCATATTCCGTTCCCTTGAAGGTCTCAACCATAACTTCTGTAGCCGGCTGAGAAGTACCCAGAGCGAACGGTGACATTGCACAGTCAATTACATCCACACCGGCTTCTACTGCTTTCAGATAAGTCATGGAAGCAACACCGGAGGTGTAATGTGTATGAAGCTGAATCGGGATCTTAACGGTTTCTTTCATCGCTTTGATCAGCTCAGTTGCTTTGTACGGTACAAGAAGACCGGCCATATCTTTGATACACAGGGAGCTGGCACCCATCTCTTCAACCCGTTTTGCAATACCGGTCCAATACTCAAGGGTATAGGCATCACCCAGTGTGTAGGAAAGTGCTACCTGAGCATCCGCTTTTTCCTTGATTGCCGCATTAACAGCAGTCTGAAGGTTGCGCAGGTCGTTCAGACAGTCAAAAATACGAATGATATCAATACCATTTGCTACAGATTTCTGAACAAAGTATTCTACAACATCATCTGCATATGGGCGATATCCAAGAATATTCTGTCCACGGAACAGCATCTGAAGTTTTGTGTTTTTGAATCCGTCACGGAACTTACGAAGTCTGTCCCAGGGATCCTCTTTCAGGAAACGAATGGATGCATCAAAAGTAGCACCGCCCCAACACTCCACGGAGTGGTAGCCTACTTTATCCATTTTGTCAACAATCGGAAGCATCTGCTCTGTGGTCATTCTTGTTGCGATCAGAGACTGATGCGCATCACGCAGAATGGTTTCCGTTATTTTAATTGGTTTTTTTACTTCTGCCATTTTTATTTATCCTCCATTATAGGTTATACACCAAAAATAGCCATGAATGTACCGGCTGCTACTGCAGTACCGATAACACCGGCAACGTTCGGACCCATTGCATGCATCAAAAGGAAGTTGGTCGGGTCTGCTTCGGCACCAACCTTCTGGGATACACGGGCTGCCATCGGCACTGCTGATACACCTGCAGAACCAATCAGCGGATTGATCTTACCGCCGGTGGCCTTACACATAATCTTACCAAAGATAATACCTGCTGCGGTACCGCATGCAAATGCTACAAGACCAAGGGCAACGATTTTAAGTGTGCTCAGATTCAGGAAAGCTTCTGCACTTGTGGTAGCACCTACAGATGTACCAAGCAGGATAACTACGATATACATCAGTGCGTTGGAAGCGGTCTCTGTCAGCTGTTTTACAACGCCGCACTCACGGAACAGGTTACCGAGCATCAGCATACCGACAAGGGGAGCTGTGGTCGGCAGTATCAGACATACAACGATAGTGATAACGATCGGGAACAGGATCTTTTCCAGTTTGGAAACCGGACGAAGCTGTTCCATCTTAATTTTGCGCTCTTCTTCCGTGGTCAGAAGTTTCATGATAGGCGGCTGGATGATCGGTACCAGGGACATATACGTATAGGCTGCAACCGCAATGGGACCCATAAGTGCAGTCTGACCAAGTTTTCCTGCCAGGAAGATGGAAGTAGGGCCATCTGCACCGCCAATGATGGAAATTGCTGCTGCCGCTTTTCCGGAGAATCCCATAAAAATTGCAAGGAAGTACGCCGCATAGATACCGATCTGCGCAGCTGCGCCCAGAAGGAAACTCTTGGGATTAGCGATCAGGGGACCGAAGTCGGTCATGGCTCCTACACCCATAAAGATCAGGGACGGCAGGATACTCCACTCATCCATCAAAAAGAAATAATGTAATAAACCGCCTGCATGCTCAATTCCGGCTGCATCCACATAAGGCTCTGCCATAATATCCGGATAGATATTGACCAGAAGCATACCGAATGCGATCGGCACAAGCAGAAGAGGTTCAAAACCATGTTTAATTGCCAGATACAGGAACACACAGGCAACCGCGATCATGAGGTAGTTTCCCCAGGTCAGATTGAAAAAGGCTGTCTGGTGCATAAGATTTGACAATGTATCTGTTACGTAAGACATTTAAATACCTCCTATGGTCTTCGGGTTTCGAAAAACTAGTTCATGGTTGCCAGAACATCACCGTTTTCAACCGCATCACCAACAGCTACATTGATGCTTGCTACAGTACCATCCTGAGGAGCAACAACCGGAATTTCCATCTTCATTGCTTCCAGAATAACGATTGCATCGCCGGCTTTTACTGCCTGACCTACACTTGCCTCTACTTTAAAAACTTTTCCCGGAACGGATGCGCTGACGGTCACTCCGCCTGCTGCTGCCGGTGCTGCTGCTTTCGGTGCTGCCTTGGGAGCTGCTTTCGGTGCTGCAACAGGAGCTGCTGCCGGTGTTGCTGCACTTGCGGTTCCTTCTTCTACGGTTACATTATAAACGTTTCCGTTTACTGTGATTGTATAATTTTTCATTTCTGTTTCCTCCTGTTATTAGGCTCTCTGCCATTTGTTATTCGGTTTACGTCTGATCGAACGTACCACAAAACTGTCAGTAGAAGTATTTTCGCTTGCTGCGATAGCTGCCGCGATAACAGCAACCAGCTCTGTATCATCCACCAATTCTTCTTCCGGCTCAGCTGCCGGTGCTGCTTTCGGTGCTGGCGATGGCGCATTTACTTTTTCCGGTTTCTTTCCGATTTTTCTAAGATATTGGAAAAGGCTGATCAAAAAGGTAAGGAGAAGCAGTACCAGGAATACGATGCCTACACCCATCAGGGTATTTAATCCGGCCTGTTTCATTAATTCACCAAGGGAATACTGAACTTCCATGGCAATATAGGTCGGCGTACCGCTCTGGACATCCACATTCATGGTTACGGTAGCATCTGCCTGCTCATAAGCGACATCACTTGTTACCAGATATAATTCGCCATCCAGAACGACTTCCGTCTCTTTGATTCCCTGATAGGCACCCAACTCGTCCCTGTTATCTTTCCATGCATTCATGGCAATAATAGTAAACTCATCTCCGCTGGCTATATAAGACTCAATATCCTCGTCAGTCAGGGAAGACAGCGTACTGAGAATGCCATCCTGGGAATATTTCAGGCTCTCAACAATTTCAGCCGGAACGGAATCGTCCTCTGCCGTTTTAGCGGAACTGCATGCGGTCATTGCCAGTAATGCAAAAAGCATCATAACCGCAATGCCCAAACTTTTTATTTTATGTCTCATTCCATTCACCTCGCCTAAACCGTACCGTGTTTTTTACCAGGACGATCTTCTCTCTTTGTGAATAACATTTCAAAAGCGCCGATGACATATTTTCTTGTGTCTTCCGGCTCGATGATGGTATCTACATAACCTCTTCTTGCTGCAGACAGCACGCCGGACTGAAATGTCGCATACTCTGCTGCTTTTTCGTTGATCTTAGCTGCATCCGCATCCGGATACATAATTTTTGCTGCCATTTTTGCATCCATCATACCAATTTCTGCAGTGGGCCATGCATAAACCAGATCAGCACCGATGGATTTGCTGTTCATTGCAAGATAAGCACTTCCGTAAGCCTGGCCAATAACAACCGATACCTTCGGTACCGTTGCATCTGCAAAGGCATAGATCAGTTTTCCAACCGATTTTGCCATGGTCTTTTCCGAACATTTTGTTGCCTTGAAGCCTTTAACATTTACCAGAGTAAGTACCGGAATGGAAAATGCGTCGCAGAAGGAAACAAATTCAGCGGCCTTCTTAGCGCCTGCTGCAGACAGCTCGCTTCCCAGGGTTTCTGCTACTTCACCGTCATCTCCGTATACTTCGCTGCGGTTTGCCACGCAGCCTACTGTCATGCCGTTTAAGCGGATAAATCCGGTTACCATGCTCTTTGCATAGTTTTTCTTTGTCTCAACAAATACCTGATTGTCAGCTATACGGGACAGGGCAATGGATGTATCTCCCACACAGTTTTCCAGATCTGAGCATACACGGTTCAGATCATCATTGCATTCCTCATAGGAAGCATCGTCTTCATTGTTGCCCGGAAGCATAGCTACCAGAGCTCTCATCTGAGCAAAGATTTCCTCTTCGCTTCCGACAAAATCCACGAGTCCGGATTCACTCTGGAAATCAGCGCCTGCTGTGTTGCATAAATCCACACGGTTTCCTTCAATAGCATTGGGAGAATTTACAAATAATTTTGCTTTTTTCTCCTCCATGAAAGTAAAGTCAGTCAGTGCGGGAATCATAGCCATACCGCCGCCGCATGTACCGAAAATACCGGTAATCTGCGGAACAACACCGGATGCCATGGTTTGGCTCATATAAATCTGGCCAAAGCCGTTCAATGCATCGGTAGCTTCCTGAAGGCGAATACCTGCGCAGTCAATCAGACCGATGACCGGTGCGCCGGTTTTCATAGCTAAGGCATAAATGTTTGCGATCTTTTTCGCATGCATTTCGCCGATGGTACCGTTCAGAACAGAAACATCCTGGCTGTATACATAAACCAGATTGCCATCGATCAGGCCATAACCTGTAATAACTCCGTCTGAAGGTGTTTTCTGTGCAGATAAGTTGAAATCTGTGTTTCTGGCAGTAATCTGTCCACCGATTTCAACAAAACTGTTTTCGTCAAGCAAAGAAGAGATTCTTGTGCCTGCTAAGTTTTGTGCTGTACTCATTTCTTCAGCCCTCCATTTTTTATTTCATAATTGTTTTATAATAAAACAAAAATAAACCTAGTATATTATATCCCGATTGAATGGGTTTTTCAATAGCATTCTGGCAAATTTGACACATTTTTGACAAAAAAATAACGTTCAGCCTGCCCCAAATACCAGAGCGCGTCTTTTTTCAGAACCTGATCTTCTGCAAAGACAGACAGTTCTTTTATTCTTTCTCCCTTTAATTCATAGATGATCTTTCCAACAATCTGCCCCTTCTGCACCGGAGCTTCCAAAATATCCGGAAGCTCTGCAGTCACCGTCAGGGACTCGTCTTCCCTTAGCAGCACTTCAAAGCTCTCCTCCTTCACAGCGGGACGGATCATGGCGCAGCCGCTCAGCGAATCCGTCTTTCCATCCGGCACCGGTATATCTTGCAAAAAAGGGATATCCGATGTATGGAATTCCATCTTTTGAAAGTTGGAAAAACCATAATCAAATAATTTCTGCATATCCTGCCATTTGTAGTTTTTGTGCGGCGGCCAGCCGCAGGCCAGCGTCACTGCCACCAGCGTGCGGTTATCCCTCTGAACGGCACCCGCATAACAAAAACCTGCCCGACCTGTGAATCCGGTTTTTCCGGATATGGCACCTTCCATAGAATCAAGAAGGGCATTGTGGTTATTTGCGATGGCAGTTCTTTTCCCGTCCAGTTCCTCGATCGTATAACTGCGTGTCTGCGTAATCGAAAGAAACGTCTTATTTTGAATGGCATAGGATAAAATCAGGGCCAGATCCCGGGCGGTCGTTCGGTGTTCACCGCCCTCATCTGAGCGATCCAGACCGTTTGGTGTAACAAAATGACTGTCCATACAGCCGATGGAAGCTGCCTTTTCATTCATAAGATCTGCAAATGCTTCCACCGAACCGCACACATGCTCAGCAATGGCCACTGCTGCATCGTTATAACTTTCCAACATGAGTCCATAGAGCAGATCGATCAGACGGTATCGCTCCCCCTCACAGATATTCATCTGCACATCCGGCTGTGAGGCTGCCAGCTCCGACACTTCCACAACATCCTCCGGATCGGCAACTTCCAGTGCCAGTAAGCAGGTGAGAATTTTCGTCGTGCTTGCCATGGGCATGGGACGGTATCCGTCTTTTTCAAACAGTACCCGGCCTGTGTCCGCATCCATCAATAAAGCGGATAGTCCGTACAGCCCTGTCGGTTCCTCGACTGCTGTACGTACATCCGCCATTGGATATATAATATTAACATTTGTCAATATGACTTCAAAAAAAAGAACCACTGCAAAGAAAAAGCGCTTCATCACATACCTGGAAAATCGTCTTTCAAAAAGGTATGCCATTTTTTCTATAAATATGCTCAGTTACAGTAATCCCGGTCAAACCGCTCTGACAATTGCTCTCCTTTCATAACAGCATGATAGAGATTCATGACAGCCGGTACGATTTCTTCCAGCGCCATGTGATATAGATGAACCAGTTTCTCAGTGGATACCAGGGATTCCGGATTACTCTCTTTTTCAATAATTCGTTTTCCAAGATTTTCATCTGCACCGGCCAGTTTCAGAATTCGGTGAAACATCTTTCGTTTTCTCTCGGATCCGGTCACTGTGATGTCACAGTAAAACTTCATACCGGTCAGTGTCTTTTGAATCTTTTTCTCCGGAATCAGCGGGAATACCATATGGATCACATCCGCTGCACCATCTGACGGTGAAATGGATGCTGCCGGATGATAGGAAAAGGGATCTTTACCGTCCCGTACCATAAAATACCGGTCAAGCTCCGTCTCGATCTCAGTATGGCTCAGCCCGGAGGATGCTTCAAATTCATTTACGAAAGGATGACAGGTACTGTCCAGTATAAAATGGCACACAAATCCCATAAGATAAGCCAGCAATGCCTGAGAATTTGTTTCCCTGCAGGTCTTTACGGCTTCCTCAAAAAAAACGCGGGCCTTTTCCCGATGCATGGCATGTCCGGACTCTGCTACCATATTTCTCTTCATTTTATACGGTCGATAGTAAAAGAAAATATCCGGTCCGTGCAGACCGATCAGATACAGTTTTTTGTATTTACGGATGATGGTTTTTACTCCTTCCGGAAGCTTCTGATATGTTTCTCTTCCGAAAGCATCGTGTGTGTACGTTGTGGGCATATGAGTTTCTCCTCTTTATACGTTTAGTTTTAACTGAATCTCTTCTTCCACTTCCGCTTTGAAATCCTCCAGTTTTACCGGATTGATTTCTGGAAGGTCATCGGTTGACTGAACCCCGAAATTGCGCAGGAACTCTTCTGTGGTTCCGAACAAAATGGGTCTTCCCGGCGCATCCAATCGTCCAAGCTCTTTGATCAGATTATATTCGATCAGTTTGTTTATGGCATGATCACTCTTTACGCCGCGGATCTTCTCTATTTCTACTTTTGTCACCGGCTGTTTGTAAGCAACAATGGACAGGGTCTCCAGCATAACATCCGTAAGATGTGCTTTATGGGGCTGAAGAGCCATGTTGATCAGATACTCATAGCATTCCTGTTTGGTACACAACTGATAGGATCGATCCAGTTCGATCAGACGGATTCCCCTATCTTCCTCCTCGTACCGATCCATCATATGCATAAGGATTTTTTTCGTTGTATCTGTGTCCTGTTCGATTGCTTTTGCTATTTTCGTTATTTCTACGGCATCGCCGCTGGCAAATAAAATTGCCTCAATGGCTGCCTCCGCCTGCTTTATTTCCACGATTCACCTCCCGATCCCTGCCTGCTGTATCAGACCGATTCAATCTGTATATCGTCAAAAATGTGTTCCTGACAGATACGGATCACTCCGGCTTTCATCAGTTCCAGAATTGCCAGAAAAGTGACAATGATCTGGGATTTTCCGGGCTGTTTTTCCAGAAGGCTGCGAAAGCTGAATTTTTTATGTTCTCTCGCATAGTTCTGAACGTATTCCAGTTTTTCCGGCAGACTGATATCCTCTTTTTCGATTTTACCGAATTTGCTTCGAATGGGATCTATTTTATCTTCCTGTCTCCTTAAAATGGATTTGTATATCTCATGAAGGCGGTCCAGCGTCAGTCCGTCCAGCAGTCCGTCCGTGTCCACCGGCTGTTTGAAAGCCAATACTTCCTCGGGAATGGATTCTTTTTTGTAAAAGGTTCTTGCCGCCTGGTTCATCCGGTCCCGCAGCTCATTGGACATATATTTATACATCTTGTATTCCAGCAGTTGCTGAACCAGTTCTGCTCTGGGGTCTTCCTCTTCTCCTTCTTCATTCACCTCTTTCGGAAGAAGCATCCGACATTTGATATCGATCAGTGTGGCTGCCATGACCATGAATTCACTCATGACATTCAGATCTTCCCGCTCCATCTGATTAATATATTCCAGATACTGTTCCGTAATTTCCACAATGGGAATATCATAAATATTAACTTTATTTTTATCGATCAGGTGTAAAAGAAGATCCAGGGGACCTTCAAATACCGGTAGTTTTACGGGTATCCCCATTGGGCACCTCCTGTTTTATCACAATTTGCACAATCTCGCGGGGATTCAGGATCCGAAAAGGAATCGAATGTTCTCCAAGGCCCGAACTCACCGCCATATAACTGCCCTCTTTTTCAAACCATCCATACCCGTATTTGGGGAAAATGCGTCCATCCGGACTGAGCACGGCCCGCTTGCCCAGCCGTATCACTCCGCCGTGGATATGTCCGGAAACGGTCAAATCGGCTCCCCACTGAAAATAACTGTCGCCGTATCGGGGATGATGAGCCAGCAAAATATTAAAGCAATCCGGATCCGGTTCTCCGATCCGCGCAACGATTTCCTCATGTTCAAGACGGATTTTTCGAAAGCGCTCATAGAAAGACAGCGAAAGCTCCAATCCGTAAATGCGGCACGGCACTCCTTTTATACACATATGAGCTGTCTCGTTTTCCAGAAAGTGAATTCCACCCGTTTTTAGTTTGCTGCGATATCGCTCATACAGGCTGCCATACCGTTTTTTCTGTTTCTTCATCCGTGTTTCATGATTCCCGTTGGCATAATAAACCGGTGCGATTTCAGCCAAAGACAAGATCGTCTCTTCCGCGATTTGGGTCGTACATCCTTTTTTTCCCACAACCATATCCCCTGGGATCAAAATGGCATCCGGTCTGCATGCTGACACTTTATCCAGCAAAACATCATTTCTTTCTCCGAAAATCTGCTGATGCAGATCCGCAAGAAGAACCAGTGACAATTTCTGGCTGCTGCTTTTAATTTTTGAGGAAACACCCTCATAAGTTTTGACCTGAAAGTTCATGTACTGCACTCCTTTGTCTCTGCAATGCTATTATAAGAAATCCGGACAATAAAGTCAACTTTTGTCAGATTGATTTCTCTTATGCGGCACTCTTTTCCCCGCAAAAACCGGCAGTGTGTTCCAGACACAGCCGAAAATAATCTGAAAAATCTGATTTTTCAACGGTCTCAGAAAAAAGAATATCCACTTTTCCGATTTCTTTTCCATTCAAAAGATAAACAGCCTCACCGGCCTTTTCTCCTTTTTTCACAGGTGCTTCTGTTTCTCCCGGCATATGAATTTTTATCTCAATTTTGCTCAAATCGTTACCTTCTGTATCGACAAAACGAAAAACAGACCCATATTCACATTCCACCCGTTCCTGTATGCTGCCGGTGACAACAATATCCGTAAGAGGAAGAGGCTCTTTGTCTTCATAAACCTGACAGGAAGAAAAACCGTAATTCAGCATGGCCGCCGCATCGTTAAAACGCACTTTGTAGTCCGGTGCCGTCATGACTACACTGATCAGCGTGATATCATTTCGCACAGCCACTGCAGATACGCAGTATTTGGCGAGACTGGTGCTTCCTGTTTTCAGCCCCAGACAGCCGTCATAGCTTCTTATAAGCTTGTTTGTGTTGGTCAGTCCGAATTCCGAGCTTCCCTGCCTTGTTACATGAGTTATGTTTTCCATCCAGATACTGGAATATTTCAGAATTTCCGGATGTTTTTCCACCAGCTCCCTTGACATGACTGCCACGTCCCGGGCCGTCGTATAATGTTCTTCGGAGTCAGTCAGTCCGCAGCAGTCCTGAAAATTTGTGTTTTTCATACCGAGCTCTATGGCCTTTTGGTTCATCCGTGCAACAAATTCCGCCTCGCTGCCTGCTATGTGTTCCGCCATGGCTACACTGGCATCATTTCCGGAAGCAATGACAATACACTTTATCATCGTCTCCACCGTCTGCTGTTCTCCCTCTTCCAAATAAACCTGTGAACCACCCATAGACTTTGCATGGGCACTTGTGGTCACAAGATCATCCATTTTCAGCGTTCCTTTATCCAATTCCTCAAAAATCAGGATCAGCGTCATAATTTTTGTGATACTGGCAGGACGAACTTTTGTATCTGCATCTTTTTCAAAAAGTACTGTTCCGGTAGATGCCTCCACAAGGATTCCATGGGGTGAAGTGATCAGTTCCGCACCGGAAGCTTTAACACTGACCGTGTTTTGCAGCTCTGCAGCAATGCAAAGGCAAAGAAAAAGTAGAGATACTGCTTTATTCTTCTTCATAAGAACTCCATAGTAGGTATCTCTACATTCTAATCAAATTATAATGGAATTATTCCAATAACCTGACACAAGGACATGCAGCCGCAGCAAGCCTCAAAACATTACCGAGATTCGGAAAACTTCCATACCACATCACAGCATAGGAGCAAACAGCCGCAGAATACTCTGGTAACCGCGTATCACAATGTTCCGGTTTCGGCAAAAATCCAGTGTTATCTCCCGGCAGTCCCGGAAGGTGTCTTCCATATCTTTCTTAATCTCCTCGATGGCTTCGCATTTGAAGAGCCAGGCACCGCATTCAAAATGCAGATATAAGCTTCGGTAATCCAAATTTATGGTACCGACTGTGGCAACCACATCGTCACAGATGAACACTTTTGAATGGATAAAACCCGGAACATACTGGAAAATGCGAACACCGGATTCAAGAAGCTGTTCATAATACGATTGAGTCAATAAATAGACCGATTTCTTATCGGGTATCTCCGGTGTGACAATACGAATGTCCACACCGCTTTTTGCAGCCAGACAAAGAGCTGTCATCATCTCGTTATCAATGATCAGATAGGGCGTATAAATGTATATATAACGGTTGGCATGCGAAATAATATTTAAATATACATTTTCTCCCACTGTTTCGGAATCAACCGGAATATCTGTATAAGGCTGAATAAAGCCTTTATATTTCTCAGGAATGGGAGTCAGATAGGCCGGCGGCACAAATTTTTCAAACTCAGGCTCCATCCGAGTCACAACAGACCACATCTGAAGAAACATGGATGAAAAGCTCCAGACAGCCGGACCCTTCAGCATAATACCGGAATCTTTCCAGTGACCGAAGCGATTAAGCTGATTGATGTACTCGTCTGCAATATTGATACCGCCGGTGAAAGCCACCTTTCCGTCAATAACTAATATTTTCCTGTGATCACGGTTGTTCAGAATAATATTGACGATGGGACGCAGAGGATTAAAAGAAGCGCACTTGATCCCTTTTTTCTGCAGCCTTTTATAAAAATGCCGGGGCAGACGGCTGGTACAGCCAAAATCATCATAAATCAGACGCACATCAATACCCTGCTGTGCCTTGCGCTCCAGAACATCCCGGATAGTTCTCCACATATATCCGTCCGCGATGATAAAATACTCTATAAAGATATAATGTTCCGCCTTCTCCAGTTCATCTACCATAGCCTGGAGCATGTCATCGCCCACACCAAAATAGTGTGATTCCACATTTCCATACAGAGGATAACCGCCATAATCGCGAATATAGGCCGACTGGTTAGAGTATTCCCGACTCTCCTTGTCGATCAGTTCCCGGATCCTTGTATCTTCTTTCAGATGGGCATTCTGGTCAGAAGTAAATTCAGCGAACTTCTTTTCCATTTTTCTTGCAATGTTTGAGCGTCCGAAAAGGAAATAGATCAAAACGCCAAAAATCGGAATGGTCAGGATCAAAATCATCCAGACAAGCTTGTAAGCCGGGTTAGATCGTTTATTCATCAGCCACAGTACCATAAGAATACTGAGCACTTTTACAATGATATCAATATATTTGAAATAGCTGCTCAATTTCCACAGGAACACACCCATCCAAATGACCTGCAGAAAAATGGCCATAACCACGACAAATATCCTGCTGTTTAACAGTTTGCTAAGTTTCTTCATAGAAAACCTCATATATTTCATAATGGATGAACCAAATCACCTTAGCTCACCAATTTTCCCTAAAGTTAAAAATCCCTGACACTGGTCAGGGATTTTTACGCACAATTAATTATATTTACGTTTTCTGGCAGCTTCAGATTTTTTCTTACGACGAACGCTTGGTTTCTCGTAATGTTCTCTTTTTCTGATCTCCTGCTGAATACCAGCCTTTGCGCAGCTACGTTTGAATCTGCGTAAGGCGCTGTCCAGAGTCTCGTTTTCTTTTACGATAACATTTGACATATTCTCACACCTAACCTCCCTCCAGTTGTAGATTGTGCATAATACAACTGTTTGGGTATTTTCTTGCACTAAAGATAATTATAACAGATTTTTACAGTACGTCAACTGTTTTTTTGTTTTATTTAATCTGATCTTTTGCCACATCGTAAGCTTTTGCGATTGCATCATCAATCTTCGATGCATCTTTTCCACCGGCCTGTGCCATATTGGGGCGTCCGCCGCCACCGCCTCCTACCACAGCAGCTACCGCTTTGATCAGATTTCCGGCATGAGCCCCTTTCTTCATGGCGCCGTCAGTAGCCATAGCCAGAAGGTTCACTTTTCCGCCATTATCGGAAATCAGGACAACAACACCTTCGCCAAGTTTTTCTTTTAACTGATCACCCAGATCACGCATTCCGTTGGGATCCACACCGGCCAGTTTCGCAGCCAGAACCTTCACTCCGCCGATTTCCTGCACCTGATTCAGAACATCACCCAGGGAATCTTTTGCCATTTTGCTCTTTAAGGATTCCAGTTCACTGTTCAGTGCTTTGATTTCAGCGTTCAAGTGCTGTGCTTTTGTGATCAGCTCAGACGGTGTTGTCTTCATGGTCTTAGCCAGATCCGCAATCATCTGTTCCATATTTCTGTAATATGCAAATACCGCATTTCCGGTTAATGCTTCGATACGTCTTACGCCCGCAGCAATGCCGGCTTCAGACAGAATCTTAAATGCCTGGATGGAGCTTGTATTTTTTACATGGGTACCGCCGCAAAGTTCTTTTGAAAAATCACCCATGGAAACTACGCGGACTTCCTGATCATATTTTTCACCGAAAAGTGCCATGGCGCCGGATTTTTTCGCGGACTCAATATCCATGATATCCGTTGTGACAGCAAGTGCATCGCGGATTTCTTTATTAACCAAATCTTCCACCTGCTGAATTTCATCAGCAGTCATACTCTGGAAATGTACAAAGTCAAAACGAAGATGATCCGGTGTAACCAAAGAACCTTTCTGCTCAACATGATCACCAAGCACTGTCTTGAGGGCTTTCTGAAGCAGATGTGTAGCACTGTGGTTTTTCTCGGTATCCAGACGTTTTTCCTCACATACGGATAACGTAACCACATCATCTACGGAAATGATACCTTCTTTCATAATACCCACATGACCGAACTTACCGCCGCGCAGCTTAATGGTATCCTGCACTTCGAATACACCTTTGTCGGTGCGGATCACACCGGTATCGCCCTGCTGGCCGCCCATTGTGGCATAGAACGGTGTTTTATCAACAATGATGGTACCTTTCAGACCTTCCGTCAGAGCCTCCGCAACCTCTTCTTCTGTGGTCATAGCGGTAACTCTTCCCTGATCTGCTAAAGTGGTATATCCGGTAAACTCTGTGGTGAGAGCCGGATCAAGTTCATCATATACGGTAGCATCAGCGCCCATGTAATTTGTAACTTTACGGGCTGTTCTTGCTTTTACGCGCTGCTCTTCCATACATGCCTTAAAAGCAGGTTCATCTACCGTATAACCTTTTTCTTCCAGAATCTCAGTAGTCAGATCCAGCGGGAATCCATACGTATCATACAGTTTGAAAGCCTGAGCGCCATCCAGAGTCTTAATTCCCTTCTCTTCCATTTCCAATTCCAGGTCAGTCAGAATGCGCAGACCCTGATCGATGGTCTTGTTAAACTGCTCTTCCTCCTTGGAAATAACCTTGAAAATAACTGACTTCTTCTCATCCAGCTCCGGATATCCGTCTTTGGATGTCTCAACAACACTCTGACTCAATTCAGCCAGGAATGTATGGTCAATACCAAGCAGTCTTCCGTGGCGTGCCGCCCGGCGGATCAGCCGTCGAAGTACATACCCACGGCCCTCGTTGCTGGGCATGATTCCGTCTGAAATCATAAATGTAGCAGAACGGATATGATCCGTGATCAAACGAATGGAAACATCATCCTTGTCGCTGTCGTGATAGGTTTTTCCGGCAATCTCACATACCTTGTTGCGGATGGCACATACCGTATCCACATCAAAAAGGGAATCCACGTCCTGAACAACAACAGCCAGACGCTCCAGACCCATACCTGTATCAATGTTTTTATGCTCCAGCTCCGTATAATGACCGTTCCCATCATTATCGAACTGTGTAAATACATCATTCCATACTTCCATGTAACGGTCACAGTCACAGCCTACGGTACAGCCTTCTTTTCCGCATCCGTATTTTTCACCACGGTCATAATATACTTCGGAACAGGGGCCGCAGGGACCTGCACCATGCTCCCAGAAGTTATCCTCTTTTCCAAAACGGAAAATACGCTCTGCCGGGATACCGATTTCTTTATTCCAGATTTCAAAAGCCTCATCATCATCCTGGTATACAGACGGATAGAGACGGTCCTTTTCCAGACCTACCACTTCCGTCAGGAATTCCCATGTCCAGTGAATGGCTTCCGTCTTAAAATAGTCACCAAAAGAGAAGTTGCCCAGCATCTCAAAAAATGTACCGTGACGAGCTGTTTTACCAACATTCTCAATATCACCGGTACGGATACATTTCTGACATGTGGTCACTCTGGTCCGCGGCGGGATCTCCGCGCCGGTAAAGTAAGGTTTCAGCGGTGCCATACCGGAATTGATAAGAAGAAGACTCTTATCGTTATGAGGCACCAGAGAAAAACTCTTCATCGCCAGATGTCCCTTGCTCTCAAAAAACTCCAGGAACATTTTTCTCAATTGATTAACGCCGTATTTTTCCACAACTATTCCTCCTCAGACTTCGGCTTGTCAGCCGCAGCCTCTTCCAGTTTTAAATTCTTTTTTTTGCGCAGGTTTATGCCAAGGAAAATGCCGGCAAACGCAAATACTGCAAACACTGCCATCTTCGCAAGCATCTGTAATAATCCAATTAAAATATCCATAAAATTACCTCCTCGTCTTATTCTGCACGCAAATAACTAACGATAATCATATCATATTCATTTCTGTATTTCAATAAAAAAAGAAGCCTGCATTCAGGATTCTCCGCC
Organism: Lachnospiraceae bacterium; assembly: GCA_022767285.1. Lineage (GTDB taxonomy): Bacteria > Bacillota > Clostridia > Lachnospirales > Lachnospiraceae > JALENY01. The sequence continues at coordinate 57,979 of JALENY010000011.1, read as the reverse complement.
TGCGGCGGGTGAATTTAACGCCATAAATTGCCAGAACGAATCTTTCGGAAGGATCTGCATTATCCCTGCAAGATATCCTGTATCAGATGATCACCGTCTGCCGCCGATGTGGCCAGCCGGTCACATCGCTCATTTTCCGGATGACCGTCATGACCTTTTACCCAGATAAACGTAACTTGATGGGGTTCTTTCGCCTTCAGCAGGCGTTTCCACAGATCTGTATTTAAAACCGGTTGATTTTTTCCGCGCTTCCAGCCTTTTTTCAACCAGTTGTCAATCCAGTGCTGATTGAAAGCATCTGTCAGGTATTTGGAATCCGAATACAGTTCCACCTGGCAGGGGCGGTTCAGTGCTTCCAGACCGGTGATAGCCGCCATAAGTTCCATTCGGTTGTTGGTGGTTTTTGCATATCCCTGAGAGAATTCCCGCTCATGAAGCTGTCCTTTCGTGTCCACATACTGCAAAACGGTCCCGTAGCCACCGGGACCTTCCGGATTTCCACGCGCCGCTCCGTCCGTAAATATTTTCACTAACATAATTCCCATACTCCTGTCTTTTCGAAAACTGCTGCTTCTGCCTGCGAACCTTTGATAATTGCTTCGTCATATCCAAGCAGTTCCAGAAGCCGTATAGCATTTCTGGTGTTTGTTCTGCCAGGTTTCAGCATATAATTAAAGTGAATGTCATCATCCGATATTTCTTCTTCAAAATGATAATTTGTGTATTCTTTTTCCAGAATGTAGGACAGCTCCAGATCATGGGTAGCCGCAAATACCAGGACATTGCTCCGGTTGAGCTGACTTAATATCTGTGAAGAAGCCGCAATGCGCTCAATCGTATTTGTTCCCCTTAATACCTCATCGATGATACACAAAAGAGGTAATTCCTTCTTAGACTCATCCAGAATCCGTTTCAGGGATTTTATCTCGACAATATAATAGCTTTCTCCGCTTTCCAGACTGTCATTTAAAGCCATGGAAGTCATGGTCTTCAGAAAGGGCGCCTTATATTGAGTTGCCACTGCAGTATCGATAGTCTGAGCCAGTATAGCATTTATTGCAATATTTTTCAAGAATGTAGACTTTCCGGAAGCGTTGGAACCGGTCACAAGCGTTCCGTTCTGCACCGTTATGCTGTTTGCCACCGGCTCTTCAATGAGAGGATGATACAGATTGTGCACTTCCATAGAAATATTTTCTGAAAATTCTCCTCTGCAATAATAGGGAAGATATTCCCTGAAAGACGCAATAGCGATGGCACTGTCCAGAATTCCGAGATTTTCCATCAATATTTCCACGTCTTTCTGATGTCCGTCCAGCTGCCGGAGCATGGAATTAAATTTTATTTTGTCCAGATGAAAGAACATGTTCGCGTATTCCATCATACTGCTTCCAAGATCGGTACTGACGGTACCTTTGGATGTAACAAGAAAAGAACCCCTGCAAAATCCGGCAAGTGCCTTCCGGGCTTTTTGAAGGTTTTTAACATAGACGCCGATTTCCTGATCGGATATTTTTTCCAGGTCCGATGCCGCACCGCACATATTCAGGATGCACTGAAAGCATTTCAGATATGCTTCCATTTTCCCCTTTTCACTGGTAAAGAGAATCATATTATAAACCAGCAGGACACAGATTCCCAAAACGCCCGCAATCGGCGCAAAAAAAAGGCTAATGAAGCAGCCGATCATGGCCGCCGCCAGCAGAATGTATTTAACATTTGATCTTCTTGGAATATCGTTCAGGCGATAAACATAATCCGCAAGTGAGATGCCATAGGTTTTTCCTACCTTTGCCAGAACTTTCTGTATCCGGATCCGAATGTCTTCATTCACCCGAAAATATTCGATCAGGCGGTTCCGCTCATCCAGCTTGCTTTGTTCAAACACAGGTTTTCGAAGGATTTCATACAGATACTCTTCACCGCATGAAGAAATCGTATTGTTCAAAAGCATAAAAATTCTGTCCATATCCAGATCTTTCCATGTGATGTCATCCAAAAAGAAATCTTGTCCTTTTCGCCTTTTTGCATAGTTGGAAATGCTCTGAAATTCTTCATAAGTATATTCTCGATCCGGTACTGTCCCCCAGAACTTTCTGGCATGTGCCAGAAATCGGCGATTTCTTTTTATATGATCCCGCACGGAGACAAACGCAAACGAGGCAAAAATCAAAACCAGCACCGCTATGGTAAAAATCATATCATCCTGCATCGTGTATTCCTCCCGTCTTAATTGTACTACTCAAATAATACAATACTGCACTTGTGCCTGCTTGTCAATATTCTCAGCCGATTTTCGATTTTTTGTATCAGTTGGATACGATACAAAAAATCACTTGCCAGATCCCCCACAGCACAAGAATAGAGAATCAGGCAAGTGATTTATTTGTATAGACCTAATTTAATTGCATAAAACACTGTATTTTTAAATGATAATGCATACCATGCCGCCCTTGCTGTCATTTACGATCTTCTGCATGGAATCCTGAAGTTTCTGCTGGCTCTCATCGCTGATCTGTGCTATTTTTGTCTGTATGCCGTCAGAAATCAGCTGTTCGATGGATTTTCCGAAAATATTCGTCTTCCAGATACCTTCTTCCCCGGAGCGGGCCTCTGAAATGTAGTGAATCAAATCCCGGGCCTGATCCTCGCTGCCCACAATCGGCGCGATTTCCGTCTCTATATTAGCTCGGATCATATGAATGGATGGGCTCTGTGCTTTCATTTGAACTCCGAATTTATTGCCTTGTTTGATCAGAACCGGATCCTCCAGGGTTATCTCATCCAGTTCCGGCATAACAACTCCATAACCTTTTCCGCGCACCGATTCCATAGCACTCTGAACTTTTACATACTCATCTTTCATTTTTGACAGCTCTTTTACCATATGAACCAGATCATATTCGCCCTGAATGGACACACCGGACATGTCGCTTAGCATTTCATAGTAATACCGTTCATCCAGATCCATACGAAGAGAAACCACACCGGTAGCCAGATCCACATTGGAGAGAGAAGTTTGTGAAATATATTCACTCTTCAATCCCACAGACTCTCGGGAAACATCACGGATATAATGAATTTTTCCGATCAGTTCTCTTGCCTGTTCCAGAATATGGACTTTCAGATAATGATCCAACGGCAGCAGTTCCGCCCATTTGGGAATATAAAATTCCAGCTGACTGACCGGAAACTCATACAAAAGACCCTCCAGTATTCTCAGGATATCGTCCTGACGAAGCTGCTCGCAGTTAACACTCACAGCACGGACACCGTATTTTTCCTCCAGCTCACCGGTCAGTTTTCTTGTCTCCTCCTGGTAGGGTTTTTGAGAGTTGACCAGAATCAGAAAGGGCTTGCCGACACCTTTCAGTTCGGCAACGGTCTTTTCCTCGGCCTGGATATATGCCTCCCTTGGGATTTCACCAAAGGATCCGTCAGAGGTAATCATAAGGCCAAGCGTTGCATGATCCCGGATCACTTTCTGCGTTCCTATCTTTGCCCCCTCATGGAAAGGGATCTCATGCTCAAACCATGGCGTCTTGATCATCCGCTCCCGACCGTTTTCCGTATCGCCTTCTGCTCCGCGAATCATAAATCCCACACAGTCTATCAACTTGATTTTAGCGGAAATCCCCTGAGTCAGCTCTATTTCCATGCCGAGTTTGGGGACAAACTTCGGCTCCACTGTTGTAACCATTTTTCCGGATCCGCTGACTGGCAGCTGATCCCGAATTTCTTTTCGCTCTTTTTCTTCCATTTGGTTCAGACCGATGAGTTCCATAAATCTTCGGATAAAAGTAGATTTTCCGGTTCGTACAGGGCCCACTACCCCTATGTAGATTTCACCATTTGTGCGGGCTTGTATATCTTTGTAAATATGAAAACTGTCCATAGTAAACCCCCTGTTCTTATACTTTCATGGGGCCAAAATGCTTTTGAACCCGATATCTTATATATGTATATGAACAGAGGGTTGCTTTTATAACCGGTCATTGCTGTAAAAAGGACTCAATATCAGCATGCTGTTCCATAAAGCTATGCCTCAATATTTAAGCATAAGCACGTTTATACTCAATCGCCGCTTCTGCAGTTATAACGAAAAACTTATTTGCAGATCAGACGCTGATTCGTAATATCTGAGTACAATTCCAAACCCTGTGTCTCTGCCACATGAATTACATGCCCGTAATCCGTATCGATAAAATCCAGAATGCAGTTCTCTTTTCCCAGCACATAATCCCGATTCAGTATCACACCTTCATTTTGCTCAAACACAGCGCAGTAAAACACACCGGATTCCACAAGATCCTGGAAGAAATGGCTGCCGTAGGACAATTCCGGCATCAGGTTCAGATCCGGATCAGCCACTTCACACATGACATTCATATGACAGATTTCTGTAAAATGTACCGGAACACCCAGAGAAGTGGTTGTGGTTCCCCATCTTCCAGGACCGATCAGCATGGCATTTTTGTTTTTCAGAGCCTCATTGAGACGACCGACTGCACGTGCCACCAGATAGCGGTTCTGTTCATTTTCCGCCAGGTATTCTTTCGCTTTTATATATATGACATAATCGATTGGCAGGCGGACATTTCCGCCCATAAAATTGCCGTTGGTAGCCAAAAAGCAGGGCTCATCTTCTTTCCACTGCGGTATTTCAAAGGTTTTTCCCAATCCTCTGGTCTGAAGAGGCCGGCACTGAAGGAGATTTACCTTGTACTCGCCGTTTTCATCAAAATTGGCGGCAAATTCAATATCCACCGGGTAATCATATACATCCGAAAGCCGTTTGAGGATTGCCCGCATCAATTCCGGAAAATCCGTTTTTTCCAGAAGCTTTTTAAAGTTCATAATGTAAGTAAGCGGTGCTTCTCTTCCCAGTTCCCGCAGCCATCGCATGGTTTCATAATCCATAGTGGCAAAGAGATTTTTGTCGGTTTTTATATCCAGCTTTAAAATTTCATTGATGCTGACATGGGTCCACTTATTTCTCTTTAAATCCAGCAGATCGACATAATGCTGGGAAAACTTTTTCTCGTCTCCGTGAGAAACGAGCGGTGCTCTGGTTGGATCATCCAGACATACGATCCGTGGATAGTCGCCCACCACACGGTCCACTGCTCTGGTTCCCAAGCCGAATACCAGGCGAAGCATACCCGCTGACATATCAATACTCTTATCCCAGACATAGAGATTGGATGAATTTCCCACTCCTGCAATATGAGGGAAAAAATAATTTCCGTAATGATCGCCGGAAACCCGCTGGATCAGCAGCGCCATCTGTTCATCCTTATCCCATAGGCCCCTGTTCATACGATAATTAAGTGCATCCGGATTCATGGTGCTGGCATATACTGTGCGCACTGCCTCCAGAAAGGCTACATATCGCTCTTCCAATGTACCCTGGTTGGGGCAGAATACGCTGTCATACTTACCGGCAAAGGCGTTGCCGAAATTATCCTCCTGGAGGGAACTGGAACGTACAATAATCGGGGACTGACCAAAATATTCCAGCATCTGTTTGATCTGTTCCTCAATCGTATCAGGAAATTCCCCACTGCGCAGCTTTTCCTGAAGGGGTACAGCGTACTCATAGTAGCCCTCTCTAGTTTTCTGCTTTGTGCGCAGCCGCCAGCAGCCATTCTGAACGATGTATGTATAAAAAACGTCTGCTCCCATATAAAACGAATCGTGAGGTTCCATATGTGGTGCAAAGCGGTTTTCCTCATCGGTCTGCAGAATTTTTCTGGCCAGAAACATGCCCACTGCCTTGCCTCCAATGCGGCCTGTACCGATTTCCCGGGACTTGATGTTCAGTAAATCCCGGAGGGTAATGTATTTTCTGCACAGATCTGCGATAGAAGTGTCATAACCAATCAGCAGACGAATCAGCAGCTCCTTTATCTCCTCTTGCGTCTCAATGGAACCCGACAGTTTCATGGAAGCATCCTGAAAGACCACGTCCCAATAATCGATCTGTCCCCTATTGAACCCAAATTGTGAGAACAGCGCTGCCGCTTTAGAGCTGGATGTAATAGGGATGGCATCATCCTGCTTCAGTTCATGCGGCAGAAACATGGTATCCGAGGAGCGCTGCCACACTTTCAGCGGCTGAATGTAGTAATTTCCTCCCACGTTGAACAGATCCAAAAGAACCTGCGTCGTATCACGAATTCTGCTCACGGTATTATTGATATGAGCCCCCCTGATCAGAGCAAAATAAGCCACCGTGTGCAGCTCGTACAGATAGGGACAGGTGACACGGAAAAAATTACCGATCATCAGGTCCGAATACCAGTATTTCAGCAGATCGGTCAGACAGTCAAATACATAAAATGCATCAAGACCGGCATCACGGATCAGCATATGAATTTTCATAGCAAAATGTTCAAAACCTTTTTTCGCATCCACCTCATATACAGTTACACCGGCAGTGTCCTCCAAAACCGGTTCATGTGTGCCAAATCGAAAATAATAGATTGCCCGTCCATCTTCCCTGGCCTGTTCCAGATAGGGTGCAACCATCTTTCGATAATCTGCCACCGAATCCACCTGCCAAACCACATTGTCTCCCATGCGTAGCATGTCAATTGCCTTGTCAATCCCGGCTATGCCTGTGCTGACTCTCTCCGGATCTGTCATAAATATCTCTCCCTTCTATGTTTTAGTATCTCCATGACAGCAGTATGCAGGGCATTTTTTCTGCACACCGATGTCATACACTGATGCCATATAAAAGCAAAAGGAGCATTTTCCGGATATTACAATCCGGAAAATCCTCCTTTGGACTTTCACTATATTATACTTTGTGACGCTGACTGCCCCGCTGGAAAGAGTTATACACGGGGTATACGAAACTAACCTAGTTCAGTTCAATCTCTTCCAGACTCTTATCCGGTATCTTCTTGGATGACGCGGCAACGTATTTCTTCAATTCCGCCTGCGCTTTTGCCAGCGGAATATTCGTTCCGGCACCGGCCATACATCCGCCCGGACATCCCATACCTTCAATCAGGCAGCCTTTAAGCTTGCCTGCTTTTGCCAGAGCCAGCACTTTCTTGCAGTCTGCCAGACCTTCGGCATGCTGAATGTTCACCGGAATATTCGGATAGTATTCATTCAGGCAGGCTTCTATTGCTTCAGCCACACCGCCTGCAACCGCATAACCGCGTCCGGCACCGGTTGCATCGTGAAGAGCGCGCTCTCCCTCGACCTTATCCAAATCAATACCCTTTGCATCGAACATACCCTGTAATTCTTCAAATGTAATAACAAAATCCACATCGCTTCGAACGGTTCTTCTGGAAGCTTCCAGTTTTTTTGCGGCACATGGTCCAACAAATACAACCTGTGAATTGGGATATTCCTGTTTTACTTTTCTGGCTGTAGCCACCATTGGTGTCAGTTCCTGTGAAATGTTTCCGATGATGTCCGGGAAATATTTCTTTGCCAGCATAGACCATGCCGGACAACAGGAGGTTAACAGGAACGGCAGCTCACCGGTTGCAACTTTTTCCGCATAATGATGTGCCTCCGCAATGGCACCGATATCTGCACCGAGCGCAACTTCAAAGACATGAGAGAATCCAAGTTCTTTCAAAGCTGCATGGAAAACAGCTGCTGTCACTTTCGGTCCGAACTGTCCTACAAAGGCCGGGGCTGCGATCGCAATAATATCTTTTCCTTCTGACAGGGCCTTTGCCAACTGATAGATCTGAGATTTATCCGAAATAGCGCCAAACGGGCAGCTAACCATACACATGCCGCAGGATACACATTTATCCGGATTAATGGAAGCACGGCCCTGTTCATCACTGCCTATGGCACCGACACCGCATGCTTTCACGCAGGGACGCTCTTTTTTGGCAATGGCATCATAGGGACATACTGCTTTACACTTTCCGCACTTGATACATTTGCTCTGATCAATAAAAGATTTTCCTTTTACCATACTGATGGCACCCTTCGGGCAAACCTGCTGGCAGGGACGAGCCACACAGCCGCGGCACATGTTGCTTACCTCGAATTTTTTCACATCACAGGCATCACAGGCAGAGGGAACTACCTGCATCAGAGGGGGTTCATAATATTTTTCATCAATGTTGCTGGCTTCGATACCAGCAGTAATATGTACAGCCTTATTTTCCGGACGAAGAGACATACCCATAGCCAGACGCACACGCTCGCTGGCAACTGCTCTCTCACGGTAAATACTCTCACGATAGATCGGTGTTTCCTGAACGATATGGTAGGGAATCGCCTCGATATCATCATTCAGAGTCTCAGGATTTGAATTAAAGCCAACTTTGGCAACCTCTGTAAAAACTCTTCTGCGGATTTTCCTTACCAGGGTCTCCATTCCTCTCATATGCACTTCTCCTTTTTGTTATTCTCACCTGCTCAGGCCGGCATACCATACAGGTACATGTTTTGCAATCACTTTTCTTAATTTAATATACCTTAAATACAAACAAAATTCAACTGAACTTCATGTACAAATTACAAAACACCGGAAATTTGTTCCTTTTCAATGACCGTCCTTTTCAAGACGCAAAACCGGAAAAAGCTTAACTGCTTTTTGATGATCACATCTCACAGGAGACGAAACATGCAGAAACCTGTCCCTTAATGATCATGTCCCATGAGTACAAAACACATTATTTCAAATGATCGGAGAAAAAAGGTCCGGATAATCATGAATCGATATCATGATTTCCGGACTTTACTGTCTAATATTATGAGATTATTTTTCCTGTACTTCCAGAATATCCATTGGACATGCCTTTGCGCAAATACCGCAGGCAATACATTTGCTGGCAGCTTCTGCGCCTGGTGCCAGGACCATAACATGCATCGGACATACTTCCACACATTTTCCGCAGGCGATACATTTTTTCTTATTTACCATATATACACCTTTGGCATTCTGCGTAATTGCACCTTCCGGACACTCACGGGCACACTTGCCGCACTGAAGGCAAACGGTTGTTTTATTCTTGCCGTTTTTGTCTTCGATGCGAATACATGATTTATCCGGGTCATACTCTTTGTAAAAAGCTTCCGAACATGCCATTTCACATGCAAGACATGCCATACAGTTTACTTTATCGACTACTACGAGTTTCTTCATTGTGTTCTCCTTCGTTATATCAGATTTTATTCCAGAGTACGCATTGCAGCTTCTACAACATGTCCAACCAGAACGGAAGTGGTTACGCTTCCGACACCGCCCGGAACCGGAGTAATTGCGTCAACGATCGGCTCAGCCTCTGCATATTTTACATCACCGCAGAGTTTGCCTTCTGCATTTACATTGATTCCCACATCAATAACCGTCTGACCGGCAGACAGATAGGAACCATCCACAACACCGGCACGGCCTGCAGCAACGATAACGATGTCCGCTTCTTTTACGACAGACGGCATATCCACGGTTCTTGTGTGACATACTGTGACTGTCGCATTCTTTTTCAAGAGCATCATTGCAGCCGGTTTTCCGACTACAAGACTGCGGCCCACAACAACTGCTTTTTTGCCCGTACAGTCAATTCCATAATGATCCAGAATCTCCATACAAGCCTGCGGGGTACATGGCGGAAATCCCTGTTTTGTCCCTGCAAAAACGCCTACCATAGAACCGTCCGTGATTCCGTCAACGTCTTTTTCCGGTTTCAGAGCTTTAATCACAGCAGCTTCATCCAGATGTTTCGGAAGGGGTCTGAAAATCAGCACTCCATGAATTTTATCATCATTGTTCACTTTGTCGATGGTTGCCATCAATTCTTCCTGAGTACAGTCTTCCGGAAGAAGGAATTTCTCATAAGCAACTCCTAAAGTCTCACAACGTTTTGTAGCGCCTCTTTCATAGGAAAGGTCATCCGGTCTTTCGCCAACACGAACGATGCCGAGAGTCGGGTTAATGCCTTTTTCCTGAAGGGCGGCCACATTTGCTTTGATTTTTTCGTTCAAAGCAGCAGTTACTTCTTTACCTAATAATTGCTTTGCCATTTTGTCCTCCGCCTGTGGTATTTATTTTTTTAATCTGCCAAGCACTTCTGCAAATACATCGTCTGCAATCTTGGTGTATTTATCCAGCATGGCGTCTGCTTTTGCATTTAATTCTTCCGCATATTCACGGTTTGCCATAGATTTTGTATTGATATATACATTCAGGCTGGCTCCCTGAAGTGCCGCTTTACAGAAAGCAGCTCCAACACCTGCATCGCTGATTGCCAGAGCGGAACCTTTGGCAGCAAATTCAACGATCAGATCAATAGCCTCACAGCATTTTTCCATGATTTCCATGGGTACCGAACATGCATCTTTCAGCACGATCTCCATAACGCGTGCTTTCTCCGCTTTTTCCTCTTCTGTGGCACGGGGCATTCCATATGCTTTTGAAAGGGGTTCAAAAACTTCCGCATCGCGCTCAACCAGATGGAGCAGTTCTGCCTGAAGCTTATCTGCTTTTGCTTTCAGCTCATACATCTGAGCTTCCACATCCGCATATTTTTTCTTTCCAACGGTAAGACTTCCCACCATATTGCCGAGAGCGGTACCCACAGCACCAACAAGGGCAGATGCACCGCCGCCGCCCGGAACCGGAGCTTTCGAAGCCAGAACTTCTACAAATTCATTACAGGGTGATGTTGAAAATCCCATTCTTTTTCTCCTACTAATTCAATTTTTATGCAAATTTTCATAAGGAATCAAATCCAGGAGTACACGTATAAAAACGCGTACTCCGGATCGAATGTTTCAGTCTTAGAACAAGCCAGAGATCTTACCGGTGGAATCTACATCGATACGCTCAGCAGCCGGAACTTTTGGCAGACCCGGCATAGTCATGATTTCTCCGGTCAGCGCTACGATAAAGCCTGCACCTGCGGAAATCTTAAGATTACGTACCGTTACTTCAAAATCGGTCGGAGCACCCAGTTTTGTCTGGTCATCGGTCAGACTGTACTGTGTCTTTGCAACACAGATCGGGCAGTTGCCATAGCCAAGAGCTTCCAGCTGTTTTGCCTGTTTCTGAGCATTAGCTGTCAGAACTGCTTTCTTACCGCCGTAGATCTTCTGAACGATCTGATTCAGCTTGTCTTCAATGCTTCCTTCCAGCTCATAAGAATAAGTAAAGTCATTCGGCTCCTCAACAAGACGGATAACTTCTTTTGCAAGTGCGATACCGCCCTCGCCGCCTTTTGCCCATACTTCGGACAGAGCAACATTAACGCCGAGTTCTTTACATTTTGCTTCTACCAGGTCAAGTTCAGCCTTGGTATCGGTCGGGAATGCATTGATTGCAACAACACACGGAAGTTTGTATACATTCTTGATGTTGCTTACATGTTTCAGCAGGTTCGGCATACCTTTTTCCAGAGCTTCCAGATTTTCGTTGTTCAGCTCAGCCTTCGGAACACCGCCGTTGTATTTCAGAGCACGTACGGTTGCTACGATAACAACTGCAGACGGTTTCAGACCTGCCATACGGCACTTGATGTCAAGGAACTTCTCAGCACCAAGGTCAGCACCGAAACCAGCTTCTGTGATCGCATAATCACCGAGTCTCAATGCCATCTTTGTAGCGATTACAGAGTTACATCCATGAGCGATGTTTGCGAACGGTCCACCATGAACGATAGCCGGTACATGTTCCAAAGTCTGAACCAGGTTTGGTTTCAGAGCATCTTTCAGAAGAGCTGCCATAGCGCCCTGAGCTTTCAGATCGCCTGCGGTTACCGGTTTCTGCTCTGACGGTTTTCCATATGTATAACCAACAATGATCTTTGACAGACGTTCTTTTAAGTCGTCTACGTCACTTGCCAGACAAAGAACTGCCATGATCTCAGATGCAACGGTAATATCGTATCCATCTTCTCTCGGCACACCATTTGTTCTGCCGCCCATACCATCAACAACGTAACGAAGCTGACGGTCATTCATATCAACACATCTTCTCCATGTGATTTTTCTCGGGTCAATGTTTAATTCGTTGCCCTGGAAAATATGGTTGTCCAGCATAGCTGCCAGCAGGTTATTTGCAGCACCGATTGCATGGAAGTCGCCGGTGAAGTGAAGGTTGATATCTTCCATCGGCACAACCTGAGCGTATCCGCCGCCTGCAGCTCCGCCTTTTACACCGAAAACCGGTCCCAGTGACGGCTCACGAAGGGCTACCATTACATTTTTGCCCAGTTTCTGAAGACCATCAGCCAGACCAACGGTTGTTGTTGTCTTTCCTTCTCCTGCCGGAGTCGGGTTAATTGCTGTAACGAGAACCAGTTTTCCATCCTGACCTTCGGTCTCTTTTAACAGATTGTAATCAATTTTAGCCTTGTAGTTACCGTACTGCTCCAGATATTTTGCATCGATGCCTGCTTTTTTTGCAATCTCTGTAATATGAAGCATCTCTGTCTCCTGAGCAATTTCAATGTCAGTTTTGAATCCCATTTCGTGTTACCTCCTTTATTTTCACTTTGCGCATAATATATATAAAGCGGGATGCTTTATACCAAATTGATTCAGCTTACAGTTTTTTGAACGTTCCTATGGTGATATCTCCCACCACAGCCATGTCCTCACCGGCAAAGGCCAGCGGGAAATTGTCGCTGAAAAGGATCTGGGATGACGGCGGAAATTCTTCGTCGCCTTCCCACAGAATAAATCTGAGAAACAGTCCTTCCAGAAGCTCCAGCTCGTAAGAACAGTCACCATCGGTAAGTCTGACTGCCCCCAGTTTTTCCATCACTTCCTGAAATTTCTGTAATTTATTTCCAAAGCCAAATGCGAGACGCATAATACACCGGCCTTGAAATTGCCTGAAATACACTTCCCCCCAGGGCATTTCACGATATGTGAATAATTTGCCTGAAGCCGGTGCATAACAGCCCTCCAGCAAATACCGGAGTATTAATATTTTTGCAGCTACCATATCTTCCAGGGGATAATAGCCGACCGTTTCTTCCAGATGGGTAATCTGATAATCGGGCCAGGTCACTTTATATGGCGTGTTCATGAAACGGATCGTGAAACACTGCCGCTCTCTGTCATATGGCACATTTGTTCGATTGCTTATGTCGACGGGATTCGCCTGCCGGAACAGGGCCAGGTAGTGTTCAAAAGGGACCCTTTCCTTGCTGTCTTTTGCGTATTCCATTTGTTTTCTCCATTAATTGATATCGGGTACACCATTATGACACCCTTACGGGGTCAGACTGGGGAAGAGTGACGAATCTGTATGCGGTATAAAACAGCACGCAACAAACTCATCCATATAAGTCGGTATAGCACTGAGTTCCAGATACGTCATATTTCTCGCCAATTCATAAGTTTTTCGCTCTGCCGCTGTAGACAGAAGCATTGCATAGGCACCGCAAAGAGAAGAATTTCCGATATAATGGAACTTCTCAAGCGGGATATCCGGAAACATACCGATGCGCACTGCGTTGCGCATGTTGATTCCGCTTCCGATTCCGCCTGCAACATACACATCCTCAATCATAGACAGATCGAAGTCCAACGATGTGAGCATTGTACGAATGGCAGAAAAAATTGCTCCCTTTGCACGAATGAAGCTGTCAATGTCCGTTTCAGTGATTTCCACATCTTTTACCGAATCCGCCTCGTCCGAAAATGCAAGAACATAGCTGCCTCTGCCCAGTTCATCACGCTTAACCCGTTTTCCATCACGTATGAACTTTCCTTTCGGATTGATGATACCGGTCTGGAACAATTCACTGATGACATCGATAATACCCGATCCGCAAATACCAATAGGCTTCGTCCCCGGATCACCAACAACTACATACGTTGGTTCCATAGTTGCTTTATCAATGGTACAGGCTTCAATGGCACCATCGGTTGCACGCATACCGCAGCTGATATCTCCTCCTTCAAAGGCAGGACCAGCGGAACACGCACAGCTCATCATAAAGTCAGAATTACCAAATACAAGTTCTCCATTTGTGCCAAGATCCACAAACAGGGAAAACTCCGGACGGTTCCAGATGAGGCTGACCAGCGTACCGGCTGTTATATCTCCGCCCACATAGCTTCCGATATTCGGAGCCAAAATTATGTGTGCATCCGGATTGATCGTAAGATGGAGATCCGATGCATAAACAGAGTTCGTCTTAAAAAAAGTCGGAATATATGGTTCCATACGAACCGGATCCGAATTAATGCCAAGCAGCAGGTGGTTCATAGTGGTATTGCATGCAATACTGGCACGATAGATCCATTTTGACTTAATTCCTGCTACCTTACACATATGGACAATCAGCGGGTTCAGAGTCTCATCAATAATCGCCTTCTGCAAGCGATATTTTCCTCCGGGTTTGGTCGATTCAATGATGCGGTTAATGACATCCGCACCATATCTGATCTGCCCATTTCCGGTTGATGCCTTGGCCAGCACCTCCCCGGTTAACATATTGACTAACAGAGCGGATACGGTGGTGGTGCCAATGTCCACCACCAGTCCGCCAACTACGATATCCGCATTCTGCGGATAAATATCGTAGACAAAAACGGTTTTTTTTGCCTTCTGAATCAATACCTTGAACTTAAAATCATTTTCACGGAACACGTCAGGCATTTTATGCAGTACGGCATAAGGAATGATCACCTTGTCAATACCCACAGTGCTCTGAATAGCCCGCTCCAGACGTTCATTGTCCGGCATCGTATCATCCAGCGTTGGTTTGTTCACAGTCAGATCCAGCAGTTCCAGATTATTATGAAGCGCCAGACCTGCTTCTTCCACTTCTTTTTTCGCCTGTTCAAAGATTGCCACTTCTTCCGGCGAACTTAAGTCAGCCACTTTCATTCTCCCGCGGTATGCCGATGCAATATCCGGTACCAGAACGGTTACATCGCCGGCGATCTTGCTGACACAGGAAAGTCTCCAGCCCTGTTCATATTCCTCATCGGATATATGACGTGTTTGCTGGGAATCCAGCTCTCCCTCGACCAGTCGTACTTTGCATTTTCCGCAGGATGCATTTCCGGAACAGGGAGCATCAATTGCTACATTGGCATCACGGGCAATCTCCAGCAGGTTATCGCCCCTTGTAGCAAATATAACAACATCTTCTCCTTCTTCAAAACGAAATGTTATACGTGGCATACTTTACTCCTTCTTAGATCTCCAAATAAGAGTCTGCATATAATGTGTTGTTTTTGAAAATATCACAGGACTTGATGGTCTCCATCAGTCTCAAATCACATGGGTTAACAATAGCGGATGTAAGTCCATTCATCATTGCCATAGCAACCAGGGCAGAGTCCATGATCGGTCTGATATGTTTCGGCATACCATTGGAGTTGTTAGACAGACCACCGGTAGAATTCAATCCCATATCGGAGAACATCTTGATTGCCTCAAGAACCTGCATCTGTTTGTCCTGCATACCTTTAACAACCAGGAACAGCGGGTCAAACCACAGATCCTCTGCTTCCATACCAAGCATAAGTCCACGCTCCAGCATGTTCTGGCAGTGCATCATACGCTCATCATTGTCTGCTGCGATACCTTCTGCAGAGCAGAGTGCAATAACGATAGCATCATTGGCTGCTGCAAGGTCAATATTTTCAATTCTTCCGCCTGCATCTGCGGAGTTAACGATCGGTTTTCCTTTGCTTCTGTTGTATACGGAGATACCAGCTTCAATAGCTTTTTTGTTGGCAGTATCCAGAGCAAGCGGAACATTGTCGCACTCAGACTGGATCAACTGTACAGCCCATTTCATCAGTTCTTCACCATCGTTCTCAGCAGGTCCGATGTTTACATCAAGGTAAGTAGCACCGGCAGCGATCTGCTCTTTTGCTCTTTTTAAGATCGGTTCCGGATCGCGTGTTTCCATTGCTTTTCTGATAGACGGGGAAATACAGTGAATTCTTTCACCAATTGTAACGAATTTAGCCATAGTTTTTCTCCTTTAAAATATATTTTCTGTTTTTCCCTGCGGTTTCCCGCAGGGTAGTTTTTATTCAATTATGCTGTTAATTCCTTCAGGAATTTAACAAGGTCAACAGCCTCTCTCGGAGCTACGATAACTTCCCATCCCGGAAGTTTTGCTTCAATGTCGCCCTTCAATACGGCAACTTTACCCGGAATGATCAGTTTTCTGCATTTTACTTTCGGTTCTACATTTGCTTTGATGAACTCAGATACAGAAGTAGAAGAAAGTTTGCCTGCAGCCCATGCTGTCAGTACGGATAATCCGCCTGCATCGCTGATTACCAGATTGCACGGAACACCGGAACGCTCCAGTTCACCGCTTACTACAAAGTATGTAAGAGCAAAGTCTACGGTAGTCAGGCAAAGAGAATTTTCGTCAGCACCATTGATCTGATAAATGCCCGGCTCAACTTTCATCGGTTTCTGCGGGTCGGTAAATACATTCTGTCTTAAACCGTACAGCGGAAGAGCATCTGCATAAGTCATTGCGCTCATTACAATGATGGAACCGTATTTCATAGTAAATGTAGATGCAAGAGCGGTCTGAATATAAGTATCATCTGCAGCAACAGCGGCCAGATTAACGATAGACGGATATCCGAAGGTTCTGTCTCCGTCTTTGATGGCAGCTCTTCTGGACTGAACTGTAGCAGCGTAGGTTTCTTTGATAGTAGGCATAGTTGTATCAATCACCAGGTTCTTGTTGCCCAGTTTTTCGATTGCTGCAACAGTATCATACAGTTCGTTAATGTCTTTACCTCTAACACCCAGTACAACACCGGCAGCAGTGGCAACTGCATTCATCTCTGCATAGTTTGAAGCATCTGCTCCGTTTAAGATCGGTTTTGCAGCTTTGCATACTTCAAGAGCGGCTTTTGCAGCCTCAACATCAGTACAGGAAAGAACCAGTGTACGATCACATGCAGCTGCTTTCTTAACTAATTCTACATATTTGTCAGTACCGTTTCCAGCGTAGTTCACATTGATCAGTTCAACATGCATTCTCTCGCCGATACGATCGTAATCAACAACTTTTGCAGCTTCAAGAGCAGCGTCTGCTTCTGCATCATCCATACAGCTGCATACAGATACTGCATATCGTGTTCTGCTCACAAATGTTTTTTCGTGACGATACAGAACTGTCTCACCGCCAAGAGAGTATTCATTTTCGCCAACACCAACTTTGATGGTCTTCATTGGCGGTGCAGTTGCCTCGGAAAGAGAGTCAATTGCTTCCTGTGACATATGCGGACATGCGCTAATATCCATAGCACCCTGTGCAACTTTCATGGAAAACGCCATACATGTCGGGCATCCGCATTCTTTACAGTTCTTTTTTGGTGTCAATTTAAATATCTGAATACCATTTAAAGCCATAGTTATTATCCTCCTATTATCCTAATTAAGCCAGTTCCTTAATCATTTTAGAAATTGTTGCAACAGACTGCGGGTGTTTCAGCAGTACAGCATCGGAACCGGAAGCCAGAACTGCAGCAGCAGTTGCGATTTCCATTTTAATTCCACGCTCTTCTGCAGGACCCCATGCCGGCATATCTGCTTCGGAAGCCATAGCTTCTTTTACAGACCAGCACTCATCTGCTACCGGAGTGATAATAGGCATCTGGAGCATAGCATCACCCTGGGACAGAGCAGCCGCTTTGATACGATCCATAGTAGAAACCACATACTCAAAACCGTATCCTACTGCTGCAGAACCAACGTTCATAACGATACTCTTTGGAGCAACGCCTAACTGTGTGGTTACAACGTTCAACTGTTTTGCAAGGTTGATATCTACTGCTGACTCAGCACCAACTTTCTGCTGGTAAGCAAGGCCTGCGGAAGCGCCGACTGCTTTGTAGTTTTCTTCTCTCGCGGACAGGATCAGAACATTTTTGCCCTGCAATGCTTCTGCTACTTTCGGTAATAACTCAGAATCTTTTTCTACATTTTTGCATCCTTCAACAACAAGCGGAACGTCGATTGCTTCGCCAACCTCTTTTACAACCTCGATCAGCTCATCAATACTCTTATTCTCGCCGTTGGGATCTCCGCCTTCCAGTTTCAGGCATACAAAATCTGCACCTTCCATAGCTGCTGCTTTTTTCGCCATTTCTGCATAAGAAGCGCCTTCTCCGTAATAAGCAACAACGCCTGCCGGAGCGCCTTCCAGACCCATATCAGAAATTTCAACTCCGATTTTCGGAGCGTTTTCAAGCGGAGCATCGAATGTATAGAATGGGAACGTCTTTTCTCCTCCCAAAGTAATGGCTTTGTCCCCACATCCGATTTCTACAGTATTAATAGATGCATTAAACTTTTGTGGTTTGTGATTAAACGGCATTTTGTTCAGCCTCCTTCATTATTTTCTTTTTCGATTATACTACATCATAGGTTCCATTGACAATGCCGGATGACCTTTTTCTGTTAAAAATGTAACAAGTGTTTCGGGATCTGTTGCGATTGTCTCATCACCGATCATATCCGTAAAGTTTTCAATTCCGTAAAGCTCTTTTGCAGTTGCGTTCAGGCGCTCCGCAACGGTATCTTTCAGCTCTTTCGGCATCCATACGATACGCTCGATTCCACCCTCCGCTTTCATAAACTTCTTGGAAGCGATGAAGTGCTTTCCATGTCCCATAAAGCCCGGTGTCTGAACACCGCCGCCGGTCATGGATGCCAGTTCAGGAAAAGTCATTCCAAGAGGTGTCATCCCGGAATATTCACGGTTTGCGATGATAACACCGTTTGAGAACGGCTCAATACCGCAGATACACTCAAAACATCCACAGGAGGTCATAGGATCCTGCATGATGGAGTACAGAGTAACTTTATTCAATGCGCCGTGAGAGAAATTCTCAACCGCTTCATTGACATCTTCATAAGCGCCCAGGCTCTCATCGATCACGCGCTCTTTTGTGATAACCTGGCAGGGGCCGGCAGGATCCAGTTCGTTTGTTGCTTTCGCATCCAGCCATGAAACTGCACCGCAAAGGCCAAGTCTCTCCGGAGTAACGACACATACATGGGACGGTGAGAATGCCTGACACATAATACAGCTGTAATATACATCAACAGATTCATCCGTAAGGGTTTCCAGACGCTCATCACGCTGATCAAAAGCCGGGATTGCCAGCTCATGGCGCAATTTTGTACAATCCTCCGGATTGGTGTAAATCTTTACCTGGCATTTGTCAACAACTGCCTCAAATTCGTTCTTGATTTTTGCGTACAGAACTTCGCCCAGATGTTTTGCACGGAATCCTGCGTTGAAGGTTTCCTTGCTTACACGGATACGGATCATGTCACGCTGGCCGGTATGCATAATTCCCTCGATACAGTTGATATAACTGTGGAATTTACGCTCAAATACCGGCTCAAAATCAGGCTGCATGCTCTTTCCGGCTACTTCTACCACATAGCCGATGGAATGTTTGCTTCCCACTTCAAATTCATCAAAATCCGGACCGATCAATTCGATCTTATGATCTTCCACCTCGGAGAGATCTCTTGATTTTACAAGTTCAAAACAGTCTACACGAGAACCGTCAAATTCAACCTGCATGTCGCCGCGGCGAACAATCTCTCCTTCGAACGCAGAGGCAAAAGCAACCGGGATATCAATCTTGGTTACTTTGATCTTAATGCCGCGCGCTTCCAGAGAAGTTGCGTTCATAGCTGCCGTATCAAGCTGCTGGATCAGTGCTCCGGGAACTTCTGCAATGTTCTCCGTCTCATTGGAGATAACCGGGAAGCCAAGCTTGATCGCACCGGCACCGGCTGCCAGGATCACATCGTCGATCGGTTTGAATGCATTAACAAATGCCGGTACGCGCTGAGAGGTATAAGCCAGCAATGCACCTGCATCACCCGGTGTCACATTACCGAAAATAAGCGCTGCACGGATCGCAACAGATACCACATGGATAACGGAAGTAACATCTTTACCAAGCGGTACCACACGAAGACCGTAACCGGTCTTAAAACCAACTTCTTCACACTGGTCAATGATTCCGCCAACCAAAGTTACTAAGATACCCTGTGCCTGATAGCTCTTGATCAGATTCACACCTTCCTGTGCGGTCGGTGCGCTGCCGAGAATAACGGCTACTCCGGGGATATCTCCCGTAACAAGAGGAACACCCAATTCACGGATGATCGCATCCGAAAGATGTCCGTAACACGGCTCTTCATATGGATTTGCTCCATCAATAAACTTCAAAACCTCAATAAATTCCGCACACAATGCAGTAGCCACACCAGACATGAGCGCGTCGTCCAGCTCATGATTTCTGGTCATCAGTGATTTTACAACACCAAGCGCTTCTTTCAATTCGCCCAAAGTTTTTACCTTAACACCGGTCACTGCATAATAACAGGGCAGACAGTATGCGGTATTCGGGAAGCTAATTGCTTTATCTGCACCATACTGTGCTATTGCATTGTCAACTGCGCCTTCTGTCAGACCGTAGACTGCATCATTACCGTTAAAAATTCTGTTAATTAACATACTTTCTGATCTCCTTTCTTTACATGCGAAAACTCTCCGCAGTATCCGGTTTTTCAACCGGATACCGCGCAGATATTATAGTTACCATGTTCCATTACATCATCGGATCAAGACCCAGTGCCGGATGTCCCTTTTCTGTAAGGAATGCAACCAGAGTTTCCGGATCTTCTGCGATTGTCTCATCACCGATCATATCGGTAAAGTTGTCAATGCCATATAATTCTTTTGCTGTGGCATTCAGTTTTTCAGCAACGGTTTCTTTCAGTTCCTTCGGCATCCATACGATACGCTCAATACCGCCCTCTGCCTTCATGAATTTCTTGGAAGCAATGAAGTGTTTTCCATGCCCCATGAAACCAGGTGTCTGAACACCGCCGCCCGTCATGGAAGCCAGTTCCGGGAAGGTCATTCCAAGCGGTGTCATTCCGGAATATTCACGGTTGGCAATAATTACGCCGTTGGAGAATGGCTCAATACCGCAAATACACTCAAAGCATCCACAGGAAGTCATCGGGTCTTCCATAATAGAGTACAGTGTGACTTTTTCCAGCGCACCCTGGGAGAATTTGTTTACCGCTTCGTTAACATCTTCGTAAGCACCGGTTCTCTCGTCGATCACACGCTCTTTTGTGATAACCTGACACGGACCTGACGGATCCAGTTCATTGGTTGCTTTTGCATCCAGCCATGATACTGCACCGCAAAGACCAAGTCTTTCCGGAGTAACCACACATACATGAGACGGAGAGAATGCCTGACACATGATACAGCTGTAATATACATCCACAGATTCATCAGTCAGCGTGGACAGACGGTCATCACGTTTGTCAAATGCCGGAATTGCCAGCTCATGACGCAGTTTTGTACAGTCTTCCGGATTTGTATAAATCTTCACCTGGCATTTATCAACTACTGCATCAAATTCATTTTTGATCTTAGCATATAAAACTTCACCAATGTGTTTTGCACGGAAGCCTGCATTGAATGCATCTTTGCTGATACGAACACGGATCATATCACGCTGGCCGGTGTGCATAACACCTTCGATACAGTTGATATAGCTGTGGAATTTACGTTCAAATACCGGTTCGAAGTCAGCATTCATGTTCTTTCCTGCAACTTCTACCACATAACCGATGGAATGTTTTGTTCCAACTTCAAAGGCATCAATTTCAGGTCCGATCACTTCGATCTTATGGTCTTCCACTTCGGTAAGTTCTTTAGACTGAACAAGTTCGAAGCAGTCAACACGGGAACCGTCAAATTCAACCTGCATATCCCCGCGGCGAATGATCTCGCCCTCAAAAGCGGAAGCAAATGCAACCGGAATATCGATATTGGTGATTTTGATCTTGATGCCGCGTGCTTCCAGTGAAATCGGATTCCACTGAGAAACATCTTCATATTTAATCAGGCTCTTCGGTACGGACGGTGTATAATCCATATCATTAGTCACTACCGGGAATCCGTAGTAGATCGCACCTGCTCCACAGGCAACAGTCAGATCATCCAGCGGGCCAAATGCATTGACAAATGCGTTAATTCTGTTGAATGTATACTTCTGAAGAGCTGCCTTGTCACCAGGAGTAACATTACCGAAGATAAGAGCTGCTCTTAAAGCCACGGATACAACATGTACTACAGAGCTGATTTCTTTTCCAAGCGGTACAACACGCACACCAAATCCTGTTTTGTAGCCTGCTTCTGCGATCTGCTCAATGCAGTCACCTACCAGCGTAACAAAAATACCCTGAGACTGATAGCTCTTTACCAGATCAACTGCATCCTGAGCAGTCGGAGCCTTTCCAATAATAACTGCTACACCCGGGATGTCGCCTGTTACAAGCGGAACACCGAGTTCACGGATTTTTGCATCAGAGAAATGTCCCTCATAGGGAAGTTCGTATGGCTGTGCGCCATCAATATATTTCAGAGCTTCAATAAACTCTGCTGCAAGAGCAGTAGCCACACCGGACTTAAAACCGGAGTCAAGACGTCTCTCTCTGGTCATAAGGCTCTTAACATATTTAAGAGCTTCTTTCATTTCTCCGAGTGTGGAGATTTTCTCTCCGGTCTCGGAATAATAACATGGCAGGCTGTATGCGGTATCCGGAAAACCAACTGCTTTATCCTCACCGTATTTTGCGATGGCAGCGTCCAGATCAGCAACTGCTCTGTCATACATTTTATCATTACCGTTAAATACAATATCAAATAATAACACTGTCATACCTCCGTTCAGATCATTGATTGATCTATTTTTTCTTTGATTTGCTTTATTTCATTCGTTGCAACTTCGCTGAAATCATAAGGGGATTTGCCCTGACGATCGGCGTCAATTACGTCTTCATTGTAATGAATAAACCCAAGCAGATCTTCTGCCGGTATGCGGCTTTTTATAAAACTCTCATCCTCTGCACTGCGGACTTTGTTTGCCACAACACTTACCTGATGTACGCCAAGATCTTCTGCCAGACGCTTTACGTTTTTGTAGGTCTGTACACTTCTTGCCCCAGGTTCGATCACCACTATAAACCGGTCCATTCCTGCTGTAGTTCCGCGTCCCAGATGTTCCAGTCCGGCTTCCATATCAAGAATGACCACGTCATCGCTTCGAAGAACCAGGTGGTTGATAATCCGTTTCAGCATTACATGCTCCGGACAGACACATCCGCCTCCGCCGGTTTCCACCGTACCCATAACGAGAAGTTTTACTCCATTACATGTTTTAGCGTAGGCATCGGGAATATCGTCGACCTTCGGATTAATCCGGAAAAACTTGTTATCCGCACTGGCGCCGGTCCTCTCTTCCACCAATTTTCTCATCTTTGAAATCGGAACGATGGAGTCCAGGGTTTCCTCATCAAACCCCAGAGCCAGTCCCAGGTTGGCATCCGGATCCACATCCGCCGCCAGTACACTCTTTCCCTCCGCTGCATAGAGCCGGGCTAAGGTTGCCGCAAAAGTTGTTTTGCCGACACCGCCCTTACCGGTCACTGCTATTTTCATGCTTATTCATCCTTTCCAGCACCGATATTAAATACCAAGTGCGGTTCTCTTATTCTCAATCGCTTCAATCATCAGGTCGCCCAGTTTATCAATGTCTGATTCGACAGTATAAGCAGCCTCAACCCAGTCACGCAGACCGCCTTTTAACAGCTGATCCACTTCCTCGGAACCCGTAGCATACGGTTCAACACCAAGATAAGTATCAATACCGGTAGCAACAACATAGTTACCGATGGAAACAGCTTTTTCTGACATCCACTCAGGAGCACATCCTACCAGTGGGATCTGAGAAATGTTCCATCCGGAATCTTTTGCAATCTCAGAAGCCAGAACCATCATTCGGGAAATATCAACGCAGGAACCCATGTGCAGTACCGGCGGGATATCAGCCAGTTCGCAGACTCTCTTAAGACCTGCGCCACACAGATCTTTCGCACGTTTGTCCATCAAACCTGCTTTTGCAGCAGCCTGAGCTGAACATCCGGATACTACTAAAATAATATCGTTTGCGATCAGCTTTTTCATCAGTTCGATGTGAGCTGCGTCCGGACGAATCTTCGGGTTGTTACATCCAACCATGGCAACAGCACCGCGAAGGACACCTGATTTTACACAGTCAACCAGCGGCATAGTGGTTCCTGTCTTGTCAACGATGGAGTTTGTAACACCATCCAGTTTATGTACAATTTCTTCAAAAGAATAGCCAACGGTAGCTTTCTGTTTAATGTTCGGAATATGAACCAGTTCCGGTTTACGATTTTTGAAGTTATCAATAGCAAGTTCAACAATTTTCTTTGCATTTTCTCCTGCTGTAGATGAATTGAAACGAACGAAATCCGAATCCGGCATCTGAGCGATCGGAGAAGTTGTAATAAATTTAGTATGGAAGCATTTGCTAAGGGGGCCAAGTGCCGGGAAGATACACTGAACATCAACAACAATCGCTTCGCAGGCACCGGTCAGAACAACATTTTCCTGCTGCAGGAAGTTACCTGCCATCGGGATACCACGGCGCATAGCAACTTCATTGGAGGTACAGCAGACACCGGAGATCGTAATGCCTTTTGCACCAACAGCTTTTGCTTTCGCAATCATTTCCGGAGAATCAGCCACTTCACAGATCATCTCGGAAAGAGACGGATCGTGTCCGTGAACAACGATATTGACATTTTCTACTTCCATAACGCCAAGGTTAGCCTCTGTATCAACTTCCTTCGGAGTTCCGAAAAGTACATCAGAGAACTCTGTACCCATCATGGAACCACCCCATCCATCGGACAGACCGCAGCGCAGCGACTGACGGATCAGAGCTTCCGATTTGGAAGAACATCCCATATGAGTCATATGAAGTGCTGTTGAGACTTCACGGTCGATGGCACGCGGTTCAATTTCTTCACGAGCCCAGATTTCCTGTGTATGTTTCGGAGCTCTTTTGAGAAAACGCTGTGTACCGAAAGGCTTTCCGTATTCCAAAAGACCTGTCTCGGATACTTCTTTTGCAAGATCGTAAATATCGCGCCCTTCCGTTTCAATACCCCATTCTTTTGCAATGCGAATCAATTTTTCCGGATCTTTTATTTTGTAGTTTCCATCCGGAGCAGCCTTGTGTAATGTATGGCAGATTTCACGACCGTGGTCGGAATGAGTTGCTGAACCGCCGGCTGTAAAATTCAGGAAATTTCTTCCTACGATACCGTGTACATCGCATCCGCAGATTCCTCTCGGAGCCTTCGGAGTAACACGGCAGGGTCCCATAGAACAGAGACGGCAACAAACACCGGTCTCGCCAAATTTGCAGTGTGGTGTCTGTCTTTTTACACGTAACTGCCAGGTGTCGGCACCGACTTTTTCTGCTGTTTCCAACAGCCGGGCAGTAGCCGCTTCCATTTCTTCTACTGATGTTAACTTAAATTCGCTCATATAATCCTCCTTATTTTTCATAGAGCTACGAGGCGTATTATCCCATCCGCCCCCATGGGTTATTTTTATTCAAAAAAAGATTACAGATTCATTTTATCAAGGATTTCATAAAGGGCTTTTTTCACCGGAGAGCTGTCCGGAATCTGTGTGGTCGGTTTTCCCTCACAGTCATATTCGTATACCTGCTCATCCTGTGGAACTACCCCAAGAAGGTTCAATCCCTGAAGCTGTATTTCTTCTTTAATTCCATCATTCAAACGGCCTCCCGGCGCACGATTGACGATCAGTCCAACTGAAGACGGGTGCATATCACATTCCTTAATCAATTGTGCGATTCTTCCAACAGCCTGAATACCTCTTCTTGAACAGTCACTGACCAGAATTGCAGTCTCCATACTTGGCAGCACACCGCGGCTGATATGTTCCATACCGGCCTCATTGTCGACCACAATATAGGGATAGGAATTCTGGAACTTGGAAAGCTGTGCCTGAAGAAGTCCGTTTACATAGCAGTAACAACCCTTACCCTGGGTTCTTCCCATGACCAGAAGATCATAGTCATCTTCCTCCACCAAAGCGCTGCTGAACTTGAATTCCGCATAATCCGCTTTTGTCATCCCTGCCGGAATAGGGGATTTTACGCTCATCTCTGCACGTGCTATCTCCTCTCTGATATCACCGAGAGTTGTTTCCACTTCCACTCCGAGAACTTCATTCAAATTTGAATTGGCATCTGCATCTACTGCAAGAACCGGTCCTTTTTTCCGATTACAGAGATATTGTATCATCATACCGCACAAAGTAGTCTTTCCAACTCCGCCTTTGCCTGCGATTGCAATTACATGCGCCATTAAGGCCACCTCCTAAAAACAGTTATGTATATTTATACAAGTGTGCGAATACCTGATGCATCAATGATTTCTGATACGTCTTTCCATTTGTTCAATGCATACAGATGGATACCATTGATACCCAGTGCACGGTATTCATCAATCTGATTAATGGTATATTCAATACCAGCTTTCTTGAAGTCTGCTTTTTTCTGCTCAGCAGCTGCATCGAACGGTTCTTTGTCGAACGGATTCGGGAAAATCCAGTGTTTGGAGATCAGTTCGCAAAGTTTGCGCGGCATTACACATGCATTACGTGACAGTGCCATATTGATGGTAGCTGCCTGATCGAGAATCGGCATGATACCTACATCTACCGGCATGGTTACACCTGCTTTGCGGATTGCATCCAGCCAGTATTTAAACTGTTCCATATCCCAGCAGAGCTGAGTCATGATATAGTCCGCACCGTTGTCCTGTTTCTGTTTCAGAACTGCGATATCAGCTTCCAGGCTTCTGCAGGAAATATGTCCTTCCGGAGAACCTGCAACTGCGATCTCAATTTTGTCACCAAACTCTTTGCGCACAAAAGCAACCAGGTCAGTTGCATAGGAAAAATCTCCGCCGGTTCCAGTCCATCCGAAGGGAAGGTCTCCGCGAAGAGCCAGCATATGATCAACACCGTTGTCCAGATAGTTCTGCAGCTGCTCTTTGATTCCCTCAGCTGTGTTTCCGATGCAGGTAAAATGTGTTACCGGGACTGTTCCTGCTGCTTTGATCATTTTGCAGACATCCATATTTTTTCCTACATTTGTTCCGCCGGCACCGTAAGTACAGGAGATATACTCCGGTTTGTACTTGCACAGATGATCAATTGTTCCGGGAAGATTTTCCATACCTTTGTCTGTTTTTGGTGGGAAAAGCTCAAATGAAAGAAGCATTTTCTCTTTCATCATTTCAGATAATTTTACTGCCATTTTTTCTACCTCCGCTGTTTTTATACATCTTTCAGATGCATTATATTTCCAGGCATTTAAGCCTTTGGATACCTGATTCAGTCTTACTTAATCCAGATTCAGTTTTACGATACTGTTCGCCAGATCAACCATCACAATACTGCCCTCAAACACTTTTTCATCTCCGAGGATATCACGAAGCGTGATCTTCTTACCATCTACATCCAGACGGCTCACATTGCGGAAAAGCACGCTGTCATCGCCGGTTTTATATACGGTAGCAAGACACATTGTTTCAGCCCTCCTTCATCTGCTCTTTCATCAAGGTCAGTGCCAGACTAAGACGCAGATTTCCTTTCTGAAAATCGCTGACACTCTCTTTGATCTGTTTTGCAGCCTCATCCAGTCCGAGCTTTACCAGATTATCTGCCATTTGATCCAATTCTGCTGCATGATGTTCATTATGCTGCAGCATATAGGTCACCAATGCCAACGCCTCTTTTTTCGGATCGTGTCCGCAGTCACTGCTGCATTCACCACACTGTCCGCCGCATTCACCTGACGGAGTGCTGTGATGATGTCCATGACCCTCGTGGGTATGGTTATGTTCTTCTTCGTGTCCATGTTCATGGGTATGCTCATGGTTGTGTTCATACGTATGGGTATGCGCATGTTCGTGGGCATGTCCGTGAGAGATCAGATTCCCGTTTTCATCTTTAATCAAATGCATGTTTGCCCTCCTTTTTTCTCCGATTTTGAGCTGTATTTTCCCTGCATTCTTATGAATGCGCACAGAATGACAATATTTTGTCAATATACGAGTATTATAACCTACGCATTCCAAATTAGCAATAGGGCATACAGCAAAATGCACAGAATGAATTGTATTTTTTTCAATACTTCACCTTTTTTTAACAATAACATTTATTACTTTCGTAACAAATCTTTCTTTCTTATTTCATATTTATATGGTATATTACTTTAGAAAATTGCTTAATCTTATTGCTTGCATTATGAGGTATTGAATCATGTTACCCACGGAACAAACAATCGAACTGAACAACGGGCAGAAAATGCCCCTGCTGGGTCTGGGTGTCTACAAAGCAACCGGCGATGGCATAGTAGAGGATGCCATTTTCCACGCAGTCAACGCCGGTTATCGCCTGATTGATACCGCCTCCGTATATAAAAATGAGGACGGCGTGGGACGCGGAATCCGTGAACTCTCTATCCCGCGAGAGGAGCTTTTTATCACCACAAAAATATGGAACAATGCACAGCGTGTCGGTGATATCGAAGGCTCTTTCAATCGCAGCCTCGACCGCTTGAAACTGGATTATGTTGATCTGTACCTGATTCATTGGCCGGTTCCGGGCTGCTTCAAGGAAACCTGGAGAGAACTCGAAAAAATCAATCGTTCCGGCCGCGCAAAATCCATCGGTGTCAGCAACTTCACTGTTTTACAGCTTGAGGAACTCGCTGCTGTTTCCGGTATTGTGCCGGCTGTCAACCAGATCGAATTACATCCTCTTTGGAATCGTTCTGACATCCTGGCATACTGCCGCTTAAAAGGCATTGCTGTTCAGGCATATTCCCCCCTCGCCAGAGGCGCATATCTGAATAACACGATTATATCCAGAATCGCACAAAAGTATAATAAAACCACAGCCCAAGTTGGACTTCGATGGAGTATTCAGAAAGGTGTGGCTGTTATTCCGAAATCCGTCCACCCGGATAGAATTATTAGCAATGCACAGATTTTTGATTTTGAGCTGAGTGCTATTGATATGCAGCTGATCGATGAATTGAATGAAGATTACCGGAGTTCCAGCATACCGGAAGATTTGAGATGACAAAAAGGTTCTGCCAGACGGCAGAACCTTTTCTACTTTTACAGGAACCCTTTTCCTATCGCTTATTCAACTTTTTCACATTTTATTACCAGGGAAGTCCGGAAACCTCAATCTTCTTGTCGCGAAGCATCAGCTCTTCCACTGCATCGCGGGCATTTTTGTTTTCAAAAAGAACCTTATTGACCTGTTCGATGATCGGCAGTTCTACTTCATATTTTTCAGCCAGTCCTATGGCAGCTTTAGCAGAATATACGCCTTCCACGATCATTTTCACTTCGTCCATGGCTTCCTTCATGGTATAACCCTTTCCGATCAGATAACCGGCCTTCCGGTTACGGCTGTGAACACTGGCACAGGTTACGATCAGATCTCCGATACCGGTCAATCCGTAGAAAGTCTCCGCATGTGCACCCATTGCAATACCCAGACGGGAAATCTCCGTGATTCCCCGGGTAATCAATGCAGCTTTTAAATTATCGCCGTACCCGAGCCCATCTGCAGTACCGGCAGCAAGAGCGATGACATTCTTTAAAGCGCCGCCAAGTTCGATTCCCAGAATATCCGGGCTTGTATAAACACGAAGCACCTGGCTCATGAAAACATTCTGAATATATTCCGCTGTTTTCTTATTTTTCGCGCCGGCAACCAGAGTAGTAGGCATACCTCTTCCCACTTCCTCTGCATGGCTCGGTCCGGATAAGACCGCTACATTTGCCTGCGGGATTTCTTCCTCGATAATCTCACTTAACGTCATGAGAGTTTTCTCTTCCACACCCTTTGCCACATTGACAATCAGTTGTCCATCAGCAACATAAGGCGTCATTTGATGAGCAGTACTTCTGGTGTAGGGTGAAGGCACTGCAAGAACAACCAAATCTCTGTCTTTTAAACTATATTCCAGATCTGATGTTATCTCAATTTCCTGCGGGATTTTGACACCCGGGAGTTTGAATTCATGCTCTCTTTTTTCACTGAGCATTTTGACTTCATCTTCTATAATAGACCAGATAGTCACATCGTGACCGTTTTTATTCAGAGCCAGTGACAGCGCTGTGCCCCAGCTTCCCGCTCCGATGATACTTACTTTTGCCATATTTTCATCCTCCTGTTATGCGGATATATTATTTTGTATGTTTTCTTCCGCTCTGTTCTTTTTGCTCAGATATGTTTTTCGCTCGCTGCCATGAATCAGGCGAACGATGTTCTGTCTGTGTCTCCAAAATGCCATAACTGCAAGAAGCACCGCAATAACATACATCTCGTTCAAATAGATCTGCTCCATTCCCAGATAGCCGGTCTGCCCCATAATGACCATGCCGACAACAAATCCGATATAAACCAGAAGCGAGCCGAGCGATACATAATGTGTAGTCAGAAACGGGGTCAGAAAACATACAAGCCCAATAATGATCATCACCCAGTTAAAGGATGCGATCAATCCTGCCGTACATGCAATTCCCTTTCCGCCCTTAAATTTCAGGTAAAATGGAAAATTGTGTCCAAGAATGGCTCCGGCAGCGGCATACATACCATAGACCATTCTCTGCTCCGGATGTGCGGCGCCAAAAATGATCCTTGCAGCTAAAACTGCAAGCAGACATTTCAGGCAGTCACCCAGAAATGTAATAAGTCCTGCCTTTTTCCCCAGGGTGCGCAGTGCGTTGGTGGTGCCGGCGTTTCCGCTTCCGTAATTGCGGATATCAATCCCCTTCATTTTTCCGTATAGATAGCCGGTCTGAAACAGCCCAAAAGCATAGCCGATCAGCAGACTGACAATTCGCTCCGTCATCTTACTTTTCCTTTCGTTCACGTATCAGGAATTTTAACGAGGTTCCACGGAAACCGAAGGCATCCCTGATCTTATTTTCCAGATATCTTGTATAAGAAAAATGCATCAGCTGCTTGTCATTGACAAAAATCACAAAAGTCGGCGGTTTTACTGCAACCTGCGTGATATAAAACAGTTTCAGCCGTTTTCCCTTGTCAGAAGGCGGCTGCTGCAGGGCAACTGCCTCAGCCATAATTTCATTCAGAACTCCGGTCTGGATGCGGAGGGTCTGATTTTCCAGAACCATGTCAATGGTCTCAAAAAGTTTGTTTATACGCTGCCCTGTCTCAGCCGATATAAACAGAAGCTCTGCATACGGCATATAGGAAAGGATTTCCCGAACACGGGCCGTATACTTGTACATGGTTTTGTCATTCTTTTCAATGGCATCCCATTTATTGACGGCGATAATGATACCCTTCCCCCGTTCGTGGGCAATACCTGCTATTTTCGCATCCTGTTCTGTTATTCCTTCCACCGCATCGATTACCACAACGACCACGTCCGCACGCTCCACTGCAGTAACTGTACGGATGATGCTGTATCGCTCCAGTTCTTCTTTTATTTTATTTTTTTTGCGAAGACCTGCCGTATCAATAAAATTGTATTCGCGATCATTCCAGAATACGGTTGTATCAATGGCATCACGGGTAGTACCGGCAACATTTGATACAATCACACGGTTCTCCCCCAACAGACGGTTAATAATAGAAGATTTTCCTACATTCGGTTTTCCCACAATGGCGATCTGCGGAACATCTTCTTTTTCCTCATCTTCTACCGTTTCTTCAAAATACTTGGTCACGTCCTCCAGCATATCTCCTATGCCGAGTTTTCCAGATGCGGATATGGGATGCGGATCCCCGATTCCGAGATTGTAGAATTCGTAAGTGTCCATCATAAACTTTTCAAAGTTATCCACTTTATTCACCACAAGCACTACCGGTTTCCCGCTTCGCCGAAGCATATCCGCCACTTTGGCATCAGCATCCACCAGACCCTGACGCACATCGACTAAGAAAATGATCACATCTGCCGTATCAATGGCAATCTGTGCCTGCTCCCTCATCTGAGAGAGAATCACATCGCTGCTCTCCGGCTCAATACCGCCGGTATCAATCAATGTAAAATCCTGGTTCAGCCAACTTACGTCCGCGTAAATACGATCCCGGGTCACACCCGGCGTATCTTTCACAATTGAAATGTTCTCCCCTGCCAGGACATTAAAAAGTGTGGATTTCCCCACATTCGGTCTGCCCACAATAGCAACAATCGGTTTGCTCATATATTTGTCTCCTATTCTGCGTCCGCGTGCCTTTCTCACCGAGCACAGCCTCAAGCAAGGCTTCACCCGGCTGTTCCACAACGCGGATTTTCACATTCAGATATTGTTCCAGTTCACGGATGGTCACATCATCCAGAAATACCGTTTCTCCGTCTCTCAGCATATTGATCGGCAGCAGAAGCTCCTCTCCCAGGTCTCTGCCTTTTAACTGTTTTTTGAGATCGGTACCGGTAATCAGCCCGGACACGGTAATGCTGTGCCCGAAAAAGTCATTTTGAATACCATATACCAAAACCCGAACATTCGGATATTTTTTCTGTATTCTCTCCGCATGATTTTTTAAATGCGGCTCAGCCAGAAGGCCTGTGGCTATTGAAACCCTGCGGTACCGCAGATCGCCTTCCCGCCGTGCAAGTCCTTCTTTTATTTCTTCCTCCAAAAGACGCACCATGCCGACTCCGTTTTCCAGCTGTGGGTAGCCGTCATAAGAATCCGCTTCCGGAACATCCTTTTCCGCAAGAAGGTACCATTCATCTCCCGCATGGATAAAATGTGTTCCATGCTCTTCATAAAAATGTTTCTGCCACTTTTCTATAATTTCCAGTGTCTCCTGTGCATTCTCTTTTTGAAAAGCCTCCAGCGGATACAGATCCTTCCGGAACTTGGTCAGTCCCACCGGTACCACAGATACACTTTTCAGGCAGGGCATGTAACGGCTCAGATCCAGGATCGTCCGTTCCAGCTCTTTTTTATCATTCAATCCCTTGCAGAGAACAATCTGCCCGTTCATCTCAATACCGGCCTGACACAGCCGCTCCACTTTGTCGAAAATCATACCTGCGAAACGGTTATTCAGCATTTTACACCGAAGTTCGGGATTGGTGGTGTGAAACGAAATATTAATCGGAGAAAGGTGATACCGGATGATACGATCAATATCATGGTCACTCATATTTGTCAGAGTAACATAATTACCCTGAAGAAAAGATAACCTGGAATCATCGTCTTTAAAATACAGGGTGTCCCGCATTCCTTTCGGCATCTGGTCAATAAAGCAGAATACACAGTGATTGCTGCAGGAACGATACTCATCCATAAGCGGATTTTCAAACTCGATTCCAGCATCCTCTTCATACTCTTTCTCGATCTCCAGAAGCCACTCCTCACCGTTTTTCTTCCGGATCAGCATCTCAACATATTCTTCATTCATCAGATAATGGTAATCGAAAACATCCTCTATGGGCTGATCATTTACGGACAGGACTTCGTCCCCAGGCTCAATTCCAAGCTCCTCGGCGATACTGCCGGATACGACACTTCCAACAATATGTCTGCACTTTTTCATAATATCCATCCTTTCATCTTTATAATATAACAATTTTATTTTCTTTTGTAAACTCCTTGACTGTGAAAATTGCAGATGATATAAATAAGTAGAATAAAGTTGAATATTGGAGGCTTCTATGGCTAATTTAGACGTTTTAGAAAAAAGTATTCCGGTTGCGCCAATAAAAATTGCCGCACTGGAGGGATGCATGGATCTTGCAAAACAGGTCGACCAACATCTGGTTCAATACCGCAAAGAACTCTGCGAACACCATAGTGCCGGTCTTTCTCTATCCGGATATTATGAACCTTCCTATCTGTTGGAATGTTCCTGCCCCCGTTTCGGAACCGGCGAGGGAAAAGGTATCATGCATGAGTCTGTTCGGGGAACAGATTTGTTTATCATGGCAGATGTAATGAATTACAGCATTACATACAAAGTACGCGGAAGAATCAATCACATGTCTCCCGATAATCATTATCAGGATCTGAAGCGTATCATCTCTGCCGCCACAGGAAAAGCACACCGTATCAATGTTATTATGCCGTTCCTGTATGAAAGCAGACAGCACAAGCGAAGCGGACGTGAATCCCTCGACTGTGCACTGGCTCTAAAAGAGTTGGCAGCTATGGGTGTATCCAACATTATTACCTTTGATGCACACGATCCCCGGGTACAGAATGCGATTCCCCTTCGCGGGCTGGATAATTTTATGCCGACCTACCAGTTTTTAAAAGCATTGATGAAATCTGTTCCGGATCTGAAGCTGGACAACAATCATCTGATGATCATCAGTCCGGATGAGGGCGCTATGGCAAGAGCTGTATACTTTGCAAATATCCTGGGTGTCGATGTGGGAATGTTCTATAAACGCCGCGACTACTCTACCGTTGTCAACGGCAAGAATCCCATTGTGGCCCATGAATTTCTGGGCGACTCCGTCGAGGGAAAAGATGTTATCATTATCGACGATATGATTTCCTCAGGCGAAAGTATGCTGGATGTTGCAAAACAGATCAAAGCCAAAGGAGCCAACCGTGTATATGTATGCTGTACCTTTGGGCTTTTCACAGATGGTTTTGCGAAGTTTGATGACTTCTATGAAAAAGGTTATATTACAAAGGTAATCACAACGAACCTGACTTACCAAAAACCTGAGCTTCTTGAAAAGCCTTATTATGAAACAGCTGATATGACTAAATATCTTGCCAGCATCATGGATACACTGAATCACGATGTTTCCGTGGAAAAGGTCCGTAATACAACAACCAAAATCAACAACCTTCTGGAGAAATGTCAGGGAAAATAAACATATCACGAACAAAAAGGACCGTTTGGTCTGGCAGTGTAAAAAACCTGTCAGAACCAAACGGCTCTTTTCCTATATAACGGTTCAATTATAAAAGGGAAAAATCACTTTCTGTACGTTCATTCAACATCAAGATTATTTTATATCAAGAACCGTTGCGGTTGTCTCACCCGGTATATACTCGATGGTGATTCTGTCCCCGACATCATATTTAATAATCTCGATATATTCTGTTACCGGAACATCAAAGATTGCATCGCACCCTTCCACAGTCAGATAGAAATGGGAATTTCCTTCAATGACGGACTGGGCGATTCT
Organism: Lachnospiraceae bacterium; assembly: GCA_022767285.1. GTDB lineage: Bacteria > Bacillota > Clostridia > Lachnospirales > Lachnospiraceae > JALENY01. The sequence continues at coordinate 22,867 of JALENY010000011.1, read as the reverse complement.
CGTTATCTTTCCGGATACTTTCTCAGATGCGCTGGCATCAGCCTCAGAAATTCCGGTTTTTCCCAACATGGTGATATACTGTTTTTCACACTGTGCAACGGTATCTCCGATGGCAACATTCTGATACTTCTGAATATTTACCATGGCATATTTTTTCACCAATCCCGCATTGTCTTTCAGCGCCATAAAATACGTAGGTTCATCCGAAATATTGATCAGCAACGGGAATGTTGCCACATAGCCCAGATTCTGTACCTGACCTTCAGCCGAATCCATAGCCGAATACTCTTTCGCCCCGCTGATCTCATAGTAACGTACCTCATGAGTTCTCTGATTCATCAGTACAAAACCAACATTGGACTCATCGGCACTCACCGATGTAATACCGGTATAAACCCAGACATCATCATCCATTGCAATGTAATTGTATCCTTCCGTGGTCTGAAGGCATCCTTTCTGCCCCAAAACACTGTTGAAAAATCCGTTGATCAGTTCTCCATAATAATCATACTGTTGGATCAAAAGATCCGCCGGATACGCCCGGTCTACCCATTGAGGGCAGTCCTCGATGGCATAATTCTCTGTCTCGCCGGTAATGGCATTGCAGAGCACCACTCTTCCGATGGTCACACCGCCAAATAATCCGATGGTATAATCCCGAACAGGACAGATCCAGTAAGGCACCCCGTCATCACTGATTTCAAAACTCAGCTGATCAAAAATGTAAGTGGGATAACGAAATCGCAGATGGCGGTAGATATTCCGGTTAAAATACTCTGATTCCGAATATCGGATTCCGGTCTCCAGTTTTACTAATTCCGTATCCTGTGTAGCCATATCGATCTTGATATAAGCAGGTATACCATCGCTCTGATTTGTCAGCCATTTAATGGGACTGGCATATACAAGAGGTGTTACACGAACAGGTTTCCCCTGGTAATTAATCTGAGAATAAAGAGAACTCACCTCAAACTGAGATACCATATCCACCATACTTCCCATCTTACGATTGCCTAAAAGCTCTGCTGAATCCTTGTCCAGAAGAGGAATCTGGCTGTAGTCTACCTGCTTGATATCTTCAGAAAACTCTCTTTTTTCCACCGTGATCAGCTCACGGTATTTTTTTGCATTGACAATCGGCGAGGACAATACAGAACCGATAATATACACCGCAACGACACCCAGAATGACATAAGTACCGATTTTTAGCACTTTATTTTCTCTTAATTCTGCTCTGTCACGAATCTTTTTCCGCACTCCGTAAAGTACCAATGCAAGTGCCAGCAGTGTGATCAAAAACATCCAGAAACCACTTGCATGTATATTTATTGCCGGTATCGTCACATAATAGTAAACTGCCGCAGCTAACAGTAATAATATGACAGATATCACAAAAAATCCCTTTTTGCCAGGTCTTTTCATTCACAACTCCTCCTCGATTTTAAATATTTTTTCTTCCGCATGTTTTCCTTTTTCACGTTCTATTTATTTTTCAATGCGAACTGACAGAAAATGGGGCAGAGCATCCGTAAAAGATGCATCCACCCCTCATATGCACGTTATTCCTCGTCAGAAGTTAACTGGCTTGCTCTCTCCTGAATCTGTTTTGCCTGGATATCAGCCGGAGCCTGCTCATAGCGTGTGAAATGGAATTCAAAGTCACCGCTTCCTCCAGTCATGGAACGGAGAACGGTTGAATAACCATAAAGCTCAAGCTGCGGTACTTCCGCCTCAACAATAGTATTTCCCTTGTGATCCGGATTCATACCAAGGACACGGCCGCGGCGCTTATTCAGGTCACCCATAACATCTCCGGTATACTTATCCGGCACTGTAACTTTTACTGTCACGATCGGCTCAAGAAGAACCGGTGAAGCATCCATAAAGCCTTTCTTGAATGCCATTCTGGTAGCCTGCTTAAATGCAAGCTCGGAAGAGTCAACCGTATGATAAGATCCATCGTACAGAGTCGCTTTTACACCAACAACCGGGTATGCAGCCAGAGGTCCTGCAAGAACAGAATCTGCAAGTCCTTTTTCTACCGCCGGGAAGAAGTTCTTCGGAACAGCTCCGCCAACGACAACCTGTTCAAACTCAAATGCCTCGTCCTGATTTCCGGACGGCTCGAATCTCATCTTAACATGGCCGTACTGTCCGTGTCCGCCGGACTGTTTCTTATATTTTCCTTCAACATCCGATTTCTTGCGTATGGTCTCACGGAATGCAACCTTCGGCTTGGAAAGTTCAACATCGATCTTATAGCGATCTTTCAGCTTGCTCAGAACAACTTCAAGGTGCTGCTCGCCCATACCGTAGATCAGAGTCTGACGATTCGGTGTATCATTTTCGATACGAAGAGTCAGATCTTCTACCATCATTTTTGTCAACGCCTGAGAAATTTTATCTTCATCACCTTTGTTCACTGCTTTGTATCGTTTGTATGTATACGGTGTAGAAACCACTGTCTTCGGGTAGACAACCGGGAGTGCTTTCGTAGCAAGTGTATCGCCAGTTTTTACCGTATTCAGTTTTCCAATGGCGCCAAGATCACCTGCCATCAGTTCCGGAACCTCAATCGGTTTATTTCCTTCCATCACATAAAGCTTGCTGATACGTTCTTCCTGATCACGTCCTACATTGTAAAGAGTATCATTCGATTTGATCGTACCGGAGCAAACTTTGATAAGAGAATATTTACCGATAAACGGATCAACGATGGTTTTATATACATAGGCAGATTTTGCTTTAGAGAAATCATAATTTGCCTCAAACAGTTCATTTGTTCTCTGAACAATACCGTTGCATGCTCTCTGACTCGGATTCGGGAAATACTGACAAATATCGTCCAGAAGGTTGGAAACGCCGTACAGTTTTGTAGGTGCACCCATGGATACCGGTACAATGCTTCCATCACAAACATTGGTGGTCAGAGCTGCCATAATCTCCGCTACAGAGAATTCCTCTCCGGCAAAATAGCGATCCATAAATTCTTCACTGGTTTCAGCCACAGACTCCAGCAGAGTCTCTCTGTATTTTTCCAGATATTCTTCAGAATAATCCGGAATCGGGCATTCCGTCTTGCCGCCGCGGTCCACATATTTACGTCCGGCTTTTTTCACAACGTTTACATATCCCACAAATTTTCTGTCCTCACGAATCGGCAGATGAATCGGAGCAATGCGCTTTCCGTAAAGTTCAGTCAGTTTTTCCACAACTTCACGGTAGCTGACATCATCATTATCCATACCGGTAACAAAAATCATACGCGGCAGATTATACTGTTCGCAAAGATCCCAGGCTTTTTGTGTACCAACCTGAACGCCGTCCTTGCCGGACACAACGATGATTGCAGCATCAGCCGCACCGACAGCTTCCTGAGCTTCACCTACAAAGTCAAAGTAACCCGGTGTATCCAGGATGTTTACTTTCACTTTGTTCCAGACAATTGGAATGACAGAAGTAGAAATTGAAAATTTACGTTTCTGTTCCTCTTTATCATAATCACTGATGGTATTGCCATCTGCGACATTTCCAAGTCTGCTGGTAATACCGGAAAGATATGCCATAGCCTCTGCTACAGAAGTCTTACCGGCTCCTCCATGTCCTAACAATACCACGTTACGAATTCGGTCAGTTGTAAAAACGTCCATATTAGATTCCTCCCAAAAAATTAGTATGGTTACATTTTACTAAAAAGTGTACCTATTTTCAAGTTAATTGTGAATCTTTCATAATCTTTTTCATTCCCCGCTTTAAAGTGTTACACTTTAAAGCATTAAACTATTGACTTTTTGTGACGGTTCCCTTACAATATTACTGATTTTAAGCAACTATATGCGCGATGAAAGAATCAAAAGTTCTGAATTCCAGAACCTGTCGGCTTACCTTTGGGTGTAAAATGTGATCTCAGGTTTTTGATTGCTTTATCATTGCTCGATATAAGAAAGGGGATTTTTTAATGATTATAGTAATGAAGCCACAGGCTCCCCGGAAAGATATCAGCGAAGTCGTATCACTGATTGAGTCAAAAGGCCTTACCGCCCATCTTTCCGAAGGCCGCGAAGTGACCATTATCGGTGTTGTAGGTGATAAAAACAAGCTGTGTAACGTAAATATACAGCTCATGTCTTCCGTAGACAAAATTGTGCCGGTTACCGAAAGCTATAAACTGGCAAGCAAAAAATTCCATCCGGAACCAACTTCCGTGATCGTGGGCAATACAGTGATCGGCCCCGGTACACTGACCATCATGGCCGGTCCCTGTGCCGTTGAGTCAGAAGAACAGCTCCTGACCATAGCCAGGGAAGTCAAAAAAGCCGGCGCCCAGTTTGTGCGCGGCGGTGCCTATAAGCCAAGAACTTCCCCCTACTCTTTCCAGGGTCTCGAGGAAGAAGGTCTGAAATATATGGCAGCTGCCAAACAGGAGACCGGTCTGAATACGATCTGTGAGGTTGTCAGCCGCGAAGCCATCGAAGCAGCGGTAAAATATGTGGACATGATCCAGATCGGTGCCCGCAACATGCAGAACTTCCAGCTTCTGAAAGAAGCCGGGCACTCCGGGAAACCGGTCTTACTGAAACGCGGTCTCGCAGCTACTATTGACGAATGGCTCAATGCAGCCGAATATATTATATCGGAAGGAAATCCGAACGTCGTTTTATGCGAACGCGGTATCCGTACCTTTGAGACAGCCACAAGAAACACTCTGGATCTCAGCGCCGTACCTGTAATCAAGGCCAAATCTCATCTCCCGATCATCGTGGATCCCAGTCATGCCACAGGAGTCTGGGATTATGTTGCGCCCCTTGCAAAAGCTGGTGTTGCCTGCGGCGCGGACGGTTTAATGATAGAAGTGCACAATGACCCTGAACATGCACTTTCCGATGGGCCACAATCACTCACATTCAAGCATTTCGATGAGTTAATGCAGGATATGAAAGCTTATATAAAGTTGGCAGGAAGGACTTTGCAATGAGAAAAACACTATGTATCGGTTTTGTCGGTCTCGGGCTGATCGGCGGATCCATCGCAAGAGCAATTCATAAATTTTATCCGGATTACAGGCTTATCGCCTACACCCCAAATCCAGGTACCACAGAAATGGCATTTGAAGAAGGTGTCATACAGGGTATCTGCACGGATGTCGATCAGTCATTTTCGTCCTGTGACTATATCTTTTTATGCGCACCGGTGGAATATAATATATCTTATCTGAAAAAAATTAAAGAAATTCGAAAACCAGACTGTATCATAACAGATGTGGGAAGTGTTAAGACGGCCATGCATGAAGCCGTAAGAGAACTGGGAATGGAAGATTGTTTTATAGGAGGACATCCCATGACCGGTTCTGAAAAGACCGGTTTTAAGAATTCCAATGACCGTTTGCTGGAAAACGCTTATTACATTCTTACACCGGCAGGCGAGGTCAATATCGGCATGATATCCGAATACACGGAATTCGTCCGGTCACTGGGAGCAATTCCCATGCTCCTGAGCTACGAAGAACACGATTATATTACGGCAGCGATCAGTCACCTGCCCCATGTGATTGCTTCCACACTGGTCAATCTGGTACATAGTCTGGATGGCAAAGAAGAGCACATGAAGACCATTGCCGCAGGAGGTTTCAAGGATATCACCAGAATCGCATCCTCCTCACCGGTTATGTGGGAGCAGATCTGCACGACCAACGCCAAAAACATATCGAAAGTTCTCGATTTTTACATTCGTTCCCTGATTCAGTTCCGGGTGGAAATCGATAATCGAAACAGCAAAGAATTGAACCGGCTGTTTACAGAATCCAGAGATTATCGCAACTCTCTTCCTGATTTGTCATCCGGTCCGATCAAAAAGGTTTATACCATATACTGTGATATTGCAGATAAAGCAGGCGGCATCGCTGCGATTGCGACTCTGCTGGCAGCCAACAATATTAACCTGAAAAATATCGGTATCGTAAACAATCGCGAATTTGAGGAGGCAGTTCTGCGCATTGAGTTCTATGAAGATTCAGCTGCTAAAAAATCAGTCTCAATTTTGAGGGCAAACAATTATATTGTTTATGAGCGATAAAGATACGATTGTTTACGAACCTCAGCAATTGAATTGCTGAGGTTCGTCAGATTGCAGAAATACATTTTTTATCTATCAGGAGATTTGCTATGGAATTAACATTTCAGAAAACAGCTTCGCTAAAAGGAGCAGTGACAATCCCGGGAGATAAATCCATCTCCCACCGTTCCGTTATGTTCGGCTCTCTTGCGAAAGGAGATACACGAATTACCAATTTTCTTCAGGGTGCAGACTGCCTGTCCACAATCGCCTGTTTCCGGAACATGGGTATTGACATTGAAAATGAAAATGACAGCGTTGTCGTGCATGGAAAGGGACTGCACGGTCTATCCAAACCGGAAGGCATACTGGATGTGGGAAACAGCGGAACTACCATGCGGCTCATGTCTGGTATTCTGGCCGGTCAGGACTTTTCCTGTGAGCTGATCGGAGATGCATCCATTCAAAAACGTCCCATGGGACGAATTATGAAACCTCTGACGGAAATGGGTGCCGATATCATAAGCATTCGGAATAATGGATGCGCTCCTCTTGCCATCCATGGTCAGCAGCTGAAGGGAATTCACTACCACTCACCGGTAGCATCCGCGCAGGTAAAATCCTGCGTTCTTCTGGCAGGCCTATACGCAGACGGAATCACATCTGTCACAGAACCGGCTTTATCCCGAAATCATACAGAACTAATGCTCTCTTCCTTTGGCGCAGACATAAAAAGTGAAGGGCTGACCGCTTCCGTTCATCCAGATCCGATGCTTATCGGTCAGGACATCACAGTCCCCGGTGACATCTCTTCTGCAGCCTATTTTATTGTGGCAGCTCTGATGGTTCCCGGATCGGAACTGTATATCCGAAACGTGGGTATTAACCCCACCCGTGACGGAATCCTGCGTGTATGCAAAGCTATGGGTGCTGACATCCGCATGGAAAATGTCAGAACCGCCGGCGGAGAACCGGTAGCAGATCTGATTGTTTCCTCCGGTTCTCTTCACGGAACCGTCATTGAGGGAGACATTATCCCGACATTGATCGATGAGATTCCGGTGATCGCTGTTCTGGCCGCCTATGCGGATGGCGAAACCATTATCCGCAATGCAGAGGAACTGAAAGTAAAGGAATCCAACCGTCTGAATATCATGGTGGAAAACCTGTCTGCTATGGGCGCTGATATTGAGGGAACTTCCGACGGTATGATCATCCGCGGAGGAAAACCCTTACATGGTGTTACGGTAGAAACCCACATGGATCACCGCATTGCCATGTCCTTTGTGATCGCTTCACTGATCGCAGAAGGAACCACCACGATCAGGGATGCAGATATTGTAAACGTATCTTATCCGAATTTTTACCAGGATCTTGAAAGATTGAAATAATATCCGGAAAAACAGAGAATCTGTATGGTTTATAGATTTGAGGGGCTTTTGCCCTATTATCTATATGCCACACAGATCCTTTCTCTAAATTAAGAAAATCTGTTTCATTATTTTCAGAATTTATTGCCCAATATCAATTTACCGGACTATTCTATACAATGCAGGTCATAAATATCTTTTCTTCTTGCCTGTAAAAGCGGCAGCTGTCCCCTCACTGTATCGACTTCATTTAAATCAATTTCCGTAATTATATATCCTTCCCTCTCATCCATTTCAGCAATTACATCACCCCATGGTGACACGATCAAAGAATGCCCCCAAGCCACATAATCCGCGTTGGCATCCCTGGCCGGTGAGGTACTCACAACAAAGCATTGATTATCCAATGCACGGCTTTGATGCATCAATTCCCAATGTCTCGGTCCGGTTGTCATATTAAAAGCAGCCGGGACCAGTATTACTTTCGCTCCCTGATCCACCATAAGCCTTGCCAGCTCCGGAAAGCGGAAATCAAAACAGATACACAAACCGATCATCCCAAATTCTGTTTTCAATACCGTTACTTGATTGCCCGCCGTCAAAGTATCAGATTCGCGAAAATACTGGCCTCCCTGAATAGCAATATCAAACAGATGCATCTTCCTGTGTTTTGCAATCTGTCTGCCCTGACGGTCAAATACATATGCTGTATTATACACCTTTCCCTGATCGTCCACCTCCGGAACAGAACCTGCGGAAAGGTAAATCTGATATTTTGCTGCCAGTTCACTTAAGCTCGTCCAGGTTTCCCCTCCTTCTTTTTCTGCATACACAGGAAAATTTTCTGTTGCATATGGACAGCTGAACATCTCACCGACTGCGGCAAGATCCGGTCTTTCCGGGGCTATTTTTCTAAGATAAGCTTCCAGATTTTCCAGATTCTTCTTTTTATCTTTGTAAACGTTTGTCTGTATTTGTGCGATTTTCATATGCAGTTCCATATGCGCTCCTCTCCTTCATCAGATAGGGAAATCATATCCGACATATGTGAAAATAAGTATTATTCGGAAATATAAAAAGAAATACAGGTTTTCTCCACTAATGTAATACTATTGTGTCAGATCAGTATCATAGCGTCCCCAAAAGAGAAAAAGCGATATTTCTCTTTGACCGCCTCCTCATATGCCTTCATGACATGATCCTTGCCGGCCAGTGCGGAAACCAGCATCAGGAGTGTTGACTCCGGCAGATGGAAATTCGTGATCAGCCCATCGATACATTTGAATTTATATCCCGGATAAATGAAAATATCAGTCCATCCGGATTTGGCAAGAAGAATTCCATTTTCATCTGTCGCTGATTCGAGCGTGCGGCAGCTGGTGGTTCCGACTGAAATGACACGATGCCCCGAAGCTTTTGTCTCATTTACGATTTTTGCCTGTTCTTCTTCCACCACATAGAATTCACTGTGCATGTGATGTTTTGTCACATCGTCGACTTTTACCGGTCGGAAGGTTCCCAGACCCACATGAAGTGTAACATGGACAATTTTTACACCCATGGATTCAATATCCGCCAGAAGTTCTTTCGTAAAATGAAGGCCTGCGGTCGGCGCAGCTGCTGAGCCCTCGTGTTTTGCATACACCGTCTGATAACGGTCACGATCTTTCAGTTTGTGGGTAATATAGGGAGGCAGCGGCATCTCTCCCAGCCGATCAAGGATTTCCTCAAAAATCCCGTCATAGCGAAACTGAATAAGACGATTGCCCTCATCTACAATATCAATTATCTCACCAACTAAAAGGCCGTCGCCAAAGCTGATTTTTGTTCCCGGTTTTGCCTTTTTCCCCGGTTTTACAAGGGTTTCCCAGATATCATTTTCTTTCCGTTTCAGGAGAAGCAGTTCAATCTGAGCATCTGTACCGACTTTTGAGCCATACAAACGGGCCGGTATAACCTTCGTGTCATTGATCACAAGACAATCGCCGGGCTGCAGATAGTTTTTTATATTCTTGAATGAATCATGTTCTATTTCCCCGGTCACCGGATTCAGATGCATCAGCCTTGAGGAAGAACGGTCTTCCAGCGGATCCTGCGCGATTAACTCCTGGGGTAAGTCATAATAAAAATCACTTGTTTTCATATTTCTATCCTAACATATCACATTTTAATTAAAATGAAAGGTATCAAAACTCTGAAAGTATTTGAGACATGACAATTCAGAAAACTGACATTCAGAAAATAAATTGCCGCATTTTGATACCTGAATCAAAATTGCAGGGCAAAAACCCCGCAATTTTATTCTCTGTTAAATAATTTATTAAAAGAACTGGCCGTAGGTGTTTCATCCGGATCATAGAAAATCCGATCCGGCTCCACCGAAATGATTTCTCCACCTTTTATCTCTACAATCGTTATGGCACAGTTCTTCGGCACACCATTCTGCCAATAATTGCCGTCCCGGTAAACGCACTGAAGAATCGCCCGCACCGCTGCGCCGTGTGAACTGACCAGAATATTACTGTTTTCATACTCGCTTTTTTGTACCAGTTCATCATAAAACGCTCTGGTGCGGGATAAAATCTGCTCAAAAGTCTCACCATTCGGCGGAGCCACATATTTGTCCGGTTCCCGGAAAAAATGATCCAGCATGTCCTGCGGAATTTCATTAAACTCCTTTTTGCAGCGTCTGCCTTCCCAGTCGCCGAAGCTTATCTCTTTAATGCGTTCATCGGTTATGATCGGAACCTTTCTGTCACCCAGAACCAGTTCTGCGGTTTCCACTGCTCTGGAAAGCGGACTGGAGTAAGCAACATCAAAAGGTATCTCTTTCAGAGCCTCACCGGTTACTTTTGCGAGCCTTCGCCCATTTTCATTCAGAGGCACATCAGCACAGCCCTGGAGACGGACTTGTGCATTCCAGTCCGTCTCACCATGGCGCATAAAATATACTTTCATGAAATAATCTCCATTCTGCCGTTTTTCAATCAAATGCTTATCCTGATCCGATATTTTTATCATTCCCGCTATTCTGGCTTCCATATTATATATCAATACAAAGCTTTTGATACGGAATTCGATATAGATCCAGACACGGCAGTATCACGTTCGTTTTACTGTCTCAACTCGATTCCCATACGCTCAAGTCCGTTCAGAATTTTCTTCATAGCAGAAGTAATTTCATTTTCTTCCAGCGTCTTATCTTTCGCACGGAAAGTAAGGGAATATGCAACGGATTTGAATCCTTCTCTGATCTGGCTTCCTTCATAAATATCAAACAGATGATAGCTTTCCAGGATCTTGCCGCCGCGCTGTTCCAGGATTTTTTCAATCTGCCCGACCAGTATGTTCTTCGGTACAACCATGGAAATATCTCTGGTAACTGCCGGATATTTTGCAATTCCCTGATATTTGCGGTCGAATGTTGCAAATTTCAATACTTCCGGTATGTCAATCACAGCAAGATATGCACGGTCACCGATACCGTAATTATCAGCAACATCCGGATGAACTTCTCCAAGATATCCTACTTTTACTCCATCATAAATGATATCTGCCTGGCGGCCCGGATGAAGATACGTTTTTTTCTCGCTTGGATCATATTCTTCTTTCTTATGCATTCCGATTTTATCAAAGAAATCTTCCAGAACTCCTTTCAGTGTGAAGAAATCTCCCTCTCCGTACATACCGAGCGTCAGCTGCATACGTTCTTCCGGAAGCTCAGTCAGCGGAAGCTGCTTCGGCAAATAAATATTGCCCAGTTCATAAAGGCGCACATTCTTATTTCTTCTGTTAAAATTGGTTGCCAGTGAGGTCAGCATGCCATTGACCGGAACGGTGCGCATTACACTGAAATCTTCGCCCAGAGGATTCATAATCTCTACGACATTTCTCAGATCGCTGTCTTCCGGAATCAGCAACTTATTGAATACTTTCGGACTCTCGAAGGAATAGCACATACCCTGACTGAAGCCAAAACACTCAACTACATCACGTGCCACCTGCTCAATACGCAGCTTAAAACTCAGTTTACCGGTAGTTGCCTCGCCCTTCGGCAGAGTAACCGGAATATTATCATATCCGTAGAAACGCGCCACTTCTTCCGCAAGGTCAGCTGTGCGGAATATATCATGACGGAACGTCGGTGCTACAATTACATTTTTTTCAGGATCATATTTCAGTTCCACTTTATCCAGATATGCAAGCATCTCATCAGAGGTCAGTTCCGTACCCAGAAGCGCATTAATCTTTTCCGGTTCAAAAGTTACTTCCACAGGTTCTTTCTTTTTGGAGTATACATCGACCATACCGCCGACAACTTCCCCTGCACCGAGTTCTTCCATCAACTGACATGCACGATCGATTGCCGCCTGTGCATTGTTCGGATCCAAACCCTTTTCAAATTTGCCTGAAGCATCGGTACGAAGTCCGATTTTCTTACTGGAGAGGCGGATGTTGGTTCCGTCAAAACATGCGGCTTCGAATAAGACGGTTTTTACCTGATCCGTGATCATGGAGTTCTCGCCACCCATAATACCGGCGATACCAACAGCTTTATCGCGATCACAAATCATCAGAACGGAATCGTCCATTTTTCGTTCCTGTCCATCCAGCGTGACAAAGGTCTCGTCTTTTGCTGCACGGCGCACAACAATTTCATTGCCTGCGATACAGTCCAGGTCAAAAGCATGCATAGGCTGACCGTATTCCTCCATAACATAGTTTGTTATATCTACCAGATTATTGATGGGACGAATCCCGTTTGCAGCCAGACATCTCTGCATCCACTTGGGGGAAGGTCCGATCTTAACGTTTTTCACAACTCTTGCGCAGTAACGTGGGCAGAGATCTTTATCTTCCACACGCACTTTCACATAATCGTTCACATCTTCATCATTTCCTGTTGCCTTTACTTCCGGCGGATAAAAGGCTTTGCCGAAAGTTGCGGCAGCTTCTCTTGCGATACCGATCACGCTGAAGCAGTCAACACGGTTTGATGTGATTTCGTACTCAAAAATCACATCGCGAAGGCCCAGGGCTTCAATGGCATCTGCACCGACTTTTGCATCATCCGGAAAAATATAAATACCATATTCAGGGGCCTCCGGGTACATTTCTCTCGAACTGCCCAGTTCTTCGATGGAGCACATCATACCATAGGACTCCACGCCTCTGAGTTTTCCTGCTTTGATTTCAATACCGCCGGCTGTCATTTTTCCGTCGTGGTTTCCTGCAACACGGCCGCCTACCAGTACAACCGGGATTTTATCGCCTTCTTTTACGTTCGGTGCTCCGGTTACGATCTGTATGACTTCACTTCCGGTGTTGACCTGACATACGATCAGTTTGTCCGCATCCGGATGTCTTTCAATTTTTTCTATCTGTCCGATGACGATTTTGTCCAGATCAGCATCCAGTTTTGTATAACCTTCTACTTTGGTTCCGGAGAGGGTCATTGCATCGGTATATTCCTGTGCTGTCACATCAAGATCGGGCACATACATCTTAATCCATGATAATGAAGTGTTCATTTTCTTATCTCCTATCCATTCTTTCACATTAAATTGATCTGCGCTAAGCTCGTTTCCGCATTTCCGCTCTGCGCTAAGCTCGTTTCCGCTTCGCTTCTCCTCGCTTTCCGCATTTCCGCTCTGCGCTAAGCTCGTTTCCGCTTCGCTTCTCCTCGCTTTCCGGGCTTCGCCCTATCCAAACCCAGCATAATAGTCCCATTCGTGCAAGCACGATGTGCCTCTTATGCTGGGTTTGCGCAGAGCTCATTGCCAACGCTAAAACTGTTTCAAAAATCTTATGTCGTTTTCATAGAGCAGCCGCATATCATCAATTTCATATTTCAGCAATGCAATACGCTCAAGGCCTACGCCAAATGCAAAACCGGTGTACTCATTCGGATCGATGCCGCACATTTCCAATACATGGGGGTGTACCATACCGCATCCAAGAATTTCGATCCAGCCGGATCCCTTACAGAAACGGCATCCCTTACCGCCGCATTTGAAACAGGATACATCAACTTCAGCACTGGGTTCCGTGAACGGAAAATGATGAGGACGGAATTTTGTCTTTGTATCCGGTCCGAACAATTCTCTTGCGAATTCTTCCAAAGTTCCCTTCAGGTCAGCAAAAGTGATATTTTTATCCACCACAAGTCCCTCAATCTGGTGGAAGGACGGAGAATGAGTCGCATCCACTTCATCAGAACGGAATACTCGTCCCGGAGCAATCATACGGATCGGCAGCTTACCCTGCTCCATGATACGTGCCTGAACCGGGGAAGTCTGGGTACGAAGTACAATGTCTTTGTTAATATAAAAGGTATCCTGTTCGTCTTTTGCCGGATGATTTGCCGGGATATTCAGCTTTTCAAAGTTGTACAGATCATATTCCACTTCCGGACCTTCCACAACTTCATATCCCATGCCCACGAAAATACGCTCAACTTCCTCCAGCGCAATGGTATTCGGGTGGCGATGTCCCATCTCCATTTTCTTTGCCGGGAGAGTCACATCGATGGATTCCGATTCAATCTGAGCCTCGCGTTTCGCACGCTCCAGTTTCTTTTTCGTCTCCTCCATATAATTTTCGATCTGATTCCGGGCATCATTCACCCACTGACCGACTTTCGGACGTTCTTCTGCCGCAACATTTTTCATTCCTTTTAATACGGCTGTCAGCTCACCTTTTTTTCCAAGGAAGGCAACACGTACATCGTTCAGTTTTTCCAGGTTGTCTGCCTGACCGATTTTTGCGGTCGCATCCTCGATGATTTGTTTCACCTTTTCCTGAATATCGCTCATTTTAAAAATCCTCCTTAATTTTTGCGAAGTGAAATATCTGTAAAAGTGGTTTGGTAATTCGGGAAATTTCCTGTAGTCAAAAAAAGCCCCGTCCCAATAGGGACGAAGCAATTATTCCGTGGTACCACCCTGATTCCTGCAAATTAAATCTGCAGGCACTCGTGTATGCTTAACGCGCAATCACGTCATTCTCTAATAAAAACATATTTCTTAAGAATATCGCTTAACCGGAATATCCTTATTTTGAAATTATGCCGTATCGTTCAAGAATGCTGCTCCAGTGGGAACCTCAATACCTGTCTGAACATAAGAAAGTTTACAGCCGGTGACTCTCTCTCTCTGGATGGAAACAGATATCTACTAACACTATCTTCGCATTTCACTTATTTCAACTTATTTTATCATATCTGATTTATCTGTCAAGTCTTTCTTTTCCTTTAATGCCGCCGCTTTTAAGTCATTTACTTCATCCCATACAACCGAAAACCGTTCCTGGAAATCTTCTTCCAGGATCACATTGACCTCAGCCCCGATCAGAAACAGATACATACAGATATACAGCCACAGCATAATCATCAGAATCGTTGTCAGACTTCCGTACATATCGGCAAAACCGGAATAGTGGTCAAAGTACAGTGAAAATCCAAAAGAAAAGGCCGCCCATGCCACGGAAGTCAGCAGCGCTCCCGGAAGCTGATCCTTTATCTTCATTCTCCGGTTGGGAAGGAACGTATAAAACAGTAAAAAAGCTACTGCCAGTACAAACATAGTAATAATGGTACTAAAACGCAAAATAAAATCCGTGACTTCCAGTACAAAAGGCCACCTTGATACCAGCAGGTTCTGAATGCTGCGTCCAAACACCAGCAGAATCAACGTCAGCACAATAGCTACAATAAAGAAGATTGTGTATATCGTAGAGCGGATGCGCATATAGAAGTAATTTCGCGTTTCTTTGACATCATTGATAACATTAAGCCCGTTACTCAATGCCATAAAGCCTTTTCCGGCTGACCAGAGCGCTACCACAGCCGATACAGGCACAACCGCCAGAGACTTGGCATACACTTCTGAAATGATCACACGCAGCAGCGATTCGAAGCTGTCCGGAACCGAATTGATAATGGCCTCTGTCAGATCCCCCCGGGAGAATGGTAAATATCTGGTTAAAGTAAGAAGAAGCAAAAGCACCGGAATAAAAGACAGCATGACAAAATAGGCACTCTGCGCAGCATAAGCACCTATATGATCATCCATAATGCGTCCTACAAATTTAAAAATTTCATTCCATATTTTCTTAATCATAAGTAGACCCTCAAAACTTTATCAAATAATATCACATTCAAACTTATATATCAAGTTTTCACTTTTTTTCGAGAGTAAATCCATCATAATAATAGTTTAATATATCCAGATAACAAAATCCCTGCTTTGCCATTTCGTTTGCACCGTTCTGGCTCATTCCTACACCATGGCCGTATCCGCCTCCTTCCAGCAAAAATCCCTCCGTCACGTCATCTTTTACAGATGGAGTACAGGCAAAATACGCACTGGGCAATATGGGAAAATCCCGCACAACAGAACCATCCTGCCGTTTTATCTCAATCCCCGTCGGAGAAAGAAGCTTTCGGATCTCCAGCTCATTATTTATGGTCACGGTTCCCACTTCACCAATAAAATTGCAGGAAACAGCTGCCCCTCCCTGACTTCTCTTTGTCACCTGAATATCTTTGATACATCCAATATCATATCCACTATTCTGTAAAAGACGATTTATCTGACCTGCTGTAAAATACACATTCCAGTGGTGCCATGGCAGTTCCGCATCATATTCCGTCTGAATGCTTTTCAGACAAGGTGCCGTCTCCTCGTTCCATACTTCATCCGTACTGGTGAAACCGGATGAAGTGGAAAAAAAGTAGGCAATGATCGGTTTTCCCTCGTGAGTCATAATCTCACCTTTTGTGGCAGCGACAGCCTGACTGGTCCGCTCCTCAGCTCTCTGATTATTGTATACCTGAAAATTGACACTGTCGTCCACATCTGCCCCAAAGTCAGCCAGCGCCTGTTCCTCGATCTGATGAAATGCATAGGTTCGCGCACAGACAGCCTGAGCTTTCAGCGCTTCCATTTCATACCCGCCGGGCATCTCACTGGGGACCACATACTCCAGATAGTTTTCCACCGGCAGTTCATTGATGAGCAAGTAGCCCTGGTCAGTAGAGATTATCTCAAGTTTTCCCTCATAGACCGGATGCCCGTAATCTCTTGTAATCGAATTTATCTGAAATGTTCCATTCTCCTCGTGTTCTTCCACATCAACTGTCTCATGATAATAGCCACCATAATCGCTTGTCATCAATAACACGCGTATGGTGGCTTCATCGTTTGCTGTCTGTGATGAAGCGGCTATGCCCATCACAATCGTTATGGTTTTGGTTATGATATATTTCCTGATATCCATATTTCATTATATGAAATGATAGATGGTTGTAGTCTCATACCAGTCTCCTTTTTTCAAAATGGGACTGGGGAATCCCGGTTCATTTATCGAATTGGGATAATACTGGGTCTCAAGGCAGAATCCAGCGCGCGGTTCGTAGCTTACACCGTCTTTTCCGGCCGGTCCGCTGATAAAGTTTCCCGCATAAAACTGAACACCGGGTGTATCCGTATAAACTTCCAGGCCGATACCGGATTCCTCACTTTTTGCCTTTGCAGCCAAGCGCACGGTTCCATTCTGGTTATTCAGGACGTAATTGTGATCGTATCCGCCAGTAAATATTAACTGTTCAAAATCGGCTTCAATATCTCTTCCAATCGGTTTTCCTTCGGTAAAATCCATAGGTGTGCCTTTGACCGGCGCAATCTCGCCAGTGGGTATGGACTTGCTGTCTGCAACCGGCGTAAAAGAATCCGCATTAATCTGCAGAATCTGATCCAGCACCAAACCGGAATCATGTCCGCCAAGATTAAAATAAGAGTGGTTTGTCATGTTGGCAACGGTATCCTTATCGCAGATACCGGAATAATGGATTTTTACTTCATTCTCCTCAGTCAGAGTATAGGTCACAGATATCTTAAATTCGCCCGGGAAGCCTTCATCACCATCCGGACTTAGCAGGGAAAAAACGACATGATCTCTATCTGCCTCATCCACATTCCAGATTCGTTTTTCAAATCCGTTTTTACCGCTGTGTACATTATTCTCATTTTCATTCTGATCCATCTGATAGATGACGCTGTTGATCTCAAAACGCCCGTTTGCGATACGGTTTCCGCTGCGGCCAATCGTTGCTCCAAAGAAATTCGGATTTTCTTCATAGTCTTCCAATCGATCATACCCCAGCACAACATCCCGCAAAAGTCCGGTATTGTCCGGCACACAGACTGATACAAGAATTGCGCCGTAATCGATCACTTCTATATTTGCACCCTGTTCATTTGCAATAAAATATTTATGTACTTCTTTTCCGTCTTTTGTTATACCCCAAAATGTTTTTTCAACTGACATCGTTTTTATCCTTTCTGCTATTTTATATTTTACAGATAGTTTATATTTCTTAACTGTTTTTCCTCAGTTAATTTTCTACCTGTTCTTTTTCATCACTTACTCAAACTATAAGTGCCTGTCTATATTATACGTTCTAATCTCCCCGTTGCAAACAGAAAATCTCTCATTTTTCTATTTTTCAAAGCGTAAAGGACTTCACTTATTGCTGGGATTCAGCAAAAAATTCGAGGCAGCGCACCAAATGTACAACTGCCTCGATTTTCTCTTTTGTGACACCCGAAATGCCGTTCCCCAGTTTTGACGCCTAGCCGAAGCCAGGTGGGTAACCGCAACTGCACTTCTGCCTTCCACTGCAAACGGAGGCCTGACATCCGCACAGCGATATAGGAATCCCATAAACGTAAATGTAGGTTCAAAATAATGGGGGGCTCGAACACCCCAGGCCGCCACTTCTTTATTTCGTTGTATTAATTATAATATATTCTTCTGCAATTTTCAATATTTAATACCAGGAAGTTACTGCCTGAAAATTTTTTATTTAAATTCCACCGACCGCCAAATATTTCCAAATCTTTTCATAAAAAAACGCTCGACCGATTCTTTTTTCTCTCGATCGAGCGTATTAATGAAAATTCAGTAATTTCATGTTCTACACCTTCAACTCTCTTAAATTATGGGGTAAATCGTTAAGTTTTTGTTGGACCGTACCTCCTGTTATTTATTTCGGATCAAATCCGCTATGGACCTCTGCCTTCCATATAAATCATCTCCTTTAAGCTACGATATATATAAACTCTTCAAGA
Source organism: Lachnospiraceae bacterium (assembly GCA_022767285.1). Taxonomy (GTDB): domain Bacteria; phylum Bacillota; class Clostridia; order Lachnospirales; family Lachnospiraceae; genus JALENY01. The sequence goes on along the minus strand of JALENY010000011.1, from coordinate 4,314 downwards.
GATTTTCTGATTTATGTACCGTTATTCCATCGGTCTATCCTTCTTTCGTTAGATTTCTTGTGATGAAGTTTAACGAGCCATTGGTCCGTCCTCCCATATCTTAATATTTAGGAATTCTTCTGTTCCTTTTTGTCTGAACCTTTTTCTTTTGTTGGTATCAATATAACACTTCATTTTGTATTTGTCAACCATCTTTTTTATTTTCTTTAAATATTCAGAATATTCTTTTTAAATCAAACAATTTACTAATAATGTCCAATAAATTATTTGTTTGTTCTGTTCTTGGGGACGTTCCTTTTGTCTCGATGCCGGAGGAGGACAAAAGGAACGTCCCCAGTTCGTCATTAAATTTGACATATTTCATAAACAGAAGTACACTAATTGAATCAACTCGTATCTGTGAAGGTACTGAACAGATACAATCAAATTATGAAAACGGGGGGTGCAAAGGACTTAACATGCAGTATCTGATCTCTTTTCTTGAAGGCATCATTACATTTATATCCCCCTGCCTCTTACCTCTGCTGCCTGTGTATGTTTCCTATTTCGCCGGCGGCGGGGAACACACGGTATCTAAAACTCTATGGCGGGCTTTGGGATTTGTACTGGGCTTTACGCTATTGTTTGTATCCATGGGCGCTTTAGCCGGAACACTGGGCGGTTTTCTTAAAAGTCATCAGACTCTGGTCAATCTGGTAACCGGTGCTGTTGTCATTTTCTTTGGACTGCAGTATCTGGGTATTCTGAAAATACAGATTTTCGGGAGCATAAAAGGAAATGTGGACACCAGCCGGATGAATTTCTTTTCGGCTATGATCTTCGGCGTGATTTTTTCCATCAGCTGGACTCCCTGTGTCGGCGCATTTCTCGGCTCGGCTCTGATGCTGGCCTCCCAGCAGGGTCACACGCTGGAGGGCATGACCATGCTTTTCGCCTACTCACTGGGCCTGGGACTTCCGTTTCTTTTAAGTGCCGTTCTGATCGACTATCTGAAATCCGCCTTTGGCTGGATCAAACGCCATTACTCCGTGATCAATACCATCTGCGGCTGCCTGCTGATCTTTATCGGTATCCTGATGGCTACCGGTACTCTCGGACGATGGCTGGCACTTCTTTCTTAAGGAGGTAGTGCGGAAAGGTAAAACACTTGCATTACTATTTGTGCCGCCATCTGAAGGCGGCGGAATGGAGATTATCATGAAACAAAAACGAATTGTATTTCTGTTGGCCGCAGTGCTCGTCCTTCTGCTGGTCGGCGCGTCATTTCTTTACAAGAACCTGCGAGAGGATAATACCCCGGATCAGCTGGCTGTTAATAAAGATACCGTACCCGCACCGGTCAGTGAAATTAAGGATTCAGATTTTCTGAAATCTCCAGATTCTTCCGCTTCTTCCGAGGTTGAGGAAGCGGCAACAGCACCTGATTTTACCGTTTACGATAAAGAAGGCAAATCTGTGCATCTTTCGGACTTTCTCGGTCAACCGGTGATCCTCAATTTCTGGGCCAGCTGGTGCGGCCCGTGCAAAGGAGAAATGCCGGATTTTCAGGCGCAGTACGAAGCTATCGGGGAGGACGTCCGCTTTCTGATGGTGAATCTGACGGACGGCGCTCAGGAAACGGTGGAATCGGCCAGCGGATTTATTGCCCAGGAGGGCTATACGTTTCCGGTCTATTATAACACAGACATGAGCGCAGCTATGACCTACAGCGTATATGCTATCCCCGCCACATATTTCATCGATGCCGAAGGTCATATTGTGGCTCAGGCAAACGGAGCCCTGGATGCTGAGACATTGCAGAGGGGAGTTGATATACTTTATTCATCAATGAAGTAAATATCTTCTACTGTCCTGGTAGAAATATTCTGTAGACAAAAAACACTGTATCTATTGAACCGCTCCTTTATCTACTTGACAATGGGCATTTCAATAGATACAGTGTCTTTTTTATTCTTTGCATATACTCTTTTGTTTTTTATCCCAACACCACAGCCGACAACACCATAAACCCAATGATCGACAGCATCGTATACACTGAAATCGCTGATGAGTAAAACTCCTTTTTTTCCTCCCCGTCAATATACAGCGGCAGGATAAAAGGCGGCGGCAGGATCATCAGGATCGCCGCAGAGATGAGGGTCAGCGGTTCCCAGAACACACCGCCAAGAAATCTGAACAGCGAAAAGACGATAGCCACCATAACCGCCTGCTCCACCAGACGCAGACCAATGACCTTGGAAACCTTTTTCCAGGCAATGCCTTTAAACTTCATACGATAACCGATCACCACCAGAATTACGGCACTGGTAGGCGCAGCAACAAATTCACAGACCCCGCCGACAAGTGCTCCTGCACTGTTGTTCTCCAATAGTCCGCCAATGCCGGTAACACTGAATACAACACCAAGAACGATGCCGATAAGCACGGGTGTTGTCAGAATGCCTTTGATCGCTTCACCGGCAGTCTGCCGGGTGCCACCGACGCTTTTCACCAGTGCAACATATACGGTAAAGATCGCCAGCACATGGCCGATATCCATCAGGGCAAACTGGGTGATCTTATCACTTCCCAGCAAAATACCAAACAATGCGTAACCCAGCATGCCTGCCTCATAGCCTGTCAGCGTAAAAGGGAAATACGCATCCTGCTCCTTTACGATACGGCAAAGAAGTCGTCCCACAAAGATTCCTCCGGCGGTAACCACAAAAAATGTAATTGGGAAAATCACCGTATCCGCACTGATACTTGCCCGATAGAAGGTATAAAACAGTGAAATTGGCAGTGTAAAATTCATGACCAGCGCCTGAAGACCTTCAATTCCCTCCGGGCTGATCAGCTTTTTCTCCCTGCAGATCATGCCGATCAGAAGCATCACGACCACAGGCAGAATAACTTTCAGTAAATCCATAGTTCTCTTCCTTTCTCTGGCCTGCCATATGATCCACAGGCCCATCTTTCACTATTCTATCATATGTTTATAGATTGGGATAGCTTTTCATTGCATTGGGGACGTTCCTTTTGTCTCCATTGCATTGGAGACGTTCCTTTTGTCTCGATACTGGGAGCAAAAGCATAGTATCAAGACAAAAGAAACGTCCCCGATTTGATTCCCCGATTTGATTCCCGATTTGATTATGTAGGTTTAAAACCAAAAAGAGCTGCGGGATTAACAAATATCCTGCAACTCCTATCCTGTTTATAACATGCTTTGTTTACAGACTGGCAAAATCCAGAAACAACAGCCTCATTTTTTCTTCACTGTCCACAAACTCATTACCGTGATCCGTACCTTTAAAGAGCAGCTTGCCTTTTTCATACGCCACCAGTGTATTCATGGGCAAAAGCTCCCAACGGCCCTGGGTAAGCGGTCTGGTGGAAAAGAGGATTGCTTTTCCCTGGCGGGAACTATAAAGGCTATTCTGATAATTAGTATGGGCATACATCATTTCGCCGTCATACAAAAGCAGATTCACCTTGTTCTCTGGAGTGATCTCACAGACGATCTCATCGACAAGGTGAAATCTCTCCTCCCGGGTCAGTGGACGGCCCTCCCTTTCCTGGATCTCATTCACACGACTGATCAGATAGCAGAGGATACGCTCACTGTCCGTCTGGCCCTGCTGCAGTTTTACAAAAGGCTCCAGCGCGCTGTAGGCAAAAATCGTACCATTGTGCTCCAGCGTCCAGGTCCGGTCACTGTTATCACGCATGACAAAGGGATGCGTATTCTCGTAATCCATGTTACCTTTTGTGGCCAGTCGGATATGGGCAAGCATATTGTCTGCGGCGATCACTACCCTCAGCCTCTGCCGCAGATATTTGCTTTTAAAAGATGCCTCCGGCTGTTTTTCCAAGGATACCGCGTTGCCGTAGAAAAAGGCCATTCCCCATCCATGCGGGTGATCAATGCCATGAGAAAAAAACTCTTTCAGCATACCATTCAGTTGTATTTTCTCAGTAGAATTCACTCCGAATAATTCACACATGTTATCTGTCCTGTCTTTCCCTGGCCAGCGCCAGCGCTTTCTTTACATATCCCTGTCCGAACTGTTCTCTGATCTTCCAGGCATAGCGGTTGCCCGCATCCGTGAATTTGTCATACTCAAACTGCAGAATATCCTGCACCGGCAGCTTTAGTTCCTGATAAAAGGTTTTCATTTGATCTATAACTGCTATCGCCGCATTTGCCACAGATTCTATTTTCCCTTCCGGAGACTGTATTTTTACCGTTTTCAGATCGTAGCGCGCCGCATTTTTAAAATTCTGAACTGCCTGCACCTGATCTTTCTCAGGAAAAGGCAGTTCATCCATAGC
>JALENY010000028.1 GCA_022767285.1 Lachnospiraceae bacterium | reverse complement strand
GGCAACCGTTTTGCTTTACTGTTCGTTATTATTTTCCACTCTTTTATATATTTCCAGGCAACAGAAAAACCCCAGAAACACATGGTTTCTGGGGTATCTTACGTTTGGACATAAGTTATCCTGCGATAACAAATCTATTTTCAGATTGTATTACTCGATGATTGTAGCAACACGGCCTGATCCTACAGTACGTCCACCTTCACGAATAGCGAATGTAAGACCCTGCTCCATAGCAATCGGATGGATCAGTTCGATAGTCATTTCTACGTTATCACCAGGCATACACATTTCTGTACCTTCCGGCAGAGAGATAACGCCAGTTACGTCAGTTGTTCTGAAGTAGAACTGCGGTCTATAGTTGTTGAAGAACGGAGTATGACGTCCACCTTCATCTTTTGTCAGAACGTAAACCTGAGCGGTGAATTTTTTGTGGCATTTTACACTGCCCGGTTTGGAAAGAACCTGTCCTCTTTCGATTTCTGTTCTCTGAACACCACGAAGCAGAGCACCGATGTTATCACCAGCCTGAGCCTCATCCAGCAGTTTACGGAACATTTCGATACCAGTTACAACAGTCTTTCTTGTCTGCTCTTTGATACCAACGATTTCAACTTCTTCATTCAGATGAAGAACACCACGTTCAACACGACCGGTAGCAACAGTACCACGACCTGTGATTGTGAATACGTCCTCTACAGGCATCAGGAACGGCTGATCAGTTGCACGCTGCGGATCCGGAATCCACTCATCAACTGCATCCATCAGTTCCATGATCTTGTCGCCCCATTCTCCTGACGGATCTTCAAGAGCTTTCAGAGCAGAACCCTGGATGATCGGTGTGTCATCTCCCGGGAACTCATACTCGTTCAGGAGCTCACGGATTTCCATAACAACCAGCACTAACAGTTCTTCGTCGTCTACCATATCACATTTGTTCATGAATACAACGATGTACGGTACACCTACCTGACGGGACAGAAGGATGTGCTCTTTTGTCTGAGCCATAACACCATCAGTTGCAGCAACAACCAGGATAGCGCCATCCATCTGAGCAGCACCTGTGATCATGTTCTTAACGTAGTCAGCATGACCTGGGCAGTCAACGTGTGCGTAATGTCTGTTCTCTGTCTCATACTCAACGTGTGCAGTAGAAATTGTGATACCACGTTCTCTTTCTTCCGGAGCTTTATCGATGTTTTCGAAATCTACAGCAGCGTTACCAGCAACTCTTTCAGCCAGAGTTTTTGTGATAGCAGCAGTTAAAGTTGTTTTACCATGGTCAACGTGGCCGATGGTACCAATGTTACAATGCGGTTTTGTTCTTTCAAATTTTGCTTTAGCCATTTTAAAACGTCCTCCTTAAAAATATGTGCCCTCGGGGCATATTTTGACTTTAATGGTTTCTGAGAATAAGCCTGCTACCCTTGATTATATTTCAAATCAGGGGTTTTTGCAAGCATTTTTACGACATCAGTCTTTTTTGGAAAGTATCTTTTCCTGAACGGATTTCGGTACCGGTTCGTATTTTTCAAAGAACATGGAGTAGTTACCACGTCCCTGTGTTCTGGAACGAAGGTCGGTAGCATATCCGAACATTTCAGACAACGGAACGTATCCGCGGATCATTTTACCGCCGCCGATGTCTTCCATACCCTCGATACGACCACGACGGGAGTTGATATCACCAATAACATCACCCATGTAATCTTCCGGAGTGGATACTTCTACTTTCATGATCGGCTCAAGTAAGATCGGAGCTGCTTTCTGCATAGCATCCTTAAATGCAAGAGAACCTGCAATGTGGAATGCCATTTCAGAAGAGTCGACTTCATGATAAGAACCGTCATAACAGTTCGCATGAACACCAACTACCGGGAATCCGCCAAGGATACCGGCTTTCATAGCATCCTCAATACCTTCACCAACAGCCGGAATGTATTCCTTCGGAATCGCACCACCTACTACAGTGGATTCAAACTTGTACAGTTCTTCTCCGTTGGCATCCATCGGCTCAAATTTAACTTTACAGTGACCATACTGACCACGACCACCGGACTGTTTTGCATATTTGCTGTCCACATCAACCGCTTTTGTGATGGTCTCTTTGTAAGCTACCTGCGGAGCACCTACGTTGGCTTCTACTTTGAATTCACGAAGCAGACGGTCAACGATGATTTCCAGATGGAGCTCACCCATACCTGCGATGATAGTCTGGCCTGTCTCTTTGTTCGTATGAGCACGGAATGTGGGGTCTTCTTCTGCAAGTTTTGCAAGAGATTCACCCAGTTTGCCCTGACCTGCTTTGGTCTTCGGCTCGATTGCAAGCTCGATAACCGGTTCCGGGAATTCCATGGACTCAAGGATTACCGGATGCTGCTCATCACAGATCGTATCACCGGTTGTGGTGACTTTAAATCCGATTGCAGCAGCGATATCGCCGGAGTATACTTTATCAAGCTCTTCACGCTTGTTGGCATGCATCTGAAGGATACGTCCAACACGCTCTTTTTTACCTTTGGTAGCATTCAGAATATAAGAACCGGAGTTCATCGTACCGGAATATACTCTGAAGTATGCAAGTTTACCTACAAACGGGTCGGTCATGATCTTGAATGCAAGAGCAGAGAACGGTTCATCATCAGAAGAATGTCTCTCTACTTCATTACCATCCAGGTCAACACCCTTAATTGCAGGAATGTCAAGCGGCGACGGCATATACTCGATAATTGCATCCAGTAATTTCTGAACGCCCTTATTTCTGTATGCACTACCGCAGCATACCGGAATTGCTGCACATTCACATGTAGCTTTTCTCAGTACTTTCTTCATTTCGTCTACGGACGGTTCTTCACCTTCCAGATACATCATCATCAGATCATCATCTAATTCGCAGACCTTCTCAATCAGTTCTGTATGATAAAGCTCCGCATCGTCTGCCATATCTGCCGGAATATCGGTTACAGAGATGTCATCACCTTTTTCATCATTGTAGATGTATGCTTTCATTTCAAACAGATCGATGATCCCTTTGAATTCATCTTCTTTGCCGATCGGCAGCTGCAGGCAAATTGCATTTTTGCCGAGACGGGTCTTAATCTGTTCTACACAGCCATAGAAATCTGCACCAAGGATATCCATCTTGTTGACAAATGCCATACGCGGTACATTGTAGGTGTCAGCCTGACGCCATACATTCTCTGACTGCGGTTCTACGCCACCTTTTGCACAGAAGACACCTACGGCGCCGTCAAGTACACGAAGGGAACGCTCAACTTCTACAGTAAAGTCTACGTGACCAGGAGTATCAATGATATTGATACGATGTTCCAGAGCGCCTGGTTTCGGCTTAGTCTGTTCTTCCAGGGTCCAGTGACATGTTGTAGCTGCTGATGTGATTGTGATACCACGTTCCTGTTCCTGCGCCATCCAGTCCATCGTAGCAGTACCTTCGTGTGTATCACCGATTTTGTAGTTTACACCAGTATAATAAAGGATACGCTCTGTTGCTGTGGTTTTACCAGCATCAATATGAGCCATAATACCAATGTTTCTGGTTCTCTCTAATGGGTACTGTCTTCCAGCCATCGGTTATTCCTCCCTTAGAATCTGTAGTGAGCAAATGCTTTATTAGCCTCTGCCATCTTATGCATGTCTTCTTTTCTCTTAACGGATGCGCCTGTGTTGTTCATTGCATCCAGAAGCTCGTTTGCAAGTCTGTCTTCCATTGTTTTCTCGCCTCTCTTGCGGGAGAACATTGTGATCCAGCGAAGTGCAAGAGCCTGACGTCTGTCAGGACGAACCTCGATCGGCACCTGGTAGGTTGCTCCACCGATACGTCTTGCCTTAACTTCCAGAGCCGGCATAACGTTGTTCATAGCTTCTTCAAATACTTCGATTGCCGGTTTTCCGGCTTTCTGTTCAATCTTAGCGAATGCGCCGTACACAATTTTCTGCGCTACACCTTTTTTACCATCTAACATAATGTTGTTGATGAGTTTTGTAACGACTTTATTGTTGTACATCGGATCTGCCAAGACTTCTCTTTTCTGAGTATGTCCTTTACGTGGCACGTTACTTCCCTCCTTAATCAATTTACGATTAAATCTCAGGTACTCACATTACTATTACTATGTGTTCGCACTGGCGTATTCATATATGAACCCACAGCCGTGAAAGGTTCCTGAAGTTACCGTACAAAATGTTCACTCTAATAGTTTTACTTTGTGATACTACTGATATTCAACAATTTTAAAAAATTTTAATTATTTTTTCGGACGTTTTGCACCGTATTTGGAACGGGCCTGACGTCTGTTTGCAACACCAGCTGTATCAAGTGTACCTCTGATGATATGGTATCTTGTACCAGGTAAGTCCTTTACACGACCACCACGGATCAGTACCACGCTATGCTCCTGCAGGTTGTGTCCTTCACCCGGGAGATAGCTTGTTACCTCAATACCATTGGACAAACGTACTCTGGCGATCTTTCTAAGAGCTGAGTTCGGCTTCTTAGGTGTAGCAGTTTTAACTGCTGTACATACACCACGTTTCTGCGGTGAAGACTGATCATTTGAGCGTTTCTTTAATGAGTTGAAAGATTTCTGCAGAGCCGGTGCAGTGGATTTTTTCACAGCGGTCTGTCTTCCTTTTCTCACTAACTGGTTAAATGTAGGCATCCTTCGTTTCCTCCTTTTCTTAGTCCGCATTGTCTGCGGCGAAACGGCTGCTTTTTTGTAAAGATTTTGGCGCACAAAAAGAATTGCATCCTTATGCACGCCTAAACATTATATCGCCTGTATTTTACAAAGTCAAGGAAAAACATGTAAAAATTCATCAAAATTCTTGTCAACTTCTTATTAAAACCTGCCAAAAACCAAATCCGGCGGATTTTTATTTCCGCCGGATTGAAATATGACGTTTCCTGCAGGCTTCCTGCCGTACACCTTTTTAGTTGGGTTTTTCAAAATGCTGGTAATCAATGGGATTGGCCCAGTTGCCGCCCCAGGAAAATCCGTATTTTGCAAAGATCTCGTAACAGGCATCCCCATTCACGATCACATGCGGATCACCGCAGCTGCGGTCCACATACGGAGTTGCGTTGTCATGATGCCAGGATGCATTTCCGCTGGAATCAATCGTAATGTAAGGATTCTGCTGTGGATTGATATCAATGGCACGGCCATATGCGTGATTTGACAGCGTACTGCCCCCGGTTACCGTCCGATAACAGAAAGCCGATGTATTATTCACCTGTATGGAAGCCGTATCGGAGCTGTCACCGTCGCCGGTCCAGAAATTATCAATCAAATACATGGAATTCACTTCGTACCCAATCATAAACAGTTCCCGGAATATGTTTACAACATCCTCTGCCACCGCAGCATTCACGATCATTTCACCGGTCTGTATCTCATGGTCAAAATTGTAATGGATCATCTGCAGATAGCGCAGGTCGGAAAGCCCGATGTTGTTATTCGCCCTGTATGATTTCCCGTTGATGCGATTGTAAACGGCATCTCCTTCCGCAATCTCATTGATCACAAAATACCTGGACAATTCATCTGTTTTTATGCGTTCTCCGGAGATGATCTCTCCGGCGGATAATTGACGGAATTCATCCATCGACATATGCTTCGCCTCCAGTGCTGCCTGAGCCTGCTCTTCGGCCAGCCTGCTGGCCTCTTCCGCTGCTTTTGCATCCTGTTCTGCCTGATATGCGGCAATTTCTTCCGCTTTTTCTTCAATCTGTGACTCCAGGTTCGTCTGCAGTTCTTTGAGTTCCGCGATCTGCTGCTCGTAATCGCGCTTTACAGCTGCGCTGTCTTCTTTATATTGCTGCAGCTGCACTATGGAAAAAACAGCAAGCACCAATGCCGCCGCAAATCCCAGAACCAATATTCCCACAAGGGCGCGATAAATTCCTCTGTTCTGCTGTTTATTTTTCATTGGCATTTTCCTCTGATCATTTTCCATAAACAGCTACATCAGCGATAACGGTATCATCAAAATCTGTACCCGGATATACTGCATCAATTTTTATATTGATATAGGTCATCGCAACTTCCTTGTTCAATTCAATATAAAACTCTCTCTGTTCATCCGGGAAAGTGAATTGCTGCACAAAGCCGTCACAGGTTATGGTGATCGTCTGCGGGCGGCTGTTCTGAATATTGTTTGACACATCACGCCAGTTACCAAGTTTTAAAAAGATGTATCTTACATTATATGAGCGGTCGAAATATCCTGTGATCGATTCACCGATTCCATAACCATTCACACCTTCCTGCCAGCTGCTCACTTCATCCCCGTCAAATGCCTTGATGGCAGAATTGTCATGACCTTCCTGGACAATGGTAGATGTTGCTGAAGCCGATGAAACATTGACCTTGAAATAAGAACTCACATCCGGCCGGGAATTCACCACAGAAATAGACAGTGGGATCTCCGTCGGGGTCGGCGTTACGGTGATCGTCTCCTTCGGGATCGGAGTAATCGCTGAGTTGCCATTGTCGTCCCCATCCGGCTCTACTGCCGGTGTAACTACGCCGTCATCACCGTCCGCAGCGATTCCCGTACTCGTGGTTTCCTGATCCTGATTGGCTTTTTCTCCATTGAGCAGTTTGATCCCCACTATAACACATACTGCGATCAGGACAAGACCGATAATAATTGCAGCAATAATCGGCCCTTTATTCGTAGTCGATTTATGAGCGGTTCCTCTTGAGGATGTCTTCCCTGTTCTTCCTGCGCTGCTTCCCTTCCCGGCAGCTTTTCCGGAACCCTTACGGGCAGTGCTTTCCGAATGGGATCCGGTACGGTCATAGTTATTCGGAATGTATTCACCCGGTTCATCATAATCATTCGGCTGATATATACCTTTTTTCGTTTCATCATAGGTTTTGTATGCATCCGGCTCCTCGGCACGGGTGCCGCAATTTTGACAGAATATACTGTCCGGTTCCAACATAGTCCCGCAATTGGAACAAAAACGAACCCGTGATTCTTCCTGATGTACTTCAACTCTGGCACCGCATTCCTGGCAAAATAAAGCGCCTTCTTCCAAAACGCTGTTACAATTCGGACATCGCATATCGTTTTTCACTCCTTCTTCTTATCAGGATAACCTGAAGTATCTTAAACCGACATTTCTTTTTCATTGTATCCGCTGCTCATTCAGAAACATCCGCATTTTTCTATCTATAATATCCAGCTGCTGTTTTATTTTTTACAATCTGCTGTCAATAAGCGTCTCTTCCCACACCGTATCATTTCGCAGCCAGATTTCTTCCATCTGGTCTGAAGGTACAGGGGATGTTTCTCTCCCCACTTCTATGGTAAGGCTCGGGATCCCACATTTGCTGACTGCCCAGTCCTTATACCCTGCCGGATCCAGATTCTCATAATTGGCTTCCGGATAGTATCCAGTGGCCACTCCGATCCGCTCAGCAAATCTCTTTGTTTTTTCGTAAAGCTCACCTTCCTGACCGAAATACCAGTATATAACGCCTCCCTGGGTGTGATAGGAAATGGTCCTCGAAAAGTTTTCCTCCTCTGTCAGCCGGATCAGCGCTGCAGCCTCCGGCTCACTTCCCGGCTCTGTACCTTTATAGTGGTCAGAGGAGGGATGGCCTTTGCCGTCATTGTACTGTTCCCACATGGCATCAAAATTCCGGTTCAGATCTACACCGTTTGCATTGGATTTCCATCTGGTGAGATATGTACCTTCCGCCTTCTGTCCATCCATTTGCGCGATATTTTTTACCTGCTCCAGTACGGCTTCCGTCTGAATCCCTTTCAACCCGAACTGGCTGATGGAAATTCCGTCCGGATTGATCATCGGAACCACATGTATTGCGCTTCCTTCCATTAATTCACGATAAGTACAGTCACCATAAACTGCATCAGCAGTCAGATTCCCCAAAAATACCGCTGCCTGTTTCATAACCAGCTGGCAGGTGATATATTCTCTCGCATGAATGCCCGCACTGATGAATATCCTGTTTTCTGCTTCCGGATCACCGATCACAAAATGATACAGTTCTCTGCCATCCGGCGTTGTCCCCAGGCTGTCGCTGCGGACAATCTCAGGATATAACTGCGAGAGGACCCAAACATCATTTTCCAAATCTTCGTAGGTGTACATGGTCGGGTTTTGCAAGACAATCAGTTGTTCCTCCGTCACGTTACTCTTTTCCGAATCCGTTTTGGCTGTGGATGCGCTGTCCGACTCTGTGTTTTCCTGATCCGCACTTACGGATTCCTGCGCATCGCCTTCTGCATCAGCCGGATTATTTTTCGCGTCCTCCGACTGACCGTTATCAGAGGCAGCTTCCTCTGAAAATTTTTCAATAGATTGCGATTCTTCTGAACCGATCTCATTTTGTATCGTCTTCTTGTCTTCTGCCGTTCTTTTCTGAGCTCTTCCGAAAACCAGAAAACCACATACTACTATGAGCGCACAGACTGCAAAAATTCCCGGTTTAAACCATCGGTTTCGGTTTAACATATTTTCAGGTAGCTGGCCAGTGCATACCCAATCTGACCGTTGTAGGATACCATGTAAAAGCCGTTCTCAGCAGTATCCAGATATTGAACCGTTGCCCCCAGCGGTATCTGGCAAAATTCATCCGCTTTTGTATTGGGGGTCTTGCGCAGAGTAATGCTTTCCGTACAGTTCACGACCTGCATGTAGGTGGCATTTGTCGTATCATAAGGGTTGATGCTGAGGAAAGATGCCAGCGAATATCCTGTATTTCCGTTATAGATGATCTGGTAAAAACCATTTCCGGCCGTGCTGATAAAAGTCACTTCTGCTCCCAGCGGTATCTGACATATCTCAGAAGCAGTGACACTCGCCTGGGTACGGAGCGTAATGCTCTCACTGCAGTTAACTACCTGGCAGGTCTGCATTGCGGTCCCTATACCGGATGTGTTTCCCTCATAGCTATCATTTTCCTCCGGTATATACGGGGCAGGAGTCTGTACCGGCGCGGTCTCCGGAGTCTGCGGGTTCAAAGGTTCTGCCGCAGTATCGTTATTATCCGTTTCCGGTGCCACAGTTGGCAATTTTTCCACTTCCGCCGGTGTGATTCGGACAACCGTATCTGATGTTCCGTCGGAGCCGTTCTTTCCGGATGCATCCTGATCCGTTCCGATCACCGGTTCATCGGAAGCACCTTTCTCTTTTCCTTTCAAAATGAAAATGCCGGCTACAAGCACTGCAATGACCGCCACTGCTGCCACAGAAACGGCGATAATTGCCGCTTTGTTACTCTTTTTCCCTCCTGAGGATGAAGCCTTTCCACGACCGGAGGCTTTGTCCCGTCCCGAATAGTTTCCCGGTACCGGTCCGAATCCCTGTATCGTCATATCCTGCTGTCCAACATTATTTTCCTGTGGTATTACGTTCTGCAGCGATGCACCGCACTCACTGCAAAAAACATCCTGATTTCCACACTCGGTTCCGCAAACCGGACATTTCTTCATTTTCGTTCCTCCGACCATGATTGTTCTCACTATTATTAGGGATACACACATCCGCTAAATATTCATACTGTATTTCAACTTCGTCAGATATCTGACTCCACATCCGCCTGACGCATCGTATTCTCAGATATTATATCATATCTTCCGCTTTTACGTCTGCTATTTTTTGTTTTCTTATGCTGTTTTTACTTCAAGATATAAGAAAATACTTCTGTTCGTCCATATTTTTCAAATAGGCGAACACTTTTCTCCACATCTTTCTCCGTATTATAATCCGGTATACGCGGAATCCGAATATGAATCTTCTCTCTGGAAACCATTTCTGATAATTTTTTACAATTATCAAGAACCTGCCTGTTGTCTTTCCCTGTGTATCGTTTATAAATCTCCGGATTTGCGTCTTTTATATCAATGATCCACTCATCCACCACACCAATCAGGCGTTCCATGTGCCTGTGCTCCACATTCAGGGATGTTTCCACACGAATCTTCCATCGACCTGCTGCAAAGCGGGCAAATTTTTTTATATACCGACTGTTCAGAAGTGGTTCCCCTCCGCCGAAGACTACGCCTCCTCCGCTCATACGAAAATATACTTCGTCCCGCTTCACTGCTTTATACAATTTTAACGGGCTCAGCTTCATCTCTTTCTTTCCAGACAGAGAAAGCCTCTGCTTTCCCGCCTGTCCCGGCGGATGAATCCTTTTGAGCCACAATCTCCCGCGTTCCCGGTGACACTGTGGGTTCAGGCAATAGACACAGCGAAGCGGGCATCCAAAAAAGCCCACAAGCGTCACAACACCTTCTCCGTCTGTTCCGACCCGCAAGCGATCAACTCCCATCAGCCGCATCCTTCTATTTCTCCAGCAATTTTTTTATTCGTTTCAAAACACCGACCGATTTTTTTGGCGGACCGGAATAAACATCACTTTCCAAATCGTGCGGAGCCCTCATCATTCCCATCGTCGGAGGAGCACTTCGCATGAATATTCGATCGACCTCAACAGACGGATAGACCATTGGTCTTTCTATACCTACATTCTTAGCCGCCAGATTCAATTCATCCAGTTTTTGTTCGCAATACGCACAAGTGCCGCTGCAGGGTCCCTGATGGTCACACTCTTTTTCCTCATATGGCAGATCATTTGCCTGCGCGAACTGTACACGAAGATTTCTTAACTCTCGGCAGATTTCCTTCCCATTGTATTTCATCGAGGAATCGGACAATCTTTGCTTTATGTCCTCATTTCCGACACATAGCGTCACCTGATCGGCATTTCCGACACACAACGTCACCCGATCGGCATTCCCGGCATCTGCCGCATCCACCAATCTGCTTCCGCAGCACACACAAAATATGTTTGTCCCCTCACTGATTCTTCCGCAGCGTGGGCATTTTTTCACTGTTTTGTCCACAAAGTCAGTCCTTTCTTCCGTTCTCTCTCATCTATATTCAGTATACACAAAAAAGCCCCGTCCCACAACTGCAAAAATAGCAGGACAGACAAGCCGCCCTGCTATCTCTCATTTTTTATTCTTCTGTTTCCAGTTCTTCCAGTTCCAATTCCTCTGCCACAGCGATTTCTTCTTCCGGCTGGATATCTGTGTCCAGTTTTACATTGCGGTAATATTTCATACCGGTACCGGCAGGAATCAGCTGCCCGATGATAACATTTTCCTTCAGACCGATCAGCGGGTCGACTTTTCCCTTGATCGCGGCATCTGTCAGAACCTTCGTTGTCTCCTGGAAGGATGCGGCAGACAAGAAGGAGTTGGTTGCCAGAGATGCTTTCGTGATACCCAGCATAACCTGTGTACCCTCAGCCGGCTCTTTGCCTTCCGCGATCATCTTCGCATTGGTATCTTCGTAGTCCAGCAGATCGACCAGGGTACCCGGCAGATACTCGGTATCTCCGTTGTTGTCAACGCGAACCTTTTTCAGCATCTGATGAACGATCATCTCAATATGCTTATCATTGATTTCTACACCCTGCAGACGGTATACACGCTGTACTTCGCGCAGCATGTAATCCTGCACCGCACGAACACCCTTGATCTTCAGAATGTCATGCGGATTTACACTACCTTCGGTCAGCTCATCACCGGCCTCAAGCACTGCACCGTCGAGGACTTTGATACGTGATCCGTAAGGGATCAGATAGGTCTTTGAATTGCCTGTCTCATTATCTGTAACGGTAATCTCACGCTTTTTCTTTGTATCGCTGATGGTTGCCACACCGGCAATCTCAGTGATGATTGCAAGACCTTTCGGTTTTCTTGCCTCGAAAAGCTCCTCGACACGAGGAAGACCCTGTGTGATATCTCCACCTGCCACACCACCGGTATGGAAGGTTCTCATGGTCAGCTGTGTACCAGGCTCACCGATTGACTGAGCTGCTATGATACCGACAGACTCACCAACCTGAACAGCTTCACCGGTAGCCATATTGGCACCATAACATTTTACGCAGACACCAACATGTGACTTACAGGTCAGCACGGTACGAATCTTCACTTTTGTCAGAGCCTCACCATTTTCGTTGACACCATACTTCATAACACGTTCTGCGCGCTTCGGTGTGATCATGTGGTTTGCTTTTACAATGATGTTTCCATCTTTGTCCACGATATTTTCTGCTGCGAAACGTCCGGTAATACGTTCCTGAAGACTCTCGATTTCCTCTTTTCCGTCGGTGAATGCAGATACATACATACCCGGGATCTCATCCCGGCCTTCACAGCAGTCCACTTCACGGATGATCAGTTCCTGTGATACGTCAACCAGACGTCTGGTCAGATAACCGGAGTCAGCGGTACGCAGCGCCGTATCGGACAGACCTTTACGGGCACCGTGTGCGGACATGAAGTACTCCAATACATCCAGACCTTCACGGAAGTTTGACTTGATCGGCAGCTCGATGGTGTGACCGGTTGTATCAGCCATCAAACCACGCATACCGGCCAGCTGTTTGATCTGTTTATCAGAACCACGGGCTCCGGAGTCTGCCATCATGAAGATGTTATTGTATTTATCCAGACCGCCCAGCAGAGCCTTGGTCAATGTGTCATCGGTTTCTTTCCAGGTATCTACAACTTCCTGGTAACGCTCTTCCTCGGTAATAAGACCACGCTTGAAGTTGCGGGTAATCTTATCAACGGTATTCTGAGCCTGTGCGATCAATTCCGGCTTTTCAGGCGGAACGGTCATATCCGATACGGATACGGTCATGGCTGCTCTTGTGGAGTATTTGTAACCCATGGCCTTGATATCATCCAGTACCTCGGCCGTCTTGGTCGCGCCATGTGTATTAATAACTTTTTCCAGAATCTTTTTCAGCTGTTTTTTTCCGGTATGGAAGTCAACCTCCAGAAGCAGTTCATTGCCTTCAACACTTCGATCCACAAATCCAAGATCCTGCGGAAGAATCTCATTGAAGAGGAATCTGCCCAGCGTGGACTGAACATTTCCAGTCTTCACGGTTCCGTCCGGCATCTCTTTGGAGCAGCGGACGTTGATCCTGGTTTGAAGCGTCAGATAGCCGTTTTCATATGCCAGAATTGCTTCATTCAGATTCTTATAATAGCTGCCTTCTCCTTTGGCCCCTTCTCTTTCCTGAGTCAGATAATAAATACCAAGGACCATATCCTGTGAAGGAACGGCCACCGGACCGCCATCAGACGGTTTCAGCAGGTTGTTCGGTGAAAGGAGCAGGAAGCGGCACTCAGCCTGTGCTTCCACAGACAGCGGAAGATGTACCGCCATCTGGTCACCGTCGAAGTCCGCGTTAAATGCGGTACAAACCAACGGATGCAGCTTGATTGCCTTACCTTCAACCAGAATCGGTTCAAACGCCTGAATACCAAGTCGATGCAGGGTAGGAGCACGGTTCAGCATAACCGGATGTTCTTTAATTACATCTTCCAGTACATCCCAAACTTCCGGCTGCAGTTTTTCAACCATTTTCTTTGCGCTCTTGATGTTATGAGCAGTGCCGTTTGAAACCAGTTCTTTCATAACGAACGGTTTAAACAGCTCGATTGCCATTTCTTTCGGAAGACCGCACTGATAGATCTTTAATTCCGGTCCGACTACGATAACCGAACGTCCGGAGTAGTCTACACGTTTTCCTAACAGGTTCTGACGGAAACGTCCGGATTTACCTTTCAGCATGTCAGACAGAGATTTCAGAGCACGGTTGCCGGGTCCGGTTACCGGACGGCCCCGGCGTCCATTGTCAATCAGAGCGTCCACTGCTTCCTGCAGCATTCTCTTCTCATTGCGGACAATGATTTCCGGCGCACCCAGCTCCAGAAGTCTCTTCAGACGGTTGTTGCGGTTGATGATTCTTCTATATAAGTCATTCAGGTCGGAGGTGGCAAAACGGCCGCCATCCAGCTGAACCATCGGACGGATATCAGGCGGAATAACCGGAATAACGGTCATGATCATCCACTCCGGTTTGTTTCCGGACTCGCGGAACGCCTCGATCACTTCCAGCCTCTTAATAATACGTGCACGTTTCTGACCGGTGGAGTTTTTCAGTTCTGCCTTCATCTCGACAGACTCTTTCTCCAGGTCAATTGCCTCCAGCAGTTCCTTGATGGATTCTGCACCCATGCCTGCACGGAAACCGTTGCCGAAGGTTTCTCTTGCATCCTGATACTCTTTTTCTGTCAGGATCTGTTTATACTGAAGATTTGTCTCACCCGGATCCAGTACAATATAATTTGCAAAATAGAGTACTTTTTCCAGTGTACGTGGAGACAGATCCAGGATCAGTCCCATGCGGGACGGAATACCTTTGAAATACCAGATGTGTGAAACCGGAGCAGCCAGCTCAATATGGCCCATACGCTCACGGCGCACGCTGGATTTTGTTACTTCTACACCGCATCGGTCGCAGACCACGCCTTTATACCGGATTTTTTTGTACTTACCGCAGTGACACTCCCAGTCTTTGCTCGGTCCAAAGATGCGTTCACAGAACAGACCGTCTTTTTCCGGCTTCAAAGTTCTGTAGTTGATGGTCTCAGGTTTCAATACTTCACCGTGGGACCATTCTCTGATCTTTTCCGGAGATGCCAGGCCAATCTTAATGGCATCAAATGTCATCGGTTTGTATTCTTCATTGTTTAAAATTTCTGCCATATTGACCTCCTAGTCTTCATCCATACTATCATCCAGGTCGTAGAAGTCGTCACTGAAATCATCTTCCAGATCCTCTTCCTCGATATCAACCAGTTCATCACCGTCGAATTCCTGTTCCGTATAGCCGAGCTCACCATAATCTTCCTCATTATGATGTCTTCTGCTTTCGCCTTCGATCACGGCACGGATATCGGTCTCACCATAATCAATGGATTCCATGAGTTCAACTTCTTCGCGGTTTTCATCCAGAACTTTTACATCCAGTCCGAGAGACTGAAGCTCTTTCAAGAGGACCTTGAAGGATTCCGGAATACCCGGATCCGGAATATTGTCACCTTTGATGATAGCTTCATAAGTCTTCACACGGCCTACAACGTCGTCAGACTTCATGGTCAGGATCTCCTGAAGGGTGTAGGATGCACCATATGCCTCCAGGGCCCAAACCTCCATCTCACCGAAACGCTGTCCGCCGAACTGAGCTTTACCACCCAGAGGCTGCTGCGTAACCATACCGTAAGGTCCGGTAGAACGCGCATGGATCTTATCGTCAACCAGGTGATGCAGCTTCAGGTAATGCATGTGGCCGATGGTTACCGGGCTGTCAAAATATTCGCCGGTACGGCCGTCACGAAGTCTTACCTTACCATCTCTGGAAATCGGTACACCTTTCCACAGTTTTCTGTGTTCCAGGTTGCTGCCCAGATATTCCATTATTTCATCGCTCACATCATCCTGATGTTTTGCTTTAAAATCTTCCCACTCCATGTTGACATAATCATTTGCCAGCTCCAGAGTATCCATAATATCCTCTTCGTTGGCGCCGTCAAATACCGGTGTGGCAATGTTGAATCCCAATGCTTTGGCGGCAAGGCTCAGATGGATCTCCAAAACCTGTCCGATGTTCATACGGGAAGGTACACCCAACGGATTCAGCACAATATCCAGCGGGCGTCCGTTTGGCAGATACGGCATATCTTCTACCGGAAGGACACGGGAAACAACACCCTTGTTACCGTGACGACCAGCCATCTTATCACCAACGGAAATCTTTCTCTTCTGTGCGATATAAATGCGAACGGACTGATTTACTCCCGGAGGCAGTTCATCACCGTTATCTCTTGTAAATACTTTTGCATCCACAACAATACCGTACTCACCATGGGGTACTTTCAGGGATGTATCACGCACTTCACGGGCTTTTTCACCAAAAATTGCGCGAAGCAGACGCTCTTCGGCAGTCAGCTCGGTTTCACCCTTGGGTGTTACTTTACCAACCAGGATATCACCGGCACGCACTTCCGCACCAATGCGGATGATTCCGCGCTCATCCAGATCTTTCAGAGCATCATCACCAACACCCGGAACATCACGGGTGATCTCTTCCGGTCCAAGTTTTGTATCACGGGACTCAGCCTCATACTCTTCAATATGAACCGAAGTATAAACATCTTCCTGAACCAGTCTCTCACTTAACAGAACCGCATCCTCGTAGTTGTAACCTTCCCAGGTCATGAATCCGATCAGCGGATTTTTGCCCAGTGCCAGCTCACCGTTTGATGTGGACGGACCATCTGCAATGACAGAGCCTGCCTCAACATAATCGCCTTTGTTCACAATCGGTTTCTGATTGTAGCAGTTACTCTGGTTACTTCTTAAGAATTTTGTCAGTTTGTATGTCTCTCTTGTTCCGTCGTCATGACGAATCACGATTTCCGTAGAAGCGGCACGCTCAACGACACCGGATCTCTTTGCCACAACACAGACACCGGAGTCAACCGCTGCCTTTGCTTCCATACCGGTTCCCACTACAGGAGCCTCAGTAACCAGAAGCGGTACCGCCTGACGCTGCATGTTGGAACCCATCAGCGCACGGTTGGCATCGTCGTTCTGAAGGAAAGGAATCAGCGCCGTCGCAACGGAGAATACCATTTTCGGAGATACGTCCATATAATCAAAACGGCTTCTCTCGTACTCCTGGGTCTCTTCGCGATAACGACCGGATACGTTTTTATTAACAAAATGGCCCTCTGCATCCAGCGGCTCATTCGCCTGAGCTACATGATAATTATCCTCCTCATCGGCCGTCATGTAGACAACTTCGTCCGTTACACGCGGATTCTGCGGATCAGAATGGTCGATCTTGCGGTATGGAGCCTCAACAAAACCATACTGGTTGATACGTGCATAGGATGCCAGTGAGTTAATCAGACCGATGTTCGGACCTTCAGGTGTCTCAATAGGACACATTCTTCCATAATGAGAATAATGTACATCTCGAACCTCGAATCCGGCTCTGTCTCGTGACAGACCGCCGGGACCCAGTGCGGAGAGACGTCTCTTATGGGTCAGCTCACCAAGGGGGTTGTTCTGATCCATAAACTGGGACAGCTGGGAAGAACCAAAGAATTCTTTTACCGCTGCGGTTACCGGTTTGATATTAATCAGAGACTGCGGGGTGATCGTCTCAATATCCTGGGTGGTCATACGTTCACGAACCACACGCTCCAGTCTGGACAGACCGATGCGGTACTGGTTCTGCAAAAGTTCACCGACCGCACGGATACGACGATTGCCCAGGTGGTCGATATCATCGTCATTTCCGAGTCCATACTCCAGATGAATGTTGTAGTTGATAGAAGCCAGAATGTCCTCTTTTGTGATATGCTTCGGAATCAGTTCATGGATCTGACGTTTCACCGCTTCCTTAACATCTTCCGGATTCTCATTTTCTTCCAGTATTTTTGCAAGGACAGGATAATATACTAATTCTGTAACACCCAGTTCCTTCGGATCCGCATCCACGAAATTCGTTATGTCAACCATCATACTGGAGAGAACTTTCACCTTACGTTCTTCTGTCTGAACCCACACAAAGGGAACTGCCGCATTCTGAATCTGATCCGCCAGTTCTCTCGTCACTTTTGTACCTGCTTCTGCAAGAATCTCGCCGGTTGTCACATCCACAACATCTTCTGCCAGCGGGAAGTCGGTGATTCGATTCTTCAGCAACAGCTTTTTATTGAATTTATAACGTCCTACTTTTGCCAGATCGTATCTTCTCGGATCGAAGAACATGCTCATGATCAGGCTCTCTGCGCTCTCAACTGCCAGAGGCTCGCCGGGACGGATCTTTTTATACAGCTCAAGAAGACCTTCCTGATAATTTGTGGAAGTGTCTTTTCCGAAGCTGGCATAAATTTTCGGTTCTTCACCGAACAGTTCCAGTATTTCCGCATTGGATCCGTAGCCAAGAGCACGAATCAGGACTGTAATGGGGACTTTTCTGGTCCGGTCAACACGGACATAAAATACGTCATTGGAGTCTGTTTCATATTCCAGCCATGCTCCACGGTTCGGAATAACGGTGGAAGAAAACAGTCTTTTACCTAATTTGTCATGGGCAATTGCATAGTAGATACCTGGAGAACGAACCAACTGGCTTACGATAACACGCTCGGCACCATTGATAATGAAGGTTCCGGTAGCTGTCATGAGCGGAAGATCGCCCATAAAAATCTCATGTTCTTTTATTTCACCATTTTCTTTATTGTGAAGTCTTACTCTGACTTTCAAAGGAGCCGCATAATTGGCATCCCTTTCTTTGCACTCTTCAATCGGATACTTGATATCGTCTTCACACAAAGTAAAATCAACGAATTCCAGACTCAGCTTGCCGCTGTAATCTTCAATAGGAGAGATATCATCAAACACCTCTCGAAGACCCTCGCTGATGAACCAGTCATAAGAATTCTTCTGAACTTCAATCAGATTCGGCATCTCGAGGACTTCTTTTTGCCGCTGGTAGCTCATTCGCATACTTTTTCCGGATGTGATCGGACGAATTCTGTTTTTCTCCATTAGACGTTTCACCCCTTGTATATTTTCATAAATTTATTACCGCAAACTGCCCAACCACTATATCTTGTGTTCTTTTCCCTGAAAAGAGCTATAATCGCGGGCACTCTTTGCCATAATAGTGCATTCTTAAATATAGCACAAGTGCTACAAATGTGTCAAGCAAAATTATTCAAAATAACGAAATACTTTTTTATCAAAGAAATCCCTTGACAAACCTGCAATTCATACGGTTTGATTTATCATTCACAGGGCAAATTTGCACCGGCCGGCGTGATCCGACTTCGGCGTCCGGCCCTATGAACCAAAAAGGCTGCTGCCGATACGGCAACAGCCCAGTGTTGGTTCAAGATTATTTAAGAGTAACTTTAGCGCCAACTTCTTCAAGTTTAGCTTTGAGTTCATCAGCTTCTGCTTTGGAGATGCCTTCTTTAACTACCTTCGGAGCACCGTCAACTACTTCTTTTGCTTCTTTCAGACCTAAGCCGGTAGCTTCACGTACAACTTTGATAACTTTAACTTTCTGAGCACCAACTTCTGTCAGCTCAACATCAAACTCAGTTTTCTCTTCAACTTCTTCAGCAGCTGCTGCCGGACCTGCAACTACAACACCTGCTGCTGCAGATACACCAAATTCTTCTTCACATGCTTTTACAAGTTCATTTAACTCTAATACAGATAACTCTTTAATCGCTTCGATAAATTCTGCTGTGGTTAATTTTGCCATTTTATTTTCCTCCATTATAATATTTTTTCATTTTCATTTTCAAAATCTTCATTTCCGCTTCATCAGATCAGATTGCGGAACACATTTCAAAAGTATTACGCTTCAGCCGGAGCTTCTGCTGCTTCGCTTCCTGTCTCGCCGTCTTTTTCAGCAATCTGCTTAATAACACGAGCAAAGTTGGCGATCGGTGACTGCATACTTCCAAGCAATCTTCCAAGCAGTACTTCTCTGTTCGGGATATCGGATAATTCTTTTACGCCCGCTTCATCAAAGTATGTGCCTTCTACTACAGCTGCAACTAACTCAAGCGGCTTTACAGTCTTTGCATATTTTGCAAGGATTCTGGCCGGAGCGGTTGCATCATCCTGAGAAATCGCGATGGCATTGGGGCCGTCAAGATGTTTCTGCAGTGATTCGCACTGGGTTCCCTGGAAAGCAAAGTTCATCATAGTGTTCTTATATACTTTATAAGTAACACCTGCTTCTCTCAGCTCTTTACGCATTGCAGTATCCTGCTCTACGGTCATACCAAGGTATTTTACAAGCACTACTGCCTCTGCATCTTTAACCTGGCTGGCAATTTCATCAACGATCGGTTTTTTAAGTTCAACTTTTGCCATAAAACTGGTGCACCTCCTTATATATTTGTGTGCCGAATCGAAAATGTAAAAGCCCTCATGCACAAGACATGAGGGCGCATAATTTCTCTGTTTAACAAGAAATATTTCCTCGGCAGGCGTCTGCAACTTACACCTTACGGTACCTGCTGTCTTCGGCATATTACGAATGGTATTTTAACACGGCCTTTGGGCCATGTCAACCATATTTTATTTATCTTAAGCAAGTTTAACCGGATTTACTTTTACGCCAGGTCCCATGGTAGAAGCGAGTGTTACGCTCTTCATGAACTGACCTTTTACTGCAGCCGGTTTTGCTTTGTTCAGAGCATCAATCAGTGCCTGGAAGTTCTGCATAAGCTGTTCTTCTGTGAAGGAAGCTTTTCCTACCGGTACATGAATGATGTTTGTTTTGTCAAGACGGTACTCAATTTTACCGGCTTTGATTTCTTTAACGGCTTTTGCAACATCCATAGTAACGGTACCAGCCTTCGGGTTCGGCATAAGACCTTTCGGTCCAAGGATACGACCAAGACGACCAACTACACCCATCATATCCGGAGTAGCTACTACTACATCATAGTCAAACCATCCTTCGTTCTGAATTCTCGGGATCAGTTCCTCTGCTCCAACGAATTCCGCTCCGGCTGCCTGAGCTTCATCAGCTTTTGCTCCTCTTGCAAATACAAGCACACGAACCTGTTTACCTGTTCCGTTAGGAAGTACAACAGCGCCACGGATCTGCTGATCTGCATGACGTCCGTCACAACCGGTTCTGATGTGAGCTTCGATTGTCTCATCAAATTTTGCTTTTGCAGTAGTCTTTACTAATGCAATTGCCTCAGCAGGATCATACAGAGTAGCGCGATCTACTGCTTTTGCGGCTTCCAAATATTTCTTACCATGTTTCATATTCTTCTATAACCTCCATGTGGTATTAGCGGGGGAAAACCCTTCCACTTACTCTTCTACTACTACGCCCATACTTCTGCAGGTACCAGCGATGATGCTCATAGCTGCTTCAAGAGAACCTGCGTTCAAGTCCGGCATTTTTGTTTCAGCGATTTCTTTAACCTGCGCTTTGGTAATGGTAGCTACCTTTGTTTTGTTCGGAACACCTGAACCTGATTT
This sequence comes from Lachnospiraceae bacterium, assembly GCA_022767285.1. GTDB lineage: Bacteria > Bacillota > Clostridia > Lachnospirales > Lachnospiraceae > JALENY01. Next base: position 26,445 of record JALENY010000028.1, on the reverse strand, counting down.
GATGTTGCAGGCTTGCTTAATTAAAACTGCTGCAGGCGGGGTCTTTGTAATAAAACTAAAGCTTCTGTCCGCATAAACAGTGATAACAACCGGGATGATCATACCGTTTTTATCTGCTGTTCTTGCATTAAACTGTTTTGTAAACTCAACAATGTTTACACCGTGCTGACCGAGAGCCGGTCCGACTGGCGGTGCTGGTGTTGCCTTGCCACCGGGAATCTGTAATTTAATATAACCTGTTACTTTCTTTGCCATGTTCGGCACCTCCTAATAATTGTGGTATGGCGGGGAGCCTTGCGCCCCTTCCACGCGTTACATGAAATCCATGCGGATTTACTTCTTACATTTTCCGCACATCTGCGAAACTTATTTCAACCGGCGTTTCGCGGCCGAATAACTCAACATTGATGGTAACCGTCTGTTTCTGCATGTTCATGCTCTGGATCACTCCGGCTGTATCTTCCCATGCTCCGGCTGTAACAACAACACTGTCACCTTCTGCAAAGTCTACAACAACATGATTTTTTGCTGCCGGCTCTCCATAAATGCCAAGATTCTTCATCTCCGTTTCTGTCAACGGTACCGGCTTTGATCCCGGGCCTACGAACCCTGTCACACCTCTGGTATTGCGAACCACATACCAGGTGTCATCGTTCATGATCATGTTCAGCAGAACATATCCCGGAAACATTTTTTTCTGAACCTGTCTGGCAACTCCGTTTTTCATTTCCGTCACTTCTTCAAGCGGGACACGGACCTCCAGAATCTGGTCTTCAAGGTGTCTGTTTTCGATTGTCTTCTCAATGTTGGCTTTTACTTTGTTTTCATAGCCCGAATATGTGTGGACTACGTACCAATTTGCTTCTGACATTATCTAACCACCTTTGTCCTGTTTTATTTCACTAAAAGATTGATACCTTCCAGAACCACACTGTCGATTGCTGTAATCAGCGCACACATGATCAGTGAAATAACAACCACAATCACCGTCTGTTTTACCAGATCTTCCTTGCTGGTCCATACGATCTTGCGGAATTCGGACTTAAGGCCCTTGAAAAAACTCTTCTTGGGAGTTTTATCAGTTGTCTCTGCCATAAAATTCACCTGAACCTTTCTTACTTGGTTTCTTTGTGTGTCGTGTGTTTCTTACAGAATCTACAATATTTTTTTGTTTCCATTCTTTCCGGATGTTCTTTCTTATCCTTCGTCGTATTGTAGTTACGCTGTTTGCACTCTGTACATGCTAAAGTTATCCTTGTACGCACGGTTATACACCTCCAATGATAATTCTTTTTCTCTTTTTTAGGCATAAAAAAAAGACCTAAACTCTTGTCGCTTATTGACTATAACATACTATGAGGGTACAGTCAAGAGATTTTTCTTTTTCGACAGGAATTTATGTCTTTCTTTTCTATTCTTATTCCGGATTCAGATAACGGTTGCTATGCCTTCTATCGATCGGCCGCTTATCACCTGAATCAGTCCTCCAGTTCCGCCAGGCACTTCTCGCCATATGCATACATCGTTCTGCGCACAAAAAACGTCAGAACAATAAGCAGCACCAGAAGCAGCGGCACTACTATATAGGAAGAGATGCCAACCACATTTCGCAGCAGGACACCGGCTCCGCAAAGCAGCGCTCCGATTCCCAGTCCCAAAAAGCTCGCGATCGCTGCATGGAAATTCTGCTTTACGGCCATCGCCTCATTGTCCCAGACCAGCTTCGGATGGGCCAGTTCAAAAAACATCTGGATATAATTGAGAAACGATACAAGCACCACATCCAGAATGATGGACAGCGGGAGCATCAGGAAATTCATTCCAAGGAAAATCAGAACCGCTTCTATTAATATAATGTAGATAATCGTACCGAATACCGAGATTATGGATCCGCTGGCGATTTTTGCTTTTATCTGATCCCGATAGCTCATGGGCAGGTATTTCATAATATAATAGTTCTTGCCTTCACGGGAAATACTGGTACCTACCGTCATATTAAAGCTGCCCACAAACGTGACTATACCGGTCACGGCAAGAGCTGCGATGCCAAAACAAAGCTCTCCGCCAAAAAATTCCCGGATCCGGGCTCCCTGCCCCGCAAACGAAAACAGAGTTCCGATCGCCACTCCGCTTGCCATCAGACTGAAAATCAGAGGAATCAGAAAAAACAGCGGCCAGATCAGGCACACGATCACACAGTTATACATATACACCGGCGTGCGGAACAGTTTTTTCAATTCGATCATGGTATAAGTGACAACCGGTTTTCTCACACGATTTGCTTTTGCTTTCTCCGCTTTTGTGAGCACACGTTTTTTATCAGATGCCTCCGACATGCCCAGTGCACTCTTTAGGTATATCTTCTGAGCCAGGAACAAAAAGACTGCCGCTACCAGAAGAGATGACACCACAAAGAGCAGGATCTGCAGGATCGAACGCTCCAAAAGGCTATTGCTCATAAAAACCAGGTTGGGGAAGATTTTTCCCATCGCCTGAATGAGGCCGGCCTTATCCGTCAGGATCTGGATCACATTGCCGTTTCCGGCCGAGGTGCCAAAGAACTGACTTCCCGCACTGATCCCGAACGCAATAATAATACTGAAACCAAGTCCGATACCGCTCAGGAGATCTTTATTTCGAATGCCCTTGAACAGCCGCATGATCACCATAACGATCACGCCTGCGTAGCAAAGCGGAACGATCGGAAAAGCCAGACATCCGATCACAGCCACGATCCAGTACATGACACCGCCGCCGGCTGCCACGCCGTATCCCGCGAGAATCGGCGCAACAAAAAAGGCTACCCACAGGTATTCATATACCAGTGCCATCGTCATCTTGGCACCAACAATCTGCCACGGATAAAGCGGCAGCGGAAGCAGAGCTTCCAGATCCGAAGTCATATAAAAGATACTGATCACCATGGTAACAGCAAAGAGAAAGATGACCATGGCACCCAGCACACACACCAGCTGCGGGATCAGGTTTTCAAGGCCAACCGGCGCCAACAGCTCATACCCCTCATTTCCCAACTGGTACAGCAGGCCTGCAAGAGGTATCATACAGATTCCCAGTATGATATAAGCGACAAGGTTTCCCGTATTGCCGAATCTTTTTCTTTTTCCACCTTTGTTTTTCCCTTCCATGCTACCCAGGCCGCATTTAAAAAGGAAACGGGTGAGGCTGAAATAATTACGCATGTTCGGTAATCTCCAGGAAAATGTCTTCCAGAGACTGCTCCGGATATCTTGCGCGCAGATCGTCCAAAGTGCCCAGGTACATCAGGACGCCGCGATTGATGATTGCGATCTGATCACAGAGCTTTTCCGCCACTTCCAAAACATGAGTGGAAAACAGCACGGAGTTGCCTGCGGCAGCATGTTCCTTCATCATTTCTTTTAACTCATAAGCAGAACGCGGATCCAGACCGGTCAGCGGCTCATCCAGAATCCAAACGGACGGATTGTGAATCAGCGCGCCCATCACCATGATCTTCTGGCGCATACCGTGGGAATAGCTTAAAATACGGCTGCCCAGCGCATCCTCCATCTCAAAACGTTTCGCCACATTTTCGATAAAATTGTTCCGGATATCAGTCGGGACACCATAGATATCTGCCATAAAATTCAGATACTCGATACCCTTTACCCGAAGGAAACTGTCCGGGCTGTCCGCAACAAACCCAAACTGTTTTTTGGCTTCCAGCGGCGCAGCGCTCATATCGATGCCATTTAGCATCACGGATCCCTCATCCGGAGAAAGGACTCCCGTAATCATCTTCAGAGTTGTTGTCTTTCCGGCACCATTCGGTCCGATAAAGCCGGTAATCTTGCCGTCCGCAACATCCAGGCTCAGATTATCCACAGCTTTCTTTCCGCTGCTGCCATAGGTTTTCGAAATATTTTTTAAACAGATCATTTTATAACCTCCAACCCATGTATTATTGTATTATCTATTTAATACAATAATACAAACAAGGTTATATGTCAAGTAAAACAATCCGTAATATTGATCTCTATCCTCATTCCTTTCCGTCAAAACAATACGTGCACAATTCGCACGGTTTCAGACCGATCGACTCCACCAGATCATCAAGCCTGTGGAAACGAAGGGAAGTAAAATTCAGCTGTTTTCTCACTTCCTCCACCATCTCAGCATATTTTTCGCTGGAAGGATCCGAATATTGTTCCAGAATCTCTTTGGGGCAGTTTTCCCCCTCTTTTTCCCGGATGATCCTTCTTGTGATCAGATCCAGTTCCGATTTGGAGCGTGAAAAATTCAGATATCTGCAGCCGTACAGCAGCGGCGGGCAGGCCGTGCGGATATGCACTTCTTTTGCTCCGCTCTGATACAAAAACTCAGTTGTCTCACGAAGCTGTGTTCCGCGTACAATGGAGTCATCGATCAGAAGAAGTTTTTTGTCTTTGATCAGTGCATGGACCGGAATCAGTTTCATACGGGCGATAAGGTTGCGCTGACTTTGATTCGTAGGCATAAAAGATCTCGGCCAGGTGGGAGTATATTTGATAAACGGTCTGGCATAGGAGATTCCGGCTTCATTGGAATATCCAATGGCGTGAGCGATACCGGAGTCCGGAACACCTGCGATCACATCGGGTTCAACGCTGCCTTTATCGCGTTTTGCCAGCATGCTGCCGCATTTATAGCGCATTTCCTCCACATTGATCCCCTCATAGGAGGATGTGGGATAACCATAATACACCCAGAGGAACGAACAGACCTTTTTGCACTTGCCGGCTGCTCCGACTGTTTCCACTTTGTCCGGTGTAACAAAGGCGATCTCGCCCGGTCCCAGTTCCCTGTAATCCGTATAACCCAGATTGATATAAGCAAAGCTTTCAAAAGATACACAGTAGCCGTCTTCTTTCTGCCCGATCACCACCGGAGTCCTTCCGTACCGGTCTCTGGCCGCGTAAATACCCGCTTTGGTTAAAACCAGCATAGTCATGGAGCCATCCACCCGTTCCTGTACATAGCGGATTCCCTCTGCAAAAGACTTCTTCTGACAGATCAGCGCCGCCACCAGTTCCGTGGCATTTACCTGTCCGTTGGTCATCTCCTGAAAGTGAGCATGGCCATTTTCAAATACTTCCTTTAAAAGCTCCTCAAAATTGTTGATCTTTCCCACTGTTGTAATGGCAAAACTGCCAAGGTGAGACTGAATCAGCAGCGGCTGAGGCTCAAAATCGGAAATGCACCCGATTCCCAGATAGCCTTTCATTTCTGCAACATCTTTGTCAAATTTTGTTCGGAAAGGCGAATTCTCAATATTATGAATGGCACGGCAAAAGCCGTTCTCTCCATAGGTCGCCATACCGCCGCGTCTTGTTCCCAGATGCGAATGATAATCAACTCCGTAAAACAGCTCCAGTACGCAGTCCTGCTTTGAAGCTACTCCAAAAAATCCTCCCATAAGACAATTCTCCTCTTTCTCATTTAATGTGCTCTGCTCGCAATACCACAGCTGCGCTATGGTTCGCGCGCATTGGTCGGATGCCTGACTCTCAGTCGCCTGACGCATCGCGTCCGCGGATATTATAGCATAGGAAAGAATTGGATTTCCATAGTTCCGTTAAATGTTCCTAAATTGTTCATGATTTTGTTCACAAAATTTTCACATTCATTTCATAAATTTTCAAAAATAACAATTGCACCCTTTTTTCTGACTGGTTATAATTAGTAATAGCGGATTAAACAAAGCTAATTCTATTTAGATAAGGATACATCAGATAATGGATAAAATAAAAGAATTATTCGAACGTCTGACTGAGGCCGTCTCCTCCGTCATAAATCGTTCAAAAACTTCCGTCGTCAAGAAAGGCGGATCCCGAAAAAAGCAAAAGAAACACAGCTACTTTCCTCATCTCTATCTGTTTCCGGTCGTATTGATCTATTTTGAACTGGTTCTCCGTCTTTTTGCCGGAACCGGACTTTTTTCACACATCATCTATCCGATCCTCTTCGGCCTGGCAGGCGGATTCTTTTTTGCATGTATTACATCGCTGTTTCCGCGCAAAATAAACCGGATCATCAGCATCGTACTTCTGTTTGGCACCGGTCTGATTTTTATCACGGAATGTCTGGTAAAACAGAGTTTTCAATACTATATGCCCCTCAGCGCCATTAAGAGCGGTGCAGGTGACGTTGCCGGCGCCTACATTTCCGAAGCTTTCCGTGCCATTTTGCATGGAATACCGGTTATTTTACTGTTTTTCCTGCCCGGCATTTTATATGTGGTACTGGGCAAAAAGTATATGCCCGCCAGACGTTACAAACCCATCGGTTCCGTAAAGATCTTTTGTTATTCACTGGTATTCATGCTGTGTGCAATTCTCGTGGCCAACGTGGGCAGCTCCGCAGCCAAATACAAAAAGCAGTATAAATTTGATACCGCAACCGAATACTTCGGTCTTCTGACCAGTCTTAGGCTGGATACCAAGTATTCCATTTTCGGCAACAATGCCGCCGATTCGTTTGTCATGGCGGAAGCTGCCGAGACCGAACTGGAAGAACCTTCCGAAACCCCGACTCCGGAGCTGGAAAAAGTATACGGAAAAAACGAGATGGACCTTCCGCTTGATGAGCTCAGCGCATCCACTTCCGATGAAGATGTGCTGGCACTGAATGAATATGTAAAAAGCCTCACCCCCAGCAGCCAGAACGATTACACCGGCATTTTCAAGGGAAAAAATCTGATCCTGATCTGTGCGGAAGCGCTTTCCGATGTGGTTATCGATGAGCAGCTGACACCGACCCTCTATCGGATGACCCACAACGGTTTCTATTTTTCCGAATATTATCAGCCAAACTGGGGCGGCAGCACTTCCACCGGTGAGTACTCCATGCTTATGGGCCTGGTTCCTCTGCACAACGACCAGACCATGCTGGAGACCCAGGGAAAAAACCTCTACTTCACCATGGGCAATCAGCTTCAGCGGCAGGGCTATTACAGCTGTGCTTACCACAACGGCAATTATGACTACTATTCCAGGAACCTGACTCACCAGAATCTGGGGTATGATCAGTATCTGGGGCTCGGAAACGGTCTGGAGGATCTGACAGACTGGTGGCCCGATGACCAGAGAATGTTCAATCTGACCATGGACACGTATCTGGATAAACAGCCCTTCAGCATCTACTATATGACGATCAGCGGTCATTGTGTTTATACCGCCGAAAATGAAAAGACCCAGGAAAACATCGATTATGTACGAAGCATCCTCGGCAACACCTACAAGGATACCACAACCTACTATTTCTGCTATCAGATGGAACTGGAATATGCCCTCCAGACCATGATTGAAAAACTCGAAGCTGCGGGAATCGCGGACGATACCGTCATCTGTCTGACCGCCGACCACTATCCCTACGGTCTGGAAAATACCGCAACCTTCGGCAACTATGACGATTATGTAAGCGATTTATACGGCTACACCTACACCAACGACTGGGAACAGGACCACAATGCATGGATCATCTGGTCCGGCTGTCTGGAAAATGAATACAAGGATATGGTCTGTGAGATTTCCACACCGACCTACAGCCTGGATATTCTTCCTACCATGTCGAATCTGTTCGGGTTGGAGTACGATTCCCGCCTGCTTGTCGGAAGAGATGTCTTTTCCGATGCAGAGCCCCTGGTACTCTGGAATACATACAGCTGGGCAACGACGGAAGGCAAATACGATTCCGCCACGGAAACCTTCTATCCCAATGAGGGTTCCACCGTCGGTGAAGACTACATCGAGCGAATCAACAACATTGTGTCCAACAAAATGTCCTTCTCCGGAAAGGTCATCAGCACCGATTATTACCGGCTTCTCTTCGGGGATGACACATGACACAGCTTGACAGAGCAAAAAAGTTCAGGATTTCTTCCTGAACTTTTTTATCACAGCAGCAGCGGAAAATCTGTGTCCTTTAAGGGCAGGCTGCTCACAACAATTTTAGCAAAAGGATGCTGTTTCTATGAAAATCCCAAAAACTCTGTACCACACGTTTATTTTTCCGGCGGCATTTCTCTATTTTGAGATACTGCTGCGGCTCTTTGGCAAAACCGGGCTGTTTTCCCATCTGATTTATCCGGTTCTCTTTGGGCTCGGGGCCGGATGCCTTTTTTCCTGCATCGTCTCTCTTTTTAGTGACCGGGTAAACCGGATGATCAGCCTTATCCTTCTGTTTGCAAGCGGTCTGATCTATCTTGTGGAATGCATGGTAAAACAGAGCATGCAGTATTATATGCCTTTCAGCTCTATTTTTTCCGTTGCCGGCAGTGTTGTGGGCGGCTATACACAACAGGTTATGGATACAATCCTCTTCGGGCTCCCGGCTATTGTGCTGTTCTTTCTGCCGGCATTTCTTTATCTGGTTTTCGGCAGAAAATATGTGCCCTCCTTTCGGCAGGATCGCCGAATATCATTGCTTCTTCTGGGCACCTTCTTCCTGTTTACGGGAACCGGAATTCTGGCGGCAGGCCATGGCAGTTCCGCTGATACATATAAAAAACAGTACAGGTTTGACACAGCTGCCTGTTATTTCGGTCTTGCGTCCGGTCTTCAGCTGGATGTATTTTACAGCCTCTTTGGAAACAGCGATGCAGACACTCTGGTCGTCTTCGTTCCGACAGACAGCAGTGACCCCGATTCTGAAAATCCATCTTCAAACGCAGGCAATTCGGGCGATCCCGAGATAACCGCGGCAGTCTCCGGCGGTGCGCTGTCCGGTATAGCCTCAAGCGATATCGGCAATGACATATCAGAAGCAGACGGCAATTCCGGTGAAACTCCTTACGGCGGCGCTGCGGCAGCTCCGGAAACGACTCCGGAACCAACCCCAACTGAAAAAGTATACGCAAAAAATGAAATGGATCTTCCTCTGGACGAGATCAGCGCTTCCACAGCCGATGAAACACTTCGCTCCATGAACGAGTACGTAAAATCCATTCCAGCCAGCACACAAAATGACTATACCGGCCTGTTTGCCGGTAAAAACCTGATTTTGATCTGCGCGGAAGCCCTTTCCGACGCAGTCATCGATGAGACGCTCACCCCGACCCTCTATCGGCTGACCCACAACGGATTCTATTTTTCCGAATATTATCAGCCAAACTGGGGCGGCAGCACCTCCACCGGCGAATACTCCATGCTCCTTGGCATTGCTCCCCTGCTGGACATCCGGACTATGCCCGCCACTCAGGGAAAAAATCTGTATTTTACCATGGGAAATCAGCTTCACCGTCTCGGCTACACCGGAAATGCCTATCACAACGGCGGTTACGAATACTACTCCCGTAACCTGACTCATCAGAATCTGGGGTACGACGAGTATATCGCACTGGGAAGCGGGCTGGAAGATCTGACCCAGTGGTGGCCCACAGACGGACAGATGTTTGACGCTACGCTGCCCACCTACATAGATCAGCAGCCGTTCAGTGTCTACTATATGACCGGAAGCGCCCATTTCCCCTATAAGGCAGAAGATGGAAAAACGCTGAAAAACATAGAATATGTTCAAAGCATCATGGGCGACAGGCACAAAGACAAAACCCTTTATTATCTGTGTTACCAGATGGAACTGGAATACGGACTGGCATCCATGGTGGAACAGCTGGAAGCGGCAGGCATCACAGATGACACTGTCATCTGCATTACATCCGACCATTACCCTTATGGCCTGGAAAACAGCCGAACCTTCGGCAATTCCGAAGATTATCTTGCGGACCTGTACGGAAGTTATCCTCAGAATGACTGGGAGCAGGACCGCAACGCCTGGATCCTCTGGTCCGGCTGTCTGGAACATGAGTACAAAGATATGGTCTGCGAGATCTCCACTCCCACCTACAGTCTGGATATACTGCCTACGCTGTCGAATCTCTTCGGTCTGGAATATGATTCCCGGCTGCTCGTGGGGCGTGATGTCTTTTCAGAGGCAGAACCTCTGGCTCTGTGGACCAATCACAGTTGGGTCACTACGGAAGGGAAATATGATTCTTCCACCGGAACTTTCTATCCCAACGAAGGCTCTGCCGTGGGACCAGAGTATGTGGAACAGATAAAAACCATTGTTGCCAATAAGCTTTCCTTCTCCGGAAAGATATTGAACTATGATTATTATCGGATATTGCTGGGGGACAATTAAAGGATTAAAATAGTGCTTCGCAATCGCGTTATGTCGGCGCGTATGCGGAGCACTATTGTTTGTTCTCTATCTACCTTTTTCAGAATTTATATAAGCTGAAACTAATATGATCCTGTCACATTTAATATGTATCTTTGTATTATGTTACTCTTGCTCAGGCAGCGGAAGATTCAAAAGTTCCTTCAATCCTGTATAAGACTCATAAAACTCTTTGACGCGGCCGGATACTTCCGTCCAGTATTCCTGGGATTCTTTCTTTGCATCTGCAATCATCCTGCTGCATTTTTCCTCTGTTTCAGCCTCCAGTCTGGTGCATTTCTCTATGGTTTCGCGCTCTTTTTCGGTGCATCTTCGGGTAGTTTCACAATCCAGCTGTGCGCATCTTTCTGTAGTCTCGCGATCCAGGCGCTCACACTTTTCTGTCGTTTCACGCTCCAGCTGTTCGCATTTTTCTGTGGTCTCGTATTCCAGACGCTCACATTTTTCTGTCGTTTCACGCTCCAGCTGTTCGCATCTTTCCCGGCACTCCCGTTCCAGATTCGCACAGATCTCTTCCTGGCGAGCACTTAACTGCTCAATATTTTCCATATAGATTGAACAGGATGCCTGTGCCGCCTCGAAAATACCGGTTAACTGAAGGGATGCTTCTGCGATGGAACCCGCGTTATCAATCGTGAGTTTTCTCTGCGCAAGCTGCTCTTTCACCTTTTCAAATTCAATCTGGAGCTGTTCATTTTCTCTGCTCCGGGCAAGAAACATTTCCACAAGATCGCCGCGGCTCAGTTTTTTCAGTTCTTTTTCTGTCATTCCTTTTCCTCCGAAATTCTTTTCTTTTTTGTCATGCGATTTTTATCTGCCATTTTATCATTCTTAACGTTATTTTTAACATTCTCTTCGGGCACCGGAACTTCCCCCACAGTCGGGATCAAAGCGGCTGCCAATGTGCCTTTCCCTCGTTTTTGCAGGTACACGATTCCCACAAGTGAAAAAATGATCGCACCTACAAAGTTCACCAGAAGATCTTTCATCGTGTCCACAAGCCCGATGTCCAGATATCCGCCCAGATTCCATTCTTCACCGTTGACCACCAATGACTCCACCGCTACCCGAATGGGAACATTGGCTCCGTCCGGATTCAGTTTGACGGAGCTGATGGTGGGAAGGATCCAGTCCTTCTGCATATCCAGACGGAAAAACCAGTCCATTCCGAATTCAAAAAATTCCCATACAACACCAACGGTCATAGAAAAGCAAAAAGCCACGAAGGCCACAAAAAACGGCGACATACGGATGGAAAACTTCTCACTTCGGTTAAATATATCAATCAGGGCAAAACCGATTGCAGCCATCAGGAATCCATTGGTCGTATGCAGGATCGTGTCCCAGATCGGTATTCTAACGTAAAATGCATTTATCTCACCCAGGATCTCCGCCGAATAGATAAAAATCAGGATAACGGTCTCCAAACCGGTGGGAATATTCACACCAAGCCTTTTTTCAATTACCTTCGGCAGCGAAAACAGGAGCAATGTCAAAATGCCCAGAAACATGTTCGCATAACTGCCCAGGAAAAACTGACGTATGATCGTCAGTATGACAGATATATACAGCACAATCTCAATTTTCGTTCTCTTTTGTGTTTTCATGGACAATATTCCCTCCTCATACAATTTCATATTCATCCAAGGATAATCTTATTTATCTTAAAATACCCGTTACAGGCGGATAATCAGTGCAGGCACAGGCGGATTGTTGGGACGGTTCACATACTCGGACTGAATCACCAGATATTTCTTGGGATCCAGATGACGGATATATTCCAAAACCGCTTCCTTTTCCGAAAATCCGGTATCTCCTCCGCTGTAAATACACAATGTCATCAGACCACGTTTTTTGAGCAGCCGCAATCCGGCCTTAATGGCACGGATACTGCTTTCGGCATGTGTCGCTTTTTGATGGTCTCCGCCGGGCAGATAGCCCAGGTTAAAAGTAATACAGGATATTGTTTCCGATTCCGCATATTTTTCCATGTTTTCATGGGATTCTAAAAACAGTTCTGCATTATCCGGGCACCGCTCCTGCAGCAGCTTCTCTTTTGTATGATCCAGGGCTATCTGCTGAATGTCGAAGGCCAACACGCGGCCCCTGTCTCCGGCCAGCTGACTCAGCAGAGCCGTGTCGTTGCCATTGCCCATAGTTGCATCTATACAGATATCACCCGGCCGCACCTGCTCTCTTATGAAACGCTGCAGCCATTCCGTAATCTGAAAATTTTTCACATTCCACCTCAGTTCTTTCGATGATACATTTTGTTCTGAAATCCTGCTGCAAATCAGGAACCGTTTTATGTCCTCTGTTCCTGCTGTTTTTACGCCTCATAGGACGCCATAAACTGAGCCACTTCCGCCTCACAGGAACGCATCGCCTGCAGCGTTTTTTCCATCAGTTCATCCAATTCCCACCCAAGGCGCTCTGCGCCGGTGCGAATCACATCCCGCGAACAGCCTGCCGCAAATTTCTTGTCCTTAAATTTTTTCTTCAGACTTTTCAGCTCCATATCCATACAGCTTTTTGACGGGCGCATCAAAGCAGCAGACCAGATCAGACCAGTCAGCTCATCCGCTGCAAAAAGGACTTTTTCCATCTCATGCTTCGGCTCCTGTTCCGAACAGATGCCATATCCGTGCGAACAGATCGAATAAATCATGTCATCGCCAACGCCGCCGTCTTTTAAAAGCTCCGGGGCCTTGATGCAGTGTTCCTCCGGATAAAGCTCAAAATCAATGTCATGGAGAAGGCCGGTGATCGCCCAGTATTCTTCTTCCTCCTCATAGCCCAGTTCTTTTGCATACCAGCGGAGCACTCCTTCCACAGTCAGTGCATGCTGAATATGAAACGGCTCTTTGTTATATTTGCGAAGCAGTGCGTATGCCTTATCTCTTGTCAGTTTGCTTGTCATCTCAAAACATCTCCTTCTCTTTTTCTTTCTTATATTCCTGTAAACAATAGTTTTCCCGCAAAGCGATTGGGGAGCGCTCTTGATTTCGGTATCATATTCCCTATTGTAGCACCAGTTTCCCCGCCTGTCGAGAAAGAATCCTCTGCAGCAGCCTGTATAAAACAATCGAAATAAAACATTTCTTTTCTCCTACCGAATGTTCCTATCCTATATTTTTATTTGTAATTGCAAAAAAATTACAAAGAATCTATAAAAAATCGCAGTAAATATTTTCACATCTCCTATAATGGATATAGTCTATTAGACATTGTCTAATATAAGAATAACATGATAAGAAAGGATCTGGAAATGGAGTATTTAAAAGAAGGAATCGGTGAAATCATTGGAACTTTTTTTCTGGTTTTGTTTGGATGCAGTTCTGTGGCAGTATCTGTATGCTTTGGTGAGTATCATGGCATATTTCAGATCGGAATGGTATGGGGAATCGGTGTCTGCCTGGCAATTTATGCGACCCGAAACATCTGCAACGCACATTTTAATCCGGCAGTAACAATCTCTATGGCTGTCTGCAGACGGCTTTCCTGGAAGGATGTTCCGGTGTACCTGATCGGACAGTTTCTCGGTGCATTTCTGGGCGGGCTGGCTGTCTATGGATTATTCAGCAGCAATATTGCAAAAATTGAAGCAGCTGAGGGGATTATACGCGGCTCACAGGAATCCATCGCCACTGCAAAAATGTTCGGTGAATATTATTCATTTTCCGGAATCACCATGGGACAAGCCATGCTCGCCGAAGCTTTCGGCACATTTGTCCTCGTATTTATGATTTTTGCATTGACAGAGGACGCGAACGTAGGCCGCCCGGACAACGCAATCACGCCCTTATTCATCGGCCTGACCGTAACCTCCTGCCTGGTAATGATCGCTCCTTTGACTCAGGCCGGTCTGAATCCTGCAAGGGATTTTGTTCCCCGCCTTGTTGCCCTTTTGTTTGGATGGGGTCATGCGGCTTTCCCCGATTCCCAGGGCGGAGCTTTCTGGGTATACATACTATCCCCGATCGTTGGCGGTGTACTGGCAGGCATTTTCTATACCCATATATTGGAGCGATTAATGAACAATTCCAAATGAAAGGAGAACATACAATGGAAAAAACAAAAGTGATACTGGTTGGCGGGTTTTTAGGTGCCGGAAAAACGACGATGTTATGGAATGTCGCAAAACATTTGTCCGAAAGCGGTAAAAAAGTGGGGCTGATCACAAACGATCAGGCTTCCGAACTGGTTGACACCACATTTCTGGAAAGCACCGGCGGAATCGTCTCTGAAGTGAGCGGGAGCTGCTTTTGCTGCAATTTTAACGGTTTTACCGACGCATTACAGCACGTTTCGGAACAGGGAGCGGATGTGATTGTGGCGGAACCGGTTGGCAGCTGTACCGATCTGTCCGCCACCATCCTGCAGCCTCTGAAAAAACAATTTGCCAATTGCTTATCCGCAGCGCCGCTCAGTGTGATGGCAGATGCCAATCGGCTGAAGGCAATTCTGAACGGAAGCAATAGCGGACTTCATAAAAGTGCAGCCTATATTGTCAAAAAGCAGCTGGAAGAAGCAGATTTTATCCTGATCAACAAAATCGACCTGCTGGATGCACAGGAGACTGCAAGTCTGGCAGAAAAAACAAGAGCAGCTTTCCCCAAAGCCAAAATATTTACCTTAAGTGCCTTAAAGGATCAAAATATCATCCCATGGCTGGATGCGGTACAAAGTTCCGAGCAATCCGGCACACATTTGCTGGAAGACATTGATTATGATACCTACGCGGAAGGAGAAGCTGTACTTGGATGGCTGAATGCAACCATCGAACTGAAGTCGAAAGGCAACGTTCCAAAAGACTGGGCAGCATTTCTTTTCCATTTGCTCAACGAAATGAGTATGTGTTTTGAAAACGATCATCATGCAGTGGGACATGTAAAAGCTCTGGTCAAAGAAAAAGGAAATTTTGTGGTTGGAAATGTGGTCGGAAAAAGAGAGACCCTGAAAGTCAGAGAAATTTCAAACCAGGATCCTTCCGTGACACTGGTTCTGAATGCGAGGGTTGAGATGCCCCCCGAGAATCTTGCTCAGACCGTCCGGGAAGTCCTGTTCACGACAGCCGGAAATGAAATCGAGCCGGAAATTAAGATACTGAAATGCCTGCAGCCGGGAAGACCGAATCCCACTCATCGATACAATCATGTTGTCTGAATGTAAGCGCTATGTGTTGGGGCGTCCCAACACATAGCGCTTACGTCTATCTCTCTTACTCGTTTGTCAAATGCAGCCGATCCAGCACATAAAATACCAGGCTAAGCACCATACCTACTACGCAGGCAAGAACCATACCGGTAAGCTGAACATTTCCAAGATTCAGAGAAATGCCGGACAGACCGATAACAAAGATAACCGATGTAAGGGTCAGATTTCTGTTTTTGCCGTAGTCCACTTTGTTGTCAACCAGAATACGCAGGCCGGAAGTACCGATCATACCGTACAGCAGAATGGAAATACCGCCGATCACCGGTCCCGGAATCGTACTGATCAATGCAGAAAGCTTACCGCAGAAAGCAATGATGATGGACAGCACTGCCGCGCCGCCGATCACGCGCACACTGTATACGCCGGTAACCGCCATAACACCAATGTTCTCACCATAGGTCGTAGTCGGAACAGAGCCGATGAGACCGGAAATAGCAGTGGAAAAGTTATCGGCAAAAATAGAGCGGTGAAGTCCCGGATCTTTCAGAAGATCGCGATTTACGATCTTGCTGGTTACAATCTGATGTCCGATATGCTCGGAAGTGATAACCAGAAGTACCGGTAAAATCGTCAAGATCGCATCCGCTTTGAATTTTGCCAGCTGAAAATTAGGAATCGCAAACCAGGATGCCTGCATTACATCGGTAAAATCGAGAATACCGCAGCATGCAGCCGCAACATATCCGCAAACGATGGCGATCAGAATCGGAATAACGGAAAGGAAACCGCGGAACAGTACCTGTCCGAAAATCGCCACACCCAGAGTTACCAGAAATACGATTACATTTCTCATATCTACCTGATCCACACCGGTCAGCCCTGCGGTAGAAGCGGCAGAACCAGCCAGTTCCAGTCCGATCAGAGCCACAACCGGGCCCATGGCTGCGGGCGGAAGCACAACATCAATCCAGTTTGTACCGAATTTGTAGATAATAAAAGCAAGCACGCATCCCAGCAGACCAACCACTACGAAACCGCCCTGGGCGTACTCAAAACCGTATTTCGCGATTACCACACCTGCCGGTGCCAGAAATGCAAAACTGGAACCAAGATAAGCCGGTGCCTTTCCTTTTGTGATCAGGATGAACAACAGGGTACCAACACCGTTCATAAAAAGAACAATTGCCGGATTGATACCAAAGATAAACGGTACCAAAACCGTCGCGCCGAACATAGCAAACATATGCTGAATACTAAGCGGCACCAGAAGTTTTACGGGGACTTTTTCGTCCACCTGGATGATTCTTTTTTCCACTTTTTTCTCCTCCGTCGATAAATTACTAGCTGTTATAATGTCAGATTTACATTTTCCTGCTCATTATAACAGTATTGGAGGAGTTTTGTCATTATATTTTCATTAATCGGTAAAATTTTATTTTTCTTTGCCAATAATCCCATACTGACGCATCAGTTCGATTCTCTCATTACCAATCCGTATACTGTCCGCGGCATTGTTCTCACCGCCTGCACTGACTTCTTTCCGGTAAGTCAGAAGCCGGCTGACCCATGCTGCCGGAAGCAAAAAAGGACATTTTTTCAGATACGGATATCGGCCCTGCATTCTGTCCAGGGGCGGAAAAATTACTTTTAAAATATTCCCTCCGGCCTGTTTCCCCTTTTTCTCAGCCGATACTGCATTTAAGGTAATATTGCTGCTGTGTTTGCGGCTCATATTGGCATTTCCATAGATACCGCCGGACAGCAGATCCTGCAAAAGAGCCGACTCATCCACCGGAATCCCACTCCAGATTTCCGGATAACAGGCATTCTCCGGTGAAAAGGTCAGATACTTTTGACCAATGGCAAAGAGCGCCGCCGCGAACCGCTCCGCGCGGATAGCCCTGCACTCCTCAAGCAGATGATTCCAGTCCACTTTTGTTCCATAAACATTGGCAAAAATAACGATATCACACACCTGACGAATACCGAACCCACTGTGCAGGAAATGCTTAAACGCATGACAGATCAGATAAAACAGATGTGAAGTATACTCCAGCGTCGCAACAGGCACACCCTGAATCGGAATCTCAACAGCGTCCTCGTGCACACGTGAAAAGAACCGGTTCAGGTCGCCATAGGCCTCCGACTCCGGTGGAAACAGATACTTGTGCAGTTCGATGTAAGTGGGACTTCCTTTTTTTCCGTAGGGCACCTCATAGGCACGCTCAATATCGACATTTGTTTCGCCCTCCAATACCGCCATGTCATTTTCCAGCATGATCCGGTGGCAAAGGGCAAACTGTTCCGGTAAAATCAGCATATCCTCATCACCGGACAGCCGATGATCCGGCTTCGGGTACAGTTCCCGGCAAATGATTCCCTTGATCATCAACGGTTTTACTCCTGCTGCCTGCAGGTTTTTGTAAAGCTGCAAAAACTCTGTAGTTTTTACGGTCTGCAGCATGACCTGACGGATGGTCCTTCTGCGAACAGGAGCAAACAGCTCAGAATCTGTTTTATTCGCCGACGGACAGGCAAAGACTGCTTCAAAAATCATGGGAAGAACATGGTGGATTTCCGCCATGCGAAATAATTTGATCCATTCCTGGGGAGACAGTTCTATATCCCACTGTACTCTTTCATTTTGCAGGGCTGCTTTCAGAGCCTCCAAAAATAATTTATCTATTTTATCCATAATATTCCTCTTCTTACTCTTTCTCCGGTCTTTCTGTTCATCACGCTATTCTTTTAGCATCCGTCGGGCGAGCCATCATCCACAATAAGCTATGAAATACGGTAAAAAGCCTATCATGCATCCTAATGCATTGCAAATAACATCGTCTGTTTCTGCGCGTCCCAGGCCGAAATAAAACTGGATACACTCTATTCCGATGCTAAGTCCGATTCCAAATAAAACGGTTATTATCATTTTCTGTCTTATCGTTTTCAGCTTAGGTAACGACCAGGGCAGTGTTAACCCCAATGGGAAGAACAGAAATACGTTCATTAGCATTGTTCTATATGCCTCATTATTATAAGATACCGTTGTAAAAGTATAAAATGGCATTAACACTAATTCGCTTTTATCAGATACGCGTCCCAGTAATGTCATTTTTGCTATAATAAATAAAGATACAAGGCAAAAACATATGTTAACCAATTGCCATCTTTTTTTCCACTGCGGGTTTTTCTGAATGCATAGAATGCTGAGCACTGTCCATATTATAATTCCCAGTATCATTAGCAAAACGACTCGATATAAGGGAGTCGCATAAAAATTTGTTATCATATAAATCATTTTACTCACTATATTTTACTGCATCATCTCACACTTGTTCTAATACATCTGCAATTCGTTGGCAAGCACATCCATCACCATATGGATTGCTTGCATTACTCATCTTTCTATATTCCGCAGCATCCTGTAATAATAATTTGAAATTACGATAAATATTTTCTTCCTCTGTACCAACCAGTTTCAGTGTCCCAGCCTCAATTCCCTCTGGGCGTTCTGTTGTATCACGCATTACAAGAACCGGCTTACCCAAACTAGGAGCTTCTTCCTGAATACCACCAGAATCCGTCAATATTAAATAGCTTCTATTCTGGAAATTATGAAAATCAATCACATCCAAAGGCGGAATAATATGAATTCTGTCATCATCGCCAAGAATTTCATTAGCCAAATCCCGTATTACCGGATTCATATGAATTGGGTAGATTGCTTTCACATCGGGATGTTCCTCCATCACACGATGAATCGCACGAAACATATTTTTCATCGGTTCTCCAAGATTCTCTCTACGATGAGCAGTAATCAAAATCAGTTTACTGTCCTTTGCCCACTCCAATTCAGAATGGTCATAATCCTGTCTCACAGTAGTTTTTAACGCATCAATCGCAGTATTTCCTGTCACATAAATGGTTTCAGCCTTCTTTCCCTCTTTCAACAAATTTTGTTTAGACAGCTCTGTTGGAGCAAAATTATATTGACTAATAATACTGACAGCCTGACGATTGAATTCTTCTGGATATGGAGAAAAAATATTATATGTACGCAGACCAGCTTCTACATGTCCAACTGGTACTTGCAAATAAAAACAAGCTAATGCTGTGACAAATGTAGTAGAAGTATCACCATGAACTAAAACCACATCTGGTTTTACATCTTCTAATACGTCTTTTATTCTGTTTAAAATATTTGTTGTAATGTCAAACAGCGTCTGTTTTTCCTTCATTATAGACAAGTCATAATCTGGCACCACATGAAATGCTTCCAACACTTGATTCAACATCTGACGATGCTGCCCAGTGACACAAACAACCGTTTCCATTCCCTCTCTCTTTTTCAATTCATTTACTAACGGGCACATTTTAATCGCTTCTGGTCTTGTGCCAAAAACCAACATTACTTTTTTCATAAAAGTTTTATCTCCTTAAATTACCTTTTTCTCGAACATGCACTCTTTATTTGGGGAATGAATTCTTCCTTAACGATGCTTCGCACATCAGGTTCAAATAATAGGTTAATTATAACGAAAATTAGTACTGTAATCACGCATACAACAGCCGCCCATTCAATGATTTGAATATAGGAATCCAATGCCATTGGTGTTTTTTTTGCGATAATTGTTATAACAATGAATACTACAACATTCCGAATCCATCTTTCGTAGGTTTTCCTCGGTGATCGATGTAAAATTTTACAATTTGCATATATGATCATGTCATTTGCACGATACAAGAGTGCAACAATTGTTCCAATTAAAACACCATAAATTCCAAACTTCCATACACATACTATTGAAACTGTTAAATTAATTACAGATTCTATGATTGTTCTATTTATTGTTTGCTTAAAATGACCAGCGAATTTTATTGTAATATTTGATGATTCTCTACCATTACTCAACAGATAAAATGCAACAAATAAATATGGCAGCAATGAATCTATATATGCAACGTCCTCAACTCCACTGGTATATAATGCCATAAAAGGCAAGATAAAAATACATGCTACGCAATAAAGAGAAAAACATACCACCATGCTAAATATCTCATATACGCTATGCAATTTTAAGTATCGTTTGCGATCATTATTAAAGGTTTGTCCGAGGATAAACTGTACCCCTCCTGTGATGGTTCCAATCGCTGTACCTACCATCCCAAAAAGCAACGTATACATAGAATATACACTTACCGATTTCAAACCAACTATGAATGTTAAAACTATAGTGTCTGTATTATTAAAAATCAGGGAAGATATTTGATGCACCAACACATAGTTACTTTGTGAAATAGCCTGTGTGTTTGGGCACACTTTGAGATTTATCCACTTATAATTCTTATGAATATACCATTCAATGTAAACCATTTTAAATAAATTAAACAGACAATACATCGCCTGAATTGCAACAATTCCAAATCCTCCTAATAACAACAATAACTTAAATACACTTGTAAAAATATATACAATTGTACTCATATTATTATTAATATAGTTTTTTCCCTCTGCCAACAGTAAAATATTATATTTTCCCTGAAAGAAATAACTAATCACACCGCTTAATCCTGTGAAAATGATCACCCAGAATATCACGGATTTAGGCAATTCTGAATCAACCAAAATCGGATAGATCACTGACAACACAATAAATGCAATAAAATATAGGATCCCGGTTCTTTTATAATACTGATCAGTTGCTGCCAAAATTTCGTTTATAGTTTTGTAGTCTGAACGTCCAACCGGTCCATATAATGCCTGAAGCGCGGTTGTACCAACACCAGCCTCCAGAAGTGCAAAATATGTAAAAATCTGATTAACAGAATTGGTAAGTCCATTAGTCTCTGAACCAAAGGTAATCAAGATCAATCTCGGAAAAATAATTCCCACAGCAATTGTAATTACCTGGCTTAATATACCAAAAAAAATATTATATATACTTTTTGTTGAATTCTTCATATTTCCGCTAAACTCAAATAAATTAACAATTCATTTTCTTTGTTAATTAATGCTTTTAACCATAAAGTTGCCGTTCTCTCTCTATCATTTTTTTAATAAACATACTCTTTTTCAAATGTAACTTTCGTATAGTCCTTTCTATTTTATTTTTCACTCGCACCGGCAAACTCGGAATACTTTGTTCCTTCAAGGTAAAAACTTGATTACTATTGATTAAGAAAATGTCAAACCATGTAGTTATTTGGATATGAAACAATTCTGGGTGATTATGCCATACCATCGTAATAAGATATTGGTCATCATCCATACATCCAATATCCAATAACGAGCACATTGCTGCCCTCATATACTTCCAGAATAATTCACATAAACTAGATGGAACCACATAATTACCGGTAAAACAATCCGTTTGAAATTGAAGTCTGTCAATTAAACTTGTTGTATTTTCGACTGGATCGCTCAAACAAAATGCATTGATTCTTTCCGGATAAGGATATTCCCATAAAAAATCAAACTCTTCGCTTCTAATGTAGCGTTCTCCGCCGTGGTTGAATCCAAAGTCAATCCATGCTATATTGCATTCTTTGTGTGTGCGAGCTGCATCTGCCATACACCATGCTTTTAACAGCATTACATAATTATATAAGGCAGTATTAGAAGGATCTTTTTCTAAATACCTGAAATTTTGAAAACCTTCATCCGACTCAATTCTTAGCATTCGCGCCAAAATATCAGGCTCAATCTCCTTCATATTGACAGGAATGACCGTTGTTTGTTCTGTTAATCCAAAGTCCTCTCTAATTGCTTTGATACGTTCAACATTTTCCGGATCGCAATAGCAAATTAATTCATTCTTAATGCGCGCCCAAAATTTAAAATATTCAAAATACTTATCTGTCGAACGCTTATGGGTCTCATACTCACCTCTTCCGATATCGAAAAATGCCGTCACGATTTTTATTTCTTTCATCATTATCATTTTTCAGCATAACTTCATAAAGCGCTGATACTTCTCCTCACTATCCAAAATCTGTTTCATATTATTTGAACGCAGTTTACATCTAATTTCTGGATGTTCTAACAAATACTTTACTCCTTCATAAATTGCATTTTCATTGTTATCTACAATCCACCCAGTTTCACCATTCACCAGTTGTTCCCTGATACCGGATACATCTGTCGCTAATACCGGACATCCCAGTATCTTCGCCTCGACCGTAACAGTTGGAAATCCTTCCCATCCGGAGGGCAATACGAACAAATCGCAATGCTTCATATATTTGTATGGATTATCCGCAATTCCTTCCAAAAAAACACAATTTTCCAAATGAAGATCTTTTATCCTCTTCTCTATTGTCGCTTTCTCCTGACCTTCACCCAGGACATACCACTGAAAGACAATTCTATCTTTTTTCAATCGGGATAATACATTTAAAAACCTAATATACTGCTTCTGTGATGTCATACGGCCAACCGAAAGCATCACAGGAATTCCCAGTTTCGCCGCACGATATGTAAATGGTTCTTCCGCTTTTTTCACAATATCATCAACGTCAAAGAAATTATAGATCACATGAGTTTTGTCTTCAAGTTGCGGATAGCGCTCTACAAAACTATTTCTTGCAGATTCTGCCACACATATTATAGAATCCATTTTTTCAAAGTATGGAATCATCTCATCCGTTATTTCCGGTTTGTCCAGATTTGCCACATCAATATGATACCACTGAATATACTTCCTAGCATAAATTGCGTTCAATAGAAATTTTGGTGATTCAGTTTCCAGATAGTTGATTGCAACATCATACTGTTTCTCTTTATAATATTCTGTTGCCAGTTTCTCCGCAAATTTACGGTAACCGACGATTTTACTAAATGCTAATTTCCCACACTTTTCTAATTTGTGAAGTAGATTTTTTTCTTTCTTGATTTCCTCAAAAGAAGCATAATAGCGCTTGCTATACTCTCTACTACAAATACAATGAAAAGTCACTCTAGAATCAAACTGCGATTTCAAGAATCCACGATCATAGATTTCCAGTATTTCAACTTCATGGCCACGAGAAACAAGATCATTTGCGAAATGAACCATCACCTTTTCTGCACCAGCATATATTAATTGTGGAATTTGTATCAAAAATTTCATAATCCAACTCTTTCCCTAACTTCTTCACAAATGCTATATGATCTTACACCATGTTTCTTAACACGTTTTTCTTCTGGGTATGGCACGTCCCAATTTGAACCATAACGCCTTTCCAAATCTTCTTCTGGTGCCGTAATTGACATAAGATATGTATCTTCAAAAGGAATATATTGAGCATTTGCATGACTTACCTTTTTCGTCATATCATTATCATACCCATTACGCCCAGTATAGGGATTGCAAGTCATTGTATTACACATAATTCCTACATACTCAGTTTCGATTTTATCATAGCGAGTCATAATTTTATCTAACCACAGTCCCAATTTTTTTCGTGAAATCTTTGCCATATTTCCAAGAATCAATTTTGATATTCTTGATGTTGGAGTAATTTGACCTGTTTTTGTGCATAAAATCAAATTTATAAATTCAATTTCTTTTCGCTGCCTCCATCGAGCCAACTTTTTGTCTGGAATATTATGCAGCACTTGAATATCAATAAATATTTCATGAGACTCTTTTTCAAATTTAATTACTGTTCCTTTGATTCGAAGTGCATTCATTTTTGTATAAAAAGTTTTATCATTATCAAAGCCGTGCATTTCGTACCATTTACTATAATTATCCTCAATAATCTTCTTAAATTTCAAAAAGTCTTCCGGGAACATGACAATATCTACATCATCATCCCATGGAATAAAACCTTTATAGTTTATTGCACCAAGAAGTGTTCCCGCATAAAGGTAATATCTTAATCCATTTTTTCTACAGATCATATCAATATCCTTCATTGCAGAAAGCAGAACTTTATGTAATTCCAGATTTCCATAGTCATTCGTCATTTGTCAAAACTCCATTCATTTCTACGTGCCTATCATCTTCTGCAAAGCCAATGGTAAGCGACACTGTATCCAATGTAGAATCCTCATTTTTACTGACTCGCGCATCTCCGTATGAACCAGATGATTCCTCCATATGGTACGATCAAGATACTCTCGATAAAGTTGCTTTTTCGGATGGTGGCATTCATATTCCCATACCCTTCCCACAAACTCAGGGACAAAGTGAATAATAATCGGATGCCGTTTTGCCTCCAGGATCTCATCTTTTGAATAATACTTGCCTGTAATCTGGTATAGTTTAAAAAGATTCTCATATCGAGTAGTAAACATCGGGGTCATTACATTAAAACGAGGATTAAGAACAAGAGTTTTATCATGCAAAACTCCATTTATAGTTCCCTGATCATGATGTGATACCCTACCTGCATGTTTTTCTATAAACTGTACAAATTCGTCCTGCGTTCTTTCATTGCGCCACTTTTTTATATCAATTAATAAAATACCAGCATTTATATATGCATCTTCCTTGTTCAATCCCACCGCAGATTTGAACTGCGGAAGAACTGTGTCCAGAACTCCACCTACTGAACAGTTTTTCAAATCCACGTTCCACAGTGCCGATAATGATGTACATATAACAGTGTCACAATCAATGTATATTACTTTTTCGCAATTATCTGGCAGCATTTCCGGTAAAAACAATCTTGCATAGGAACTAAGAGAAATGGCCCATTCCATATTCAGATTTAAACGTTCCTTAAACGGCGCAAATTCTATAAAAATGATATTTCTCTGAAATTGCTCTTCAACAATATGTCTCAATTCTTCCTTGGATCTGCCTGAAATATCATTTGATAAAATATAAATATTTATTTCTTTAATCTCTTTATTATTTTCAAGTAATGAGAAGATAGACACAGCCATATGCTGTACATAATTTTCATCACTGGAATAAACAATATTCATTTTCATACCTCTAAAAGTCTAAATCTGCTCTGGTCAAGTGCCAATCAGTTGGCAATTTCAGGTTATGAAATAAGTGTATCATAAAATTAGACTTTCTGTTATCCTGATTCGAAAGGCCTACATTCTTCCACATCATATAATCTTCCTCTGAAAATCTGCCCCACAGACTAATCCACGAGCCATGTGATTTCAACATACGGATAACCAGCTTTAAGATATTCATTGGTATATCTTCTTTTATTTCATAATCATATATATTGACTGCTGTGTGAAATCTCCCACGAAAAGTTTGAAAAACAAAATATCCAAATAGAATGCCATCTTTACGGATAGTCACCCATTGAAATTTTTCATTCGGATTATTGTCAAAACGCCAACGCAGAAAATCTTTATTTTTCACCAATTTGTAGCAACTTTTGTGTGTTTCAAAAAAAACATCTTCAGGCATTCTGTCAAGTATATTCAAGTTCCATCCATCTATTTCTTTTTGATAAATTGTTTTTCGAGGCATGGAAAAAAAGTGTTTCTTTGATGTAATGGATCCTATTCCCCCCATATCTGTCGCCCCGTATTTTAACAGTGGCGGGAGTGAATTTTCATTGGGATGCTCCATAAAAGCTACGGAACCATGTTCCTTGCTAATCTCCATAGCCTTACTGTAAATCTTTCTCATAAGTCCGGTGCCCCGGCAATCTGGAGCAATAATTAAATCCTGAAATTGAGTGATCATCAATCTATTATCGTTAACTTGATATTCTGTAAATTGCAGACCTGCCATTCCAACAATTTTTCCAGAATAATTCTCAGCCACTAACAATATCTTTTCTGACAACCCATTCTCAGTATTATACTTCCAAATCCAATACTCTTGTGTCGTCTCACCAAGCCCCTGACGGAATAAATCTTGTATTTCTGATACCCGACTCCAATCCGTGAAAGGAAACAACTTATATTCTTCCATCATCTGTGAAACCCTCTCTTTACTCTGCGCCAAATAAACCAAATTGGACGCATAATATAAAACAACCAATCATTTTCATACGATTTCAAATCAATAATCTCATACTTTTCGCTCTGATTATAAGTGTGAATTCCCTGTGGAATTCCCGGAAAATCAGACTTGATTTCATTTGGTCTGACCTTCGCTATCAGACTTTCTTCATATGCGTCTTTAG
>JALENY010000020.1 GCA_022767285.1 Lachnospiraceae bacterium | reverse complement strand
GGAGGTATAATCGTTGCACCGACAGGAAAATGGTATTTTTTTGTTTCAGCAATTCCTATGCGGATTCTTTGCCCGCTTCTTCATATACTGCCAAATGGAATAAGAGCAGAAGCAGGAAATCCGCTTTTGAATATGGGGGTCCTTGTCCCGGGTATTTGTTTATCCGTCATATGGTTCATTATTGTAACAGTTTTGTTCTTAAATTGGTTTGATAAAAGAGAGGAAAAATAGGAATGTTTAGGAAGAATCTTTATGCAGACTTTTTAAAAATGAAAGGACTTTCTGTAACGGTGGCACATATTCTGATTCCGGTTATAATAAGTGGACTGTTTTTAGCATATTATTCTTTTTCCGCTTGGAGTGAGCCTGCAAAAATCATTGCTTTTTATCAGGCAGTTGGAACAGGTTTTCCTGTTCTGATTGGAATATTTACTGCAAGCATAGCGGAACAGGAACAAAATGCGGGAGTATGCCAGAATCTGCTCACCTTACAAAAAAAGACAGCAGCATTTTTATCTAAGGTAGTACTTTTGCTTATATTTAGTCTTTTTTCTGTATTATTGACAGCGGCAATATTTTGTTTCGGCTTTTATAAAATTCTTGGATGTCGTACAATAAGCATAGTGACCTATATGATAGCTGCATGGATCATGTGGTGCGGAAGTATTCCGCTTTATATATGGCAAATGCTTTTGGCTTTTCGTTTTGGAAAAGGAGTGTCCGTCGGAGCAGGAATTTTTTCCGGACTTGTCAGTGCATTAATGCTTACGAATCTTGGAATGTTTGTCTGGAAGTATATACCTGTTTCATGGACGGGCAGAATACCGTACACGTATTTAAAGATTGTTTTAGGAGAAGCGGGAGCAATAGGCGAAATCCGGTCTGTAATACCAATAGTCTGTGTATTTACAGTGCTTAGTGTGATTTATTATTTATTTTGGGCATCCCGTTGGGAAGGAAGTAAAATATCAGAATAGAGGGGCAATATGGCGAAAATTTTAGTGGTTGATGATGATACGGCGATCCTTGATATGATCGGAACTATTCTAAATAAGGATGGACATTTGGTTACAAAAGTAAATGATCCACTTGAGATCAATATGGAAAAAGTGAATCAGTATGATCTGATTTTGCTGGACATTATGATGCCGGGGATGGATGGATTTGTATTGTGTTCAAGAATCAGGAAGCTTGTGGACTGTCCGATTTTGTTTCTCACAGCAAAAATAGAAGAAAGCAGTTTAGTAAATGGATTGTCATTGGGGGCAGATGACTATATTTATAAGCCGTTTGGGATTATGGAACTTCGTGCAAGAGTTGCCGCACATCTTCGGCGTGAACATCGGGAACATTCTGTCAGAATGGTTGTCGGACCTGTTTGCTTTCATTTATCATTAAAGCAGATGATGGTTGATGATAAGATCATTCCGCTCACAAAGGCTGAGTATGAGATTTGTGAGTTTCTCGCCAAAAACCGTGGGCAGGTTTTTTCGAAAGAACAGATTTTGGAACAGGTATTCGGATTTGACAGCGAGAGCAATGACAGTACAATTACGACCCACATTAAAAATATTAGAACAAAGCTCTCAGATTTTCACTGCATGCCGATAAAAACAGTTTGGGGGATCGGGTATAAATGGGAAGGGTAGAAAAGAGAAGAAGCCGTACACTTAGTGGAATTTTTCTGAGGTATGTACTGGTTATGCTTGGATTGATGTTTGTTTTGGGAATATGTACAGTTCTTATATTCAATATCCTTGTTAATTCAGGCGCTATTTATCCGGCAAATTATGCAGAAAGGAAGATCAATGAAGCCTATGATGTGATTCAGAAGGCGGATGAAGTGACAGAGGACATTATACCACCTCTATGCCGTGATGTCATTTTTAATGCGGATGGAGAGGTATTTGGAGGAAATATGACCGAAGATTCGGTGAAAATTGCATGGAACGTTGCGAATCATGGAACCGCATCAGGAGACTACTTTTATAAGGTGATTCCCCGCTCGGACGAATATGTTGTTCTCCAGTACAGCCTGACACCCCAGTATCAGTCTGCATTTCTCAGAGAACACTTCATTCCACCTCAGAATCTGATGACGATTATCGTTGTTTTAAGTGGAATTGCAATGATACTATTGCCGTCGGTAAGTTTTGGGAAAAAGATGAAGCGAAAAATGAAACCGGTAATGAATGCGGTAGAGAGAATCAAGAATCAAGATCTTGAGTATGAGGTATCCTATTCCGGAGTAAAAGAAATTGATGATTGCCTGTCATCCATCGATGAGATGAGAAATGCATTGAAAGATTCTCTGGAACGACAATGGAAGGCGGAACATGAAAAAAACAGACAAATGTCTGCATTGGCGCATGACATAAAAACCCCGCTTACGGTCATAAGAGGAAATGCAGAACTGCTTTCTGAAATGGAGATGACAGACGAACAGAAAAAATATATGGATTATATAGCCAGCAGTGCATTGCAGATCCAAACCTATGTGCAGACACTAATCGAAGTAACAAAGTCTGTAGACGGTTACCAATACAGATTCGAAAAAATAAGAACAGAAGCTCTGCTTGGGGACATCAAAAAACAAACCTTAGGCCTCTCCGAAGTTTTCTATCTGAAAATCAACTGGAAAGAACACGATATCAGTGAAACCGTATGTATTGTTTACGATCAGGTTGTAAGGGCTGTTATGAATATTATTAAAAATGCAGCTGAACACACACCAAAAGGCGGAACAATAGATATTGATATCGATGAGAAAAGAGGAAAGTTAATATTTACAGTGGAAGATACCGGGAGAGGTTTTACAAAAGAAGCACTGATGCATGGTACAGAACAGTTCTTTATGGATGATACGAGCAGAAGCGGCGGTGTGCATTATGGCATTGGACTGTTTTCCGCAAAAACAATCGCCGCGAAACATGGTGGAAAAATATCGCTCACAAATTCTGAAAAAACCGGCGGAGCAAAAGTGGAGATATGCTTTGGAACCAACGGGAAACCAATGGGGACGGAGTTTTTGGCTTAAGGGGACATGTTAGTACTGGAAATTTAAGAGAAACCATAGGGGACAACAAAAAGACCAAAAACTCCGTCCCCATTGGTAATTCAGTGTAAAACAGACCGGAATCCGTGTGATTTGGGTCTGATTTTTCATTTTGTGTTAGGATATATCAAAAGAGATCCAATTATTTAGAGAAAAAGTCAGGAGGATTTTTATGAGAAAAAAATATGAATTATTAATGAATCAAATCAATGAAGGAAAGTACACTGGTCGTGAAATCTTGCTTACAGGTGCGGTTTTATTTTTGACCGGAACGTTGCTGGGGATGATTTTCTCACCACGGAAGTACCAGGTGATTGGAAGTCATAATGGAAACGGAAGCGGAAATGGAAATGATACAAAGGCAGAATCGAAAAATGATACGCATCATTAATGATGATGAAAATCCCGAAGAAGAATGGGAGCAGTAGTGGAAACACCATCAGTCTATCTGGATATGACGGCAGCAGACAATCTCAAGCAGTAATATTTGATTCTGGGACGACCGGATTTCGATGGAATACGAGAAATGTTGAAACTTGTAGGACTAGAGGATACCGGAAAGAAAAAGGTGAAGGATTTTTCCCTTGGAATGCGTCAGAGACTTGATATTGCTGTTGCGCTTGCCGGAAATCTTCCAGTTGTTTTTGTCTTCATTTATGCTGGTATCATTTGTGAACTGGCAGTTTTTTCGGCAATCTTTACATGGATATTTATGGTACTTGGTAAAAAAGCAGGTTCTTCCATTGCATGAATGTTGTTGACACTTCTGTTTTTATTGAGCGGAACGGTGATTCAGTCCACATTGGACCAGGAAGAGTACTATGCACTCGCATATCGTGTGACAGAATCCGGAGAAATCGAATATGACGGAGAACTGGAACCAAATCCAAATTATCTGCAGGAGGGAAGTATAGTGAAAGGGCTCTCTATGAGTTCCTTTTGGATTTTACACCGGGAGGGCAGATCATGCAGCTTTGTGCAATCCGGCTGGAGCGTATCGGGTATATGATGGTCTATGACTTTGGCTGGTTCGTGGCAATGACCGGAGCGGGTGTTTTGATGTTCCGGCGAAAATCTCTGAAATAGAACAAATAAATTAGAATCCTGCATCAATAAATAGCTGATTGCACTGCAGTGGATTTCATTGGGGACAACAAAAAAGCCAAAAACTCCGTCCCCATTGGTTAGGTGAAGGAATTGGTGATTTATGGTTTGACACCACAGAAACTTCATTTTGACGGATAGAAACAGATCGAGTACAGCATTGATATTCCCGAACAGCCTTTTCGGGTACAATTTGATGAAGATTCGTATACGCGGATAAGATACAAATAACCTTGACAATGCAAAGTGGAAATATGAAAATCCTTTTTATAAAATAATAATTTATTAAAGCAAAGGAATGAAAAAAATGAAAATTGTAATGTTGAATGGACAGAATCATAAGGGAAGTACGTATCATATCGGACGAATGATTGCGGATAAGATTCCCGGAAATAATGAAATCAGAGAATTTTTCTTCCCGAGGGATCTGAATCATTTTTGTATGGGATGTTATAAATGCATTGAAGATGAAAAGGAATGTCCATATTATGGGGAGAAAAAGGTTATTCTTGATGTCATCAAGGAAGCTGACGTGTTGATTGTAACAACACCGACTTACTGTTCGCATGTATCAGCACCGCTGAAAGCATTTATCGATCTGACGTTTGATTACTGGATGTCGCACAGGCCTAGGAAGTGTATGTTCAGTAAGCGTGCGGTAATTGTTTCGACTTCTGCAGGTTCCTCTCCGAAGTCGGCAATGAAAGATGTGGAAGATGCTTTGTTTTATTTGGGTGTGCCGTCTATCATGAAGTACGGAATCGTTGTTCAGGCCATGAACTGGGACGGAGTCAGGACATCCAAAAAAGAAAAAATTGATAAGGATACAAGCAGAATTGCCGCCAGACTAAGCAGAAGAGAAAAACTACACGTTGGAATCAAGACGAAATTCATATTTAACATGATGAGGATGATGCAGAAAAGCGGTTGGGGTTCTTCTCCTGTGGAAAAGGAGTATTGGGAGCAAAATGGATGGCTTGGAGGAGAGCGACCATGGAAATGCTATAAAGGTGAATAGTTGTTTGCAGGAGGGAAACAAGTGAAACAGGAACAAATGAAGGATACATATGAACATAAATCGGCAATGAAGATTTCAATCAGAAGATGGATTGCCATATCCATATACTGAAAAAGATGCGTTGGAGTATATTCATTTTATCATTAATTCTGATGTGAAGGATACATTTGCATATGCGATTGATGTGGGTGGTACAGCGGTAGGAAGTATAGGGGCTTTCCGGCAGGGAAATATCCATTCTCGTACGGCGGAGCTTGGTTATTATCTGGCAGAAGAATATTGGGGAAAAGGCATTATGACAGAGGCTGTAAGACAGCTTTGTGAAAAGCTTTTTATAGAGACAGATATTCTTCGGGTTTTTGCCGAGCCATTTGCATACAATATCGGATCCAGAAAAGTGCTGGAAAAAGCGGGGTTTCAGTTTGAAGGGATATTGAAAAACAATGCTTTTAAGAATGGTCAGGTATTGGACATGGCTTTATATGCCTATACCAGACAGGATAAGCAGTTGCCGGTAAGGCGTTTATATCCGGAAGAGATTCAGAGCGCGCTTGATCTGTGCTGGGAAGTTTTTCTTCAATATGAAGCACCGGAATATTCCGAAGAGGGTATTAAGGAGTTTCGTAAGAGTCTGAACGATAAGGAGCGCACCCGTAATCTGCAGTTTTATGGAGCATTTGAAGGTGACAGTCTGGTTGGTACGCTCTGTATGAGAGAGCCTCATCATATTGGCGGTTTCTTTGTTAAATCAGATTACCACAGGAAAGGAATAGGGCGGGAGTTATTCAATACCATGAGGCGAGACTATGACAAGCAGAAATTTACTGTAAATTCTTCGCCGTATGCAGTGGCGATATACAGACATCTTGGATTTGAAGAGGTGGATCAGGAACAGACGGTGAATGGTATCAGATTTACACCGATGAAATATGTGGAGGTTATAGAAATGAATAAGAGCATCGATTGAAGTGTAATGTGTACAGGAAAATGATAATCCTCTTGACTAGTCTCGAAAATGAGATTAGTATAAACACATAACCAGTCTCAATTATGAGAATGGTTAAAACGATAGTGTTTGAGCAGGAGGTAACGATCATGAAACAAAACGTCAGGTTAACATTAAAAAAGGCACTGCAAACATATCTGGTGATTTTGCCGTTTGCAGTCATTGGTGGTATTACTGTTGGAATGTACACCTTTGAGCATTCGACTGCGCAGGTTATTGAAGCGGCCGTTGCGCAATTGGGGAGTTATCAGACGCTGATTGCAGTAACTATGGTTCAGACTTTGGCCTATTCGCTGTTAGGATGGGTTGTCGGTTACTTCATTGTGGAGCGGCTGGGGCTTATGAAGCCCTTTCGGTTTGAGAAGACAGTTCTTGCAAAGGTATGTCCTGTCATCGTTGTTCTCGGGCTTGCTTTTGCAGCGGATTACTTTGTGATGGGGCGTCTGATTCAGGAAGTGGCAGCAGATTATGAAAAAGGAATCAGCTTGGTATACTTTATCAGTTCTTTAACTTATGGAGCAGTGATCGAGGAGATATTGCTGCGCTGGTTTTTCATGGGACTCATTGCACTGATTCTGGTGATGATTTTTGCGAGAAAAAAGGATAAAAAAGAAATACCGGTCTGGATTTTTATTATGGCCAATGTGATTGCGGCGATTGTATTTTCAGCAGGTCATCTGCCTGCAACACAGATGCTTTTTGGAAGAATCACCGGATTGATTCTGTTTCGTTGTTTTATGCTGAACGGTTCATTTGCCCTGTTTTTTGGAAGATGGTTCCGCAAGTATGGTATTCAGTATGCAATGTTAGGTCATTTCGGAATTCATTTCATATCTAAAATAATACTGATTTGTGTGTTATAATTCATTTGATGGATCGTCTTGAATAAAGAGAGATCAATTGAAAAAGAATCATAATGAGCAGGTTGTACCGCCGCTCGAAGGCGGAATGAAAAACTGTGGAGAACAGATATGAAAAAAGATTATATGGAAGCCTGTATGAATGCCACGCGTCAGCGAATCATGCAGGTCATCATGATAAACAAGGAGGCAACATCTGCCGAAATAGGGGAAGAACTGCCGGATATTCCGAGAGCCAGCCTTTATCGTCATATAAAAGTGCTTCTGGATGCCGAAATCATAACTGTGGTAAGGGAAGAATTTAAACGTGGTTCCGTGGAAAAGACCTATGCCATTGCATCGCAGATGCCTTATGACGATACGAATGAAGAATATAACAGGATGATCCAGTCGGCACTGATGGGACTGCAGGGAGAGTTTCACCGTTATTTCAACGGAGAGAATCCGGATCCACAAAGAGATCTTCTCACTGTGGGATCTGCTTCGCTTATGATGAGTGATGATGAAATGATGGATTTTATCAAGGCCTACGGCGAATTGATTCGGAGATATATGCCAAACAAACCGGCCGAGGGCAGGAAAGTAAGAAAGGTTACATTTGTGATTTCACCGAATGAGTAGTGACACCGTTTATCTTGATTTCATGGGATGTGTTTTGGGTATGCGGAAGGAAATCTTTTTCTGGAAATGTAGACAAATGTAGTAAAAAATGATAGTATGCAAGTAAATACTTGCATAGAGGCGACGTATGTACGATGAAACACAATTGAAAATAATAGACGCAACTATGACCTTGATCATTGAGAAGGGATATTCCGGAGCCACAACAAAGAATATTGCAGCCCTTGCGGGTGTAAATGAATGTACGATTTTCAGACGTTTTCGTGAGAAAAAGGAAATCGTGCTGGCAGCACTTAAGATGCCTCAATGGAATCCGGGATTAAAAAAAGAGAACTTTGTATATAGGGGTGAGTTAAAGGAAGATTTATTGTCTTTTGCGAAAGTGTATTCTGAAAAAGTGACTCCCAGAATGGTGAAGATTTCTATTGGTCTTCGGGCAGCGGAGCTAGAGGGCGTGGCTCTGTCGGGAATTATGCAGGTTCCAATGATATTTAAAGAGGTGCTG
The DNA here is from genome assembly GCA_022767285.1 of Lachnospiraceae bacterium. GTDB lineage: Bacteria > Bacillota > Clostridia > Lachnospirales > Lachnospiraceae > JALENY01. Next base: position 48,016 of record JALENY010000020.1, on the reverse strand, counting down.
ATAGAATATTTTTCCATGATGCAGGAGAGAGGTCTGATCAAAGTGTGTGATATGGAAGCCATAGCACTTCAATTCATATCAATGAATTTTGGATTTGTGTTTTTAGACGCTTCTTTCGGAAATAAATTGGTTGGAGTACGTAAGGAGGATTATATAAGAACCAGCGTTGCAGTTTTTGCTGATGGAATTTCCGTGAAATAATGTGCCTGTTTTTGCAGGCACATAAATTATACCTTGTATGCAAGTGAATACTTGCGACTGGCAAAATGAGGAAAAGAAGAGGGAGTTGATTGGAATGAATGAGAAAAAGAAAGTATTTGAGGAATATCATCCGATAAAGGCACTGATGATCATGGCTGTTCCTGCTATTATAGGCCAGCTTATCACATTGGTATATAATATTGCGGACACCTGGTTTATCGGATTGACAAATAATCCAACCATGGTTGCGGCGTGCTCTTTAGTATTACCAATTTACATGCTGTCAGTTGCTGTTTCAAATCTCTTTGGAACAGGCGGTGGAAGCCTGATTTCCAGATTACTGGGAGATAAGAGTGAATTGGAAGCAAAAAAGGTATTTGCATTAAGCATGTGGATGTCATTTGTCGTTGCTGTTATATTTTCATTCAGCACAATGTTAGCAGGCTATAATCTGCAACTTCCCATATTTCTATTTAGATGAAGTCAATATGTTAATCGTGCAATATGGCTTGACTATAAAAACAAAGATAAAAACGCAATGTGCATTGAAAATTCCATAAGGATTTAAAATCTTCAGCTATCTTTGCTGTACAATAAAATACTCGCTTTTCTTTCAGATTTCGTTTAAAATAGAAATAACAGATTTGAAAAAAGTGATCCGACAAGACTTCGGGGATCACATCTGGCGATAAATACGACAGATAGAAATATCAGGAGAAAAATCGAGTGTTAAGATTGACTTCACTGATGCAGGAGGAACGAAAATGCCGATAGGGATTATCATGAACGCGCTTGCCATTGTCATAGGCGGTGTATTGGGCGCAATTACAGGAGGAAAACTCTCTGAGGAATTTAAAGAAAAACTAAATATGATTTTTGGCGTTTGCGCTATGGGCATGGGAGTTGCCTCTATTGTATTAATGGAGAATATGCCGGCAGTCGTTTTCGCAGTTATTATCGGAACATCACTGGGGGTTGCTGTACATTTGGAAAAAAAGATTAATAAAGCCTCTGGGGAGTTACAGAAAATCATAGGTAAATTTATAAAGATCGGTAATAGCAGTATTTCTGAGAAAGAATTTAATGATACTCTGATTATTGTGATTGTTCTGTTCTGCGCAAGTGGAACCGGGATATATGGTGCATTGATTTCCGGTATGAATGGAGACCACAGTATTCTGATTGCGAAATCGATTCTGGATGTATTTACTGCACTGATTTTTGCCTGTGTATTGGGAACTGTGGTGTCTGCCATTGCGATTCCGCAATTTATTTTTTTTTCGCTGATGTTCTTATTGGCAGGAACGATCTACCCATTGACTACTCCTGCGATGATCAATGATTTTAAGGCTTGCGGCGGTCTGATTATGCTTGCCACCGGGTTCCGTATAATTAAAGTAAAAATGTTCCCGACCGCAGATATGATACCGGCGATGATATTGGTCATGCCCTGCAGTTGGGCATGGGTTACTTATATCTTTCCATTGGTAAGCTAATGTATGATTATTATATTTGAATAAATTTATAAAAGCTATTGACAAGTAAACGGCCGTTCACTATAATTGATGGTGAACGGTCGTTTACTATATTTGGAGGCTTTTTCATGAGTGATACAAAAGAATCTATTTTAATTACCTCTCTTCAGTTGTTCGCAAGAGAAGGATGTGAAGCAGTTTCTGTCAGCAAGATTGCGGGAGAACTGGACATGACAAAGGGAGCGTTGTATAAGCATTATCAGAATAAACGTGATATTTTTGATCACATTGTTGCGCGTATGGAAGTGATGGATGAAGCGCGGGCAGTGGAATTTAATCTGCCGGAAGGAACCCTGGCAGAAATGGAAGAAAAGTACCGAAATGTTTCTATAAAACAGTTTTCAGAGTACTGTAAAGCGCAATTCGAGTACTGGACAGAAGATGAGTTTGCATCTTCTTTTCGTAAAATGCTGACACTGGAACAGTTCCGAAATGATGAGATGCAGAAGCTTTACCAGCAATATCTGGTGGCCGGTCCTATGAATTATGTTGCGGATTTGTTTAAAAATCTGGAAATTCCGGACGCTGAGAATCTGGCGGCCTGTCTTTATGCTGCGATGTTTTTCTTTTACAGCATGTATGATGGAGCAGAGGATAAGGAGAAAATCAAAGAACAATTTCACAAAACGCTGGATGGTATTCTGGAAAATATCTGCAGTAATAAGAAAGAAGAATGATAAGGGAGGAAATCACAATGAGTAAAAATGACTATATTATTCGTTTAGAAGAAAAAGAAGATTACAGAGCAGTAGAAAATCTTGTAAGGGAATCATTCTGGAATGTATATCGGCCCGGCTGCCTGGAACACTATGTACTCAATTGCTATCGCGATGATCGGGCTTTTGTTCCTGAACTGGATTTTGTTATGGTAAAAGATGGAAAAATCATCGGCCAGGTAATATATGTACGCTCCGAAATCAAGACAGACGATGGACAGGCGCTTCCGATTATGACCTTTGGACCAATCTGCATTGCTCCGGATTTCAAGCGAAGGGGATACGGGAAGATCCTGCTTGATTATTCTATGGAAAAAGCAAAAAATATGGGAGCCGGAGCTCTTGTAATTACCGGTAATATTGATTTTTACGGAAAGTCCGGATTTGTACCTGCAAAAACAAAAGGAATCCGATATAAAGATGATCCGGATGCTGACTATTTCTTGATAAAAGAACTGGAGGACGGATTCATTGACGGAATTTCAGGCATGTACAAAGATCCGGAGGGTTATTTTGTATGCGAAAAAAATCCTGTGGAATTTGAAAAATACGAAGCTTTATTTCCGCCAAAAGAAAAGCTGAAGCTTCCGGGACAGCTGGTATAAAAGATTATGTAAAAAAGGTTCTGCTTTTAAGTTCAAGTTGGGAAAGATGCTCTGGATTACTTTAATGCTGCAGACTATGATGTTGTTGTGGTTGGGGAACACTTTATGTAAAAATGCTTGAAAACAATTTGGCAAAGAATTATAATATCAAGGTACCTAATGTTTTTAGGGGCGATATTAGGAATAATCATGATTGGAACAGCAGTTTTACAATATAGTGAAAGGTGGAATGAAAAAGGATGAAACTGATTCTGAAATATCTTCGGCGGCATATCGGAATTTTTCTGATATCCACCATGTTTCTGACGATGGAAGCGCTCGCCGATCTTCTCCAGCCAACCTTCATGTCCTACATTGTAGATGAGGGCGTTGCAAATGCGGATGTCCATCATATTTTGTTTTATGGTGCAATAATGCTGGGAATAGCAGCTGCCGGAGCGATATCCGCCGTCATGCGCAATCTGTTTGCCAGCCGCACTTCGCAGACAATTGGCAGGGAAATGAGAAGGGATATGTATCATAATGTACAGAGACTGTCCCTTGAAAATATCGATCGCCTTCAACCGGCATCGATCATCACTCGTATTACAAACGATGTGACGCAAATACAGGAATTTATTAACAGTATGATGCGTATGATGGTCAAAGCGCCGATCACCTGTGTCGGAGCAATCGTTTTGATCATCATCCAGACCCCGAAACAGGCGCCTACTATGGCTGTGGTTCTTGTGATCGTGTCAATTTTTATTTTTTGCAATATGAAGATCGGGTATCCGAAGTTCGGCATTATGCAGAAAAAGCTTGACCGTCTCAATGGTGTGACGAGGGAATTTCTTTCTTCCGTCCGGGTGGTCAAAGCATTTCGTGCCGAAGATGAGGAAACGGAAAAATTTGATGCTGCTTCCCGAAATCTTGCGATGGCGAATAAAGAAGCACTCCGTGTGATGGCTGTGTTCACGCCGCTGATCAACCTGACTGTTAATTATGGGATTGTCATTCTGCTTTGGATATCAAAAAATCAGGACAGTGGACAGATCGGACGTCTGATGGCGTCGGTCAACTATATGACGCAGGTATTATTTGCAGTAACCATGATTGCGAATGTGATCAATACGGCTGTCCGTGCTATGGCCTCTTCCGAGCGAATTCAGGAGGTGCTGGATGAGGTACCGGCCCAGACGGTGCCTCAAACACCGCTTCGAACGGAAATCAAAGGAGACATCGTGTTTGACCATGTTTCTTTTACTTATGCAGGTGCGGGACAGGAGTCACTGAAAGATGTCTGTTTCCATATTCCGGCAGGAAAGACCCTGGGAATCATAGGTCCCACCGGTTCCGGGAAAACGACACTGATCAACCTTGTTCCGCGATTTTATGATGCTTCGAAAGGGCAGATTTTGATTGACGGCTGTGATGTTACGCAGATCGATGAAAAACTTCTGCGTACCGCTATTGCTGTAGTTCCACAGAAAGCGTTGCTTTTCAGCGGAAAAGTAAGCGATAACCTTCGCTGGGGTCGGCCGGATGCTAGTGATGAAGAAATTGCAGAGGCGGCGGGAATTGCCTGTGCAGATTCCTTTATCCGCAAAACTGAGAAGGGGTATGATACATGGCTTGGGCAGGGGGGTGTTAATCTGTCAGGTGGACAAAAGCAGAGGATTTCCCTTGCACGTGCGCTGGTTCGAAAGCCACGGATACTTATTCTGGATGACTGCACCAGTGCACTTGATGCACAGACGGAATCTGCCGTTTTGGACGGGCTGCAGCACATGGGAGGAAATGCTACCGTTCTTCTGATCAGTCAGAGAATCTCTACGGTAATGCGTGCTGATTATATTCTTTGTCTCGATAATGGCATTGTGCAGGGGTTCGGTTCACATAAAGATTTAATGGCTGGCTGCAGAATATATCAGGAAATTTATGATTCACAGATTGGGGGTGGAGCAAATGGCAGATAAAAATATGACACCTCCTGCAAATCTCAGCGGAATTACGCGCCCCGGGCGGGGAATAGTAGTTGTCAAACCGAAAGACTTCAAAGGAACGCTCCATAGACTGTGGAGGCTGACGAAAGGACATCGCAGGGGACTGGGATGGATTCTGCTTCTTTCTGCATTTGCTTCGGGTGCGTCAATTCTGTCTCCGTATATTACGGGAAATGTGGTCACTGCGGTAAAAGAGGGAGATGCGATTACCCTTATTCTTCTTATGCTTGCTGCACTGTATGTCAGTGAGTGGCTGATTAAATTTTTACAGCAATTTCTTATGGCAGCTATTGGTCAGAGGATCATTCATCATATACGCCGCACTCTGTTTGACAAGATAAAAACTCTTCCTCTTGCATTTTTTGACCGCCACCAGCACGGTGAACTGATGAGCAGACTCACAAATGATGTGGACAATATCAGTACAACAATTTCGAACTCGCTGACCCTCCTTTTGACGTATGGATTTACAATTATCGGAATCCTGGTTATGATGCTGTGTCTCAGTCCGCTCCTGACGCTTGTTTCACTTGTAGGTGTTGTATGTATTCTTGTTCTGACCAAAGTTGTCACGAAGCATACCAAGAAATTGTTTGCCGAACAGCAGAAAAATCTCGGGATTCTGAATGGGCAGATCGAGGAAGATATTTCGGGACTTTCGATCATTAAGGCATTTTGCCGCGAGGAGGAGATGGAAAGAGAATTTGAAGAAAAGAATGATAAACTCTGCCGCGTTTCCATCCATGCGCTGATATGGTCCGGATACCTGATGCCTCTTATGAATGTAATCAACAATCTCTGCTATGTTGCCATCGCAGTTTTCAGCGGTGTATTGTTTGTAAACGGGAATATCTCGGACATTGGACTGATCACGAGCTTTCTGCTCTATGTCCGCCAATTCACGCGCCCCTTTGTGGAAGTCGCGAATATCTATAACAATTTTCAGACTGCAGTGGCAGGCGCGGAGCGAGTGTTTGAAATCCTCGATGAGGAATCTGAGCCGGCAGACAAAGAAAAAACATTTTCATTGGAGAATCCGCATGGTGATATTGTTATGGATCATGTGCAGTTTGGGTATACACCGGATAAACTTGTTCTGAAGGATATTTCACTGACAATACCTGCTGGAACTAAGGTCGCTATTGTCGGACCGACCGGATCAGGAAAAACCACAATTATCAATTTGCTGACGCGGTTTTATGACGTTTCGGGCGGAAGCATCACTCTTGACGGACATGACCTGCGGGATTACCGGATGCAGGATCTGAGGGAAGTGTTTGGCGTCGTATTACAGGATACTGCGTTATTTAATTCAACTGTGAAAGAGAACATAGCCTACGGCCGTGAGGGTGTGACTATGGAAAAAATAATCGATGCGGCAAGAATTGCCGGTGCGGACGGATTTATAGAACGACTGCCGAAAGGTTATGATACGGAGCTTTCGCAGGGCGGCGCTGAGCTTTCGCAGGGAGAACGTCAGTTGCTGACAATCGCCCGTGCGGTACTTACAAACGCGCCGATTATGATCCTAGATGAAGCTACAAGCTCTGTGGATACGGTTACGGAGCAGAAGATCCGCCGTGCTATGCTGAAAATATGTGAAGGGCGCACCTCCTTTATTATTGCGCACCGCCTTTCAACGATTCGCGATTCAGATATTATTATTCTGATTGAAAACGGAGTGATTGCCGAAAAGGGAACGCATGAGGAACTGATGGCGCTCAACGGCAAGTATGCCCTTATGTACAGAACACAGTCGAGTCAGACCGTTGAGCGTGCGTAGTTGTGAATCGAGAGATTAAACGGTTGATAATACGGTGTTGTGAATCAAAAGAATAAGTTGTTGAATAGTGAAAAATACAATATCCGGAATACCAATCTGATTTTTGTATCCCGGTTGAAATACTGCGAAAAGAGGAAAAAAGATGAGTTATGCTGTAGTAACATTAAAAAAGGGAGAAGGCAGACTTCTGAAATCCGGCGGCATGTGGATTTTTGACAATGAAATTGCAAGCGTGCTGGGAAGTTTCGAAAACGGAGATATTGTGTTGGTCCATGATTTTGATGGGTATCCGTTGGGAAGAGGTTATATCAATCAGAATTCGAAGATACGGGTGCGTATGTTGACACGGGATATTCATCAGGAAATTGATGAGGCATTTTTTCGAAAAAGGCTGACCGATGCGTGGGAATACCGAAAAAAAGTTGTTGATACGTCCAGCTGCCGCGTTGTATTTGGAGAGGCGGACTTTCTGCCGGGAATCGTCATTGATAAATTTGCAGATGTACTTTCTGTGCAGTCTCTGGCACTTGGGATTGACCGTTATAAGGAAGAAATCGTTCGAATTCTAAAGGAAATTCTGGCAAAGGACGGTAATTTCATCCGCGGAGTTTATGAACGAAGTGATGCAAAAGAGCGTGAAAAAGAAGGTATGGAAAAAATCAAAAGATTTATTGGAGAACCCTTTGATACATTGGTGGAAATTGAGGAAAACGGTGTAAAGTACCAGGTGGACGTTAAGGACGGACAGAAGACAGGTTTTTTCCTGGACCAGAAATACAATCGACTGGCTATTCAGAAGTTATGCCGGGATGCAAAGGTGCTTGACTGCTTTACCCATACCGGCTCTTTTGCACTGAATGCAGGGATAGCCGGTGCCAATAGCGTGCTGGGTGTGGATGCTTCCGAGCTTGGCGTGGCTCAGGCACGGGAAAATGCTAAACTGAACGGTCTGGAGAATAAAGTACAGTTTTTATGCGCGGACGTATTTGAACTGCTTCCGGATCTGGAAAAGAAGGGCGAACTTTTTGACGTGATCGTCCTGGATCCGCCGGCGTTTACCAAGTCACGCAGTTCTGTGAAAAATGCGGTAAAGGGCTATCGTGAAATAAATCTGCGCGCTATGAAGCTTTTAAAAGATGGTGGTTACCTGGCTACCTGTTCCTGCTCACATTTCATGACCTATGAGTTATTTACACAGACGCTTGGGCAGGCGGCACGTAATGTTCATAAGCGGCTTAGACAGGTAGAGTATCGCACTCAGGCACCGGATCATCCGATCCTGTGGGCAGCGGAAGAGTCATATTACCTGAAGTTTTATATTTTCCAGGTCTGCAATGACAGATAATTTCATAGAAACACAGGAACTTTGCCGGAATATGAATCCGGGTTTTATACCGGCAGATTCTGAGCGGATCACAAAGTGGATCCGCTATATCCCGATGCGCTATTAAAGAAAGAATTTGCAGGAAAACTGCAATTAAGAGGTACACATATTGAAAACTAATGTCAGATATGTACCAGAGTGACTGGAGGGTTCAGATTTCTTTTGTATATCGGATAATAGAAATATTAATTGTTAAAAAGTGAATAAAATGAGTAATATTGTTTCTGCTCATATCAAAACCATGGTATAATGGGAATACCTAAAAAATGCCAGTTGAAGGTGAGATATGAATTAGTGACCAAGTTACAATATGAACCAGACATTTGAGTATATCGATGTAAAACTGCTGATTGAATCAGAGTCGGCAATACAGATGGATTATTCTATAATAGGAGAAACGTATGCAAAAGAAAAAAAACTCACAGAACATAACCGATCGACTTACCGGTGACAGCGATCTTCAGAAAGCCGACCGAATGTTAAAAGACATTTTGTTGGAATGCGACAAAGAGGAACAACGAAGAAAACTAAACGGTACAAGAAAGATTCTCAGGCAGCACAGAAAAAAACAGAAGAAACAGTTTTACATAACAAGTGTGGCAGCAGGGGTGGCGTTAATCGCCTATATTCTAATGATACCGTTTGCCTGGAAGGGTTGTTTCCATGCAGAAAATACAGCGGAAGCAGCCACAAAATCGGCAGAAGATCCGGGAGCGGATTCATCAGCGGATCAGCGGGAAAAACAGATGACAGACCAGCCGGAAGATCAGACTTCAGTTTTTTCAGGAAGTATATTAAAATCAGCTTTTGCAAATAGTGCAGAGCTGATTGCCGAAATACAAAGACGGCTGCCGGAGCCGGTGGATCTCCTGTTTACATTTACCGGAGACTGTATTCTCGGCACCGATGAAAATTTTGCCTGGGATACCAGCTTTAATGCTTATTATGAATCTTATGGCGGCGAGTATTTCCTTGCAAATGTCAGAGATATCTTTGCAGAAGACGATTTGACTATTATCAATATGGAAGGAACCCTGACTGAGGAGACTGCACGTGCCGAAAAGCAGTTTGCCTTTAAAGGCGATCCGGAATTTGTGGATATTCTGACTTCTGCCTCGGTGGAAGCAGCAAATATGGCAAACAATCACAGCCATGATTATGGAGAACAGAGCTATCTGGATACCGTGAACCTGCTGGAGTCCAATGGAATACGGACTTTTGGATATGATGAGACAGTGATTATTCCGGTAAAAGGTGTGAATGTGGGCATGTTTGGTATTTATGAGTTGGATGACCACCTGGACCGCATTCCGCAGATGGAAGCAGATATTGCAAAGCTGAAAGAAGACGGCGCGGATATTATTGTGGCAGTTTTCCACTGGAGCAACGAGTTGGAGACAGTTCCGGATGAAAACCAGGTGACGCTGGCACATATGGCTATTGATGAAGGTGCAGATGTAGTGGTTGGTCATCATCCCCATGTGGTGCAGGGAATCGAAACCTATAATGGAAAAACAATCGCCTACAGTCTTGGCAATTTCTGTTTTGGTGGAAATACCCATCCGACAGAGATGGAAACCATGATCTTCCAACAAAAGTTTTCGGTGGATACATCAAGAGAGATAACGTCAAGTGAGATTAACGTTATTCCGTGCCTTGTTTCGTCCAACAGCTCCTATAACGATTACCAGCCGACGGTTCAGACTGGTTCGGAAGCGGAGCGCATACTCGGAATTATCGATGAGCGAAGCCTGGCGGTGCAAAATCAGTAGAGTTTGTAAGGACTGAAAAGGCGGAAATGCAGACTCAGCGTTTCACCGGTATCCCAATCCGCAGTTCAATTACTCGTGCAGAGAAACGGCTGAGATCCGGTTGCCTGGTAGAGGGTGATCGCCGGATTTTGCAGCAGGTCAGAATGCTGAATCGAAGAGTTTTTGAACTCCTGAATGGGCTGATATCTTTGAAAGAAAGAATCTTGAGAGATGTTATTTCCTGCAGGATTTATACAGCCAATTATCCTCTGTTAATTGAACATATTTTAAGAGAAGCCAAATGGTATCGCCAGAGCCTGATGGATATTGAGAACGGATGTATGCCGGAAGATGATACCGATCTGGTTGAAGCTTTCTGGAATCAGATCATGATGGAGCACGCAGAGTTTCTCAGGGGGCTACTTGATCCGACAGAATGTGAACTGATCAATACGGCAGACGAATTTGCAAAAGACTATTGCTGCCTGTCGGAAATGGCAAACAAACAGGATTGTAAACTGCGAGAAGAGATTGCCGGAAAAACCAGGGAAATTACGGAGAAATACCGGGATTTCAAAGCAACCGGTGCCGAAGGAATCACAGGCTGCCGCGTGCGGTCTGTCATACTCCCGCTGCTGGCGGATCATGTGCTGCGGGAGGCAAATCATTATCTGCGCCTTTTATGAGACTGCATAGGATATTTTGATGCAGAAGACGAAAACTGTTTTTGTGAAAAATTGCCTTTGAAAAACGAAAATAAATTTTTTAAAATAATAATACAACGTGTGGCGTTTCACTGCGTAAAGCCTGTTGAACGTCACACGTTATTTTATTTCAATCGGAGGCGATAGCTATGAAAAGAGTAAAAGCGGCATGTATTTCTCAGACACTTCATTTTATGCTGAAAGAAGATCTGGAACAGGAAGCTGCAGTAAAGCTGGTAAAAGACGAAGTGGAGAACTATAAAAAAGGCCTGGACAGAAAAGGAACCCAGTATCGAATTGTGGAAGAGACTGAACAGCCAGATGGCTCTGTTGTGATTAAGATCATTAAGCAATACAATCAAAGTCCGGTTGGGAGCTACCTTAATAGTGCAGAATGAAAACAGAATTTCATAAATACAATTGACTGAAGTGACAAAAGTATAAAAGAGAAAGGAAAGCATATGGCCGAAGGCATACACAGAATATGTGCAGCCTTATTGCGGCCATATGCTTTTTTGCTGAGTTGATCAATTTAAAGCGCAATTATTCATGGCATTGAACCAGAGCCTCTGCTTTGCAGGATAGCCTGGATTGCCTGTGCCGGTTTATACCAGGAAACAGGTCACAACAACATATATCCCGTACACTGCAAGAAGTGCAAAACCCTGCCAGCGGCTGAATTTTGATCGGATAAATGTGGGGACAACTGCAATAAGCCCAACCAGCAGACAGGCGGGCAGATCGATCAAAGCTGATGTGGGGGAAACCGGGAGCGGTTTTCCTGATATGAGAGAACTGAGCGGCATAATTAAAGTCAGATCCATAATGTTTGCACCGAGTATGTTGCCCACGGAAAGTGCAGATTGTTTTTTGGCAATTGCCGTTATCGTTGTGATGAGTTCTGGCAGAGAAGTCCCGATGGCAACCAGAGTAACGCCGATGATTCGTTCCGAAACACCTGCCAGGCGTGCCAGTTCGCTTCCGTTGTCCACGAGAAGATTTGCTCCCCAGACAATACCGATGGCACCGACGATAAACTTAACAATGTTGACCATGACGGTTCTTCGGCCGGTCAGGTTTTCTCCTTTTGGATCCTCCTGCCTGGCGGTCAGGGTGTTTTTGGCGGTGATGATATTATCCACGATGAATATTAAAAATATTACCAGTAGAAGCAGTGAAAAAGCATGGCTTATCTCACCGGAAAAACCACAGAGAATAATGATGGTCGCTGCGAGCAGCATTAAAACCGATTTCAGCAGATAATCCTTTCGGCGGATGACACCGGGCATGCAGACCAGGGCAATTGCCATGATAAGTCCGATGTTGGCGGTTACACTGCCGACGGCATTTCCGATGGACATATCTACTTTTTCCTGAAGTGCGGCCATAACCGATACGAACATTTCCGGCAGAGTAGTAGCTACACTCACGATTGTGGCTCCGATAATCAGCTTGGGAATACCGCTGACTTGTGCAATCCAGCTGGCCGCATCGACAAAATAATCCCCGCCTTTTACTACAAAGATAACGCCCACTGCAAATAATAAAACAGTAATAATGAATGCCATGTTTTTTCCCTCCAAAAAAGACCCAGGCATAACTGTTAAGCTATGACTGGGTCCTGATTTTCGGTATTAATAAAAGACACCATGTACAGCCGCACAGTTATACATGAGTCTCGCAATTTAAAACAAGCCAGACCAAAAGGCCAGTGTTGTTGACTTGCTACGCACCTTGTGCGCCCGCTACTCCCTCACAGGAATATTTGTTTTTTATATTTTAGCATAATGTGGTGTGAATAGCAAGTTTGAATCATGGCTTTTGACATGTATGACATCATGGTTTTATATTTTTCTGACACAATTCTTCCCGAATGGTGATTGTAGTGAGAGTATCACCAAGTTGAGTAAATACAGCAGCAATGAGTGCAAGTTCATCCGGTTCACAGCATTTTGCCAGAGAACAGGCGATAGATGAGATAAATGTTATAAATTCACAGGAATTCATAAATATATCGGAACCTATTAGCATTTAAAATCAATTGGGCTGTCAATCAGAGCAGCAAACTGGAATTCATGTTTATGACTATCCGTACAGAATCTGTGATTGTGGCACTCGTCACATTCGCGGAAGATTTTTGTGCTTCCGGTAATCTCATGGACATATTTTTGTTTTTTACAGTTGTGGTTTTCCATTGAGAAAGGTCCTTCTTCATTTTTTATATGATATGCTGGAAGGCGGAAAATTGATAATAAGTGACAGCAATATAAAAAAATACCGCAATCCCTGCAATCACAAGGAAAACGGCATTTTTTTCGTAAGCCGAAAATCGGACTCGAACCGACGACCCCTTCATTACGAGTGAAGTGCTCTACCGACTGAGCTATTTCGGCACACGAACTATTATAACGTATTTAAAAAAAAATTCAACTATTTTTTTAATAAAATTGGACATAATGTGAGCCAGGACTTATAATAAGAAAAAGACAAAGAGAGTGGAGGCAGATATTTTGAGCAGATCTTTGGAAAAAACGAATCTGAATTTGCTTGTGCGGCATTTTGAGGATGGCTGCAAAGCCAATTGTGTTCAAAAGCTGGGGGTTGAGATCGAACACTTTATCGTGGAAAAGAAAACCGGAAGATCGGTAAGCTATTACGGTGAACACGGTGTGGAATATATATTGAATGAGTTGGTACAGTTTTTTCCGAAAAAAGAAGTCTATGCGGGAAAACATCTGATCGGTATGTATAACAATGACTATTCCATCAGCATTGAGCCGGCAGGACAGCTGGAAATCAGTATTGTGCCCAAAGAGAGTATTTCGGTTATTTTGGTTATTTATAAACTGTTTTTAAGCATGGTGGAGCCGGTTCTGAATAAACTGGATTATAAGCTGGTTACCCTTGGCTATCATCCGGTCAGTCGCGCAGGGGAAATGGCACTGATTCCCAAAAAACGGTATGAATATATGGATGAGTATTTTAAGACATCAGGAACCTGCGGTTTTCATATGATGAGAGGAACCGCGTCCACACAGGTCTCTATCGATTTTTGCAGTGAGAAAGATTTTGTACAAAAGTATCGGGTAGCTTATCAGCTGATGCCGGCCTTAAAACTCCTGACGGATAATACGCCGTATTTCGACGGAAAGCCATTTGAAAAACATCTGGCCAGAACTTATATATGGGATCATGTGGATCCAAAGCGGTGCGGCATTCTGCCGAATCTGTTTAGTGATGATTTCGGTTTTGAAGCTTATGCAGAATACTTATGGAATCTTCCGATGATTTTTGTGCCGCAGGGTGAATCTTCCGTCTATACAGGCAGTAAAACGGCAAAGGACCTGTGGGCTGACAGACCCCTTGCGGCAGATGACATTGATCACATTCTTTCCATGACCTTCCTGGATGTCCGTTTGAAACACTATATTGAGATCCGCATTGCGGACAGCATGCCGCCGGATTATGTGGCCGGCTACATTGCTCTGATCAAAGGTCTGTTTTTCAAACCGGATATTTTGTCTGCGATCCAGACAAGGCTCCCCGGTTCCGTGGAGGCAATCCTTATGGCGCAGCGGGAAGTACAGGAAAAGGGCTATGGTGCCCAGATCTATGGCAGAGATGCAAAAAAATTTCTTGACTATTTGATTGAGGTATCTAAGGCTGGGCTGGATCAGAATGAAAAAGCATATCTTGACGTATTTGAGAGAACGATAAGAGAGGTGTAAAATGATTTCATTAAATTTGGAGTATAAAGATTATATTGACCGTCATTTCGAAGAGAGCAGAGAATCCGGGCTTGCGGTTAAAGATTATCTTTATCATTCAACAGTGGCTTATCACGGGCGCTGTGTACATACGCTGCATATTCCGAAAGTATACAGCAGTCGTGAGATAAAAGATTTTGAAAGGATTGTGTCCGTTGCTTACGGCATTTTTGAAAAAATCATTCGGGAATATTTGAAAAATCCACAGTACAGAAAAATCTTTCCTTTCAGCAAACGGATGGAGGAACTGATCCTGGCGCCGAATCTTTATGACAGCGTGCTTCCCATCGCGCGTTTTGACATATTTTACAGTGAGGAAGACGGTTCTTTCAAATTCTGTGAGATCAACACAGACGGAACCAGTGCCATGAATGAGGATCGGGAGCTGAATATTGCTCTTCAATATAATAATGTACATCAATATATGAAGGAAAAATATGAGTTCCATACTTTTGAACTGTTTGATACCTGGATTGATGCATTTATGGAAATTTATCATACGTATGAAAAAAGAAAAGAAAAGCCCAATGTGGTCATTGCTGATTTTATTGACAGCCACGCGTCGGAAACGGAATTTGAAGAATTTCGTAAGCGTTTTGTAAAGAGGGGTATTTCCTGTGAAATCTGTGATATACGAAAAATGACATATCGAGACGGAATTCTGTACGGAGAAAGCGGCAGAACGGTGGATGTGATCTACCGTAGAGCGGTGACCAGTGATGTGGATAAGCATTACGAGGAAATTCCGGATTTTATCCAGGCAGTAAAAGACCAGTCGGTATGCCTGATCGGTTCGTTCTGTACGCAGATCATTCATAATAAGTGGCTGTTCAAAGTGATCCGGGAAGAAGAAACGCTGGCTCTTCTGACGGAAGAAGAGCAGGATTTCGTCATGGAACATATTCCTGAAACAAGGCTTTTGTCATCGAATGACTGCGATTTACAGGATCTGACGGATAACAAAGACAAGTGGATTGTAAAGCCGCTGGATTCCTATGCGTCCCAGGGGGTTTTTGCTGGTACGGACTATACGGAAGAAAGATGGCGGGATATTCTGGAAGAAGTATTGGATCATGATTATATAATACAGGAATATTATCCGCCGCACCGAACGGAGAATATCTTTTTCTATAAAGAGAATCCGCAGTTTATACCTTACAGTAATATGGCCGGTCTGTATGTTTATAATGGGAAATTCTCCGGTGTATATTCCAGATTATCGGATGGCGGAATTATATCTTCTGAGTACAATGAGAAAGCGGTGGCAACGCTGTATCTGAAATAAAAGGCTTCTGAAATTCTCCAACGAAACAGTTTCACTTTACTTTATGAGCGTGTGAGTCAGCCATTAAAGGAAGGATGTGAGTCAATGGTTGTAGGAAAGAGTTACAAAAGAATTGATGCTTATGACAAAGTGACAGGAAGGGCAAAATACACAGATGATCTGTGCGGAAAAGATGCGTTGTTTGCCCGCATCCTGCACTCCACCATTGCCAACGGCGTGGTGAAATCCATCGATACCGGTGAGGCGGAAAAAATCCCCGGCGTGGTAAAAATCGTGACTTGTTTTGATGTGCCGAAGCACTGTTTCCCCACCGCAGGGCATCCATGGTGCCGGGATCAGGAACATCAGGATGTGGCAGACCGGATGCTGTTGACGGATCGCGTGCGCTATTACGGTGATGATGTGGCTGCAGTTATTGCGGAAGATGAGGTTAGTGCTGTCCGTGCACTGAGGGCGATAAAAGTGGAATATGAAGAGCGCCCCTTTGTTCTGGATGTGATGGAGGCCATGAAAGAGGGGGCTGATCAGCTTCATGAGGATTATCCCAACAATATATTAAAGCATACGATGCTTCGCCGCGGCGATTATGAAAATGCCATAAAAGAACCGGGTCTGATCAAAGTTGAAGGCTGGTATGACACGCCGATGGTGCAGCATTGTCATATCGAAAATTTTATATGCTATGCATATATGGAAACTGACCGGATCCACGTAGTTTCCTCTACCCAGATCCCTCACATTGTACGTCGTGTGGTGGGACAGGCGCTGGGGTGCCATTGGGGTAAAATACGCGTTGTAAAACCATACATAGGAGGCGGTTTTGGAAATAAACAGGATGCTTTGTATGAACCGCTGTGCGCCTTTCTGACGACCCAGGTGGGAGGACGATTGGTAAAACTGGATGTGCCCAGGGAGGAAACTTTTGTGAATAACCGTGTGCGCCATTCCATCCGCAGCCACATTATCACTCATTTGCGTCCTGACGGGACCATTGTGGCCAGAAAACTGGAGGCTTATTCGGATCAGGGGGCTTATGCATCCCACGGACACAGCATCGCAGCGAAAGGAATGGGATGTTTTCCGCAGCTTTATCCCTGTCCGAATGTCGAGGCGGACAGTTATACCATATTCACAAATAAACCGGTGTCAGGAGCTATGCGCGGTTACGGTATCCCCCAGGCTATGTTTGCTGTGGAGAGTCATACAGATGATATCTGCAGCAGAATGGGATTCGATCCGGTGCAGTTTCGGAGAGAACATCTGATGCCGGTGGGATATGTGGACGGATTTTCGAAAAACGAAAATTATTATGATTCCTTCAATCAGTGTATGGATAAGGCAATCAAATACATTGATTATGACCGTAAAAGAAAAGAGTATCAGAACCAGACGGGCCCCGTTCGCAGGGGAATCGGCATGTCTGTATTCTGGTACAACACGGCAGTATGGCCCATTTCTTTGGAGACTTCGTCCTGCCGAATGGTCATGAATCAGGACGGATCCGTACAGGTGCAGTTGGGTGAGACGGAGATCGGACAGGGGGCAGATACGGTCTATGCACAGATGACGGCGGAAGTTTTGGGTATTCCGTTTGAAATGGTACATGTGATGACCAATCAGGATACGGATATCACACCTTTCGGAACGGGAGCCTATGCTTCCAGACAAACCTATACAGCCGGATTTTCCATTCACCAGACGGGAACTCTGCTGAAAGAACGTGTTTTAAAATACGCCCATGATCTGACCCGCATGCCGGTGGCTAATCTGGATATCTGTGAAGGAAATATCGTCCGTACCAGTGATGGCCGTGTCCTGATGAGCCTTGGTGAGCTGGCTGAAACCGCCCTGTACAGTCTTGAAAACAGCCAGCATCTGACGGCTGAGAGCACAGCACAGATAAAGACAAACGCTTATTCCTTCGGATGCTCTTTTGCGGAAGTGGAAGTGGATATTCCTATGTGTAAAGTAAAACTTTTGAACATTGTGAATGTGCACGACTGCGGTAATCTGATAAATCCGGCACTTGCGGAAGCTCAGGTCCACGGCGGCATGAGTATGGGCATTGGTTTCGCCCTTTCGGAGCAGCTGCTGTTTGATGAAAAGACAGGACGGCCGCTGAATAATAATCTGCTGGATTATAAACTGTCGACCTTTATGGATCATCCTCATCTTGAGGCACAGTTTGTTGAAAATCCGGAACCTACCAGTCCCTT
The DNA here is from genome assembly GCA_022767285.1 of Lachnospiraceae bacterium. Lineage (GTDB taxonomy): Bacteria > Bacillota > Clostridia > Lachnospirales > Lachnospiraceae > JALENY01. The sequence continues at coordinate 30,084 of JALENY010000020.1, read as the reverse complement.
CGGCACGAAAGCACTGGGCGAGCCCCCGGTATGCCCGGTGGCTCCGGCTATCCGAAATGCGGTTCTTAATGCCACGGGGGTTCCCATGTACCGGATTCCAATGACACCCCATCAGCTGTTTGAACGGTTTTCGGAAGAACATTTATTTGAGGAGGTGGATGGCTGATGTATGATTTTAAAGCATTGTATGAAGCTAGGAGTGTTGCACATGCGGCGGAACTTCTTACGGAGCATCCACAGGCAGTCATTCTTGCGGGCGGCAGTGATGTGCTGATTAAAATGAGAGAAGGAAAATTGGCCGGTGTGGAGTTAGTCAGCATCTATGGTCTGGATGAGCTTCGCGGTGTATCAATGGAAGAGGACGGTACGCTGCGCATCGGTTCGCTGACCAGTTTTTCTCATATTACAAAAGATCCGCTGATACAGAAATATATCAATGTTTTAGGGGAAGCGGTAGATATGGTTGGTGGACCGCAGATCCGCAATATCGGTACCATCGGAGGGAACACCTGTAACGGTGTGACTTCTGCAGACTCTGCATCCACACTGTTTGCGTGGGATGCGAAAATCGAGATAACGGGACTAGAAGGGGTTCGCGTCATACCGATTCAGGACTTTTATATTAAAGCGGGAAAAGTCGATATAAGAGCGGGCGAGCTGCAGACAGCAATTTTGATCCCGCGAGAATCCTATGAAGGCTATAAGGGAAATTACATCAAATATGCTATGCGAAATGCTATGGACATTGCTACTACCGGTTGTTCCGTCAATGTAAAGCTTTCAGAAAATAAATCGACAATTATCGATGCACGTATTGCTTATGGGGTTGCCGGACCAATCCCTATGAGGGTACCGACGGCGGAAGCTGCGGTGAAAAACCAACCGGTTTCAAAAGAAACGGTAAAACTGTTTGCCGATGCCGTCCTTGCGGATATCAATCCGCGAACAAGCTGGCGTGCCACAAAAGAATTTCGTCAGCATATAGCAGTGGTTCTGGCAGATCGTGCCATGACGGAAGCAATCCGTCTGTCGGGAGGTGAGCTTTGATGCAGAAAAATGACAGGGATGCTGAAACAACAAATAAAACTCGGGAAACTGCTGCAGCGCTGCAAAAGGAAGTTCCGGCTCAGCCTGCTCAGATGATATCCGGGCGTGAATGCGGTAATGGAATGATGGGAAAGCAATATAAATTGATCCGCTGTACGATAAATGGAAAAGCAGTGGAGCACATGGTGGATGTGAGGGCATCATTGACTGATATGCTTCGAAATGATTACAGGCTGACCAGTGTGAAAAAAGGCTGTGAGGTTGGAGAGTGCGGAGCATGCAATGTATTAATTGATGGTGAATGTTTTAATTCCTGCATTTATCTGGCTGTGTGGGCTGACGGAAAAAATATTCGTACCATGGAAGGTCTCTTAGGGCCTAATGGGGAACTTTCCGATATTCAGCAGGCTTTTATCGACGAAACAGCAGTTCAATGCGGTTTCTGTACACCCGGTTTCATCATGACGGCAGTGGAAATCCTGGAATCCGGAAGGGAATATACCAGAGACGAGCTGAGAAAACTTCTGTCTGGTCATCTCTGCCGTTGTACCGGGTATGAGAATATATTAAATGCAGTGGAAAAGACTATGAAAAAACGTCTTAATAAATAGGCATAAGGACATACGGAACTGGAGAGAAACTCTGCTATAAATAGTCAACATTAATAAGCAGGCGGTGTTAAAGCATATACTTTGACACCGCCTGCTTGTTTTCTGATTATATATTTCCGTCTTTTGCAATGACCACTTTAATACCTATTTTTTCAAATTCTTTTTTATCTGCTTCGCTGATTCCTTCATCGGTGACCAGTACATCAACCTTAGAAATATCACAAATATAGAAACTGTCATCCCGTCCTATTTTATCACTGGAAGCAATTACAATTACCATACCGTTTGTCTGGGAGATCATAACCTGATTGATGATGGACTCCTCGAGGACCGGGCTTGTTAGTCCTCCTTTTATACTTATTCCGCATACACCGATGATACATTTCGTGGCATAATTCTTTTTCAGAATTTCCAGCGTGTATGTACCTGATAAACTATCCCTTCCCGGAAGAACTTGTCCGCCGGTCATGAGCAGGATCGTGCTGGGACTGATTTTGCGTGAAAGAATATTAATGTTATTGGAGATGATAGTCACCGCCTTTTCGTTGAGGTATTCGACAACGTGTGAGGCAGTGGTAGAACTGTTGATCAGTATGACATCGTCTGTATCAAGCAGATCGGATGCGGCACGGGCGATCATTTTCTTTTGAATAAGGGAACGTTCCGGATCCGGTTTGGATATTTCTTTTTTATTTTCGTTTTCCGGTTTTGTATTCGATACCCTTTTTGCACCGCCGAAAATCCTTAGTATTTTTTGCTCCGAATCTAAAAAGTCCAGATCTTTGCGAATCGTAACGGTTGTGACCTTCAGAGCTTGTGCCAGATATTCGACGGTAGTCTCGTCCTGGCTGTTAATAATGGATAAGATTTTTTCTCTGCGCTCATTGATTGCAGATAAACTGTTCTTCATATGCTGCTGATCCTCCGATGTATCAAATAGTATTTTAAAACGTTCCGGTAAATATATGTTTTATTTTCTATTTCGGATATACTTGTTTTTATTATACCATAAAACAAAATTATAGTCGAGTTATTAAAATTCATAATTATGTATTTAATATATGAATTTGTTTTAAAACTATGAGAAACAGCTGATGAAACTCATTATATTCAAATGTGGGTATTCGAATATGTTTGAAAGTATTTTCTTGAAAAGAAAGTATAAAAGAAAGTAAAACAATTATTAAAATGAAATGTTAATAAATAAAGAAAGATTAATTTGTGAAAAACAGAGAAAAAATAAATAAAACTTGTAAAGAAAATAAAATTATGATATATAAAAGATAACACATTTGCAAATGAAAAATAAAAAAGAAAGGTGATGGATATGAAGAAAAAAGTATTGTATTTACTTTTGTCAACTGTAATGGTAACGATGGCAGCATGCGGAGGCTCATCATCAGATGAAGGAACGACCGATGATAAATCATCGAATGAAAGCTCATTAGACGCAGAAGCTTCCAATGATGAGCAGGTAACATTGAGACTGGCCCTCTGGGATTATGAGGTAGACGGACCTACTACTTATGACCCGATTATTGAAGCATTTGAAAAGGCTAATCCAAATATATCCATAGAAGTTGTGGGAAGTCCGAGTGCGGATTACGAGACAAAACTGACAACAATGCTGTCCGGAGGAGATAATGTCGATCTGTTTTTTGCCAAATCCAATACAGCCCTTCCGGGACTGCAGAGTAAAGGCTTTTGTATGGACCTGACGCCTCTGTTTGAACAGAACGAATATGATCTGTCAAATTACGGTACGGTAATTGATCAGCATATGACATTTGGCGGTGATGTGTATGCGCTGCCATTCAGAACAAATGACTGGGTGCTGTTCTACAATAAAGACATCTTTGATGCTGCTGGCGTTAATTATCCGTCCGATGATATGACTTGGGAGGAAGTTGGCGAACTGGCAAAAGAAATCACTGAGAAAACGGAAGAGGGTATTTACGGTTTCAGTTTCTTCCCTAAAACCGGATTTATTTTCCCGGTTCTTGCAGGTACGGAAGACGGATTTGATATCACAACTTCTGATTTGTCCTGTATGACAAAAGCACTGGACTGGATATTGGATATGCAGGAAAGCGGAGCAATGGAAGAATATGCGGAATCTGTGTCAATGAGTAAAGATCAGACCTATTTCTTCAAAGGGGAATGGGCTATGATTTATGACGGCTCCTGGTTTGTACAGAACATGAATAATCAGGAAGATCTCGGATTTGAATGGGGTATTGCAAAATCTCCTTATTGGGAAGGTACACAAAAGAACGGTTTTGTTACATCAACACCGCTTTGTATCAGCGCTACAACGGAACATACCGATGAGGCATATAAATTCCTGACTTTCGTCTGCGGCGAAGAAGGCGCTTCGATCCTGGCAAAAACCAATCTGGTTCCGGGATTTATGGACGATACTGTACTTGAGGCTTATAAAGAGAATCTGAACCTGGATGAGTCTTCTATTGCAGCGTTGGTTGATAATGTTACATATAGCTTCGGAAAACCCAATACTGTTTTCAGTCAGATCATCAGTGCCGGTCAGAAAGAAATGGAACTGGTTCTGACCGGAAATGAGACACCGGAAGAATTTGTGGAGAATTTTGAAGCACAGAGAGCTGAACTGATCGAAAGCGCAGAATAGACGAAATAGTGAAGATGAAAGATTTTCATTATCAAGAAATGCGGACGCTTAGATAAAATGTTCCGGTGAAAAAGGCGAATGTTCTAAGCACCTGTGAGTGTTTCGGGCATTCGTCTTTTTCGTTTGGATCTCTGCCGGAACGAATGACATGCAACCAATAATAAAAAGTTGTGATATATGGAGAACATCATGAGTAAAACCAATACGAAAAAGAAAAAAAGTGCTGCTATTATCCGAAGAAACCGCAGAAAAGCCTATCTGTTTTTAATGCCAAATTTTATAGGATTTATTGTGTTTACGCTTATTCCAGTTGCCATGGCACTATTTTATAGCTTTACAAATTATGATGGAAACAGGCGAATGGATTTTCTTGGACTCTCGAATTTTTTGAAGCTGTTTCATGACAGCAGCTTTACAATATCTCTGAGAAACACAATTGTCTATACGATAGGTACGGTGCCGCTGATTATCCTGTTTTCCCTGCTTGTTTCCGTTTTGATGAACAATGGTATCAAGGGGGCGTCCGTGTATCGGGCAATTATGTTGTTCCCGCATATTGCTTCAATTGTAGCGGTAACTGTAGTGTGGCAGTTTTTGTATAATGCAAAAAGCGGACCGATCAATCAGATTTTACGATCTATTGGGGTTTCCAACCCTCCATCCTGGTTGTCTGATGAGAAAACTGCGTTGATCGCAGTCATGATTATGATTGTCTGGAAAGGGATCGGATATTATATGATTATTTATCTTGCAGGCCTGAAAGGAATTCCGGCAGATCAATATGAAGCGGCAACTATGGATGGGGCCAATACCTGGGAAAAGCTTATCTACGTTACGGTCCCCAATTTGAGACCGGTAACTTTCTATGCAACGATCATGTGTATTATTAACTCCTTCCAGGTATTTACACCAATTTACGTTATGACAAAAGGCGGACCGGGACGGGCGACCAGTGTGCTGGTTTTGAAGATTTATGAGGATGCATTTGTAAATTATAAATTCGGATATGCATCAGCAGAAGCCATGATCCTGTTTCTTTTGATACTTATTGTTACACTGATTCAATTTTATCATAATAAAAAATTGGAAGCATAGTGAGGGAACACTCTCAAAAGGAGAAAATATGAAAAATATGAAAGATCGAAATCTGATTTTTACCATTCTAAAATATGCGATTGTACTGGCACTTACAATTTCCATGTTGATTCCTTTTTTGTGGATGATTTCAGCTTCATTTAAAACAAATATGGAGGTTTTTTCCTTTCCGATCCAGTGGATTCCGGAAACCTTCCATTTCGAAAATTATTCAAATATCTGGGAAATTTCAGATTATCCCAAAATGTTCTTTAATACAGTAAAGCTGACGGTAATCATTACGATTCTGCAGATTATTACATCTACACTTGCTGCGTATGCATTCAGTAAAATAGTTTTTCCGGAAAGAAACCTGTTGTTTCTTCTGTATCTTGCAACAATGATGGTACCGTATCAGGTTGTCATGATTCCACAGTTTTCGATTATCAGAAAGATGGGACTTTCCAATACGCATCTTGCATTGATTTTGATTCAGGCGTTTACACCCATGGGTGTGTTCCTTATTAAGCAGTTTTTTGATGGGATTCCCAATGAGCTGATTGAAGCGGCGCGTATTGATGGACTGAACGAATTCGGAATTTATCGCAAAATTATGCTGCCGCTTTCCAAATCAGCCATGGTATCATTGGCTATTCTGACGATTACAGCGACGTGGAATGACTTCCTTGCTCCATTGATTTATATCAGTGATTCAAAATTGTATACCATACAGCTGGGGCTTAGAAATCTGTGCTCGGAATACACGACGGAATATGGGCAGATCATGGCGGCCTCGGTTATGTCGGTCATTCCTATTTTTGTCGTATATTGCCTATTTCAGAGATTTTTTGAAGAAGGCATGATTTCCGGTGCAGTGAAAGGGTAAGGTGAACTAGAACAATGTCGATAAAACTAGCTGAAAATACCGTTGAGCAGATCATTAGTGAAATGACAATTGAAGAAAAAGAGCAGCTGACTACCGGTGGTCTGCCTTATGGGACGGCTGCAATCGAGCGATTTGGGATACCGGCAGCATTGTCCAAAGATTCCATGGCCGGAATAAATTTTCGTCAGCTTTTTGCGGATTACTGTTCTATGGAGACCGGAGAAGGCATCATAGACAGCCTTCGCAGATGTGAAACAATATTGGAGCAGCTGCGAAACGACCATCGGATCGATCCGAATGAACTGAGCGATTATGAGATGGTTGCTTATGAAGCGATCAAAAAACATCTTGGGGGAAATCTGGATCGAATACTGGAAGTTACAAGTTTTCCGTCAGGAATCCTATTAGGCGCAACCTGGAATCCGGAGGCAGCAAATCGCTGTGCGGAAGCATTGGCGAGAGAACTTGACACGTTTGGTGTTGATATACTGGTATCACCGAATATTAACATACAGAGAGATCCGTTGGGTGGCCGTCTGTTTGAGAGCTACTCTGAGGATCCATATCTGACCGGAGAAATGGGAACGGAATTTGTAAAAGGTGTGCAGGAAGTAGGAATATTGGCTGACCCGAAACATTTTACAGCAAATAATCATGAAAAAGAGCGCAAAGGTATCAATGTTCATGTATCAGAGCGTGCCTTACATGAAATTTATTTTCCGGGATTCAAAGCCTGCATTCAGCGGGGAAATGCACGAACCGTAATGAGTGCCTATAACAGAATCAACGGAGTCGCCTGCTCATCAAATAAACATCTGCTCACGGATATCCTGCGAAACGAGTGGGGATTTGACGGGCTGGTTATCAGTGACTGGGGAGGGGTCTATGATTCCGTGGAAGCAATTCCGGCAGGGAACGATCTGGAAATGCCATGCCGTCCGGACAGGGAAAAATTCATTGAAGACGTAAAAACCGGAAAAATCCCTGAAACGGATCTGAACAATTCAATCCGAAGAATTCTAAAGGCTCTACTTGAAATGCCCTGTACCAAAGGACATAAATACACGAAAATTGATAAGAAGTACTCAGAAAAAGCTGCATACAATGCGGTATCGGAAGGAATTGTACTGTTAAAAAACAATCATGTGCTTCCCATTGATAAAAAAGCAGTTGTAAATATGAAGGGGGAAGGGGTTCATCAGCTTCTGGAATGCGGCAGCGGAAGCGCCGAGGTACTGCGCGGCAGGTCAAAGAGTCTGCTGACATGCATGGGAGAAATCGGAGGGATCGATAATATTCAGGATAATGCAAAAATAGATGATCCGGCTTCGGAATATGTGGTTGTAGTCGGAAAATCCAAAGGCCGTGAAGGAGCAGACAGGCCTGCCATGTTACTGGAACCGAAGGATCAGGCATTTGTTGAAAAAACGTTGAAAGAAGCAAAAATTAACGGAAAGAAAACAATATTGATCCTGAATGTGGCCGGACCGGTCGATGTCCGCGCATATGAAGAAAATGCAGATGCCATTCTCTGTGTGTTTATTCCGGGATGTCAGGGCAGCCAGGCGCTTGCAGATGTAATTTACGGCAAAGTCAATCCTTCCGGGAAACTTGCTGTAACTTTCCCGGATAAATATGAGGATTGTCCCAGTTTCGGAAATTTCCCGGGCTATAATCAGGAGGTCTGGTATGGGGAAGGCATTTATGTAGGTTATCGATATTATGACACAAAATTGATGAAACCGCGGTATCCGTTTGGATTCGGCCTTTCCTATACGACATTTACCATAGGAAATATGCAAGTGATGAAGCGGGAATTCTGCGAAGAACCGGTCAGATTTTCTGTAGATGTGACAAATACAGGCAGCAGGTTCGGGAAAGAAGTGATTCAGATATATGTGCATCACAATAATCCAACGCTGCAGAAACCGTTAAAGGAGTTAAAAGCATTTAAAAAAGTTTCGTTGGATCCCGGTGAGACAAAAACAGTTGTTTTCGAACTGGAAAGAGAGAGTTTTGCCAGCTATGATGAAAAATTGAAGCGATTTACGGTGGAACCCGGAGTCTATACGCTAATGGCAGGAAATTCCAGCAGAAATATATTGACGAAAATCCAGATCGTTTTAAAAGGAGAAGATCCTTACGGTTATGGAGAGTTGACCAGATTTGTCGACGTGTGGGAAGATGAGCGCTGTATTGAGATTTACAAAAAATATTTTGAGGATAAATGCAGTGCAAATATGTATAACGATCTGTTGGGTTATACTCCTGATTATCCGGTTGGGAAAGCTATTCGAGAGCGGGTTCCGGAAAGCTGTTACTCTTCCCCGGCGGAAAAAGATGCCAAGATAAAAGAATTTTTTTCGGAAATTGCAAGACTGGATCTAGGGAAGTTTATTTGAAACTCATGTATAAATTATTACAGAAATGAGGAGTAGTGCTTTGGATTTAAAGGGAAGCCCATTCTTCCTGGAAGATGGAGACGTTTCGTGGGTCAACAAAACCAAAAAGTCAATGTCTTTGGAAGAAAAGATCGGACAGCTTTTCATTATGCTGGACCGAAATAAAAACCGGGAAGAAGAAAGAAAATTAATACAGCAATTTCATTTAGGCGGATGTCGCTATGAAAACGAGAATGCAGAGACAATTTATGAACAAAATAAATATTATCAGGAATGTGCAAAAATCCCCTTGCTGATTGCCTGTAACTGTGACAGCGGAGGAAATGGCGGCTGTTCAGACGGAACTTATGTGGCAAGTGCTGCAGCATGCGGAGCTTCACCGGATGAAAAGACGGCATATGATGTCGGCTATGTGAGTGGTAAGGAAGTGGCAGCAATCGGATGCAACTGGAATTTCGGGCCTGTGTGCGACATCAAAATGAATTGGAGAAATACGGTTGTAAATACCAGAGCATACAGTTCCCATACCGATACGGTTATCTCAAATGCGAAAGCTTACATTGCAGGAATGAGAAAATCCGGGATTGCGGTTACTGCAAAGCATTTTCCGGGGGATGGAGTGGAAGAGCTGGATCAGCATCTGGTTATGGGAAGCAATAATCTAAGCTGTGAAGAATGGGACGGCAGTTTTGGAAAAGTATACAGAACTCTGATCGAGGAAGCGTGTGTAGATGCCATAATGGTGGGACATATCGCTATGCCGGCTTATGAGAGAAGATACGATCCTTCTATAAAAGACAGTGAGATCCTGCCGGCCACTTTGTCGCCGAATCTTATAAAGAATCTGCTGAGAGATGAACTGCATTTTAATGGAGTAATTGTAACGGATGCCACACATATGGGCGGATTTACAAGTGCAATGCCGAGAAAGGAACAGGTGCCGCGTGCCATAGCAGCAGGGTGTGATATGTTTCTGTTTTTTAACGATATTGAAGAAGATTTCCGCTATATGATGGACGGCTATAAGAAGAGGATTATTACAGAGGAGCGTCTCGATGAGGCTGTTACCCGTATTCTTGCATTAAAAGCCAAACTGAAATTACATAAAAAGCAAAGAAATAAAACACTGATGCCGGAAAAAGAAGGATTGCGCACTATAGATTGTCCGAAACACAGGGAAATGGCAGATAAAGCTGCAAGGAGAAGTATTACACTGGTAAAGGATACAAGGCATCAATTGCCTGTATCTCCTGAAACACATAAACGCGCCTATGTTATTGTGGTCAGTAATCCGCCGATTTTCAGAGACAACAGAGAAGACCCGACGAAAGAACTCATCCGGGAAAAAATGGAAGCATTCGGATATGAGGTTACAATGCATGAAAGCTATTATGATCTTGCTCTGAAAAACGGAACCGGAAAGGAAACGCTTCTGAAATCTGTGTGTATCCAAAGTACGGAGCAATTTAAAAGTAAGTATGATGTGGTGTTTACATTTATTAATATCAGCGGGTATGCACAGAAAAATAGTGTACGTCTGGAATGGTCGGTGAAACACTCAACGGAAATACCCTGGTATGTACATGAACTGCCGTCCATATTTGTATCTCTGAATTATACAAATCACCTGATTGATATTCCCATGGCTAAGACTTTCATTAATGCCTACGCCCCTACAGAACCGGTGATCGAACATCTGCTGCGAAAAATTGCCGGGGAAGAGCAGTTTGAAGGGCATTATGAAGATCAGGTCTTCTGTGGCAGATGGGATGCACGTACATAAGAAAAGAAAATTGTGATTAGGAGAAGAAGACAGAATGAGTAAAATAAGTGAAATGACAAGAGAATCATGGATAAACAGCACTTTTCCGGAATGGGGAACCTGGCTGGTTGAGGATATTGAAAGCGAGAAAGTTGCACCTGGAAATGTTGCAATGTGGTGGCTTGGATGTACCGGCATTTGGATGAAGACGCCAGCCGGAGCGAATCTTACGATTGATTTATGGTGTGGAAACGGAAAACGCACCCATGGGAATAATGCAATGAAACCCGGACATCAGATGGCAAATATGTGCGGTGGAAGAATCATGCAGCCAAATCTCAGAAATGTTCCCTTTGTAATTGACCCTTTTGCATTTTCTGCTGTTGATGCAGTTCTGGCGACACATTATCATCAGGATCATATGTCCGCAGAATGGGCTGCTCATGTTATCAATTCCGGTATGACAACAACGGATGTGAGCGGAAAAACAATTCCGGTTCCGTTCATTGGCCCCCAAAAATCGGTAGAGACATGGATGAAGTGGGGGGTTCCGGAGGAGCGCTGTATAACGGTAAAACCGGGAGACATAATCAAAGTAAAAGACGTTGAGATCGTCGTTCTGGACAGCTTTGACCGTACCTGCATTGTGACCACCGATTCCACCGGAGCGGACCGTGAAGAACTGGCAGGTATCTGCCCGACGGATATGGATGATAAAGCAGTGAATTATTTGCTTAAGACACCAGGAGGAAATATCTACCATTCCGGAGATTCGCATTTTTCAATCTATTTTGCAAAACATGGAAAAGATTATGATATCGATGTGGCTTTCGGCTCTTTCGGAGAAAATCCGATTGGAATGCAGGATAAGATGACTTCCACCGATATTCTTAGAATGGCCGAGAATCTGAAGTGCAAGGTCGTGATCCCCATTCATTGGGATGTGTGGACCAATTTCCAGGCTGACTGCGAAGAAATCAAATTACTTTATGATTTCAAAAGAGACCGAAATGAATACAAGTTCCATCCATTCTTCTGGCAGGTTGGAGGAAAGTACACCTATCCGATGGACATGGATAAAATATATTATCATCATCGGCGCGGTTTCGAAGACTGTTTTGAGGCTCCGCAGAATATTCCGTTCCGCTCCTGTTTATGATTTTTGCCTGCTGTAGCGGATAATCAAATAATAAGATGTTGGGGTCAAAAGCATTTGACCCCATGATGCCTTTGGATTTTTCCGCGCTTTGCGCTCCCAAAATCCGAAAAACATTCGAAATCCGCTCATTTTTCTTTGAAAAATGGCAACTTTCTCATGTTTAGCGGGTTCCCTTTTGACCCTGGCATCATAATAACAGTTTATAAGGAGAAAAACTTATGAAGGATTATCTGGTTTGTATTGATAGTGACGGTTGTGCGATGGATACCATGACAGTGAAACATGTTGAATGTTTTGGCCCGTGCCTGATAGATGAATGGAATCTGGAAAAGTGGAAAGATGATATTCTGGATAAATGGAATCAAATCAATCTTTATACGGTAACAAGAGGGATCAATCGTTTTCAGGGCCTGAAGTGTATCCTTGATATTGTCGATAGTCAGTACACACACATAGAGGGGATAAAGGATCTGGAAGAATGGCTGGAAGGTACGCCGGCTTTGTCGGAAAAAGAACTGGAAGCTGCCATTGAGGGTTACCCGGATAAAAAGATGTTGAAAAAGGCACTTTCGTGGAGTCGGACGGTAAACCGTAAGATAGGATTGCTTCCGGATGAATGTAAGGCTGCATTTTCGGGGGTAGAGTGTGCCCTCAAAACAATAAGGGAAAAAGCAGATATAGCGATTGTATCAAGTGCGAATCCTTCTGCACTGAAGGAAGAATGGAACCGATGCGGACTTATTCCCTATGTCAATTATACAATGGCACAGGATATGGGAACGAAGGACGCTTGCATTATCAGCATGATCAGCCGGGGGTATAAAAAAGAGAAGATCATTATGCTTGGTGATGCCCCAGGCGACTGTAAAGCAGCAAAAAAAGCTCAGGTATCTTTTTATCCGATATTGGTTAATCATGAAGAGCAGAGTTGGAAGGAATTCACATACAGAATCTTTCCGGAATTTGTGTCCGGCAATTATACGGAGGCAAAGCAGGAAGAACAATATCAGAAATTTATTGATAATCTTGGTAATTAATGGAGCTTATTGATTTAAAGAACAGAAAAAGTAGGTATATGATATGAAAATTCATAAGAAAAAAATATCGGATCTGACAAAATGCTATTCTATTGCACCGCTGGAATACAAGGGGAAAAAGCATTTTCTTGTAGCTGCGGAAAAAGTGGACAAATGCTTACTGTTTGATGAAGATGGTATACAGGAAGCAGTCTTGTGGGAAAAACCGGGCGGCGTAATGACAATGGTTCAGATTCCGGGAACGGATGGACAGTTTCTGGCTACCCACAAATTCTATTCTCCGAATGATGCAAAAGAAGCAAAGATCGTTGCGGCAGTGCCCGGAAGCGATGGAACCTGGTCAGTGAAAACGCTGGTACGGCTTCCGTTTGTGCATCGATTTGACATACTTGTCCGAAATGGAGTAAAGTATTTGATTGCCTGCACAATTAAGTCAGATCATGAATACAAAGACGATTGGCGTTTTCCGGGTAAAGTATATGCTGCAGTTCTGCCGGATGATATAAGCGGTTTTGATGAAAATCATCCCCTGGAACTGGAAGTGATAAAGGAAGGACTGTTAAAAAATCATGGGTATTTCCGCGATGAACAGGATGGTCTTATGACTGCAGTCGTTTCCTGCGCGAATGGTGTTTTTCAGTTTATTCCACCGGCGGATGCGCAGGGGCATTGGGAAATAAAAACCTTGATCACAGATGCCGCCAGTGACGCAGTCCTTGTTGATTTTGATGAGGATGGTGAAAAAGAACTTGGGGTTATCACTCCGTTCCATGGAGATAAAATTCGATTTTATAAAAAGCAGGATGGTGTATACAAAGCGGATTATGAATTTGAGGAGAGCAGAGAATTCCTGCATTCTATATACGGCGGCCCGCTCTGCGGCAAACCTGCCTTTATTACGGGACACAGAAAAGGAATGAGAGACCTTATGGTTTTTCGGTACGACTCCGTTCAGAAAACTTATAAAATGGACTATATTGACCGGAACTGCGGTTCTGCAAATATCTATCATTTTGAAAAAGATGGTGTGGATTATCTGGTATCTGCGAATAGAGAAATTGATGAAATAGCTCTGTATAAAATCACAGATTAAGGCCGGAGTGAAAATAGGATGCATGTTATTTTGAAAGACTCATAATTAAATAAAGGGTGCTGTTATGAATATACTTGTGTTGGATGTTGGCACATCAAGTATGCGCGGAATACTGTATTCAGCGGAAGGAATCGAACTGGCTTCTGAACATTGTAAGTACCGGGCTGAGTATCTGGAAAACGGATGGGTGGAGCAGGATCCCGGTGACTGGGAAAATGCAATGTATGATATTTTACGATCCATCGCGGAAAAAGCAGAAGGGGAAAATATCAGAATTGACTGCATTTCTGTTACCGCCCAGCGGTCTTCGGTTATCCCGGTCGATCGTTCTATCTGGCCGCTGTGCAGAGCTGTTATGTGGCAGGACAAAAGAACCGCAGAGATATGCCGACAGCTGGAAGCGAAAAATGATCGGATATTTCAGCTTTGCGGATCAGTAGTGAATCCGGTATTCTCAGCGAGCAAGATGACTTGGATTCGAAAAGAAAGACCGGATATTTATGAAAAAACGTACAAGTTTTTAGTGATTCCGGATTTCCTGATTTATCTGCTTACGGGGAATTTATGTACAGATTACACTTATGGAAGCCGTTCGCTGCTTATGAATATCCGTACCAATCAATGGGATCGGGAACTGCTGAATATTTTTGAGGTTGAAGAAGAAAAACTGTGCCCGCTGGTAGAACCCGGCAGCATATGCGGTTATCTGTCAAAGCATATATCTGATAAAACGGGTTGTCCAGAAGGTATCCCGGTTATTACGGCGGGGGGTGATCAGCAGTGCGGAACAATCGGTCAGGGAGTTGTTAAAGAAGGGATTATGTCTGTTACCGCGGGGACGGGAGGATTTTTGATAACTGCAGTGGAAAGTGTTCCGACTGATCTGAAAGCAAATGTGGTATGCAATCATTCTTCCATTAAAAATCAATATATACTTGAATCAAGTGTTTTAACCTGCTGCTCGGCATTTGACTGGTTTTGCAGAAATTTTTGCGAAAAAAACACGTATGAAGAGATAAATGCAATGGTAGAAAAAACTCCTGCAGGATCGAATTCGGTTATCTGCCTGCCATATTTTCAGGGTCGTTCCGCTCCGGACTGGAATAATCAGGCGAAAGGACTGTTCGCCAATATTACGCTGCATACGGAGAAGGCTGATTTACTCCGAGCACTTCTGGAAGGAATTTGTTATGAAATTGCGAATGGCATTGATAACATGAAAGAATATGTGAATATACAGCGTATTCTGATAAACGGAGGTCTCACAAACAGTGATGCATTTAACCAAATTCAATGTGACGTTTACGGAATGGACCTGATACGCAGGGGAAAAACAGATGCAACTGCCCGCGGAGCGCTTATGGTGGCGCTACAGACCATGGGAGTACACAAAACTGTGGAGGAGGCATTTGAATCCATTGGCTATGCAGGAGAAGAACGCTGTTACAGCTCTGATTCGGAAAACCGGGAAAACTATCGGAAATGCAGGGAAACGATGAACAAACTTTATGCGGATGTGTATGCGAAAAAAATGCTTGAGTGATGCAGCCTTTCTGGCTTGAATTACGCAAAGGAAGTCTGTCTTGGAAGACAAAAAATTAATCAGGCTGTCAAGAAAAAATACTTGACAGCCTGTTCTTTGTCGTGTATGATAGCTAAGGTGATTGAAATGGAGAAATTTGTTGAGCAGTCTCTGCTATATGATTTTTACGGGGAACTGCTGACGGAACATCAGAAACGAGTTTTTGAAGAAGTCATTTTAAATGATTATTCATTAAGTGAGGTGGCGCAGGATCTGAATATTTCCCGCCAGGGAGTTCATGATATGATCAAGCGCTGCAATAAAATATTGGAAGATTATGAGAGTAAATTGCATCTGGTGGAACGCTTTGTCCGTATCAGGGAGAAAATTCACCGGATTTATGATCTGACCGGAGACGAGGAAATCAAGGCTCTGGCGCAGGAGATTTTAGAGGAGTTATAATATGGCATTTGAAGGCTTAACAGAAAAACTGCAAAATGTCTTTAAGAAGCTGAGAAGTAAAGGAATGCTGACGGAAGCTGACGTAAAAGAGGCTCTGAAGGAAGTCAAAATGGCACTTCTGGAGGCAGACGTAAACTTTAAGGTTGTAAAACAGTTTGTAAAATCTGTTCAGGAACGGGCTGTAGGACAGGATGTAATGTCCGGGCTGAATCCGGGACAGATGGTTATAAAAATTGTAAATGATGAACTGGTCAAACTGATGGGAAGTGAGACCACGGAAATCACTTTAAAGCCCGGAAAAGAGATCACGGTTATCATGATGGCCGGTCTTCAGGGCGCAGGTAAAACCACCACTACCGCCAAGTTGGCCGGAAAGTTCAAGTCAAAAGGCCGCAAGCCGCTGTTGGTTGCCTGTGATGTATATCGTCCGGCAGCGATCAAACAGCTGCAGGTCAACGGCGAAAAGCAGGGTGTGGATGTTTTCTCCATGGGAGACAAACAAAAGCCTGTGAACATTGCGAAAGCAGCGATGGAACATGCCGAAGCCCACGGATACAATGTGGTGATTATCGATACGGCAGGCCGACTTCACATCGATGAAGATATGATGGCTGAGCTTCAGGAAATTAAGGAACAGGTACATGTGGACTATACCATACTGGTGGTAGATGCCATGACCGGTCAGGATGCGGTAAATGTATCCGAGTCCTTCAGTCAAAAAGTCGGTATCGATGGTGTGATTCTTACAAAGTTGGATGGCGATACCCGAGGCGGTGCCGCACTGTCCATTCGGGCAGTCAGCGGAAAACCTATCTTATATGTAGGTATGGGAGAAAAACTCACCGATCTGGAACAGTTCTATCCGGAGCGTATGGCTTCCAGAATCCTTGGCATGGGTGATGTGATGAGCCTGATTGAAAAAGCCCAGGCAAACATCGATCAGACCAAGGCTGCGGAGATGGAACAGCGGTTCAAAAAGGCTCAGTTTGGATTTGATGATTATCTGGAAAGCATGAATCAGATGAAAAATATGGGCGGTATTTCAAGTGTATTGAACATGCTGCCGGGTATGAGCGGTAAAATGAAAGACTTAGAGAGCATGATCGATGAGAAAGACATGGCTCGAAAAGAAGCAATCATCCTTTCCATGACACCGAAGGAACGGGCGAATCCGGATCTCTTAAATGTTTCCAGAAAACAGCGAATCGCGAAAGGTGCCGGTGTGGACATCGCAGAAGTCAACCGCCTGGTGAAGCAGTTTGATCAGGCCAGAAAGATGATGAAACAGATGCCTGGAATGATGGGCAAAAAAGGCGGAAAAAAGGGCAGATTCAATCTTCCTTTTTAAAAGATGGTAAAAGAGGCAGAGTTAATCTTCCTTTTTAACATAAAAATAAGAATATATAATAAAACAAATAACCAGGAGGAAAGAAAAATGGCAGTAAAAATCAGATTAAGAAGAATGGGACAGAAAAAGGCTCCTTACTATAGAATCGTAGTAGCAGATTCCAGATCCCCTAGAGACGGCAGATTCATCGAGGAAATCGGAACATACGATCCGAACTGCGATCCGAGTGTTTACACAGTAAATGAGGAGGCAGCTAAAAAATGGCTGGCTAACGGCGCACAGCCTACAGAAGTTGTTGGAAAAATTTTCAAACTTGCAGGTATTGAGAAATAAGACAGCTACTGACCGCATGGAGGTGCTTTAAATGAAAGAATTAGTTGAAGTAATTGCAAAAGCACTTGTTGAAAATCCGGATGAAGTTGTTGTAACAGAAACAGCGGAAGGAAATTCCGTATTGGTAGAACTGCGAGTCGCACCTTCCGATATGGGTAAAGTGATAGGACGTCAGGGCCGTATTGCGAAAGCAATCCGTTCTGTGGTTAAGGCTGCATCATCCAAGGAAGACAAGAAAGTGGTTGTTGAGATTATTCAGTGAAATGTCGGGGTCGTGATTAAGGTTTGCGGCCCCGTATTTTGTGTTCCGTTTTATCGTTTAAGCGAAGAAAAACAGAAAGTAAAGAACAGGAAAGTTTGGAGTATATGGAAGAATTTTTACGAGTTGGTATTATTACCAGTACACACGGGTTAAAAGGCGAAGTTAAGGTTTATCCGACTACAGATTATCCGGAACGATTTGAAGAAATAAAAGAAGTCATGCTGGATACCGGTCGAGGGAAAAGAATGTTGACCATTCAGAATGTCCGATATTTTAAGAATCAGGTCATATTGAAGTTTAAGGAAATCAACAATATCAATGATATTGAGAAATATAAACAGTGTGAGCTCTGGGTGAACAGAGAGAATGGCACTCCCCTTGAGGAGGGGGAGTATTATATTGCGGATCTGATCGACTGCAAGGTTTATCTGGAGGATGGCAGCTATTTCGGTACTCTGGTGGATGTGATGGAAACCGGTGCCAATGATGTTTATGTGGTTGAATCGCAGGAACATGGAGAGGTGCTGCTTCCTGCCATAGCGGATTGTGTAAAAGAGATTGACATTGAAAAAGGGGAAATCACCGTTCATCTGATGGATGGACTTTTATAGGGGGAGTGGTTATGAACTATCATGTTTTAACTCTTTTTCCGGAAATGATCGAACAGGGACTGAACACCAGCATTCTTGGAAAAGCCCTGGATCGTGATCTGATCTCCCTGGAAGCGGTCAATATCCGGGATTACACTACAAACAAACATATGAAAGTGGATGATTACCCATATGGCGGCGGTGCCGGTATGGTCATGCAGGCCCAGCCGATCTATGATGCATATAAAGCCGTGGAGAAAAAAATCGGATATTCCCCAAGGGTGATTTATCTGACGCCTCAGGGAAAGGTATTCAACCAGCAGATGGCCAAAGATTTCGCCCGTGAAAAAGATCTTGTCTTTTTATGCGGGCATTATGAGGGCGTGGATGAGAGAGTTCTGGAAGAAATCGTGACGGATGAGGTCTCGATCGGTGATTATGTTCTCACTGGAGGAGAACTGCCCGCTATGGTTATGATAGATGCCATATCGAGAATGGTTCCGGCAGTATTAAACAATGAAGAGTCTGCGGAATTTGATTCTTTTCATGATAATCTTCTGGAATATCCTCAGTATTCCCGACCTGAGACATGGAATGGAAAACAGGTACCACCGGTGCTGCTGTCCGGGCACCATGCAAATGTGGAAAAATGGCGCAGAGAGCAGTCGCTGATCAGAACGGCAATAAGAAGGCCGGATTTGCTGGAAAAAGCTGATTTGACCGCAAAAGAGAAGGTTTTTGTTGAAAAAATTCTTGCAAACAGAGAGGGCTTATAGTATAATTAGATGCGTTGTGAAGAAAAGAGATGGTCCGCTGTTACATTGAGTATTAAGAACATCCAAATATAGTTATAAGGAGAAATCAAAATGAACGAAATCATCAAGAAAATCGAAGCAGAACAGTTAAAAGCTGAAGTACCCGAGTTCCGCGTAGGAGATACCGTAAGAGTACACGGTATGATCAAGGAAGGTAACCGCGAAAGAGTTCAGGTTTTTGAGGGCGTTGTACTGAAAAAGCAGGGCGGCGGAAACCGCGCAACCTTTACTGTACGTAAATCTTCTAACGGAGTTGGCGTTGAAAAAACATGGCCGCTGCATTCTCCGAACGTTGTTAAAGTAGAAGTTGTAAGACATGGTAAAGTAAGACGTGCAAAACTGACATACTTAAGACAGCGTACTGGCAAGAGTGCTAAAGTTAAAGAGTTGGTAAAATAATAAGGGTAGCAAGTAGGGGACAATTACAGTGAGTGGATTGTCCCCCTGTTTTTATATTTTACAGGAAAGTATTCCTATGAAGCTTAGAACACTCCGTGTGGATCGTGCTGCACAGGAGTGGAATATGCTGCGAAAGATACCTGCTCGTGCGGAGGATCTCCTGTGGGCAGGATTCTATTTCATTATGTATATGAAAAAATAATCCACAGAATCATTTTGAGTTTTAGGAGGCATTATGGCAAAGGTAGTTGAGACACCACCGGTCAAAAGGACCATCTTGTGGAATAATCGAAATAAATCAATTCTGAGCTGGATCGTTCAGATTATCCTGGTGCTTGCGCTGTCTGCAGTTGTCGCTCATTTTTTCTTTGGCTCCGCAACTATGCAGGAAATTTCTATGGAATCGACTATCCAGGTTAATGATAAAGTCAGAATCAATCGTCTGAGTTATGTGTTCGGTTCGCCGAAGCGGGGTGATATTATCGCGTTTAAAAAGAGTGATGATGAAAATGCCAGCACCCATATCAAGCGTGTGATCGGCCTTCCCGGGGACACCATACAGATCAAAGACGGCTTGATCCTGATCAACGGGGAAACTTATATGGAGTCCGGCGATTTTCCGAAGGTGATAAATCCGGGACTTGCGGAAGATCCGATTCGTCTGGGGACCGATGAATATTTTGTCCTCGGTGATAACCGCAATAATAGTGAGGATAGTCGTTTTTCCGACATGGGAAATATTTCAAAAAAGAGGATTATCGGAAAAGTCTGGTGTATCACATATCCGTTTAAACGGGTTGGACTTTTATAAAGTTTGGATTTTAGTATAGTAAGAAAGAGGTTTTTATGAATTATCAGTGGTATCCGGGGCATATGACAAAAGCCAGACGGATGATGCAGGAAGATATAAAATTGATCGATCTGATTATTGAGCTTGTGGATGCGAGAATTCCTTTAAGCAGCCGCAATCCGGATATCGATCAGTTGGGACAGAACAAAGCGAGACTGATTCTGCTGAACAAATCGGATCTGGCAGATGATAGGCTTAATGATGCCTGGACCGAATATTTTAAAGAAAAAGGAATTCTGGTGGCCCAGATAAATGCCAGAAATAAGGGAAGTCTGAAATCGTTGCAGGGCGTAATCCTGGAAGCGTGTAAAGAAAAACTGGAACGGGACAAGCGCAGAGGTATTCAGAACCGCCCAATCCGTGCTATGGTAGTGGGTATCCCAAATGTTGGAAAGTCGACGTTCATTAATTCGTTTGCCGGCCGTGCATGTGCAAAGACCGGGAACAAACCTGGTGTTACAAAAGGAAAACAGTGGATTCGCCTTAACAAAAACGTGGAACTTCTGGACACGCCCGGTATTCTATGGCCGAAGTTCGAAGATCAGACAGTGGGTCTGAAACTGGCTATGATCGGTTCTATAAAAGATGATATATTAAATGTGGAAGAATTGGCACTTGAAGTGATCAAAGCACTTCAGAACCGCTATCCGGGTGCATTACAGGAACGGTATGGTGTGGAGGAAGCGACAGAGCCGGTTGCCGTCATGGAGCAGATCGCAGAGGTCAGAAAATGTCTGTTAAAAGGCAATGAACTGGACTATCTGAAAACGGCGAATATTATACTGGATGAATTCAGAAACGGAAAAATCGGAAGATTTACGTTGGAGAATCCCGAAGCATAAAACAGAGGAAGTCACGGCAGAAAACCTGAAGTTGCGGCGGGAAATCTGAAGCGGAACAACAGCAGGATTTATGACAGATATAACGGAAATAAAAAACAGAAAATTTGCATTGGAGAAGGCAAATGACAAAGAAGGAACAGAAGGAGATTGAAAGACAGGAAAAAGCGCGTTTGAAATTGAAAAATGAAATTGCGCGGACCGAAAGTCTAAAAATATATGAAAAACAATATGAACATATGGGCTATGTATGCGGCATTGATGAAGTGGGACGTGGCCCCCTTGCCGGACCGGTGGTAGCGGCTGCTGTAATTCTTCCAAAAGACAGTCAGATTCTGTATCTGAATGATTCGAAAAAACTTTCGGAGAAGAAGCGAGAGGAACTCTACGATGTGATTATGGATCAGGCTGTTTCGGTGGGATTCGGCTATGTGTATCCGGAAAGAATTGATGAAATAAACATTTTGCAGGCAACCTACGAAGCCATGCGGGATGCTGTCAGTAAGCTTACCGTCACGCCCTCTGTACTGCTGAATGATGCAGTGACGATACCGGATGTGACCATCCCACAGGTTCCTATCATCAAGGGCGATGCGAAAAGTGTCTCCATTGCAGCAGCCAGTATTGTGGCAAAGGTAACCAGGGACCGGCTTATGGTGGAATATGATAAAATTATGCCGGAATACGGATTCGCGCGCAATAAGGGATACGGAACTGCGGAGCATATTGAGTCACTGAAAAATTATGGAGCGACACCGATACACAGGAAAACATTTATCACGAAGTTTGTGTAGGGAAGAAACAGGAAATATTAATCAGAATGAATAAACGTCAGACAGGAAGTGCCTACGAGGCAATTGCAGCAGACTATCTTCGAGCAAAAGGATATGAAATATTGAAGCAGAATTATCGATGTAAATCGGGAGAAATCGATCTGATTGCCCGGGATGGCCGGTATCTGGTTTTTGTGGAAGTAAAGTATCGAACTACTGGGGAATCCGGTTCGGCTTCAGCTGCAGTTAATTATAAAAAGCAGCGGATCATATCACGAGTCGCTGCTTTTTATTTGATACAAAATCGGCTGTCGGAGGAGACACCCTGCAGATTTGATGTGGTAGCCATTGACGGGGAGCAGGTTACGTTATATAAAAATGCTTTTGATTATCGGGAATAGTACTGTCAAGTGAGAGAAAGATTTCTTTTTTGATATACATTCAATTTGATGAGCGTCATACCCAATATGGTGAATCATTTTTGCATTGTTATTTATGTTGTGACAGCGCGGCGGAATGGGGATAAGAATGAATATAAAATGGAAAGAACATGAAAAACAGCACATGCAGGTCAGACAAAGCGGAGAGGTGGTATATTTGGCCTATCCTGCACTGGAAGAAATCGGAATCGTAAAACATGGTTTCAGCACGCGTATCGGGGGTGTCAGTGAGGGTATTTTTTCCACCATGAATCTCAGCTTTACCAGAGGTGATGACCGGGATGCTGTTATGGAAAACTACCGGCGAATAACAGCGGCTCTTGGGGTTGATGTCGAAAATATCGTTACATCAGACCAGACACATACGACAAATGTTCGTGTGGTGACAGGGAAAGATGCAGGAAAAGGGATCCTGAAGCCTCGTGATTACAAGGATGTGGATGGTATGGTCACCGATGTTCCGGGTCTTGTGCTGGCAACTTTTTATGCGGATTGTGTTCCGCTGTTTTTTGTGGATCCGGTAAAACGTGCCATAGGTCTGTCCCATTCTGGATGGAGGGGAACGGTCCGGAAGATGGGAAAAGTTACTGTGGAAACAATGATCCGTCAGTACGGCAGTGAACCGGAGCATATATTGGCAGCCATAGGACCGTCCATCTGTCAGGACTGCTATGAGGTAAGTGAAGATGTGGCGGAAGCCTTTTCCGGGGAATTTCCGGCGGATGAAATACTGAAAAAAGGAAGAAAAACAGAAGAAGGACAGAAATATCAGCTTGATTTATGGCGTTCCAATGAACTGGTTATGCTGGAAGCCGGAATAAAACCGGAGCATATTTCGCGCCCCGGCATTTGTACCTGCTGTAATCCGGATTTATTATTTTCGCACAGAGCGTCCCACGGAAAGCGTGGAAATCTTGGCGCCTTTCTTGCGCTGGACTCGATTTAGATTTATATGGTTTTGAACGTGATCTTACATTGGGACTAAGCATCAATGGCTGGACTCGTTTTTAATATCATAGTGAATCACGACGGTCAGAATCGCACGAAGAATAATAATCGCCGCAAGCATATAGATCTCGCTCATGGTCTTGGTGATAACCGTTTTTAGAATCTCGGCACCTAGCTTAAATTCAAGGGCGAAGGAAAGACTTTGCGCAAAATACAGTTTGTATTCGCTGCTTTCCACATCAAATTTTGAAGTGATATATATGAAGAACGTCCGGACACTCCCGACGATAATTACAAAAATACCCATAAGTTCCAGGGCGTGAACCACGTAAGGGACATATTTTATCATGAATTCTTCCATAAAGATATACCTCTACCTCTTTTCTTCATATTGCAGTGCGTTAAAAGCAGTTTTATCCCGGATGCGTCAACAAACTGTTTTTTTGATTCGCCCGGTTACCGCATGGATTTGTGCTGACGGTAAAAATTGTTCATTTCCCTTTACCAGTATACAATAAAACTTGACAAAAAGCCAGTCCCGGGCATAGAATTGTATCTAGAGTTTTCAAGGAGGAGAATTATTATGGCAGCACCGTATAATCATAAAGCCGTTGAACAGAAATGGCGTAAAAACTGGGAAGAAAAGCCGGTTAATGTAAATGACGGTAAAAAACCGAAATATTACTGTCTGGATATGTTTCCATATCCGTCAGGAAACGGACTTCATGTGGGACATTGGAGAGGATACGTTATCTCAGATGTCTGGAGCCGTTATAAAATGCTGAATGGTTATTATGTTATTCATCCGATGGGATGGGATGCATTTGGCCTTCCGGCAGAAAACTATGCGATCAAGATGGGCGTTCATCCTGCAAAATCCACTGCAGAGAACGTTGCAAACATTAAAAAGCAGATCAACGATATCGCAGCCATCTATGACTGGGATATGGAAGTAAACACAACCGATCCGGATTTCTACAAATGGACTCAATGGATCTTTGTTCAGATGTTCAAAAAAGGCCTTGCCTATGAGAAAGAGTTTCCTATCAATTGGTGCCCTTCCTGTAAGACGGGTCTTGCGAATGAAGAAGTTGTAAACGGATGCTGCGAGCGCTGCGGTTCCACGGTTACAAAGAAAAATCTTCGCCAGTGGATGCTGAAGATCACCGCTTATGCGGATCGCCTGTTAAATGATCTGGACAAACTTGACTGGCCGGAAAAAGTTAAGAAAATGCAGACTGACTGGATCGGAAAATCATACGGTGCAGAAGTTGACTTCCAGGTAGACGGGAAAGATGAAAAGATCACTGTATACACCACCAGACCGGATACTCTGTATGGCGCAACTTTTATGGTCCTTGCACCGGAACATAAACTGGCAGCAAGCCTTGCCACAGAGGAGACAAAAGAAGCTGTAGAAAAATACATCTATGATGCTTCCATGAAATCAAACGTAGACCGTCTTCAGGATAAAGAAAAGACCGGTGTATTTACCGGAAGCTATGCCATCAACCCGCTGAATGGCGCAAAGACACCGATCTGGCTGTCTGATTATGTATTGGCAGATTACGGTACCGGCGCGATCATGTGCGTACCTGCTCATGATGACCGTGACTTTGAGTTTGCGAAGAAATTCAATATTCCGATCGTACAGGTTATCGCGAAAGACGGTGTGGAAATCGAGAATATGACCGAAGCCTATACCGAAGCATCCGGAACCATGATCAATTCCGGTGAGTGGAACGGCATGGAGTCCGCTGTCCTGAAAAAGGAAGCTCCTCATATTATCGAAGAGCGTGGATTTGGTAAAGCAACCGTTAACTTCAAACTGCGTGACTGGGTATTCTCCAGACAGCGTTACTGGGGTGAACCGATTCCGATCGTTCACTGCCCGCACTGCGGAAATGTTCCGGTTCCGGAAGATCAGCTCCCTCTGCGTCTGCCGGATGTGGAATCTTATGAACCTACCGGTACCGGCGAGTCACCGCTGGCTGCCATTGACGAATGGGTAAACTGCAAGTGTCCGGTATGTGGCGCTGACGCAAAACGTGAGACCAACACGATGCCGCAGTGGGCAGGTTCTTCCTGGTATTTCCTGCGCTACGTTGATAATAAGAACGATAAAGAACTGGTTTCCAAGGAAAAAGCGGACAAGTATCTGCCGGTTGATATGTATATCGGTGGTGTGGAGCATGCGGTACTGCATCTGCTTTACTCCAGGTTCTATACAAAATTTCTGTATGATATTGGTGTAGTAGATTTTGACGAGCCATTTACCAAGCTGTTCAATCAGGGAATGATTACCGGTAAAAACGGCATCAAAATGAGTAAATCAAAGGGAAATGTGGTATCTCCGGATGACCTGGTAAGAGATTACGGATGTGATTCTCTTAGACTGTATGAGCTCTTTGTAGGTCCGCCTGAACTGGATGCAGAATGGGATGACAGAGGCATTGACGGTGTATACCGCTTCCTGAACCGTTTCTGGAAACTGGCAATCGACAGTAAAGAAGCAAATGTACAGGCCACAAAAGAGATGGTAAAAATCCGTCATAAACTGGTTCACGATGTAACGCAGCGTCTGAACAGCTTCAGTTTGAATACCGTTATTTCCGGATTCATGGAGTATAATAACAAACTGATCGAGCTGGCGAAAAAACAGGGTGGTATCGATAGAGAAACGATCGAGACCTTTATTATCCTGCTGGCACCTTTTGCTCCGCATATTGCAGAGGAACTGTGGGAGCAGTATGGCCATACTGCATCTGTATTTGAGAATCAGTGGCCGGAGCATGATGAAGAAGCCATGAAAGATGACGAAATCGAGATCCCGGTACAGATCAACGGAAAAACAAGAGCAGTCATCAGTGTGTCTGCTTCCATAAGCAAAGAAGATGCTATTGCCGCCGGAAAAGAGGCAATTGCTGATAAACTGACCGGAAAAATCGTAAAAGAGATTTATGTTCCGGGTAAGATCATCAATATTGTACAGAAATAATGAGATCATATTTTTGAAGACATGGTGAGTCTTGAAAAAGTGTAAATTGTCTAAGTTAAAAACGTGAAGTTCATATATTAAGTGAATGACAGAAAACAGCGCAGGTAAGGGGAACATTATCTGCGCTGTATTTCCTTTTATAGAATTAACATTTTGTAAACAAAACTCAAACGTTACAGCAACGATTTATTGGTATATTCAAAGCAAACAATGAAACGGGAACGTGGTAAGGCGGCAAGAACCACACTGATTCATATTGAGAAAGAATTGCGAAAAACAATGTCGGCGCGATACGTCTGGATGTGTACAGTAAAAATCCTTTTGCGCTGTCCCTGTATTTACGCTGCGGATACATACAGACGGGAATCGCAGACTGGAGAAAAGGAAGATTTTATCTAATGGAGAAAAAACTATGCGAATAGAACACGTGGCAATGTATGTGAATGATCTGGAAAAAACGAGCGACTTTTTTGTCAAATGAGCGGTTGATGCGATGACAGACAAGCTGAAAAATGATGGCTATCCTGTTGTCAGCGGACCGAGAACAACAGGTGACGGGTATTATGAAAGCTGTATCGTCGGGCCGGAGGGAAACCTGATAGAGATTACAGAATAATAGAAAAAATCGAATTAAAATCAGATCAATAATCCGGAATAGCGTTGCAAGTCTGCAAAACACTTGCGTTTTGTGTACAATCCACAGACCAATGCAACGAAAAGCTATTCCAATCTATAAACATGTGGTAGAATAATGAAAGGCAGGCCTGCGGGTTATACGGCGGGCCAAAGAAAGGAAGAGAGTTATGGATTTATTGAAAGTTATTCTGCCTGTGATCGTGATGCTTGTGATCGGTATGATCTGCAGGGAGAGAAAGCTGATCAGCCCTGAGGGTATAGAAGGTCTTCAGGTGCTGGTCATGAATTTCACACTGCCGATCTCGCTGTTTTATACCTTTTACAGAGCAAGTATTACTGCGGATACGGTAATTTTTCCGATCACATTTTTTGCGGTAACCGCCGGGGGGATCTTTGTGGGACGGCTCCTCTGCCGTGTCGTTAAGGAGCAGGATGCCTATTTTCCCTTTACGCTGACAGGCTATGAGGCGGGTATGCTGGGTTACGCTTTGTTTGGCATTTTGCTGGGAAGTGATAAGATCACCCAGTTTGCCCTGATGGATATCGGCCATGTGCTCGCGATCTTTACCGTATATGTTGCACTGGTCAAAAGCGTCGGTGGTACCCGGCAGACTGCCGGTGAAGCGATCAAAGGCATCCTGACAACACCCGTGCTTATCGGCATCGTTCTTGGTGTTGTATTCAGTGTTACCGACATTGGAGGACTGTTGGAGAACAGCAGTGCGGGAGCACTTGTCGGCGGAGTCTGTGAATTTGTTGCTGCGCCTACCAGTGCCGTAATTCTGGTGGTGATCGGTTACCGTATGAAGTTTAAAGGCATTGCCTGGAAAAAGGTTTCCAAGGTTATCGGTCTGCGTCTGGTGGAGCAGGCGGTTATGGTGGCTGTTGTTTTTTCTATGTTCAGAGTGCTGGGCGGTGTATTCTGGGAGCCACTGACCCTCATCTCAGCGGCGATCCTGATGATTCTGCCGCCGCCTTTTATCCTGCCGCTGTATATTGACGGGGAGGAAAAGAAGGAGTTTTACTCATCGGCGATTTCGGTGTATACGATGCTGTCGATCATTGGGTTTATGGTGTTGTCGGCTGTGGTGCTGGGATAGATAGCTACTTCTGTTTTGAGACGCTGCATACAACTGGTGATAACTATATTGTTGAAGACATTGATCTGTATACTGAAGCGAGGCAACAGCCTATGGCAGAATCATAAAAAACGAAAAAATTATCCCGCTTATTCTAAAGGAAAATTTAGGATAAGTGGGATTTTTTTCTAAATGAAGGACAGTTACTCTGCTGCGCAGAGCATATCAATTCCCCTCTGCAATGTTTCTGCATCCAGAGCACCGTTTGCCTGAGCCACAATATGACCTTCGGCATCGATGAAATACGTAGCAGGGATAGCATATACGCTGTAGGTCATAGCCGCGCTCATGTCTGTATCGTAATAGACCGGAAACGTATACTCCTCCTGTGCAATAAATCCACTGGCGGATTCCACTGTTTCCTGAGCACCGTCCGTCAGATTCACCATCAGAAAGCGAACACCCTGCCCGATGGCATCGTATTGCGCCTGAAAATCCGGCATTTCCCCTTTACACGGACCGCACCAGCTGGCCCAGAAATTGAGGATCACCGGCTGACCGAGACAGTCCGAAAGGTGTATCGGGTTGCCTTCTTTATCGTAAACGGTAAAATCGGGTGCTGTTGCCGCTTCCGCAATCTCGGAAGAAGCGGAAGAAGCCGGAGATTTCAGAAAATCCGAATCCTTAATTTCGCTGACCGGAGCGGGCACGGTATCGCTTTTAACAGCCAGCTGATCCGGGTCATTGTCCTCTTTCAGGTTCTGGTAAAGAAATGACGCTCCGACCAGTAGCAGGACGAGCACTGCGGCCAACAGAAATACAATTCGTTTTTGTTTCATGATAATCTCCATTCCGCCGCCTTCAGATGGCGACACAAATAGTAATGAAAATGTTTCACCTTTCCGAACTACCTCCTTAAGAAAGTAGCGCCAGCCATCGTCCAAGAGTACCGGTAGCCATAAGGATACCGATAAGGATCAACAGGCAGCCGCAGATGGTATTGATCACGGAGTAATGACGTTTGATCCAGCCAAAGGCGGATTTCAGATAGTCGATCAGAACGGCGCTTAAAAGAAACGGAAGTCCCAGGCCCAGCGAGTAGGTAAAAAGCATGGCCATGCCTTCCAGTGTATGTCCCTGCTGAGAAGCCAGCATCAGTGCTGAGCCGAGAAAAGCGCCCACACAGGGAGTCCAGCTGATGGAAAAAATCACGCCGAAGATCATAGCCGAAAAGAAATTCAGCCGGCTGGTGTCCACATTTCCTTTTATCCCCTGGAAAATCCGGATTTTCAGAATCCCCAGATACTGTAGTCCAAAGAAAATGACAATAGCACCGGTTACCAGATTTACCAGAGTCTGATGGCTGTTAAGAAAACCGCCCAATGTTCCGGCTAATGCGCCCATGGATACAAATAACAGTGTAAAGCCCAGAACAAATCCCAAAGCCCGCCACAGTGTTTTGGAAACTGTGCGTTCCCCGCCGCCGGCGAAATAGGAAACATACACTGGCAGCAGAGGTAAGAGACAGGGGGATATAAATGTAATGATGCCTTCAAGAAAAGAGATCAGATACTGCATGTCAAATCCTTTACACTCCCGTTTTTATAATTTTATTGTATCTGTTCAGTACCTTCAAAGATACGAGTTGATTCAATTAGTATACTTCTGTTTAAAAAATATGTCAAATTTAATGGCGAACTGGGGACGTTCCTTTTGTCCTCCTACGGCATTGAGACAAAAAGAACGTCTCCAAGAACAAATTTTGTAATGGATGTTATTAGTAAATTAATTCCTAAATAATAAGATATAGGAGGACGGACCAATGGCTCGTTAAACTTCATCACAAGAAATCTAACGAAAGAAGGATAGACCGATGGAATAACGGTACATAAATCAGAAAATCTCTTGAAGAGTATATATATATAGTAGCTTAAAGCAATTTGGTAAATAGTCAAGAAGTATTTTGAAATGATTTTCAGATAAAAGGGTAACTTTAATAGACCTACGGCTTATTTCTCAAAAAAAGACGTAAGTTAGGAATTTGATATGGATTACCTACTCTTTTCCGGAGA